>JAFIEK010000067.1 GCA_020832545.1 Pararhodobacter sp. | reverse complement strand
AGCTGCTTCAGCCGCTTGGCGTCCGACAACTCCATCCCGCCATACTTGGCCTTCAGCTTGTAAAACGAGGCCGGGCTGAGACCGTGCTTGCGGCAAACCTTCGCCGTGGCCATGCCAGCTTCTTGCTCTTTGATCATTCCGATGATCTGCGCTTCAGTGAAACGGCTTTTCCTCATGTCGTCTGCTCCTTCAAAGGTTGGGCAGACTCTACATCAGATTGAGGGAACTTCCGGGGGGCAGGTCATTGGAACTGCGCGAAACAGCCCCGGCGGGTCGATGCGCCGCTCGGAAACGTTCGTGGAAGGATACAGCAAAACCCTTTCTGCGGCAAACCGCCGTGGCCTTCGAAACGCCCCGGCCAACCGACCCTGAACGCCAAGGAGGAGCAGATGACACTCACCGCTGGCCGACAGACCGAATACGTTGCCTTCTGGAACGACATTCTGGCCACGAAGTTCGAACGCTTCCGCGACATCCTGATGAATGGCCTGAGCCATCACAGCGCGGTCTGGCTGAACGGGCTGCATGTCGTACCGGGAGCACGCATCGTCGATGTTGGCTGCGGCTGGGGCGACACGGCGCTGGCGCTGGCGCACAAGGCCGGGCCGGATGGTCATGTGCTGGGGCTTGATTGTGTCGACAGTTTCCTGCGCAAGTCGCGGGCCGATGCCACTGCCGCTGGGCTGGAGAATGTGGAATTTGTCGCCGCCGACGTGCAGACCTATCCCTTCGATGCCAGTTTCGATCTGTGCTTTTCGCGCTTCGGGATGATGTTCTTCGAAAACCCGGTCGCCGCGATGCGCAACATCCGCAACGCGCTGAAACCCGGTGGCGAGCTGGTTTTCATCGTCTGGCGCGACCTGTCCGAGAACCCTTGGGTCGGGCTGCCCAAGGCCGTCGTGCAGGAGTTCCTGCCCCCGCCCGGCGAGGATGCGCGGACCTGCGGCCCCGGCCCGTTCTCGATGGCTGCACCCGAGGTGGTGCGCAAGCAGCTCGAAATCGCCGGGTTCGGGGACATCCGTTTTGACGCCACCGACGGCCCGGTGACGGTGGGCGACTCGTTGCGCAATGCCATTGATTTTCAACTGGCCATCGGCCCGGCGGGCGAGGTGTTTCGCGAGGCCGGCGCACTGGCCGATGCGCGCCGAGCCGAGATCGAGGCCGCGCTGCGCCGGGCGCTCAAACCCTGGCAGCAGGCGGACGGCAGGATCGTGATGCCCTCGGCGTCATGGCGCGTATCGGCGCGCAAACCTGCCTGACCCGCCTGCAACCGTGGTGGTGCCGCCAATGGTGGATCCGCCGGCAACACGCGCCGGACGGGCAGGCGGCAACGCCGCCCACGCGCGACACAGAGAGGAGAAAACCATGAAGGACGAAATCTTTGCGACCCTCGCCAGCCAGCTGCGCGGCGACGTGATTAGGCCCGATGATCCCGGGTATGCGGACGCCTGCAAGCTCTACAACGGCATGATCGATAAGCGCCCGGCCCTGATTGCGCGCTGCGCCAATGTCGCCGACGTGATCGCGGCGGTGAATTTCGCCCGTGACCACGGATTGCCGCTCGCCATTCGCGGGGGCGGTCACAGCGGGCCGGGCCTTGGCAGCGTCGATGACGGGCTGGTGATCGACCTGTCACCGATGCGCGACATCCGGGTGGACCCCAAAGCGCGCACCGTGCGGGTCGGCCCCGGCTGCACCTCGGGCGATGTCGATCATGCGACCCATGCCTTCGGCCTTGCGGTGCCGTTCGGCATCATCGCGAACACCGGGGTTGGAGGGCTGACACTGGGCGGCGGCTCGGGCTATCTGACCCGCAAGCACGGGCTGACGATCGACAACCTGATCGCCGCCGATGTGGTGCTGGCTGACGGCGCCTTCGTGACCGCAAGCGCTGACGAACACGCCGATCTGTTCTGGGCGCTGCGCGGGGGCGGTGGCAATTTCGGGGTGGTGACAAGCTTTCTGTTTCGCGCGCACCCGGTGGCGAGCGTGTTTGCCGGGCCGGTCTTCTGGGGGATCGACGATGCAAAGGCCGTGATGCAGGCCTTTTCAAATTTCCAGCGCACCGCGCCGCGCGAGGTCGGCGGCTTTGTCGGGCTGAAAACCGTCCCACCGATTGACCCGTTTCCGGCGGAGCATCAGGGCAAGCGCGCCTGCGCGATCATCGCCTGCTATGACGGCTCCGCCGAGGCGGGCACCAAGGCAATGGCACCCCTGATGGACCAGTTGCCGCCGCCGCTCTTTGACTGGCGCAGCGAGATGCCGTTCCCGGCGCTTCAGGGCATGTTCGATCCGTTCTTCCCGCCCGGCCTGCAATGGTATTGGAAGGGTGCCTATGTCAGCGACCTGCCAGACGCCGCGATAGATGCGCATATCGCCCAGATCGGCAAAGCCCCGAGCGATCTGTCGATGATGCATCTTTATCCCGTCGATGCCGCGGCGGCGGCTGTCGATACCGGTGCCACGGCGTGGCCCGCGCGCGATGCGCGCTGGTCGATGGTTATTGCCGCCGTTGACCCTGATCCGGCACGCGCCACTGACCTGAAAGACTGGGCGCGGGGTTACTGGCAAGCGGTGCGCCCCTACACGCGCGAAGGCGGCTATGTGAACTTCATGATGGGCGGGGAGGATGCAGGCCGCATCACGGCCGCCTATGGCCCGAACCACGCCCGGCTGGCGCAGATCAAGGCGAAATATGATCCTCAGAACCTTTTCCGCATCAACCAGAACATAGCCCCGGCAACGACCGTTCACCAGATGGCCAGCGGCTGAGGCATTGCCGCGGCCTGCGGCCGACAACGCGCAGGAGGGAACATGACGGCGCAGTCATTCTATCACGATGGCCACCGCCAGTTGCAGGACGCGTTCGCCAGCCGCAGGCTGGCGGACCGGCTGGAGGCGGTCACCCTGCATCGGGTGTTCACGGACGCGGACCGCGATTTCATCGAGAGTGCTGCGTTCTTTCTGCTCGCCACGGCGGACAGTAAAGGGCAGCCGGACTGCTCGTTCAAGGGCGGGATGCCGGGCTTCGTGCGCGTGACGGGCAAGGATGAACTGGCGTTCCCCGATTATGACGGCAACGGCATGTTCAGAAGCCTCGGCAACATTCGGGTGAACCCCTCGATCGGGTTGTTGTTCAGCGCGATGGGCGATCAGCCGCGCCGGTTGCGGGTGAACGGCACGGCGCGGATCGTGCGCGATGATCCCCAAGCCGCCACGTTTACCTGGGCGCAGATGCAGGTGCGGGTGAAGGTGCGGGCGATCTTCCCCAACTGCCCGCGCTACATCTCCGGGCGTAACGGCACGTCAGCCTTCGCGCCGCGCCTGGGCGTTGTACCGCCCGAGCCCGCCTGGAAGGACTGGGACGCCTTTCGCGATGTCGTCCCGCCCCGTGCGCCGGTCGCCGGGCAGGAAATGCCATGACGGACCCGCTGGATCACCTGTAGCGCTTCCCCTTGCTGGAGGTGATCTTCGGGCGCCGGGCGCGCCGGTTCGGGCTGGGGATGGAGATCCCCTCAGGCCCGCTGGCCTTCCGCTCGCGCCGCAAGCCCGTGCCCTTTTCAGAGCTCGAAACCAGCGTGCTGCTGGCGGTCGGCACCGGGGCCAGCGGGTGGCATTTCGGCGTCCCCTTCGGCCCGGACCGCACCGACCAGCACGCCCATTTCACGCTGCGCTTCACCGGGCGCACCGCGCCCACTGCGGGCGGCTTCGGCACCCTGGCGATGCTGCTCACCGATGACCATGGCACATGGATCACCAGTACCGCGCCGGGGTCAAGGGCTCGGTCACGCCCTATGACGACCAATTCATCGCCTGTCTGGGCACGGTGGCGCAGCATGTATTCGATACTTACGGCAGGTTTCCCGGCGCCTTCACCACCATGGTCTTGCCCGGCTTCGTTCAGGCGGTTCATCTTGATCTGGAATTCTACGACAAGCACTATCGGGAAAGCTCCTATCTGGACAGCCATGCCAACCATTCGCGCCGCTGGCACGGGCGTGAATGATATCCCCGCCTGTGGCTGGTCAGAATGGCTGCCGGAACAGGCAAGGACAAGTTCATCCGATAGGAAGCACTACTCTATGACGTCGCAAAAAAGTGGCTCGCATCTGCGAGAAGCGGGAAGGCTATTACCCACCGACGGCCAAGTATGCCTCTTTACAAGCATGGTCACCCGGGCTTTGCAAATCCCGCTTTCTGCGCATTGCCGCCGCTCAGGTCAGCCCTTGCTGCAACCGCCGCGAACTTCCGGAATGTCCACGTCATCGACGTTGCTCCGTCGGGCTCGCTGCGGCAAGCATGAGTGACCGGTTTGGGGAAGCCGCGCCGCAGCACCGCAGCACTCTCGACCGGCTGCTGTGGGCCGGACATTTCACTAACGACGACCACGGTTTGCGACTTTGCAAACTCCGCCCCTTGCGCGTTGCTGCCTTTCAAGACAGGCGTGACGACCGGCGGCTTTTGCCCTATGCTGCGTTGCAGCGGTGCCGGCAGGCGACTTCCCGCCCTCTACTACGGCGAAGGTTTCACCGACATGCGTCGCCCTGTCTGACGAAATAGGCAGATCGCGTCTGACCGGGTCAGCAAATACCCAGCTCGGCTGTGCTCGCACTCATCACGAACCGGTATTCCGCTCGTGCCTGACGCCAATCCACTGGCTCAAGGTCTTCACCTCATCTGCGTTGAAGCCGCTGGTCATGGCATCCGACACTAGCCTCATCATAGCGCGATCATCCGGCGCGGTCGACTTGGCGGGCCAGGACGATCGGAATCGGCCACAGCATGACTGAACCCCGCCGCCCAGTCCCGCATCGCCATTGTGCTGCGCTTCGACAGGGCCGTCGCAAACTGTGCGGGTTGGCTGGCCTGTTCGACACAGTCATTGGCACGCATCAGGATCAGATCGGCGAAACGCTGGATGCTGTCTGGCGTCAGGCTCGCCACGGCGCTGCCGAGGGTCTCGGGGAGCCATCTGTTCGGCGCGATCATCTTCGGCGCGAGGGTGACCGACATCAGGAACCCGTCGATCCAGTCCCCCGTGATCGCCGAGTCTTTCAGAAGGCGCGCCAACTCCCCCTTGCGCTCCGGATTCGGGGCTTCCGGTTCCGCCTGTTCCACCCATTCCTCGAGCGTGTCCCCCTGGTCCACATCGGGGTCATCAAACACCCAGGCCTCAATGGTCTGCTCATGCACATCGGCCATGACCGGGATCTTCTTCAGGTCCCGCCCCTCGACAAGCGCCATGGCCGTGGCGGTGAAACTTTCGGCATCCGGGTGATCGGCGGCCGCAAGCACATCGGCCCCACGTGCGATTAGCCTTGCCCAGAAATCGCGCCTGGTCTCAAGCCACTTCCAGAGCGCCGATTCAAGCGCACGCGGGCTGCGCCTGCCGTCCAGCACCGCGTGCGCGTGGTCGCTTTCCTCGAACCAGCTGCGCACGATCTCGTGGCAATCCCACCAGTCGTCGCTCGCATTGATCAGTTTGCCGCGCGCCTGTGCGGAAAGGCTGCCGATGTGCTCCGCCGCGGGCAGAGCCGCAATCAGCGCATCTGTCGTGACAGGCTCGGGCCGCAGGCCATCAATGCCACAGAGTTCTGCCACCTCGATGAGGCCCGGGGCAGGGGGCGGACCATTCGCCAGCGCCATGGGCAAGCTGCGTTCAAGCCAGGACACGGGCACCCTGACGGCGCCGGTCTCGTCGCTGATGCGTCGGATCAACGCCTTCTGCTCGGTTGCCGAGTTGCAGGGCACGGTACAGGCATCCTTGACGCTGTCAATGCCACCCCGAAGGTCATCCGTTCTGTAACGATCAACAAGTCGCCCGCTTTGTTCTCTGTGCCGGCGCCCAGCGCCGAGCAGTTGCGCCGCGCCGAGGCAATCGCGAATGCGCCCGAGTTCCGGACGCGGGTAGGGCAGGCTCTGGCTGCGCGCTTTCCCGAGGATCCTGCAGCACCTACCCCTCCGGTCGAAAAACAGATCTATGGCGGCTTTTACAGCCATGCCGATAAGGCGTTACTCGCAGAGTTCCAGCGCGTTTACTGGCGTCGCCGCCAGGAGATAGTGGCCACACTAGAGGATCTCCGCCTGCGCCAGCTTGGCCGCCGCCTTGTGGCGTTTCACGCGCCCGAGATGCTCTCGGCTGGAGAGTGCGGACAGTACCAGGCCTGGTTACGGGAACGTTGGTCAGCGCCGGATGTGCCGGAGACCAAATGGACAAGCAGCGATCGCGCCCGCAGCGCACTGGCAGATATTCGCGGCGATGGCGGGATTGACTTGCGCCTTGTGTCCGAGATTGAGCTTTACTTGCAGCGCTTTGAGGCATCCGACGGCTGATCCGCGTCGCCAAGTCGTTCATATGAATCATTTTATTGCGAGGGACTATTTTATAGTTCTATAGTGCAAGGGGGATCAGGAAGGGAACTGGGTGGCAGGCAAGAAAGCAAAGCAGCTGAATTGGAGCGCGTCGAGGCGCAACGAGTTCATTGAGTTCCGGGTTTTCTGGCATGGTCGGATCAACCGCGCTGACCTGATGGACACCTTCGGTATCTCGCTGCAGCAGGCATCTCTCGACCTGACACGCTATTCGGAACGCTGGAAGCGGAACCTCGTCTACGACAAGAGCCAGCGCGCCTATGTCCGTGGCAAGGCATTCAAGCCGCGCTTCATCACGCCCAGCGCCGAGGACTATCTCGCTCAGCTGCGCGCCGTCGATCAGGGCCTGGTCTCGCGTGATCAGAGCTGGATCAGCGTGTTTCCAAGTTGTGGCGCAACGCCCACACCTGTGCGCGGCGTCGCGCCCGAAACCCTGCGCGACGTTCTGGCCGCGATCCATGCGCCCGCTGCTCTTGAGATAACCTACCAGTCCATGTCCAGAGCTGAGCCCAGCGTGCGCTGGATCGAGCCGCATGCGCTGGCCTTTGATGGGTTCCGCTGGCACGCTCGCGCGTTCTGCCAGAACGATCAGGTGTTCAAGGACTTCCTGCTTTCACGGATCGTCGAGATCGACAAGCAGGGAGCGGTCACTGCAGATCCCCAAGCTGACGTAGATTGGCACAGTGACGTGGTACTCGAAATTGGGCCGCATCCTGATCTATCGCCCACTCAGCAACGCGCGATTGAAATGGATTACGGGATGGAAAACGGCAGGGCGCAGATTCCGGTGCGCCGGGCGCTTCTGTTCTACGCGCTCAAGCGCTTGGGGCTTGATACTGATCCTGCGGCAAGGCGGCCGCAGGATCAGCAGATTGTGTTGATGGCGCAATGCGAGGTGCCACCAAGGCGACCACCAGATTGACCAGAGTAATTCCGCCGAAGTCAACACCTCTTTTCAACAGGTTGCACCATGTCATTTTTCGAAAAACCTATTCTGAACTCCCCATACCTGATGCCGGCACGTCACTGGGAAATGGATTGTGACGGGCGGCCAACGGATCGAGTAATCGATAGTAGGCGGCGCTCTGAGTTGATATCGGCTATGCCGCAGGCCAAGAGCAAGAAATCCGGCGGCACCCAATCCGAGATGGAACTGAGCGCGAAAGGTCTTGAGGGGCTGGGCGTCGAGTTCAACGTCACGGAGTTCGTCAATGAAATACGCCATGAGGTTGATGCCTGGCGCCGGCTACCGAACCCTAGCCAATGGCAGGTTTCGCCTGTCACTCAGCGACTGCTGACACATTGGCGGGCCTTGCAGGGCGATGAAAGTCAGACAATCCGGCCGTTTTTCTGCCAGTTGGAAGCGGTCGAGATCGCGGTCTGGCTTGCGGAGGTTGCGCCGAAACTTGCGCGTGGCAGGCGGTTTCGGGAGCGGCTGGAAGTTGCCAACAACAGCGCGAATCCCGATCTGTTCCGTATCGCCCTGAAGCTGGCGACGGGTGCAGGCAAGACTACTGTCATGGCCATGCTCATTGCCTGGCAGGCGCTGAACGCCGTGCGCGCGTCGAACTCGAAGAATTTCACGCGCGGATTCCTGATTGTCACGCCCGGTATCACGATCAAGGATCGTTTGCGGGTGTTGCTGCCCAATGATGCTGACAATTATTACCGGCGCCTCAGTCTGGTGCCAGGCGATCTGATGCAGGACATGCAGCGCGCCAAGATTGTGCTGACCAACTATCATGCGTTCAAGCTGCGCGAGAAAACCCAGATCGCCAAAGGCACGCGCGCGGCACTTGAGGGGCATGGTGAGAGCGTCGTGACGTTGGAGACCGAGGGTCAGATGATCCAGCGCGTAATGTCTGAGCTCTCAGGACTGGGCAAGATCATGGTCATCAATGACGAGGCGCATCATTGTTATCGTGAAAAGCCAGAGTCCGAGGCTGAAAAGCTAACCGGGGATGAACGCAAAGAGGCCGAAGAAAACCGCGAAGCTGCGCGCTTGTGGATTTCAGGAATCGAGGCGGCGAAGCGGCGTCTCGGGCTGCTGGCCGTTTATGACTTGTCAGCGACGCCTTTCTTCCTTGCGGGTTCTGGCTGGCCAGAGGGCGTGCTGTTCCCTTGGGTAGTTTCGGATTTTTCGCTGATGGACGCGATTGAATGCGGTATCGTCAAACTGCCGCGTGTTCCTGTGGCCGACAATCTGCCGGGCCAACCAGAGCCGCTCTATCGCAACCTTTGGAAAGCCATCGGTAAGAAGATGCCCAAAAAGACCAAGGGCGCGCTTCCGGATCCGCAGAAGCTGCCGCTGGAACTGAAGACTGCGATTGATGCACTCTATGGCCACTATGAGAAGACCTTCCACCTTTGGGAAAAAGAGCAGGTGGGCATTCCGCCGGTCTTCATTCTGGTCTGCAACAACACGACCAACTCTGAACTGCTGCGCGACTATATCGCCGGGTATGAACGCGAGGATGCCGAAGGCAACCTCGAAACTGTCCATGGTAAATGTGGACTCTTCTCGAATTTCTCGACCGATGGGGAGCGGCTCCAACGCCCTCGCACTGTATTGATTGACAGTGCCACGCTGGAAGCCGGGGGCGATATTGATAAATCCTTCCGCGACGCGCATGCGGCCGAGATCGAAGCGTTCCGTCGTGAACAGGCGGAACGAAACTTGGGCGGCGATATCGCTGATGCCGACATCCTGCGCGAAGTCATGAACACTGTCGGCAAGAAGGGGCGCCTGGGCGAGCAAGTGCGCTGCGTTGTCTCAGTCTCGATGCTTACCGAGGGCTGGGATGCAAACAATGTCACTCATATCCTCGGCCTGCGCGCCTTTGGCACCAAGCTGATCTGTGAGCAGGTGATTGGTCGCGCCCTGCGCCGGCTTTCCTATGATGTCGATGATGAAGGCCTGTTCCGAACCGAATATGCCGATATCATGGGGATCGACGGGTTGAACTTCTCGGACGGGCCGCGCGTGGCCCCGCCGCAGCCACCGCGTGATATCATTAGCGTCCGCGCCGTCAGCCCCGAACGAGACGCGCTGGAAATCACCTTCCCCCGCGTGCAGGGCTACACTGCCGATCTACCGCCAGACCGGCTGGATGCGGACTTTTCAAACCTCGAACCCTACGTCCTGACCCCGGAAAAGGTCTCAGCCACGGTCGTCACCATGCAAGGCATCGTTGGCGCATCGGAAAAGCTGACGCTCGAGTACCTCAAGGTGCAGCGCAATTCGACCATCGCCGCCAATATCGCCAAACACATGATTTTCGAGAAATTGCGCGATGCCAATGAAGCCCCGCGCATGCACCTGTTCCCTGCCGCCAAGCGCATCGTCAACCAATGGCTGAATGAGGGGCATCTGGTCACCAAGAACGGCACCATGCCGGCGCAACTGCTTTACCGCGAATTGGCGGATGAGGTGTGCGACATCATCTTCGGTGCGCTGATCGACAAGCCAGGCGGCGAGCGTATCCTGCGGGCGGTGCTGGACCCATACAACCCTCTAGGCTCGACCCGCGATGTGAATTTCAACACATCTAAGGCCACACGCTACCACCCGCGCCCGGACAAATCCCACATCAACTGGATCATCACGGACAGCGATTGGGAGGATAAGCTGGCCGCTGCGATCGAGGATCACCCCCGCGTTTCGGCCTATACCAAAAACCACAACCTAGGCTTTGAAATCCCCTATCTGGTCGAAGGATCGCCCCGCGCCTACAGACCCGATTTCCTGATCCGGCTGGACACCCCCGAACCCACCACCCTGATCGTCGAGGTGAAGGGCTTTCGCGGCCATGACGCCATGCTCAAGGCTGACACCGCGCGCAGCAAATGGGTGCCCGCGATCAATCGGCTGGGGCGCTTCGGGCGATGGAGCTTTGCCGAGCTGCGATCTGTGCATGACTTCGGGCCGGAGCTGGATGCGGCGATTGCAGAACTGCTGCAGGGGGAACCGGCATGATCACAAAAAACTTGAAATCCGGTATGGCTTATGACCATATAGAGTTCATACGCCCCACCGAGGCAGGTCTCTCCACCGATCCAGGAGATGCACCAGAAGGTGGGGCTTTTTGCGTTTCGGGGGGTCAATCATGACCCGCATCCGCAAGATCGCAATCCTGATCGATGGCGGCTTTTTCATGAAGCGCCTGAAAGACTGGCCAAACATTGACCGCAGCAACCCCGGCGCGGTTGCCACGGCGGCGCGGTGGATGTGTCGTCGGCATGTTCAGCGTCTGACCGGAGCGAACGGGCGGGGCGGCATATGGCTGGACCATGTCTATCGCATTTTTTTCTATGATGCCCATCCTTATGAGGATCAGCCGCATCACCCGCTGAAAAACCGGCAGATCAACTACAAATCGACACCCGAGGCAGTCTTCCGGCGCGCCTTGTTCCAGGAAATCAGACGCCAGCGCAAATTCGCGCTTCGGCTTGGGACGCTGACCAAGACCGGTGACTGGATGCCATACAACAGGCATATGAAAGGCCTGCTCAAGCTTTGGCATCATGCTGCTTATCTTGATGCCGTGCTGGCCGATCCCTCTAGCGCCGACCCCGAACGAACCGCCGCAGCGCGCCGTGCGCTGACATCCTGGACCACGCTGACGGAGGACGACATCGAACTGCCTTTGCGGCAAAAAGGCGTCGACATGCGCATCGGTCTTGATATCGCGTCGATGACGTTCAAGCGTCAGGTCGACACGATAATTCTTGTCACAGGCGACAGCGATTTCATCCCCGCTGCCAAGATCGCCCGCCGTGAAGGTGCGGAGTTTATACTCGACCCAATGTGGCAATCCGTAAGCGACGATCTTTGTGAACATGTCGATGGTATTGCGTCTGGGCTGGATCGCCCTCTACGCAACCAATCGGCAGCGATAATTGAACAGGGCAATTGAATGACCGACCGCAAAACCCCCATCGACCCCATCACCCATCCCGACATGCGCGCCAATATCCCTACGCCGGAACTGGCGCCGATGATGGACCCGGATGATGCCCGCCCCATCAAGGCCGCCTACGCCCTGCGCAACCCCGATCTGGATCCGCAGATCATCTGGCGTGGCAAGGATATTGATCAGGCCGCCGTCACCGCCGATGCGCCGCCGATCTATCTGCAGGAACAGGTTCACCCCAAGGCCATCATCGAAGACTTGCGCCGCGGCAACCAGCGCAATGGCGAAGGGGGCGGGGCGGATCTGTTCGACCATTTTGGCGTGACCGATGAGGACCGAGAGGCCGAGGTGGAGTTCTACCGCCATTCCACCCGCTGGTCGAACCGGATGATCCTGGGCGACGGGTTGCAGGTCATGGCCTCGCTGGCGGAACGCGAGGGGCTGAAGGGGCAGGTGCAGGCGATCTATATCGACCCGCCTTACGGGATCAAGTTCAACTCTAACTTCCAGTGGTCAACCACCTCGCGCGATGTGAAGGATGGCAAGCTGGATCACCTGACGCGGGAACCCGAACAGGTGAAGGCATTTCGCGACACATGGCGCGATGGCATCCATTCCTACCTGCAATATCTGCGCGACCGTCTGGTGGTGGCGCGGGAATTGCTGACCGAGTCCGGGTCATGCTTTGTCCAGATCGGGGATGAGAATGTCCATCGCGTGCGGGCGCTGATGGATGAGGTGTTCGGGGAGGAGAATTTTGTAAGTCAGATTTCTGTCAGGAAGACGACCAGTGAAGGCAGTAGCTTAATTGGGTCAACTGCCGACTTTATTGTTTGGTATGCTAAGACTGCAAAGTTGGCAAAATATCGACCTGTCTTGCAGCTACGATCTGACAACGCAGAATCGAGGTATTCGGCGGAATATGCTGATGGCAGGAGTTATCGGACCGATAATCTTACCAGCTCTCGGAGTGCCGGTTCTGGTGATGTGCGCGAGGTGTGGGTCAACGGGCAACGGTTCACACCCGGCAATGGAACTTTTAAGACCACTTTGACCGGACTGAAAAAGCTTCGCATGGCGGATCGTTTGGATATAAGTCGTGGTGGAAAGCTCAACTACAGACGCTTTGCAGACGACTACGGATACGCTCCAACTGCCAATCTTTGGACAGACATAAGCGGCGCAGTCCAGTCGCGCTCGGACCCAAAAGTATACGTTGTTCAAACCAGCACGACCATAATCGCCCGCTGCCTCCTCATGACCACCGATCCTGGCGATCTGGTGCTCGACCCCACTTGCGGCTCTGGAACCACCGCTTATGTCGCCGAACAATGGGGCCGCCGCTGGATCACGATTGACACCAGCCGCGTGGCCCTCGCTCTGGCCCGCGCCCGCATCATGGGCGCGAAATACCCGTGGTATATCCTCGCCGACAGCCCCGAAGGGCAGCGCAAGGAAGCCGAGGTGACTCGCGCCAGCCCCGCAACCCACCCCACCTATAACGACATTCGCCACGGTTTCGTCTATAACCGCGTGCCGCATATCACCCTGAAATCCATCGCCAACAACACCGAAATCGACACGATCTGGGACGCATGCCAACCCGCTGTTGAGCAGGCGCTTCGTGACATAAATTACAACATGGACACATTCCCCTGTCGTCATCCGGTCGAAACGGGTGGCAGGAAAGGTGAGTTCGTTGATTTCATACATAGGCCAGAAGTGACGCTGCCGTCAGGTGAGGAAATCGACGGCGGCGACTTCATGGAGTGGGAGGTTCCAAGGAAAGCGACCACCCCTATGGAGGGCGAGGTTCTGCGGCTTTGGAACGTTGCCCGGCGCGCCCGAGATCGGCAGGAGCCACAATTCGAAGAATGGCTCGAGGCGCTGAATGATGCAATCGAAGACCCAAAATACACGCACTTGGGGCAGAATAGAACGCACCACTTTTTCACAGAGGATAATCTGGGTAAGCGCGACGCCGATCCCCTCCTGCCATTTCTGACTTGATCCGGCCATTCTGC
>JAFIEK010000066.1 GCA_020832545.1 Pararhodobacter sp. | reverse complement strand
CATGTCCGCAGGTTGGATTTCTCAGCCAATCCAAAAATTTCGCGACAGAACCCACTGGAAAACCGTCTGCTCAAAAAAAGCATGATCGGGGATGGGGAGTGCGAGGCATGAGGTATCCCGCATCGGAAAAGCTGGAGATTATCCGCACCGTCGAAGCCTCGCATCTGCCCGCCCGTCAGACGCTGGCCATGCTCGGCATCCCACACACGACCTATTACCGTTGGTATGATCGATGGTCCGCGGGTGGGCTTGACGCGCTCGAGGACACGGCGCCCCATCCGGGGTCTGTGTGGAACCGCCTCCCGGATGAGACCCGGGCGAACATCATCGAGTTCGCGCTCGAGCATGAGGATCTGACGCCCCGCGAACTGGCCGTGAAATACACCGATGAGAGGCAGTATTTTGTCTCGGAATCATCGGTTTATCGCATCCTGAAGGCGGAAGACCTGGTCACGGCACCGGCGCATATCGTGATGAAGGCGGCCAATGAGTTCCGGGATAAGACTACGCGTCCCAACGAGCCGTGGCGGACCGACTTCACCTATCTCAAGGTTCTCGGCTGGGGCTGGTTCTACCTCAGCACCATCCTGGACGATTACAGCCGCTACATCATCTCCTGGAAGCTTTGCACGACGATGAAGGCCGAGGATGTGACCGCCACGCTGGATCTGGCGTTGGAAGCCTCAGGTTGCGACCGCGCGACTGTTGTCGCCAAGCCCAGGCTGCTCAGCGACAATGGGTCGTCTTACATCGCAGGGGACCTGGCGGATTACCTCGACGAAAAGGGCATGGATCATGTCCGCGGCGCGCCATACCACCCGCAGACCCAGGGCAAGATCGAGCGCTGGCACCAGACCATGAAGAACCGGGTTTTGCTCGAGCATTACTTCCTGCCCGGAGATCTCGAGCGCCAGATCGGCGCCTTCGTCGAATACTATAACAACCAACGCTACCACGAGAGCCTTGGGAACCTGACACCAGCCGATGTCTACTTCGGACGCGCTGAGCAAATCCTGAAACAGCGAGAGGAGATCAAACGAAAAACCATGATCAAGCGGCGCTTGCGCCACCAAACTGAAAACGCATAAACTCAATCAAGGATGAGCCAGAGCCTCCAAACGAAAGCACGCTCTGATGTCCCAAATTATCTGAAGACGCACACATCAACGACTACGGTGACAACTGGCGCCCTTAAATGCCACATCTCAAAAGACGGCCACTACTTCATTCAACCGAATCCTGACGAGCGCCCCATCCTCACAGTACGCGAGGCCGCGCGACTTTTGACAATCCCGAATCACTATATGCTCCTCGGCAACCGGACGCAGCAGTGCATCGTAGTTGGCAACATTGTCCCACCTTACCTTGCGCGCCAGGTGCGGTTCTCGTTGACGCGTCCCGAAAAAGCCAACTGCCGCGGATACAAAGCCCGCGGCAGTTGAATGTCAAACTGGTTGGCACCGATTAGGGTTGCGCGATCGCATTCTGATGGAACGTGTAGCGCTCATCAGCCTGCATATCCCAGTCCGCAAGCTTACCGCTCACCGCACCCAGAACGCCCAGCTGGAGGATGTAGATCGCAGGAAAGTTCTCGGCTTCGAACTCGCGCTGCTGAACGATCAGCTCGTGGCGGCGATCGGGGTCCATTTCGGAACCGATCTGGTCAAGAAGCTGGTCAAACTCGGCGTAGTCCACTTGCGAGAACATTCCCTGCGACGACAGGACACCCTGGTTGAAACGGGTCGGGTCAAAATCGCTTCCGTCCCAAGCCAGCAGGATGATCGGTGCGGTTTCGCCGGCAAAGACGCGGCTCATCACCACACCCCATTCTGCCGTACGCACCTCAACGCGGAAGCCTGCCGCGTTCATCTGTCCGGCAATGGCGTCCGCCATCTCGCGATCCTTCAGGTAGCGACCCGAAGGCGTGTCCAGAACGATGTCGAGCCCGTCCGGAAAACCAGCCTCGGCCAGGAGAGCGCGCACGCGGTCGGGATTATAGGGGAGCGGTTCTGCATCGGGGTCTTCGCCCAGAGTGCCGCGCGCCATCCATGTGACCGGGGTTGCCGTCCCTTGCAGCAAGTCATTCGCAAGCGCCTCGCGATTGATAGCATAAGCGATGGCTTCGCGGATTTCGCGGATGTGGGTCGGATATCCTTCGACCTTGTTGTTGACCATGAGCAGATAGAAGCGTGCGCCGGGTTCAAGAATAATCCGCGCCCCGCCGCGTGCGCCTTCGAACATGGGGCGCAGTTCGGGCGGGATATCGGCGGCGAAATCCACCTCTCCGGTCAGGACCGCAGACGCACGCGCGGCGGCTTCGGGGATCGGTCGGTAGATGATCCGGTCCCAGCGCTGGGGGCCGCCCCAATAGTCAGGATAGGCTTCGATCACCGCACGCTGGTCGCGTTGGTGCTCGACGAACTGGTAGGGGCCTGTTCCGATCGGATTGCGCCGATAGCCCTCAGCGCCCACTTCAGCAAAATACCCCGGGGGGATCATGCTCAGGTTGGGCAGGTTATTCAGCAAGGTCGGATGGGGTGCGCGGGTGATGATGCGCACGGTCAGATCATCGATCACCTCGACTTGCTCGATGAACCCGTATTGCGGCCGGTAGGGCGAGCGGTTGACCTCGTCCAAGATGGCTTCGATCGTCACCTTGACGGACTCGGCGGTGAACGGCTCGCCGTTATGGAACGTCACGCCCGAGCGCAGGTCGAACTCCCATGTCCGGTCGTCGACCAACCGCCAGTCGGTCGCAAGCCACGGGACCATCTCGCCGTCAATCCAGCGGGTCAGCCCTTCGGCGATATGGTCGGTCATCATTCGGCTGGGACCGGTGACGCCATCGAATGCGTTGATCCCGGTCACATCCGTGCCGAATGACACGATAAGATCCTCGGCCTTGGCGGCCGCTGACCCCAGCGCCAGTCCCAGACCGACTATTGCAACACTCGTCAGTTTTCTTAGCATCTTGTCCTCCTCTGTTTGGCCGTTCCCCCCTCCTCGGGGTCACGGTCCAAGTTCAATGTTGTTTCAGCTCGCCTCCGCGCTCTTGATGGCGTGGCGATTTTGCGGAATGGAGATTCCGAGATTTTCGCGCAGCGTCTTCCCGGTGTATTCGGTCCGGAAGATTCCGCGTTTTTGCAGTTCAGGAATGACCAGTTCGACGAAATCCTCGATCCCGCGCGGGAAATACGGGAAGAGAATGCAGAACCCATCGCAGGCTTCGGCATCCAGCCATTGCTGCATGTCCTCGGCCAGCATCTCCGGGGTGCCCCACACCAGCCGGTGCCCCTGCCCACCGGCGAAACGGCGCCCGAGTTCGCGGATCGACAGCTTTTCGGTGCGGGCCATATCCACCAACATCTTCTGCCGCGCCAGTGCAGCGTTGGAGGGCGGCAGTTCCGGCAGCGGGCCATCAAGCGGATAGTCTGCGAGGTTCAGACCCCCGGCGAGCCGGCTGATCGCCTGAATGGCCTGCTCGTCGGTCACACGTGAGCTGAGTTCTTCATAATGCTCGCGCGCTTCGTCTTCAGTGCGGCCGACGACCGGCACGAAGCCCGGCAGTATGCGCAGGTCATTGGGGTTGCGCCCGAAATTTGTCATACGGCCCTTGAGGTCCTTGTAGAACTTCTGCCCGTCCGCGATGGTCGTCTGAGCGGTGAAGACGCAATTAGCCGTGCGCGCCGCCAGTTCCATGCCCGGCTCGGATGAACCGGCCTGCGCAATGATCGGACGGCCCTGCGGAGATCGCGGCACGTTGAGCGGGCCGCGCACCTTGAAGAACTCGTCCTTGTGATCCAGAACATGGACCTTCGAGGCATCATAGTACATGCCAGTGTCCTTGTCCTCGATGACCCCGCCGTCTTCCCAGCTGTCCCACAAGCCTTCAACCACGTCATAGAATTCACCGGCGCGTTCATAGCGCCGCGAGTGGTCCATATGCTTGTCGAAGCCGAAGTTCTGGGCCTCGTCCTCGGCCTGCGAAGTAACAAGGTTCCAGCCCGCCCTGCCGCCACTGATGTGGTCGATGCTCAGAAACCGGCGCGCAATGTGATACGGCTCATTGTAGGTGGTGGTACCGGTGGCGACCAGACCGATATCGTTGGTCACTGCGGCCAGCGCCCCCAGCAAAGTCATCGGCTCGATCCGGGCGACACCGGTGAACCGGCCTGCGGCCGGGTCGCCCTTGACCAGCAGATCCGTCCGGCCCATCGCGGCTGAGTCCTGAAAAAACAGCATGTCCATCTTGCCCTTTTCGGCAAGTTGGGCGACGCGGACATAGTGTTCGAACTTGATCTCGGTCCCCTTCTCCGCGCCGGGCATCCGCCAGCCCGCGCTATGCGCTCCGGGCGGATACCAGAACGCGGCCAAGTTCAACTGACGCTTTCGATCTGTCATAGTGTTTTTCCTTCCAGCCGGATCCCGGCACCTTGTTTCCCGGCCCGACCATCAGGCCAAGGCCGCCCTCAATTCTCTGATCCCGTGGGTCAGGGCGCCCTGATAGACCGCCACATCGCTGCCAAGGATCAGATCCGTTATCCCGGCCTTACGCAGGCTCCTGCCTTGGGACGCGGTGGCACAAACTGCCGCCACCACCCGCCCGTGGGCGCGACCGGCAGCAATAATGCGGGACTGGGCCTGCATCATGATCTCACCTGCCGGATCGTCGGCCTGTCCCAGCGATACTGACAGATCTCCATGCCCGATGATCAGCCCGTCCAGCCCCTTCGTGGCCGCGATGGCCTCGACATTCTCGACACCGCGACTGCTTTCAATGATTGCCAGAACCACTGTCTGGGCGTTGGCCTGCGCCAGGTGTTGCGACATGGGAACGGATGTGCGGCGATACCGGTCGCGCGCGATGCCCGCTGCCACCCCCCGGGACCCCTCAGGTGCATAGCGCGCGGCGGCAACCAGCCCCGCCATCTGCTCGGCGCCCTCAATCATCGGCAGCATCACGCCTTGCGCGCCCGTATCCAGGACCTGCGATACCAGCGCCGGCTCCGACGACGGGGGACGAACCAGTGCCGGAATCCCCGCAGCTTCGCAGTAGCGGATCAGCGCGCGGATCGTCTCCAGTCCGAGGCCGCTGTGCTCCATGTCCAGCGCGGTGAAGTCGCATCCGGAGTTGGCCAGAAGGTGCCCGATGCCCGGCGTGGCGAATTCGGTCACCAGATGGCCTATGGCGGGTTGGTCACTCTCCAGCAGGCTCAGGATGGAACGCATAGCTTATCCCTCACTGCTGGCGGCCAGCGGACGGGGAAGAATGCGCAGGCCCGACAGACGCCGGGTGGCTTCAACCAGGCTGCGCGCGCACCCGTCAATTTTGGCGGTCGCCTCGGGCGTCAGCGCGCCCTCCTGAAAAGAGCGCCCCATCAGGTAGATGCCGGGCAGGACAATCGCGCCGAACCAGTTCAGGACCGGCCCCAGACTGACCGGATTGGCGAGATAATGATGCGGACTGGCCCCCATCGAGATCAGGGCCACAGGCTTGTTTTCCAGTGCCTCGACGGGCAACAAGTCCAGAAAGTTCTTCAGGGCGCCGGGCGGGGCCGCGCGGTAGATGGGCGCGAACAGCGCCAAGCTATTGGCGCCAGTGATCCGGGCTAGTGCATTGTCCAGCGTGGCGGCCATTTCGGGCGCCGGCGTCATGCCGGCAAAGGGCATGGGCGCTTCAGCCAGATCGATAATGCTCGTTTGCGCACCGGAAGCACGCACCTTTCCATCGAAGACTTCCAGTGCGCGCGACAGCCGACCGGCGGGAGCCGCGGTTCCATAGATGAGTGCGATCTTCATGCTGGCCTCAACTCTTTTTTGACAACGGAACGGTATCGACGACGCGCAGGCCATAGCCTTCCAGCCCCACCGGGTCTGGCTGGCTGTCGGTCATCAGCACCATGTCGCGCACCCCCAGATCCCGCAGGATCTGCGCCCCGGTCCCATAGACGCGGATGTCGTGGCGATGAACCGCCGCTCCGGGCGATCCGTCCTGCAAGGCCTGGCTCAGGCTGGTGGCATGGGGCTGGCGCAGCATCACGATGACACCGCTGCCGGTGCGCGAGATTTCCTCCATCGCATGCTGGATTTGGTTCTCAAGCTCGCCCCCGCCCAGAATGTCACGGACCAGCTCCAGCGCATGAATCCGGGTCAGTACGGGCTGAGACGTGTCCAAGCCGCCCTTGATCAGCGCCATGTGCTCGACGCCGTCGATCAGGCTCCGATAGACGATGAGATCGAAATCACCTCCAAAACGGCTGTTGAACCGACTGCGCCGCACCTTGTGGACAAGCGCTTCGGTCCGCAGACGATAGGCGATCAGATCGGCAATGGCACCGATCTTGAAGCCGTGCAGCTGCGCGAAGGGCACCAGATCCTCCAGTCGGGCCATCGTGCCGTCATCGTTCATGATTTCGCAAATCACGCCGGCAGGCGACAATCCTGCAAGGCGCGGGATATCCACCGACGCCTCGGTATGGCCTGCACGGATCAGCACGCCTCCATCGCGCGCCTTCAGCGGAAAGACATGTCCGGGGCTGCGGATATCGGCGCGCGTGGCGGACGGGTCGATCGCAACGCTGATGGTTCGAGCCCGGTCGGCAGCGGAAATGCCGGTCGAGACACCGGTGGTGGCCTCGATCGAGCAGGTGAAAGCCGTCGAGATGCGTGTTTCGTTGCCTTGCGTCATCAACGAAAGTCCCAGCGTCTCACAGCGTTCGCTGTTGAGCGTCAGGCAAATCAGACCGCGCCCGTAGCGCGCCATGAAGTTCACCGCTGCTGCGTCGCAGAACTGCGCGGAGATAACGAGATCGCCTTCATTCTCACGGTCTTCGTCATCGACCAGGATGAACATCCGACCGGCGCGCGCCTCGACGATGAGCTCTTCGGGCGTCGACAGATACGCGCGCAGCGAGTCGTCTGTGTCGGAATTGGGACGTGGCATGGGCTGTGTCATGGTTGGGTGATCCGATGAAAGGCGCCTTTGAAATACACCAGGGGGTCACCCCCCGTGATGCCGATATGAGTCACGCCACCGACAATGATCTTGTGATCGCCGCCGTCGTGAACCGCGACCACTTCGCATCCGATATGCGCGACATTGCCATCAATGACAGGCAGCGCGTTTGGCAGGCGGCTCCAGCCGAATTCACCGAACTTGTATTCCTTCTTCGACGCGAAGATCTGCGCCACATCCTCTTGCCCATCAGCTAGGAAATTCAAGCAGAACAGGCGGCTTTCCAGCAAGGCGGGCAGCGACGTGGCGCGCAGATCGACACAGATCAGGTACTGCAACGGCTTGATCGAGAGCGAGGTGACGGCATTAGCGGTCAGGCCGTAGGGGCGCCCGTCAGCATCGACTGTCGTAATCACAGCGACACCGGTTGGCCAGTAACCCGCGACGGTCCGGAACAGGTCGGCATCCAGCATGCGGGTGGACTCGGGGTCAGTTGCAGTGATCATAACAGGCTCGCAATACTGGTTAGCCTTGGTTGCGAAGGCACCGACTTCGGACGAATTTCGCACTCCGGGCCAATCTCGGCGGCACGCAGGCAAGCCACTTCGTGTCCGCCAGAGATCGGGGCCAGTGGTGGACGTTCCTGTCGGCAACGGTCAATGACAAAGGGGCAGCGCGGCGCGAACTGGCAAGCCGTGACGCCGACCGGGGGTTGTACCCCCGTTTCAGGACCCGGGATTGTCGCGCGGTCGGAGTTCGGCATAGCACTGAGCAACAAACGGGAATAGGGATGCCGCGGGCCGCGAAAGAAAACCTCCGACGGTGCCTGCTCGACGATCCGGCCACGGTACATGACGGCCACGCGGTCAGCCAGATAACGGATCACGTTGAGGTCGTGGCTGATGAACAGATAGGTCAGGCCAAACTGGGTCTGGATATCGGCAAAAAGGTTCAGAATCTGCGCCTGGATCGACACGTCCAGCGCCGAGACCGGCTCATCGGCGACAATGAATCCGGGTCCGACCGAAAGCGCCCGGGCAATGGCTACCCGCTGTCGTTGCCCACCAGACAGGCGATGCGGATATGTATGGACATGTTCAGAGCCCAGACCGACGGCGCCGATAAGTTCGTTGATCCGCCGATCCGCCGCGGCCCCGCGCGCCACTCCACCGGCGATCAACCCTTCCATGACGGTTTGGTGAACTGTCATGCGCGGATGTAAAGAGGAATAGGGGTCTTGGAACACGATCTGCATCTGCCGGCGCAGAGCGCGCATTTCGGCCGATGACACATTGTCCAGATCAGTGCCATTGAACCGGACGCTGCCCGACGTCTTGTGGACCAGATCCAGAATGACGCGCCCGAGCGTGGATTTCCCCGACCCGGACTCACCCACCAAGCCCAGCGTTTCGCCACGCCGGATATGCAGGTCTATCCCATCGACGGCGCGAATCTCCTCTTTGTGGCGCAAGAATGGCAAACCCGAGCTCCGGGTGAAAACCTTGGTGAGCCCTTGCGTTTCGACCAGGACAGTGGCCGGCGCTTTGCTGTCATTTGTCATGCCGGGGGCTCCCTTCGACGAACCAGCAGCGGGCAGAGTGGCCGACGCCACAGTCCCTGAGTTCGGGCACTGTGGTGCAGAGCTCCTG
Source organism: Pararhodobacter sp. (assembly GCA_020832545.1). GTDB lineage: Bacteria > Pseudomonadota > Alphaproteobacteria > Rhodobacterales > Rhodobacteraceae > Pararhodobacter. The sequence goes on along the minus strand of JAFIEK010000066.1, from coordinate 5,136 downwards.
CGCCATCGGGCATCGGGGGGCAAAGCTGCACCCGCTACGTTTGCCGACGATACGCGGCGGCACGCCCGCCAGCGGCACAAGGCGCTGCTGCGAGATATGCCCGCGCGGCATCGAGTTCAGCAGCGCCTGCGTATAGGGGTGCCGGGGATTGGCGAATATCTCGGAGGTCGGCGCAAGCTCGACTATCTGGCCGGCATACATTATGGCGATCCGATCGCTGTTTTCGGCCAGCAGGTTCAGGTTGTGGGTAATCAGCATGATCGCGACACCCGTTTCCCGTCTCAGCTTTTGCAGGAAACCGATGATCTGCTTTTCGACAGTGACATCCAGCGCGGTTGTAGGCTCATCGGCAATCAGCAGATCAGGTGCACAGGACAGGGCCATGGCAATCATGATCCTCTGCCGCATACCGCCCGAAAACTGGTGCGGAAAGGCGCTGTAGCGCGAGGCCGCGTCGGGGATCTCGACGATCTCCATCAGCCGGATGGCCTCGGCCTGCGCCTGGGTGGCCGACATACGCCGGTGTTGCAGGATAGCCTCGCTGATCTGGCTGCCGACAGTGAAGACCGGGTTGAGCGAGGTCATCGGGTCCTGAAAGATCATCGCGATCCGGTCGCCACGCAGTTTGCGCATCCCGGCCTCGGACAGAGTTGTCAGTTCCTCTCCCTTGAAAAGGATCGAGCCTTCCGAGATGCGGCCCCGCGTGGGCAGCAACCGCAGGATGGAAAAGGCGGTCATCGATTTTCCTGAGCCGGATTCACCGGCGATGCCGAAGATTTCGCCACGCCGCACGGTGAAGCTGACGCCGTCGACCCCGCGTACAGCCCCCGGCCCAGTGCCGATGGTTGTATGCAGGTTGCTTACCGCTAGCGCCACATCATCAGGTTTGTCATCAGTCATCAGGGCCATGGTCACATCTTCAGTTTGGGATCGAGGAAATCACGCAGCCAATCCCCGAACAGGTTGATTCCGACGACAGACAGCGTGATGAACAGCCCCGGAATGGTGGCCAGCGAGGGGGCAATCGCCAGATAGGTTCGCCCGTCCGCCAGCATCGCGCCCCAGCTCGGAGTCGCGCCCGATATGCCGAGGCCCAGAAAACTCAGCGCGGCTTCGATGATGATGGCCTGTGCGACGGCGAAGGTCGCAATCACGATGATCGGCGCAAAAACGTTAGGCAGGATGTAGCGGTAGATGATCCGCGCAGATCCGAACCCCAGTGCCCGTGCTGCCAGGACATACTCCTTTTCCCTCTCAGAGAGCGTGGCACTGCGCACGACGCGGGCAAAGGCCACCCATTGCGTCAGCGCAAGGATCAGCACGATATTAAGCAGGCTCACCCCGGTGATCGCCAGAATCGCGATGGCCAGCAGGATCGCGGGAAGCGCCAGCTGCACATCGCACAGCCGCATCAGGACCGCATCGATCCATCCACCGAAATAGCCTGCCACCAGACCGATCGTGACACCGATGAAGGTGGCGATGAGCGCCACAGAGAGGCCGACGATCAGGCCAACGCGCGCGCCGTATATCGCCCGGCTCAAAACGTCGCGACCCAGATGATCGGTGCCCAGTAAATGAAAGGTGCCGTCCGGCGCGGTCGAAAACATCGGCGCAAGCCGAAACGCCAGCGACTGTGCCGCCGGGTCATGCGGCGCGATCCATGGCGAGAAAACCGCGCAGATCACGACCATCAGGATCACCAGAATTCCGAACATCGCCTTCTTGCTTGTGATGATCCCCAGTAACACTTCAGCCGGGCGTGAAAGTCCGCCGGCGCTGCGCGGTGGCGGCGTTTGTTCGGCAAGCGTGCCGGGACCTGCAATCCGTTGGCTCATGTCACGCCCTCTACTTGTAGCCGATGCGGGGATCGATCCGCGTATAGAGCAGGTCAACCGCAAGGTTCGTCAGCGTGAACAGGACCGCACTCAAAAGGATGACTGCTTGCACAATCGGGTAATCTCGCCCGGTCACCGCCTGCACGGACAACATCCCGATACCGGGCCAGGCAAAGACCACTTCGATCACTACGGTTCCGCCCAGCAGGATGCCCAGCTCCAGACCCACGACGGTCACCACGGGCAGCAGTGCATTCTTCAGAGCGTGGTGGTTGACCACTCGCCATTCCGACAACCCCTTCGCGCGGGCCGCCTTGACGTAATCTTCGCCGAGAACTTCAAGCATGCTCGACCGGACCAGACGGGCATTGCGGCCCACCAGCGCCAGACCGAGCGTGACGGCGGGTAGTATGATGGACTGCGGGGTCTCCCAGCCAGAGGTCGGCAACCAGCCGAGCTTGACCGAAAAGAGAAAGATCAGCATTATACCGATCCAGAATCCCGGGATTGACTGACCCAGCAGCGCCAGCACCATCGAGGCGTTGTCGATCGGCGTATCGCGCTTGACTGCCGAGATCACACCCACCGGAATCGCGATGATCAGCGAGAAGATCAGCGCCGTGACAGCCAAAAGCGCCGTGGCCGGCAGGCGTTCAAGAACCAGTGGCAGAACCGGCTCCTGAAAACGCCAAGAGTATCCCAGATCGCCCGACAGGATCCGCCCCAGGAACTGGAAGAACTGCTCAAAAAACGGCCGGTCAAAACCCATCTGCGTGCGGAATTCGATGACCTGCGCGCGCGTGGCATCGGGTGGCATCAGAAGCAGCGCAGGGTCACCGCTCAGGTGCAGCAGCAAAAACGTGATGAACGCAACCGCCAGCAACACCACCACCGCCTGAGCAAGTCGGCTGAGAACATAGCTGCCCATCAAAGCCTCCCTGCCGACGACACGTGGGCAGAGCCGTTAATCGGGTCGCAGGACCCGTCGTGCATTAACCGATAATTTGCCACCATTGCCTCCCCTTGGCGCTCGGCGGCTGCGACGCAGGTTTGCTCCTGCATCGGCATGGGCTGACCGAGCGTCAGTCGGCGCTGAGCAATCTTCGGGGTGCCCTCCAAAGAACCCCAAAACAGTACCGACTTAAGATGTATTTTCCCTACATCAAAAAACTAGCAGGCTCCGGGTTGTGGAAATATCCTGAAATCTAGTGGTCAGCCGGGTTCGCCAACCTCGACCCTCGGGACGCGGCGAGCCCGGGAAGCCAGCACAACGCCGACCAGAATGCAAGCCCCGCCCGCGATTGTGGCAAGCTCCGGACGCTGACCCAGGCCGATCCAGGCGATTGCCGTCGCGACGACAGGGATCAGATAAAACATGACCCCAGCGCGCGCCACGCCCAGAAACCGGATCGTGTAAGCCAGACAAATTTGCCCGGCGAATGTGGGAACAAGCGCCAGATAGACCACGGCCAGAGTCGGCCCGACGGGAGCGACCGACAGCTGCCTGATGCCCTGCGCCAGCCATGGCGACAGCCAGAAGGCCCCCGCAATGAAGATCAAAGCACTTAGCCGCAGAGGATTGAAAACGACCAGCAGCGGGCGTTGCACCAGCGCGGATGCCGCGTTGGAGAGCGCAGCGGCCACCAACAGCGTCGCGCCTGCCCCGAATTGCAGACCGTGAGGTTGACCGACCGAGATTAACGCCAACCCCGCAAACGACACGCCCAGACCCAGCCAGTTGCGCGGCCCAAAGACCTCGCGGAGCAAGAGCACGCTGAACAGAGCCATATAGAGCGGCTGCATGCCGAGCAGAAAGCTCGCCGCACCGATGGACACGGTCAGCTGACCTGTGTTGCCCAGAACGAAGGCCGCCGACACCAGCAATCCCGCAGCGATCACCTTGACCGCCGCGCGCATGTCAATACCTTGCGGCAGTGTCACCACCAGAAAAAAGACCCCGGCCAAAGCAGCAAGCGTCAGCCGCAACGCCGCCAAGGGGAGCGGCTCGTAGCTTTGCAAGGCAATGGCAATGGCGGGAAAGGACGAGGCAAGCGACAGCACCAGGCCGGCTGCGGCCAGAACAGCGAGGAACAGGGCCTTCTGCGATGTCATAATTGGGCTTTCCGGATATGAATGTGAATGCATTCGGTAACGCTAGCTTCTGCTGCAGCCTGTGCGCGACCCGGAACCTGTGTATTCGCCACTTAGTCGATCAACTTAAGCCGAAGCGCCTTGGCGACCGCATGGATACGGTTGGTTGCCCCCAACTTCAGAATGCTCGAGGCGAGATACTGGTTCACAGTATGCTCGGACAACTCGATGATTGAGGCGATCTCCCAGCTGGTCTTACCTGCCGATGCCCATTCGAGCACTTGCCGCTCACGTTCGGACAAATGGAATGTTATGCTCTCGCTGTTGCTTTCGGGCTGGATGTCCAGCCTGTCAAAAATCACGTTCGATAAAAGGTTCAGCTCTGCCAGCTCCGTCACGTTCGGTATGTCGCGATCGCCGGAAAAGATCATGGCACCCTGATTGCCGCGATTGTCATTGAGACCAAAGTTTGCGCCCATGAACATGCCGTACTCGGCGAGCAGATCGATCGTCCGCTTGCGCTCGACCTTGCGCGCGTCGTGCTGATAGGTGCGGATGTCCCAGGTTATCGGCTCTGTGGACTGGCGGAGCCGAAAGATAGTGTAGTTGTTTGGCAGGTGATTTCCATCGTCGTACTTCTCAAGGAATTCGTTGGAATTGTTGGTTATGTAGAGGGTCGGTGCATATTTCAACGACTGCTCCACAGGAAAAACCAGCAGGCTGAATGTGCCAAAACCATATGACTTGGAAATTTCCATCAGGGCAGAATAAGCACTGAATTTATCCACGACAGAAATGCTGCGGCGGTAGTGGTTGTCCATCTGCGTTATTTGGAAGCCGTCCGGTGCAATCCCACCAAATTGGTTCACCTTTCGATGGTCTTTGCGCGAAGTGGTGTCCCGCGTCCCGACTTTCATAGCGTACTCCTCAGGCGACAGTGTCGCATCCTCCTGACCGGTGACTGATGTGCTCGCTGTGCAGGGTTTCGACATCAATTCTTTAACTTGTGTGGTAGTATGCGTCGGTGCCGGCGCGTTTCATAGGCACAATCGGCAGTCACTCGCGGTTTCTTGATGGCATGTAGCATCACGACATTGCAGACATCGATCTAGACGTCGGAACTGATGATAGTCGTCGGCGCACGCGCCGAACTGGGTTCTGTCGCGAAATTTTTGGATTGGCTGAGAAATCCAACCTGCGGACATGA
>JAFIEK010000022.1 GCA_020832545.1 Pararhodobacter sp. | reverse complement strand
GGGGGGGGGGGTGTGCCCCCCCGGCGGGGTCCCCCCCCACAGCGGGTGGCCCGGGGGGGGGGGGGGCCCCCCCCCCCCCCCCCCACCCCCCCCGCCTGGGGGGCTTTGCGCCCCCCAAGACCCCCCAAGCCGCCCATGAACACCGCGTTGACAGGGCAAAGGACCGGATTTTTGGAATGTTTTTCGCCATTTACCGGCACCAATCCTGCCAGCGCTTCATAACGAGGGAGCGCCCGAATGCCCGACACCGTCATCAGAAACGGCACCATCGTCACCCATGACCTGACCTATCAGGCCGATATCCGAATCGAGAACGGATCGATCACCGAGATTGGCCCGAACCTGAAGGGAGATACCGAGCTGGATGCCTCGGGCTGCTATGTCATGCCCGGCGGGATTGACCCGCATACTCATCTGGAGATGCCCTTCATGGGCACCTATTCGACCGATGATTTTGAATCCGGCACCCGTGCCGCGCTGGCCGGGGGCACCACGATGGTGGTCGATTTCGTGTTGCCCGGGCAGGGGCAGGGTCTGATGGATGCCGCCAAGATGTGGCACAACAAATCCACCCGCGCGCATTGCGACTACAGCTATCACATGGCCATCACCTGGTGGGGTGAAGAGGTCTGGCGCGGGATGGAAGACAGCGTCAAGGCCGGGATCACCAGTTTCAAGCATTTCATGGCCTACAAGGGCGCCTTGATGGTGAATGACGATGAACTGTTCGCCAGCTTCCGCCGGGCGGGCGACTTGGGCGGGCTGGCGATGGTTCATGCCGAAAACGGCGATGTGGTGGCCGATCTGACCGCGCGCCTTTTGGCCGAGGGCAACAATGGTCCTGAGGGCCACGCCTATTCCCGCCCCCCGCAGGTGGAGGGTGAGGCGACCAACCGAGCGATCATGATCGCCGATATGGCCGGCGTGCCGCTCTATGTGGTCCATGTTTCCTGCGAGGACAGCCATGAGGCCATCCGTCGCGCCCGCCAACAGGGCAAGCGCGTCTTTGGCGAGCCGCTGATCCAGCATCTGACGCTGGACGAGTCCGAGTATTTCCACGCCGACTGGGACCACGCCGCCCGCCGCGTCATGTCGCCGCCGTTTCGCAACAAGGAACATCAGGCAAGCCTCTGGGCCGGCCTGCAATCGGGCTCTCTGTCAGTCGTGGCCACCGATCATTGTGCGTTTTCCACTGAGCAGAAGCGCATGGGTCTCGGTGATTTCTCAAAAATCCCTAACGGCACCGGTGGGCTGGAGGACAGGTTGCCGATGCTCTGGACGCAAGGTGTGAACACCGGGCGACTGACGCCCAACGAGTTTGTGGCGCTCACCTCCACCAACATCGCCAAGATCCTGAACTGCTACCCGAAAAAGGGCGCGGTCTTGGTGGGCGCGGATGCCGATCTGGTTGTCTGGGACCCGTCGAGGGAAAAAACCATCACCGCAAGCACCCAGCAGTCTGCCATTGATTACAACGTGTTCGAGGGCCACAAAGTCAAGGGCCTGCCACGATTCACGCTGACACGCGGGCGTGTGGCTGTCCATGACGGCGAGATGCGGCCGCAGGAGGGCCACGGCCAGTTTGTCGCCCGCGAGGCCCGCCCGGCGGTGAACCGCGCGCTGAGCCAGTGGAAAGACCTGACCGCCCCGCGCCCTGTCGTGCGCAGCGGCGTCCCCGCGACGGGGGTGTGATGCAGGTGAGCGCGTCCAATGCGGTGATCGAGGCAAAGACCCTCAACCTCACCTTTCAGACCAATGACGGCCCGGTTCACGCCCTCAAGGACGTGAACCTGACCATCAACAAGGGCGAATTTGTCAGCTTTATCGGCCCCTCGGGCTGCGGCAAGACGACCCTGTTGCGCGTCATTGCCGATCTGGAGCAGCCCACATCGGGCAAGATCACTGTCAACGGCTTGTCGCCTGAAGCGGCACGCCGTGCGCGCGCCTATGGCTATGTGTTCCAGGCGGCGGGCCTCTATCCGTGGCGCACCATCGAGGGCAATGTGCGGCTGCCGCTGGAGATCATGGGCTACGCGCGCGCTGATCAGCGCGAGCGGGTTGCGCGGGTGCTCGAACTGGTGGAACTGAAGGGGTTTGAGAAGAAATTCCCCTGGCAACTTTCCGGCGGCATGCAGCAGCGCGCCTCCATCGCCCGCGCGCTGGCCTTTGATGCCGATATCCTGCTGATGGACGAACCCTTTGGCGCGCTTGATGAGATCGTGCGCGACCGGCTGAATGAGGAGTTGCTGAAACTCTGGGCGCGGACCGAGAAGACCATCGCTTTTGTCACCCATTCGATCCCCGAGGCGGTGTATCTGTCCACCAAGATTGTGGTGATGTCGCCGCGCCCCGGGCGGATTACCGATATCATCGAAAGCACGCTGCCGTCTGAGCGCCCGCTGGATATCCGCGACAGTGCTGAATTCATCGCAATCGCGCATCGCGTGCGCGAAGGTCTGAGGGCGGGGCATGTGGATGACTGACACCCCCGCACTAAACGCCGCCCCCTCATCTTGCCAAAAATACGCCGGGGGGCGGCGGCGTCAGCCGACGGTGGGGGGCAGTGCCCCCCTCCCGCAGGTGTCATTGTCGCAGGTGCCGGGGTAAACGTATGAAAAACATCCTTCCCGTCCTGACTGTCACTTTCGCGCTGCTGATCGGCTGGTATCTGGCCGTTGTGCCGATGAATGCACAGTGGGAGCGTGATCAGGCCGCCCGCGCGGGCGCTGAGATCACCTTCACCGAGCTTGTCAGCCGCACCATGGCGCAGGACCGCCCGCGCCTGCCCGCGCCGCATCAGGTGGCGGTCGAGCTGTGGAATTCCACCTGGGTAGAGGAAATGACCGGGCGGCGCGGCTGGTGGAACACCGGCACGCTGTCAAATCGCAGCCTTGTTTACCACGGCTGGGTGACGTTTTCGGCCACCATGCTGGGCTTTGCCATCGGCACCGGACTGGGGATCACGCTGGCCGTGGGCATTGTCTACAACCGGGCGATGGATGCCAGCGTGATGCCCTGGGCGATTGCCAGCCAGACCATTCCGATCATCGCGCTGGCGCCCATGATCATCGTGGTGCTCAACTCGGTGGGCATTTCGGGGATGATCCCCAAGGCCGTGATCGCGGCATACCTGAGCTTCTTTCCGGTAGTTGTGGGCATGGTCAAGGGGCTGCGCGCGCCCGATGCCATGCAACTGGACCTGATGAAAACCTGGTCCGCACCAGGGCTGGCCGTCTTCCTGCGGCTGCGATTGCCCTCGTCGATGCCGTATCTGTTCGCGTCCCTCAAGGTGGGGATTGCGGCGGCGCTGGTGGGGACGATCGTCGGTGAATTGCCGGTTCAGCAGGGCGGCCTGGGTGTGCGGCTGCTGTCCGGCAGCTATTACGGCCAGACCGTGCAGATCTGGTCTGCGCTGTTCGCGGCGGCGATTCTGGCCGCAACGATGGTCGGTGTGATCGGTCTGATCCAGCGCGCAACGCTGAAGCGGATGGGGATGGCGCAATGACGGGGCTGGTGCAGGCGACGGGCGGCTGGCAGCGGCTGGGCTTTGCGCTGGCCACGCTCACCGCCGTGGTTCTGGGTCTGACGGCGGCGGATGCGCAGCCGCGTTTTCCGGTGATCGTCGCACTGGTGGCGGCGGTGCTTTTGTCGCTGATCGTCGACAGAAGCCGCCGTAAACCCAACTCGCGCTGGTTCTACGCACTGCTTCTGCTGGCAATCTGGAGCGGTCTGTTGACGGCGGCCGTTGGGCTGGCCTTTCGCCAGACCGGGGCCGAGGGCGCGGCGTTCTGGCCCGCCGTGGTGGCGGTCTGGCTGGGGGCGTGGATGCTGGTGGCGTTTCTGGCCGGTCTGCGTTTGCGCAAGGGGCTGGCCGGGCGGTTGCAGGCACTGCTGGCACCGGTTGTGTTTGGCCTGACGCTGATCTGGTTCTGGGAGGTGGTGGTGCGTGCACTGTCGGTGCCGCGGGTGATCCTGCCGCCCCCCTCGGCCATCGCCGCGCGCATCGCAGCTTCGACCGATGTGCTGTGGGTCGATTTTGTTCAGACCTTCGTCAAGGGCGCGCTGTCAGGCTTTGCCATCGGTGTGGGCGCGGCGGTGCTGTTCGCGCTGATCGTGGATCGCTTCGATTTTCTGCGCCGGGGCCTTTTGCCGGTGGGCAACTTTCTGGCCGCCCTGCCAATCATCGGGACCGCGCCGATCATGGTGATGTGGTTCGGCTTTGACTGGCCGTCAAAGGCGGCGGTCGTGGTGGCGATGGTGTTTTTTCCCATGCTGGTCAACACCGTGCAGGGCCTTGCTGCGACAGACGCCATGCAGCGCGACCAGATGCGCACATGGTCGGCCAGTTGGCCACAGACGCTGATCGCCCTGCGCCTGCCCGCCGCGATGCCGTTTGTTTTCAACGGGCTGAAAATCTCGGCAACACTGGCGCTGATCGGGGCGATCGTGGCGGAATTCTTCGGCTCACCCACGCGGGGCATGGGTTTTCGGATATCGACCGAGGTCGGGCGCTTGCAGCTTGACATGGTCTGGGCAGAAATAGCCGTAGCGGCGCTGGCAGGATCAGCGTTCTATGGGCTCTGGGCTCTGCTGGAGCGGCGGGTGACCTTTTGGCACCCCTCGCAACGCGGCAGATAAACGCCGGCCCTGGGCGTGAGATCGCGCAGGGGGCTGGGTAACATGGAGGTAAGATGCGATGATGAAAGCAAGATTGACCGGGCTGACGGCGGCCTTTGCGCTGAGTGCGGGCGCGGGGTATGCGATGGACGATGTGACCCTGCAGCTGAAATGGGTCACCCAAGGCCAGTTCGCGGGCTACTATGTGGCGCTTGAGAACGGCTATTATGAGGAAGAGGGGCTCAACGTCACCATCCGCCCCGGCGGCCCTGACATTGCGCCGCCGCAGGTGATCGCAGGCGGCGGTGCCGATGTGATTGTCGAGTGGATGCCAGCCGCACTGGCCGCGCGCGAGCAGGGACTGCCGCTGGTCAACATCGCCCAGCCTTTCGTGCGCTCAGGCATGATGCTGACCTGTCTGGCCGAGAGCGGTGTGACGGGGCCGGAAGACTTCCCGGGTCGCACGCTGGGCGTCTGGTTCTTTGGCAACGAATATCCGTTCCTGAGCTGGATGTCGACGCTGGGTATTCCGACCGAAGGCGGTGATGATGGCGTGGAAGTGCTGCGTCAGGGCTTCAACGTTGACCCGCTGTTGCAGCGCCAGGCCGATTGCATTTCGACCATGACCTACAATGAATACTGGCAGGTGATTGATGCCGGTATCAGCGAAGATCAGCTGATCACCTTCAAATATGAAGATCAGGGCGTCGCGACGCTGGAAGACGGGCTCTATGTGCTGGAAGACCGGCTGGAAGACCCCGAGTTCGTCGATCGCATGGCGCGATTCGTCCGTGCCTCGATGCGCGGCTGGGAATGGTCGGCGGAAAACCCAGAAGAAGCGGCGATGATCGTGCTGGATAACGACGAAACCGGCGCCCAGACCGAAGAGCACCAGATCCGCATGGTAAGCGAAGTCGGGCTGCTGACTGAAGGCTCGAATGGTGTGCTGGATATCGAAGCCTATGAGCGCACGGTGGCCACGCTGCTGGGCGGTGGCTCGGACCCGGTGATCTCTGCCGCGCCGGAAGGGGCATGGACCCATGCCGTCACCGATGCGGCCTTTGACTGACACCGGTTCTGGCTGACGCGGCCTTTGGCTGACACGACTGGAAAGGGGGGCATCAGCCCCCCTTTCTGCTGTGTCGGAAACAGCAGGGGGCTTTGCCCCCTCTGGGCCTTTCGGCCCATTCACCCCCAGCGTATTTCAGGCAAGATGAAGACGCGCCGCGCACTGTTCGTTTAGGCGGATTCGATCTGGAGGCGTGGCGCACGCAGGGTGGGTTCAGCGGCGGAAGCGCCCATGGGGCGGCAATTGTGACAGTCTTGCAACGGCGCTTCGGGGGCAGGTTCAACAATTATGGGTTGAACAGAGGTCAAGCACAAAATCAGCCCTGAAGGTGTGAAAAATTCGTTGACGCCTCACCCCATTTTGCGTCAGGTTGTGCTAGTCGGTGGCGCGGACACAACATCTAGTTGGACGCACGGGCCCGGCCAACCAAGAACCCAAACGAACCCATTGCGCAAAAAAAGGCATGGGCGGCGCCGCACTGGCACGGGTGTGGCGCGGACGTGGTTGTCTGGCGGGGCTGACGGCGATGCTGACGAGGCGACAGAAAAAAGGGACAGGCAAATGAAGATCGAGCGCAAATTCACCAGGGACGGGCAGGACGCCTATGCAGCACTGGCGTTCACCACACTGGTGTCAGAGATCCGCAACCCGGACGGCACCGTGGTCTTTCGCAATGACAGTGTCGAGGTTCCGCAGGGCTGGAGCCAGGTCGCCTCGGATGTGATTGCCCAGAAATATTTCCGCAAGGCGGGTGTTCCGGCCCGGCTGAAGAAAGTGACCGAGAAGGGTGTTCCCGAATTCCTCTGGCGCTCGGTCCCCGATGACAAGGCGCTGGCCGAGCTGCCGGCCGAGGAACGATTCGTCGGCGAAACTTCGGCGCGGCAGGTGTTTGACCGGCTGGCAGGGGCCTGGGCCTATTGGGGTTGGAAGGGCGGCTACTTCACCGCAGAGGCCGACGCGCGCGCCTATTTTGATGAAATGCGCTTCATGCTGGCCGCCCAGATGGCCGCGCCCAACAGCCCGCAATGGTTCAACACCGGCCTGCACTGGGCCTATGGCATTGATGGCCCGGGGCAGGGGCACTTCTATGTCGATCCTTTCACCCACAAGCTGGTGAAATCAAAATCGGCCTATGAGCACCCCCAGCCGCATGCCTGTTTCATCCAGTCGGTCAGCGATGATCTGGTGAACGAGGGCGGTATCATGGACCTGTGGGTGCGTGAGGCGCGGTTGTTCAAATACGGCTCAGGCACCGGCACCAACTTCAGCTCGCTCAGGGGCGAGGGTGAACGGCTTTCGGGCGGCGGCAAATCATCAGGCCTGATGGGCTTTCTGAAGATCGGCGACCGTGCGGCGGGTGCGATCAAGTCAGGCGGCACCACGCGGCGCGCGGCCAAGATGGTGATCTGCGACATGGATCACCCCGATATTGAGGCGTTCATCAACTGGAAGGTGATCGAGGAGCAGAAAGTGGCCAGCCTCGTCGCGGGCTCAAAAGCGCATGAGCTGCGCCTCAACGAGATTTTCACCGCGATCCGCGAATGCTACGGCACCAGCGAAGATGCGGTGGACCCGGCCAAGAACCCGGCCCTCAAAGCTGCGATCCGGTCGGCCAAGAAAGCCATGATCCCTGATACTTACACCAACCGCATCCTGCAATACGCGCGTCAGGGCTATACCTCGATCGAGTTTCCCACCTATGACACCGACTGGGACTCGGAAGCCTATGTCACTGTCTCGGGCCAGAATTCCAACAACTCGGTGCGCGTGACCGATGCCTTTTTGCAGGCCGTGCGCGATGATGCCGACTGGGAATTGCTGCGCCGCACCGATGGCAAGGTCGCCAAGACCATCAAGGCACGCGAGTTGTGGGAGCAGGTAGGCCACGCCGCATGGGCCTGCGCCGACCCCGGCATCCAGTTTCATGATACGGTCAATGCCTGGCACACCTGCCCGGCGGATGGGGCGATCCGCGGCTCTAACCCGTGCTCGGAATACATGTTCCTCGATGATACGGCCTGCAACCTGGCCTCGATGAACTTGCTGAAATTCCACATTGACGGCGCGTTTGATGCCGAGGCCTATATCCACGCCACCCGCCTTTGGACCGTGACACTGGAAATCAGCGTGATGATGGCGCAGTTCCCGTCGAAGGAGATCGCGCAGCGCAGCTATGAGTTCCGCACGCTGGGGCTGGGCTATGCCAATATCGGCGGCCTGCTGATGAACATGGGGCTGGGCTATGACAGCCCCGAGGGCCGCGCGCTCTGTGGCGCGCTGACTGCGCTGATGACCGGCGTGTCCTATGCCACTTCGGCTGAAATGGCCGCAGGGCTGGGTGCGTTCCCGGGCTTTGCCAAAAACCGCGACCACATGCTGCGCGTGATCCGCAACCACCGCCGCGCCGCGCATGGGCTGGCCGATTATGAAGCGGTGAACGTGGCACCCGTGGCGCTTGACGCCGCGCATTGCCCGGATACCCGGCTGGTTGAGCTGGCCCGTGCCGCCTGGGACGAGGCGCTGGAACTGGGTGAGGCCCACGGCTATCGCAACGCGCAGGCCACCGTGATCGCCCCTACCGGCACCATCGGGCTGGTCATGGATTGCGACACAACCGGCATTGAGCCTGATTTCGCGCTGGTGAAATTCAAGAAGCTGGCAGGCGGCGGCTATTTCAAGATCATCAACCAGTCGGTGCCCGCCGCACTGACCAAGATGGGCTACACGCAGGCACAGATCGCCGAGATCACCGCCTTCGCCGAGGGTCATGGCTCGCTGGGCAATTGCCCTGACATCAACCACACCGCGTTGATCGGGCATGGTTTTGGCCCCGAGGAAATTGCCAAGGTCGAGGCCGCGCTGCCGTCGGCTTTCGACATCCGCTTCGTGTTCAATCAATGGACACTGGGCGAGACCTTCTGCCGCGAGACGCTGGGCATACCAGTCGACAAGCTGAATGATGCGGGCTTTGATCTGCTGCGCCATCTGGGCTTTTCCAAAGCGCAGATCGACGCCGCGAATGACCATGTCTGCGGTACCATGACGCTGGAAGGTGCCCCGCATCTGAAGCCTGAGCATTATTCGGTCTTCGACTGCGCCAACCCCTGCGGCAAGACCGGCAAGCGCTTCTTGTCGGTGGACAGCCACATCCACATGATGGCGGCGGCGCAGAGCTTCATTTCGGGCGCAATCTCCAAGACCATCAACATGCCCAATGTCGCCACCATCGAAGAGACACTGGCGGCCTATGAGCTGAGCTGGTCGCTGGGGATCAAGGCCAACGCGCTTTATCGCGACGGCTCTAAGCTCAGCCAGCCGCTGGCGGCGGCACTGGTCGAGGATGACGAGGAAGCCGAAGAGATCATGGCCACCGGCAGCAATCAGGAGAAAGCTGCTGTGCTGGCCGAGAAGATCATCGAGAAGGTGATCATCAAGGAAATCGTGCGCAGCAATCGCGAAAAACTGCCCGAGCGCCGCAAGGGCTATACCCAGAAAGCGGTTGTGGGCGGCCACAAGGTCTATCTGCGCACGGGCGAGTATCAGGACGGCAAGCTGGGCGAGATCTTCATCGACATGCACAAGGAAGGTGCGGGCTTCCGGGCGATGATGAACAACTTTGCCATCGCCGTGTCGGTGGGTCTGCAATACGGCGTGCCGCTGGAAGAGTTTGTCGATGCCTTCACTTTCACCCGGTTTGAACCGGCGGGCATGGTGCAGGGCAATGACAGCATCAAGAACGCCACTTCTATCCTCGATTACATCTTCCGCGAACTAGCCGTCAGCTATCTGGACCGCACCGATCTGGCCCATGTCAAACCGACGGGCGCTGCGTTCGACGATCTGGGCGGCGGCGAGGGTGAAGGCAAGTCAAATGTCTCGGATCTGAGCGATGACGCGGCCTCACGCGGGCTGGAAGTGCTGCGCCAGATCAGCTCTACCGGCTATCTGCGCAAGCGTCTGCCGCAGGAACTGGTGGTGCTGCAAGGCGGCAACACCACCCGGTCATTCGATGCCACGGCGCTGATGGCCAGCGGCGAAACGGCGGTGGCCATGCGCGCGCAAACCTCATCCGAGACCGTGGCTCTCGCCACAATCGACCCGCGCACAAAGGCCCGGATGCAAGGCTATGAGGGCGACCCCTGCGGCGAATGCGGCAACTACACGCTGGTGCGCAACGGCACCTGCATGAAGTGCAACACCTGTGGCGGGACGAGCGGGTGTAGCTAACAGGAGCGGGCAGATGCAGAAAGATCAAACTCTTACTACCCGCAGAGCTGTTGAGGTATTCGAAGAGATGGTTGGGTGTCGGCGCAGTTATTGCGCCGACATGAACTTTTTTCGTATGGACGAGTACTGGGAAGATTTGTGTGACGAGGAAGGCCGTTGGAAAATTAAAGCCTACAGATCCAAAGAAACTCAGGACTTTAAACGGAAAGCAGGGGTGATTGCTCTTGCCGACCGGGTTACGCTTACTGTGGATGAAAGGCTGATGGAAAATGCAAAGCGTGGCTGCAAACTATCCAACTTTATTCTTGCGCATGAAGCCGGCCATTTGGCACTCAATCATCATGCTAGAGGCGCAATCACGAAAAACTTTCAGTTGTTCTCAGGGCCAAATGGCATGTCCAACATTCCGCCGACTCTAGAGGAACTGGAAGCAAATTACGCCGCGGTATTCCTCCAATGCGGAGTTGAATTGCTGAACGATTCGATGGATCCGATTCAATTAGCCCACCGAGCTTTTACTGATGTTCGTTATGTGAAAAAGGCTCAGAGAATGGTTCGGCTTGATGTCTTTAAGCGCGAATTGGCGCGACCAAGGCCGAAACACGAGCGAGTAGTGTTCTAGGGTGTCGTTAGTTTGTTGCTCATTATAGCCGCTAATTTATTGCTGGGCGATAAGCACGACCGCCGCAGCAACGGCACCTGCATGAAGTGCAACACCTGCGGCGGGACGAGCGGGTGTAGCTGAGGATCCGGCCCTCGGCCGCAGCAGATCTTGCGCGTCTGGCCATGTTCTGTGCCTGCATAATGAAGACAGCTCCCCGCATTGCGGGGGGCAGGGCAGGCACGCATGAATGGCGGAAGGTTGGTGCGTGGTGCACCACATAGCGCGGGGCGACCGGCAGCTTGGGGCCGGACCTCGGTAAGCGGGTTTCGGCGATGCAAGGCAGCGGACCATAACCTTACCCGCGGTGTCAGGGTCATGATAGGCAGAAGCATACCCATTCCCTTGCCTGGAGGTCGCCCTTGCCATTCAATCCACACCCCCGCCATCCAGGCCGCCCCATCGCCTGCCTTGGCATCGACCCTTCCGCCGCAGATTTAGCCGCGTGGGGCCTGCCTGACGCACCCGAAGGTGCGCTTGCGTTCGGGCGCGCGCTGCTTGCGGCGGCAGGTGGTGCATGCCCGGTCGTCAAGCCGCAAGTCGCATATTTCGAGCGCTTCGGGGCTGCGGGATACGCCGTGCTGGAGACCCTGATCGGCGAAGCGCGTGAAGCGGGCCTAACCGTGATCGCTGACGCCAAGCGCGCCGACATCGGGCCAACGATGGACGCCTATGCACAGGCCTGGATTGGCCCCGACGCTCCGCTGCAAGTTGATGCGGTCACGGCTGTGCCGTATCTGGGGCTGGATGCGTTACGCCCGCTGCTTGACCGCGCTTTTGCGGCGGGTGCCTATGTCTTTGTCGTCACGCGCTCTTCCAACCCTGAGGGTGCTGCGGTGCAGGGCCACGGCGCGCCCCCGCTCTGGCAGCATGTGGCAGAGGGGATCGCCGGGATGGGCGCAGACTACGCCCCCGGATTCCCCGGTGCCGTAATTGGCGCAACCGATCCGGTTGACCTGCGCCGCGCCGCGCAGATCATGCCTGACGCGCGCTTTCTCGTTCCCGGTATCGGCGCGCAGGGAGGGCGGATGGAGGATCTTGACGCCTTGCCACCAGAGGTGCGCGAGCGGCTGGTGGTGTCGTCGGCACGCGCCGTCGCGTCACAGGGACCCAGTGCAGCCCGTCTTCGTGCGGCGGTCGCGGCATTGGCGGGGTGATCCTGGCAGAACGGCACATATTGCTAACCGTCCGGTTGCGGCAGCTTGTCGATCATCGTGCCAAGCCGTTTAGCCATGTTCGCATCGCGCCATCCGCGCCCCTTGGCCATGGGGGCGTTCTGCTTTCGCCGTCAATCGGGCGTTTTGATGAACCATGTGATCGCGTTGCTGTAGCCTGCGTTCTTCAACAGCGTGATCTTTGATGCCCATGCCGCCGGGCATACCACCAGTACCGAGGCGTTGCCGCGCCTGCCGCGCGCAGCTTCTGCTGCCTCAAAAAGCGTAGCAGACTTGATGCCACCGGCCTGAAGCTCTCGGGCATCCACCAGCTCTTCGTGGAAAAAATCATCAATCACGCCGACGTTCGAGATGTCGTGCGGTGCCGGGAAATGCAGCGCTGTCGCGGGCTGCGAGATCGCATACCCCCGCACCCTCCCGGCGGTTTCTGCGACGGACATGTCGCGGTCATTCAGGGTCAGGCTGCGTGTCATCCACGCGCCAAAGCGGCTGTCCGCCGCGTCATGCGGTTTCCAGAACAGGGGGTGCAGATCCTTCAGGATCTGCCGATTCACGGCGCTCGAAGCAACGATCGCAGGCACATCCTTGACCAGCGCATGTCGCACATCGGTGAACGCGCTGGCATTGCTCAGACCGGTTTTGGCAAAATACATGGTGAGCGGTTTGAGCCCCTGGCGGGCGTATTCGGCTTCCCATTCCCCACCTTCAACGCTTGAGGCCAGAAGTATCCGGGCACCGGCTTTCGTCAGATCGGCCGCAGCGGCCTGAAAAAGCAGGCTTCGCGTGTCCGGCGGGGCATCGGCTGCGATATGGCAGTCCTCCATGATCAGACCGGGTGGGCCAAACTTGCCCGCATAGATGGGCGGAACGGGCAGAAGAATGGAATGCGTCACACCGACAATGCGTCGGTCAGCCTCGGCGACAAGCCATTGCTGACGGAAGGGCGGGTTGTCGGCCTCCATCGCCGCCTTCACGCTGTTCAGGATTCTCTGCCGCGGGGCTTTGTCCAGTTTCCACAGATCAGGGCGAAGCGCACAGCGGCTCTCGGCGTCGGCCAGCAAGAGGTCTGCGAGCGGATCGAGGTCGGAAAGTCCGGCGGGTCTGATGGTGATCGTCATCTCTTTCCTTACGGTTGCGGGGATAGGAAATCAGGTTTCATGAGGGTGATCGCAGACCCTGGATGCGTTGACAAAGCATCAAAACTGCATGAGGCATTAGAAAAACTAACGCCTTGGTGTTTCATGACCCAGAATGTCAATCTGAACTCACTGCGGGTGTTTGCCAGCGCTGCACAGCACGGCAATTTTCAGCGGGCGGCAGAGGTGCTGAACCTCTCACATGGCGCAGTTTCGCAACGCATCAAACAGCTTGAACTGGATCTTGGTGTCGTTCTTTTCGAGCGCAAGGCGCGCGGGGTCAGCCTGACGAACAACGGTGAAAAGTACCGCAATGCGGTCGAAAAGGCCCTGTCTGTTCTGGCCACGGCGGGCGCAGACCTTCAGCGTGCAAGTGATCAGGTCACCCTGCATCTGGGGCCATCGTTTGCGTCGAGGTGGTTCATTCCGCGTCTGAAAGCGTTCAACACCCGGTTTGCGCACCTCAACCTGACCACCGAGGTCCATCAGAACCTGATAACTCGAAACCTCGGGCGAAACGAGATAGCAATCTGGCCGGGAAAATTGGCTGACCGGGTTCCGGGCCATCATGTAAGGCGTTTGGCAGAGCTGCAACTTGTCGCGGTGTGCAGCCCGCAACTGCTTGGGCCCGATTGGCCGACGGATATCGAGACACTGCTGACGTTCCCGCTCTTGCAGGACGGGCATCGCAGGTGGGAACGTCTGATCGAGGGTGCTGGCCATCGTGGCAGACACAGTTTGCTGAATTTTGCCCGGTCAGCCCTTGCACTGGACGCGGCAGTCAAAGGTCACGGGGTCGCCATCGCACCGACATATATGATCGACGAGGACCTTGTCGCAGGCCGGCTGGTCGAACTCTGGCGCAGCCCGGATGTTTCAGACGAATATCTCTTCATGTCCTGGTCGGAACATGAGCACGCCTCAAAGCCATTGAAGCAGACGGTTGATTGGGTTCTGTCAGAGTTTGGGCAGGTGACGGAGCCCTGGAGATGAGTTCCGATCAGGTGTCAGCGCTTGAGCGAAGCAACCGGGCTGCCGTCCCGGTGCCCGTAACCCGCGTGCGCCCGGCTCGCGCCAAGTTGATCAGCACCTCACGTTACCCCCGTGACATCGCTGCCCCACCCCTGCAATCATGGTCAGGCCCCACCCCGGCGGAGGAACGATGCGGTTTGCTGTAGTCCAATCCCTGATAGTTCTGCTGCCTTTGTTGGTTCTCGGCTGTTCCGGACCTGAGCGCGGGGATTATCCCGCGCCCCCCGCCGCCTCCCGGGCCGAGGCCGCTGTCGCCTCGTCGCGGTCTGTTGCGGTGCCGTTCCCCACCTTTGGCGACAACAACCCCCACCCCTGGGACGGGCGTGCACCCTCTGCCTATGCGGTTCACGGCATTGACGTCTCGCGCTGGCAGGGCGCTATTGACTGGCCTGCGGTGCGCGCCTCCGGCGTTGCCTTTGCATATATCAAGGCGACCGAGGGTGGCGATCACACCGACCCCTTGTTCCCTGACAACTGGCAGGGCGCTGCACGCGCCGGTGTGCCGCGCGGGGCCTATCATTTCTACTATTTCTGTCGTTCCGCCGAAGATCAGGCACGTTGGTTTATCCAGCACGTTCCGCGCGACCCGGCAGCCCTGCCACCGGTGCTTGACCTTGAATGGAACCATCGGTCTCCGACCTGTACCCTGCGCCCAGACCCTGCCACCGTCAGGGCCGAGGCCGCGCGCTTCCTTGATATTCTGACCGCGCATTATGGCCAGCGCCCGGTGGTCTACACCACGGTCGATTTCTACCGCGAAACCGGGATCGGCGCTCTGCCGAGAACCGAGTTCTGGCTGCGTTCGGTCGCAGGCCACCCCTCGACGGTTTATCCCGGCCAGCGCTGGTCCTTCTGGCAATACACCGGCACCGGGGTCGTGCCCGGCATCCGTGGCCCGGTTGACATCAACGTCTTCGCAGGCTCTGTTGCCGACTGGGCCCGCTGGCGCAGATGAATTCTTCGCCAGCCTCTGCGCGAATGTTCGGGCAGCGATCAGCCCCGGTGATCATTGTTGCCATTCTCTGTGGGGTCCGGATCACGCCGCCAGAACCCGGCTGAGTCTTGCCTGATTTCCACAACCGGGAACTGCACCATTGAATGAAGCGCGCCAAGGCTGCACAATGAGCGAAAACGCATCAAGAGGTGAGCAGACCGATGCAGATCAATCGACGCCTTTTCGGGCTGGGGCTACTGAGCCTTGGCCTTGCTGCCTGTTCGCGCCGTCTCCCGGCCAGCATGAGCAGCCCCCCGCCCGGATTGCCTGACGATCTGCGGCCCGTGCCAAACAGCGACTATGACGCTTGGGTGGCGTCATTTCGTGAGCGCGCAGCGTCGCAGGGGATTTCGCAATCCACGCTTTCGGCGGCGTTTCAGGGCACTGGCTATCTGCCGGGCGTTGTCACGCGCGATCGCAACCAGACCGAGTTCAGCCGCACCCTTGAAGATTATTTGTCCATCGCCGCGTCGGACGAACGGGTGGAAAAAGGGCGCGCAGCCTTTGCACGCCATCGCCGGACACTGAGCACGCTTGAGGATCGATACGGCGTTGATGCGAAAATCATCACGGCGATCTGGGGTCTGGAGAGCTTTTATGGCGAGCGCCGCGGCGATGTGCCGGTGATCTCGGCCACCTCGACGCTGGCCTTTGACGGGCGGCGCGGGCAGTTCTTTGAGCAGCAGCTGATGGCGGCGCTGCGGATCTTGCAGAACGGCGATATCACGGCCTCACGCATGACCGGCAGCTGGGCGGGCGCGATGGGGCATACCCAGTTCATCCCCACGTCATATCTGCAATTCGCAGTTGATTTCACCGGCGACGGGCGGCGCGACATATGGTCGGACGACCCAAGCGACGCACTGGCCTCGGCAGCGGCGTATCTGCAACGCAACGGCTGGACCCGCGGTCTGGGCTGGGGCGGCGAGGTTGGCAGTGGCGGGCCATCGGGCACGGTGATCCAGCCGCAGGCTGGTGGGCCACGCTTTAACACGACAAGCAATTTCCGGGTTATCAAGCGCTACAACAACTCTGATGCCTATGCGATCGGGGTTGGGCATCTCGCCGATCGGATCGGTGGGGCCGGGCCATTGCGGGGCAGCTTTCCACCTGATGAAAACGGGCTGACCAAGGCAGACCGGATCACCCTGCAGCAACGCCTCACGGCACGCGGGTTCGATACGCAGGGTGCAGACGGCGTGATTGGCCGCAACACCGAAACCGCGATCCGCGCCTATCAAACCAACAGAGGCCTGCCCGTCACTGGAACACCGTCGCAGGAGTTGCTGCAAAGCTTGCGGTAACGTGGTTGATTTTTGCCCGTTCCGCGCGTCAGAGCGATGTCACTGATGCGGGGCGGGCGGAAGGTTGCGGGAAGGGTTGTTCAAGCTCAAGAATGTTGCCCTCTGGATCGCGCGCATAGACAACAAGGAACGGCTTTCCCGCTGACCCCAGATCAGTGATTTCGCCAAGCTGCGTCCCGCCCGCTTCGATGACCGCCGACAGAGCCGCGCTGATATCGTCCGTCTGAAAGGAAAGATGACCAAACCCGGGTTCATTCACCTTTGGCAGTTTCCTGGCAGTGGTGACTTTGTGCTCATGCACCTCCAGAAACGGAGCAGCGCTGCCGGGAAACTTCAGCCAGATCGAGTATATTTCGGAATTCGGAAGACCGTTACCGCGCGACACGTTCTCGCCCGACAGCCGCCTGGGCTGGCGCAGATGCTCGCATTTGAAGACATCAACGTAAAATGCCGCAAGTGTATTTGCATCGCGGGCAACCAAATTGATATGGGCAAGTTTCATTTCGCCGAAGCCCTCCATCGTCGCCGCTGCACCCATGCAGACGCATCGGCTGCGGGGTGATCAGCGGCCACGCCGCTTCACCCGGCGCAGCATCTCGTCAAGTTCTTCTTTCTCGATCGGTTTTCTGATCCAGCCGATCGGATGCGCGGGCATGGCCCGTTTGCGCGTTTCGGCATCGCCGTAAGCTGTCACGAAAATGGGTCGGACACCGTATTTTCTGAAAATGTCGCGCGCAGCATCTACGCCGTCCCGGTCACCCCTGATATTGATGTCCATCGTGATGCAATCGGGCCTGTGCGCCGCCACCAGCGCTTCGGCTTCTGCAGCGGTCATGGCGGTGCCGACCACGTCTGCGTTCAGGTCCTCAAGCAGCATTTCCAACTCCATCGAGATGATGGCCTCATCCTCCACGATTACCACCCGGAGCGTGTCACGCGGCGAGCGGTGAGAAATGCGGTCAGCCGGTTCAGTCGTCGCCCCGGCAGAGCGCGGTGGCACCGGCCCCTCGTTTTCTGGGTCCGAACTGCTGCTTTGACAAGGGCGACAGGGGAGCGGCCTGCACAGCAGGTTCGCGGCGCCCTGGCTCTTGCTCACAGGCATGCGAAGCGGTTTGAAAGACTGCCTCATGCGTCCATCTTTTTCTGCCGGTCAGCGCGAAACTCAACCGTGCACCTTGTGCCATTGTTGCTGTCAATCTCCAGCCGGCCGCCGATCTGCCGACAAAGCCCGCGCACCAGCGCCAGACCTGACGAGCGCGACGCGGCGTCGGGCGGTATGCCCGGGCCGTCGTCGGCAACACCGAAGCTGTAGTGGTCGCCATTGTCCGCGAATGTAACACTGATGCGGCCCTGTCCGTTCCGCAGACCGTGCTTCGCTGCGTTGGTCAACAACTCATTTGCGATCAATGCGAGGTTGTGGGCCTCGTAGCTGCTAAGTTCCGCATCGTCGAGCGTCAGGGAAACGGCGTTCATTGCGCCGCACGCGCGTGCCGCCGATCTGACCACATCCTCCAGAAAGCACTGTGATGAGACTGTCTCCAGCTTGTCGGCCTGATACAGCGCCTCCTGCGCCGCCGCCATGGCACGAAGGCGACCGGACAGGGTGTGAATAACGGCTGCCACGTTTGGGGACTCATGCCCTCTGGCCGAAATTTTGATCAGCGACATCATCATCTGGATGTTGTTCTTGACCCGGTGCTGCAACTCGCGCAGCAGGGTCTGGTTTTGGCGCAGCGCTTCGTGAAGCTCTGCATTCTTCTGAAGCCTCTGATGAAGTTGCGCATCAAGATCCTTCACTCGCCGGTCCAGCATCGCGAAACGATCAGACGTTTGCGACAACAGGCGCAGGATGACCTGCGGCCTGGCAGCGATCTGCCGGGATCTTGCCGCCTCTATCCGCAACTGTTGTCTACCGTCTTTGCCGTTAAAGGCGAATTTCCCGGGGCGGGGCGATGTCGAACCGCTGGCGCGGCGCAGGAACTGCGCCAAAGCCATGGGGTCGCCCAGAACAATGTCTGCCAGCGTGCCGCCACTCAGCCGTGGACCGAAGGTCGCTTTGGCAGCGGTATTGACCTCAAGGATGTGGCCTTCCAGAGTTACCACAAGAACCGGGTCAGAGAGGAAGTCAAACCCGTGCGAGGTGTCAACTCCTGGCTCGGTTCCGATCATTCCTCGATCCTGAAATATTCCCGGCCATTTGCGTCGGTCGCGGAACTTGGCGTCAGGTTCACCACGATCCGGCAACCCGCGTGACCAAGCGCAATCGCCTCCTCAATATCCACCCGTGCATACCCAAGGTTCTGCGCCGTGATCGCGCCGAAAACATTGGAGGTCATCATGCACAGCGAGGGCCTGCCTTCGACGAGGTCGCCAAACGGGCAGGCGCGATTGCCCAGAACAATCCGGTCCTCGTGTTCTTCGATGATATAGAAATCGCCCTGAATGCGTCGCTTAAGATCAACAAGCACATCGCGAACCTGATCGCGTGTCAGACGGTCCACGGACAGAGCGCGCTGATATTCCTTGTTGATCCGGTCGCCCATCGCCCCGCCAACGACGCTGATATATCCTGACGCCTCGGCAATACCAACCACGTCCTCAAGGGTTCCTGACAACTCCCGCAGCAAGACACGCAGGAAGAGATCCCGTTCCAGATCGACAGGGGCCTCACGAACTTGTTCACTGACTGTCATGCGAATCTCGTCTGAGATATGGCGTTAGGCGCCTGATTTCTATGGAATAAACAGTTATCTCACAACGCAACTGAAAAAATGTACTGACGAACTCAAGGGCAAGCAATACACAATTTTTAACGTGTGAAACACCCGCTGCAAACGCAACATGCGCGGCTGTCGCGACGAAATACGGGCCAGCCCGAAACCTCCGCGGCCTGCTATCCCGTGCAGGCCCTCAGACCAGCCGCGACACCTCGACCGCGGCGCGGACAAAATCGGCAAACAGCGGGTGCGGCGCGAAAGGTTTTGATTTCAGCTCGGGGTGGAACTGCACGCCGATGAACCAGGGATGGCCCTTGTGTTCCACGATCTCGGGCAGGCGGCCATCGGGGGACATGCCGGAAAAGGCCATCCCGCAGCTCTCCAGCTGGTCGCGGTAGCGGATATCCACCTCGTAGCGGTGGCGATGGCGTTCCTCAATCCGGGTGCCGCCATAGACCTGCGCCACCAGCGAGCCATCGGTCAGTTGCGCGTCATAGGCGCCCAGCCGCATCGTGCCGCCCTTGTCGTCGCCCAGCTTGCGCTCCACGACATGGTTGCCCTGCACCCATTCCTTCAGGTGATAGACCACGGGCGTAAAGCGCTTGCCGCCTGCCTCGTGGTCGAACTCCTCGCTGCCTGCATCCGTAATCCCGGCCAAATTGCGCGCGGCCTCGATCACCGCCATTTGCATGCCCAGACAGATGCCCAGATAGGGGATCTTCTTTTCGCGCGCCCAGGTGGCGGCGCGGATCTTGCCTTCCGTGCCGCGCTCGCCAAAGCCACCGGGCACCAGAATGGCGTGAAAGCCCTCCAGATGCGGGGCAGGGTCTTCGCGGTCAAAGATTTCGGCGTCGATCCATTCGGCCTTGACGCGCACCCGGTTGGCCATGCCGCCATGGGTCAGCGCCTCGGCGATGGATTTGTAGGCGTCTTCAAGCTGCGTGTACTTGCCCACGATCGCCACCCGGATCTGACCTTCGGCATTGGTCAGGCGATCCATCACGTCTTCCCAGCGGACCAGATTGGGGCGCGGGGCGGGGTTGATGCCAAAGGCATCCAGCACCGCCTGATCAAGGCCCGCGCCATGATAGGCCAGCGGCGCCTCATAGATCGATTTCAGGTCATAGGCGGGGATCACGGCCTCTTTGCGCACGTTGCAGAAAAGCGCGATCTTCTCGCGCTCTTTTTCCGGGATCGGGTGTTCCGAGCGGCAAACCAGCACATCGGGCGCAAGGCCGATCGACTGCAGCTCTTTCACCGAGTGCTGTGTTGGTTTGGTCTTCAATTCGCCCGAGGCCGCCAGATACGGCAACAATGTCAGGTGCATAAGGATGCATTCGCCGCGCGGGCGCTCATGGATGAACTGGCGGATGGCCTCGAAAAACGGCAGCCCCTCGATGTCGCCGACCGTGCCGCCGATCTCGCAGAGCATGAAATCGACCTCATTCTCGCCGATGCGCAGGAAGTCCTTGATCTCGTTGGTGACGTGGGGAATGACCTGAATAGTCTTGCCCAGATAGTCACCGCGCCGCTCTTTTTCGAGCACATTCATATAGATCCGGCCCGACGAGATTGAATCGGTCTTGCGCGCCGGAACACCGGTGAAGCGTTCATAATGGCCAAGGTCAAGATCGGTCTCGGCCCCGTCATCGGTGACGAACACCTCACCATGTTCAAACGGCGACATCGTGCCCGGATCGACATTCAGATAGGGGTCCAGCTTGCGCAGCCTGACGGTGAAGCCGCGGGCCTGCAACAGCGCCCCCAGCGCGGCCGATGCCAGCCCTTTGCCAAGGCTGGAAACCACACCGCCGGTAATGAAAACATAGCGCGCCATGCAGGCAAACCCCCGTGTTGAACGCCACGCAAAAAGGCGCGGATCACGGGAGACGATGTATAATCCAATCCCGGGCGAACCGCAATACGGGGCGCTACATGCTGTCTCTTTTAGGCCAGAAGGCCCAGATATTGGTGATGCCTCAGTCCTGACGCGGCGGCAGCAAAGGCTGGTCGCCACCGGTGGGAGGCAGTTGCACATCCGGCAGCGTCGGTGCTGCGGTCGGTTCGCGTTCCACGCCGATCCGGTCCAGAACCGAGGTCTCAGCGCTTTGCTGGGCGGCGATGACCGTCAGCGTCAGCGACGTGCAGATGAACGCAATGGCGAAGCCCCATGTCAGCTTGGCCAGCCCGGTCAGGGGCGGGCGACCGGCTTGCGGCCCCATGCCGCCCCCGCCAATGCCCAGACCGCCACCCTCGGAGCGTTGCAGCAACACCACGCCGATAAGCGAGAGCGCCAGAAGAAGGTGGATGATGAGCACGACGTTCTGCATGAAAAGGCCCTTGATCGATTTCGTGCCTATCTATGCGCAGGCCGCTGGCCGTGCAAGTCCAAAGGGCCGCCAAGTCAGGTGTCGCTTTTCGGGCAGTCTGTGTCGATTGCCGGTCGCCTGCCCATTTTCCGGTTTCCCCGCGCGCTGCGGGCCGATATACGAGCCTCGGTTTCCAACCGATGCGAAGGACCTGATATATGGCCAATGTGGTTGTCGTGGGTGCCCAGTGGGGCGATGAGGGCAAGGGCAAGATTGTTGACTGGCTCTCTGAGCGCGCTGATGTGATCGCGCGCTTTCAGGGCGGTCACAATGCGGGCCATACGCTGGTCATTGACGGCACGGTTTACAAGCTCAGCCTGCTGCCCTCGGGGATCGTGCGGGGCGGCAAGCTGTCGATCATCGGCAACGGTGTGGTGCTGGACCCTTGGGCGCTTCTGGCTGAGATCGAGAAGCTGACGGGGCAGGGCGTTGAGATCAATCCCGATGTGCTGCTGATCGCCGAGAACACCTCGCTGATCTTGCCGGTGCATGGCGAACTGGACCGGGCGCGCGAAAACCAGAATACGGTGGCCCCGATCGGAACAACCGGCCGTGGCATCGGCCCGGCCTATGAAGACAAGGTGGGCCGCCGCGCGATCCGCGTGGCCGATCTGGCCGACGAGGCGACGCTGGATCTGCGCATCGGTCGCCTGCTGACCCACCACAACGCGCTCCGCGCAGGCTTGGGGCTTGAACCGGTGGATGCGCAGGCGCTCAAGGCGCAACTGCTGGAGGTGGCACCAAAGATCCTGCCCTATGCAGCGCCGGTCTGGAAAGTTCTGAACGAGGCCCGCCGCGCAGGCAAGCGCATCCTCTTTGAGGGCGCGCAGGGCAGCCTGCTGGATGTCGATTTTGGCACCTATCCCTATGTCACCAGTTCCAATACGCTGGCGGGCATGGCCGCCACCGGCACCGGCCTCGGCCCTACGGCGATCGATTTCGTGCTGGGAATCGTCAAGGCCTATACCACCCGCGTAGGCGAGGGGCCGTTCCCTACCGAATTGCACGATGACACAGGTCAGCGGCTGGGCGAGCGGGGCCGCGAGTTCGGCACTGTCACCGGGCGCAAGCGCCGCTGCGGCTGGTTTGATGCCGTGCTGGTGCGTCAGACCTGTGCGACATCCGGCGTGACCGGGATTGCGCTGACCAAGCTTGATGTGCTCGACGGGTTCGAGACGCTGAAGATCTGCACCGGGTATGAGCTGGACGGCGAGTTGCTGGATTACCTGCCCACCGCCGCCGATCTTCAGGCGCGCGCAACGCCGGTCTATGAGGAAATGCCCGGCTGGCAGGAAAGCACGGAAGGCGCGCGCTCATGGGCTGAACTGCCGGGCGCGGCGATCAAGTATGTGCGCCGCATCGAGGAGTTGATCCAGTGCCCGGTCGCGCTGTTGTCCACCTCGCCCGAACGTGACGATACGATCCTCGTCACTGACCCGTTTTCAGACTGATGGCGTTGTCGTGGAAAGCCCGGAGGCGGCTGTCGGTTCTGGTGCTGATCGTGGCACTGCCGGCCTATATCGTAGTGGCGATCAGCGTTCTGGCGCTTTTTGACCGCCCGCCCTTCTGGCTGGAGTTGCTGATCTATGTTGCGCTGGGGGTGATCTGGGCCTTTCCGCTCAAGGCGCTCTTCAAGGGCGTCGGGCAGGCAGACCCGGATGCCACAAGGAAGCCCGACAGCGAGTGATCGCTGCCGGGCTAGTGTGTTGGTGCGCCGGGCTTCAGCCGCGCTGGGCGAAACGGCGCGCCAGCCCCGCGAAATCAGACTCCTGCATCAGTTCGAACTGACCCCGGCGCGAGCGCCGGATCAGCCCTTGCCGCAGCAACAGCCCAAAGGCGCGCAGCAGATTTTCGCGGTTGCTGGTCATCTGCATGCCGGTCGCCACGACATGGCGCATCACCTGCGGGCGAGTGAACTCGGGGCAGCCTTCGACATGGGTGACGTAGGCGGCGGCGGCCTCGATCATCTCGGTCAGCGTGGACAGGTTGTGGGGCGCGATGAAATCGATATAGGCCCGGCCGGGGGTGCTTTGTGCTGTTTGCGGTGCGTCGTCTTCGTCAAACAGTTCTTCCATTGCCAGCGACCCGGCGCTGACCCGGCGCGGGCGGACTGTTTCAGTCGCTGCCGGGCGGTCGATGCGCTGCTCAGAGACCAGCACCAGCGGCGGCTGCTCGGTGCGCGGGCGCTCGGTGCGGGCAGCGGCGCTGGGGCGCTGAGGGCGGCGCAGCATGGTGTCGGTGTCGTCGGCGCTGGGGCGCACTGTGCGCGCAAGGTCATCGCGGTAGCGCGCCAGGTCCTTCGCCTCTGCCTGATCATCGCGCTGATTGCCCTCGGCGGCATCGGCGCGGGTGGCGGCTACGGCGGCCTTGAGATGCGAGATCGTTGACTGGCGGCGTTGTGCCTCGGGTTGTTGCAGTTGCGAATCGGCCTGGCTGATCAGCCGATCCACCGCCTCCTCGGTTTCGGTCTGTTCCAGAAGCTCGCGGCGGCGGGTGTCCCCGGCGCGCATATCTTCGGCTTCGCGTTCAACGGCGACCAGTTCGCGCAGCAGTTCTGCCTCGGCCTCGGCGGGCAGGCCGGTCTGGCCAAGCGCCCGGGCGACGCGCACTTCCAGTGACTCGTCTTCTCCATCGCTTTCAGCTTCGGCCTCGGCGTCGGTCTGGGGGGTGATGGCCAGTTCGGGTGTGATCTCTTCAGGGGTGATTTCCGGTGCCAGTGCTGTCGCGGCTGTAACCTGCTCGCTGGGCTCTGCTGGCTGCTCCGCCGCCTCGCTGGCGAGCGTGTCGTCCTGGCGCGCCGGGGGCGTATCGTTGTGCACCACAACAACCCGGCGGCGCGGTCGCGCATCCGGCTCGGGCGCTTTCGCGGCCTCCTCTGCGGCAAGGCGCTCGGCCTCAGCGCGTTCGGCTTCCTCTGCGGCGAGGCGCTCGGCCTCCTCTGCGGCAAGGCGCTCAGCCTCAGTGCGTTCGGCCTCCTCTGCGGCAAGGCGCTCGGCCTCAGTGCGCTCGGCCTCCTCTGCGGCAAGGCGCTCAGCCTCAGTGCGTTCGGCCTCCTCTGCGGCAAGGCGCTCGGCCTCAGTGCGTTCGGCCTCCTCTGCGGCGAGACGCTCGGCCTCAGCGCGCTCGGCCTCCTCTGCGGCGAGGCGTTCGGCCTCAGCGTGCTCGGCCTCCTCTGCGGCGAGACGCTCGGCCTCAGCGCGCTCGGCCTCCTCTGCTGCGAGGCGCTCGGCCTCAGCGCGTTCGGCTTCCTCTGCGGCAAGGCGCTCAGCCTCAGCGCGTTCGGCTTCCTCTGCTGCGAGGCGTTCGGCCTCAGCGTGCTCGGCCTCCTCTGCGGCGAGGCGTTCGGCCTCAGCGCGCTCGGCCTCCTCTGCGGCGAGACGTTCGGCCTCAGCTCGTTCGGCTTCCTCGGCGGCGAGGCGCTCAGCCTCTGCACGCTCAGCCTCGGCACGGGACGGTGCGGGAACAGGAGGGGCAGACTCATCCTCGCTGCTCTCAAAGGCGCGGGCCTGTGCAACAGCGGCGCGTATCCGTTGCAGTTTGTCGGAAATCCCGGCGATTGACGCGATATCGGGTGAGGCCACGGTATGGGCGGGCGGCGCAGCGGGCTGAACCGCGGGCGCAACAAACGCCGAATCAGGCTCGGTCGCCGGGGTTTCATAGGGCTGCGCGGAAGTAACCGCAGACGTGGTCGGTTGCCCCTCGGTCTCCCAGGACTCGGCGGGCCCTTCAATCCGTGGTCGCAGGGTTACGCCATTGTCCTCGATTCGGGCGTCCACCCGGCGCTTGATCTCGCGCTCGGCAATGCGGTGCAGCATCTCGGCATCAGGGGTGGGCGGCTCGGCACCGAAATACCGGTCCTCGGCAGCCAGATCGCGGAAATATTCCGCAATCGCCTTCATGGTGGAGAATGGCTCGTCAAACCCTTCGAGGGTGCAGGAAAACGTGCCGTATGACACCGTGAGGATCTTGCTGGGACCGACCATAACGCTTTCGCCCTTTTTCGTCACACTGAATGGTCAATTTACCTGTTAGCCGCGCGTTTGAATGAAATCTTGGGGGTAATTTGGTGCTCGCAATGTGGCCAAGCTTGCCTGTGCGCGCCTTAATTGACAAGACATGGGCATGAGGGACCGGTTCACATCACAGACAGGGATCACGCTCTTGGGCGGCGGCGAGATGGTGCCGGAGCGGCTGGCGCAGGCGCTGGCGCTTGCGCCCGCGCTGGTGGCGGTCGACAGCGGGGCCGATCAGGCGCTGGCGCTGGGGCTTATGCCTGAACTGGTGATAGGTGATCTGGATTCAATAAGCCCCGAGGGGCGCGCGGCGATCGCACCGGACCGGCTGTGGCAGGTGCCGGAGCAGGACGACACCGATTTTGACAAGGCGCTGGCGCGGGTGCGTGCACCGGTGATGCTGGCGCTGGGCTTCACCGGTGCGCGACTGGATCACACGCTGGCCGCGATGAGCACACTGGTACGCAACCGCCATGCGCGCGTGGTGATCGATGCTGGGGTGGACCTGTGTTTTCTGGCCCCGCCCCGGTTGCAACTGTCGTTGCCGCCCGGCAGCCGGTTATCGCTGTTTCCTATGGCCCCGGTGCGGTGCGAAAGCGCCGGGCTGGTCTGGCCCACGGCGGGGCTGGCTTTTGACCCGGTTGGTATGATCGGCACCTCGAATATCGTGGCCGAGGGGCCGGTGATGCTGAAGCCGACAGAACCGGCGATACTGGTTCTGGTGCCAGCCGTTTCGCTGGAGGCGGTGCTGGACGGGCTGACGCAGGCACCGGTCTGGCCATAGGCAGCCCGGATACAGCACAGCTTTCCGGGCGATGCGGTGTGGGCGGGCAAAGCACTTGCCGAAAAAATGTTCCCGTTTTATTCTGTGGTCGGGCAGAAGGGAGAATGCGATGTCCGTCATCAGCCATGTTACGCTAGGCACCAATGACCCGGTGCGCGCGGGTCGGTTCTATGACGCGGTGCTGGGGGTTCTGGGCTTCGCGCGCCTGCCCAAACCCCCGGGCAAGCCGCTCGCCTATGAGAAGGGCGGGATGCCGACGCTGTATCTGTACACGCCCGAAGATGGACGACCGGCCACCTGGGGCAATGGCACCCATATCGCCTTTGTTGCCGATACTCGGGATGCGGTGCACCGTTTCCATGAAACGGCTTTGGCGCAGGGCGGGCGCTGCGAAGGCCCACCGGGCCCGCGACCACATTACGGCGAGACCTATTATGCCGCCTATGTCCGCGATCTGGACGGCAACAAGCTGCAAGCGGTGTGCTATGCGGAACCGGAGGCGGGGGTGACACACTGAGCCGTTGGCCGGGGCAACGTCTTTGCCTTTGTCAGCGGCGCTTCAGCAGTTGGGCACATTGACGGCCAGCCCGCCCAGTGCCGTTTCCTTGTATTTGTCGCTCATGTCCGCGCCGGTCTGGCGCATGGCCTCGATACAGTTGTCGAGTGGCATGAAATGCTGGCCGTTGCCGCGCAGCGCCAGCGAGGCCGCCGAGACCGCCTTTATGGCGCCCAGCCCGTTGCGCTCAATACACGGCACCTGCACCAGCCCCTTCACCGGGTCGCAGGTCATGCCCAGATGATGCTCCAGCGCGATCTCGGCGGCGTTTTCTACCTGCGCTGGCGTACCGCCCATGACTGCACAAAGCCCCGCCGCCGCCATCGCCGCCGCCGCACCCACTTCAGCCTGACAGCCGCATTCCGCGCCTGAGATCGAGGCATTGTGCTTGATTAACCCCCCAATGGCTGCGGCGGTCAGCAGGAACTCGCCCACTCGCTGCACACTGGCGCCCGGCACATGGTCCAGCCAGTAGCGGATCACCGCAGGCACCACCCCGGCCGCGCCGTTGGTGGGGGCGGTGACCACTTGGCCCCCGGCGGCGTTTTCCTCATTCACGGCCATGGCGTAGCATGACATCCAGTCGTTGATCACATGCGGCGGGGTCTGGTTCAGGCCACGTTCAGACAGCAGCGCCTGATGGATCGCAGGGGCACGGCGCGTCACGCCAAGGCCGCCGGGCAGCGTGCCTTCGGTGCTCAGGCCGCGGTCGATACATGCGTTCATCACCTCCCAGATCCGTGCCATCCGGGTATCCAGCTCAGTGGCCGGCATGGTCTTCAGTTCATTCGCGCGCTTCATCGCGGCAATGCTCAGCCCGCTCTCGCGTGCCATCGCCAGCATGCTGGCCGCCGACTCAAAAGGGAAGGGATATGCACCTTTTGCGCTGGCGCTGTTTTGGGCGGCCAGTTCGGCCTCGCTGACCACGAAGCCGCCGCCGATCGAATACCAGGTCTCTTGCAAGATCACATCGCCCTGCGTATCGGTTGCCATCAGGATCAGCCCGTTTGCATGGCCGGGCAGGGGCGGGCCGTAGTCAAAGATCAGATCGCTCTGCGGATCAAAGCGCAGCGGGGCCAGCCCCGGCGGCGTGACAGTGCGGCGGGTGCGGATATCGCTCAGCGCGACTTCTGCCTGCGTGGCGTCATAGGTGTCGGGCGCGAACCCGGCCAGCCCAAGGATCACCGCGCGATCCGTTGCGTGCCCGACGCCCGTGAAGGCCAGCGAGCCATGCAACGAGGCGCGCAGCCCCCGCGCTGTGAAGGGGGAGGCGCGCAGCCGGTCCAGAAACCGCCCCGCCGCCACCATCGGCCCCATCGTGTGGCTGGAAGAGGGGCCGATGCCGATCTTGAACATGTCAAAGACAGAAAGAAACATGGAAATCCTCCTATGCCTATCTGCCTCGTATAGCAAACACGGTGCGACGGAGGGTTGGCAACGACATTCGCGTGGCCGTTTCTGACGCTCTGGCACCCACACAGCAGAATGGTGTGAAACCGGGCGTCAGTCCCGTTTTCCGACATTCTCGGCGAAGGATGTTGCGAATGCGGCTTGCTGTTCGGGGGTAGCCTCGCGCTGATGTTTTGCCTGCCATTCGTCATAGGGCATGCCATAGACGATTTCACGCGCTCCGGCCTTGTCCAGTGTGATCCCCTCGGCCTCGGCGGCCTCCTGATACCAGCGGCTCAGGCAGTTGCGGCAAAACCCGGCAAGGTTCATCATGTCGATGTTCTGTGCGTCCGGGCGGTCATGCATCATATGGTGCAGCAGGCGACGAAAAGCGGCGGCTTCGATGCGGGTGCGGGTGGCGTCGTCCATGATGTCCTCCTACAGGGTCTGTTCCAGAACTGGCCTCTGACACGGGTCAGGTCAAGCGGGGGAAATGTGCCGGGTGGTTGCCGTTGGTTCATAATTCGGCGATAGAAACGGCGGGCAAAGGCCAAACTTGCAGGCACAGGCCAAAAGGAACCAACCGATGAGACGCAATCGCAATGTGAAGATCGTGGCCACACTGGGCCCGGCATCGTCCGACCATGAGATGATCCGCGCACTGTTCGAAGCCGGTGCCGATGTCTTCCGCCTGAACATGAGCCATGGCACCCATGACGAGTTGCGCGCGCGCCATGCGCTGGTGCGCCGCATCGAGAAAGAGGCGGGGCGGCCGATTGCCATTCTGGCCGATCTGCAAGGGCCAAAGCTGCGAGTGGGCACCTTTGGCGCCGGTGCCGCCGAACTGGACGAAGGCGAAGCATTCCGGCTGGATCTGGACACAGCGCCGGGCGACATGCACCGCGTGAACCTGCCGCACCCTGAGATTTTCGCGGCCCTTGAGCCCGGGGTGGAGCTGCTGGTCAATGACGGCAAGATCCGGCTGACGGTGCAGCAATGTGGCCCTGATTTTGCCGATTGCGTGGTGACAGTCGGCGGCATGATTTCTGACCGCAAGGGCGTGAACGTGCCCGATGTGGTTTTGCCGATGGCGGCACTGTCAGAAAAGGACCGGCGCGATCTGGAATTCGCCTGCGAACTTGGCGTGGACTGGCTGGCACTTAGCTTTGTGCAGCGCCCCGAGGATGTGACCGAGGCGCGGGCGCTGGCGCGGGGCCGTGCGGCGATCATGGCCAAGATCGAGAAACCGGCAGCGGTCAAGTGCTTTGACGAGATCCTTGCGGTCTCGGACGGGGTCATGGTGGCGCGCGGCGATCTGGGGGTGGAACTGCCGGTGCATGCCGTGCCGCCGATCCAGAAGCGGCTGGTGCGCCGCGCGCGTGCTGCGGCCAAGCCGGTGATCGTGGCCACGCAAATGCTGGAATCGATGATCGAAAGCCCCATGCCCACACGCGCCGAAGTCTCGGACGTGGCCACTGCCATCTATGAGGGGGCCGATGCCGTGATGCTCTCGGCGGAATCGGCGGCCGGGGCCTACCCGGTTGAGGCCGTGCGCACCATGGACAATGTCGCCATCTCGGTCGAAGGGGACCCGACATGGCGTGAGGTCATCAATGCCTCGCGCCGGATCGATCACATCGGCATCGCCGATGGCATCGTCGCCGCCGCGCGCGAGATTGCCGAGACCACCGAGGTCAAGGCGATCTGCTGTTTCACCGAATCGGGCTCGACGCCGATGAAGGTGGCGCGCGAACGTCCGCAGGTTCCGATCATCGCGCTCAGCCCCAACCCCGCCACGTTGCGCCGGTTGTGTCTGACCTGGGGTATCCATTGCGTGGCTACCGGGCCGATCGACCGCTTCAAATCAGCGGTGGTCAGCGCGGCACGGGCGGCGCGCGATCTGAATCTGGCCACTGAAGTGGACCAGATCGTGGTCACGGCGGGGGTGCCCTTCAACGTGCCGGGGACCACCAACATCCTGCGTGTCGCGCCCTGCGACGAGCGCTTGATTTACCGCGCCGAGGCTGAATAATTGCGCCCTCGGTGCCTGCACAACCCGTGCAGGGCCGGATAGGGGGCGCATGGAGCGCGATGTGATCCTGTTGGCGGGGCTATTGTTCCTGCCCTTGGCGTTCGTGGCCATGGTTTCGGCATGGGCGGACCGCCGCAGGCCCGTTCCCGGGTTGATCTTGCTTGTCATGGGCCTGGGGATGGTTGGTTGGGCGCATCTCACACACCCGGCAGGCGGTTACGACTGGCAGAATATCCCCGATCTGGCGCTACAGATGCTGGCGCGGCTGCTCTACTGAGCGCCGCCAGAAACGCGCGGGCGCGTGAGCAGCGACTTGCCGAATTGCATGGACATGTTGAGCAGGGTCTTGCCGCTGATGTCCTGATAATCCCTCTCGCCCGACAGGATGTGCAGGAACGCGCGCTGGATCCGGGGTTTGCGCACCAGCGTGCGCACGACCGTCGCACTTTGCGGGCTGAAGAAGATCAGGCGCTGGATCTGGCGCGCGCGGTCGATCTCGCGCTGAACATAGGCCAGTTCCTGCCTGTAAAGTCGCAGCGCCGTGTCCGGGTTGCCGGCTTTCAGGGCCGCGACACAGGCGTCACCCGCCAGCTGCCCGCTGCGCATTGCCCAGGCAATGCCCTCGCCGGTCACCGGGTCCACCAGTCCGGCGGCGTCACCGGCCAGCAGCACACGGCCCGCGCCCGGCACCTTGCGGTAGACCCCGGCTGGCAGAAAGGCACCCTTGCAGCCCTGCATCGCTGTCTCGGCTTCTTGCGCGCTGACAAACTGCTCAAGATAGCTGCGCATATGAATTTTCATGTCGGGGTTGCGCAGGTGCATGCCTCCCACGCCAACAGTGATGCTGTTGTTCTTGGGAAAAACCCAGCCATAGCCCCAGTTGGCGGCGGCAAGGTCGATCTCGGTGATGCGGAACTGGCCTTTGCGGCGTGGCAATTCCACCTCCAGCGCAAAGCTGACATCCGCAGGGTCAAAAGGGCGACCGAACAGGGCACGGGCCGTGGCGCTGTTGCAGCCATCGGCACCGATCAGGAGCGCGGCTTCCAGCACCCGCCCGTCGGCAAGCTCGACGCGTGGCGCGGCCGGATCGATCCGGGTGATGCGCGCGGGTGCGAACACCTGCGCCCCGGCGGCCGCTGCATGGCGGTGCAGGGCGGCGTCAAAGTCGCGGCGCATTGTCATGTGTAGCGGCGGGGCATCCTTGATCACGCCCATCGTCTCGCCCTTGTAGGCCAGGCGCAGACGGGTGAGGGTGCGGAAAAGGCCGGGTGTGATCTGCTGTCCGAAGATTGTGTCCAGATACTGCACACACCGCCCGGTGACCGCGCCGCCGCACAGCTTGTCGCGCGGAAACGCCGACTTGTCGACCAGCGCCACCCGCAACCCGGCACGCGCGGCAACCGTCGCCGCCGCGCTGCCCGCCGGGCCTGAACCCACCACGATCAGATCGAAGCGCTCAGCCATCCGCAACCCTTCCATGCCCGCGTCCGGTTCTGTCTAGTGCGCAACGACCGGTACGGCAACAGGCTCTTGCATCGCGCGCATACGCACCTTATAGAGCGCGCTTCAAACCCCGCGTGGCCGGCCTTCGAGGCATGCCGAGTCGCGCGTCAGTACCGCTCAGACAAG
The DNA here is from genome assembly GCA_020832545.1 of Pararhodobacter sp. Taxonomy (GTDB): domain Bacteria; phylum Pseudomonadota; class Alphaproteobacteria; order Rhodobacterales; family Rhodobacteraceae; genus Pararhodobacter. The sequence goes on along the minus strand of JAFIEK010000022.1, from coordinate 32,220 downwards.
ACAGGAGACGGAAATGCCCAAGATGAAGACCAAGGCAAGTGCCAAGAAGCGCTTCAAGGTCACCGCGACCGGGAAGATCAAATCAGCCCAGGCTGGCAAACGCCACGGCATGATCAAACGCTCGACGAAATTCATCCGCGACGCGCGCGGCACCATGGTGCTGAGCGAGCCGGATACGAAGATCGTCAAGACCTACATGCCCTACGCCCGCTGAGGAGGACCAGACATGTCCCGCGTCACATCCGGTAAAGTTACCCACGCCCGCCACCGCAAGGTCGTCAAGGCCGCAGCAGGCTACTACGGTGCGCGCTCGCGCAATTTCCGTACAGCCACCCAGGCGGTCGACAAGGCCAATCAATACGCCACCCGCGACCGCAAGAACCGCAAGCGCAACTTCCGCGCATTGTGGATCCAGCGGATCAACGCGGCGGTGCGCGCGATTGACCCGACACTGACCTACTCGCGCTTCATCCACGCCCTGGCCAGCGCCGGGATCGAGGTTGACCGCAAGGTGCTGGCCGATCTGGCGGTGCACGAGCCCGAGGCTTTCGGCCAGATCGTCGAGAAAGCCCGCGCCGCAACCGCCTGAACACGGCTGAAACGCCAACGCTCCAGGCCGCCTTATCGGGCGGCCTTTTGCATGGCTGTTCGCGACGGCAGGACGCCGGGACGGCTCCCGCCCGTCTTCGCGCCTCCTGCGAGGCGGCTCATCCCGTTGGGCCGGGCCGCGCGCTTGTAGCGCGCGGCAAGGGGGCGCTGCCCCCGCCGGCCGTGCCTGGCGACTCCCCCGGGATATTTGCCGACACAAAATGCAGAGGCGAGATGCGTCATTTTGTGTCGACAAATATCCTGGGGGTGAATTGGCAAAGCCAAGAGGGGGCAAAGCCCCCTTTTGCTTCCGGCCCACCCTGACTGTCGCTCTTGAGCAGGGCAGGTCCGCTTGCATTCGCTGGGGAATATGGCTAGGCCAAGCCCGGATCACGCGCGTTACGGGAACAGGCATCATGGACGGCATCGCGGAACTTCGGGCGAAATATCTGGCTGAGATCGGTGCTGCTGCCGGGGCAGATGCGCTGGAGGGGGTGCGGCTGGCAGCACTAGGCAAGAAGGGCGAGATCAGCCTCATGATGCGCGAGTTGGGGCGCATGTCGCCCGAGGAGCGTCAGCAGGCGGGCCCGGCCCTCAACGGTCTGAAAGACGAGATTGATGCCGCCTTGCGTGCCCGCAAGGCCGCACTTGACGATGCCGCTCTCGATGAGCGTCTGAAGGCCGAGTGGCTCGACGTTACCTTGCCCGCCCGTCCGCGCCCGCGCGGCACCATTCATCCGGTCAGTCAGGTCACCGAAGAGATGGCCGCGATCTTTGCCGACATGGGGTTCGCCGTGGCCGAGGGCCCTCAGATCGAGACCGACTGGTACAATTTCGACGCGCTCAACATCGCGCCCGAACACCCCGCACGGCAGGAGCATGACACTTTCTTCATGCACCGCGCTGACGGCGACAACCGCCCGCCGCATGTTCTGCGTACCCATACCAGCCCGGTTCAGATCCGCGCTCTGCAAGATCAGGGCGCGCCGATCCGGGTGATTGCACCGGGCCGGGTGTACCGGATGGACATGGACCTGACGCATACCCCGATGTTCCACCAGATCGAGGGTCTGGCGATTGACCGCGACATCACCATGGCCAATCTGAAATGGGTGCTGGAGGAGTTTTTCAGCGCTTACTTCGGCCAGCGCGTCAAGACCCGCTTCCGGGCCAGCCATTTCCCCTTCACCGAACCCTCCGCCGAGGTGGATATCCAGTGTTCCTGGGTTGGTGGTCAGCTCAAGGTGGGCGAGGGCAACGGCTGGATGGAGGTTCTGGGCTCGGGCATGGTGCACCCCAACGTGCTGCGCGCGGGCGGGATCGACCCCGATGAATGGCAGGGCTTCGCCTTTGGCATGGGCATCGACCGCATGGCGATGCTGAAATACGGCATCCCCGACCTGCGCGCCTTTTTTGAAAGCGATCTGCGCTGGCTGCGCCACTACGGTTTTGGTGCGCTGGAAGCCCCGAGCCTGCACGCCGGCTGACCGCTCTGCCTTTACCCTTTGATCGAGCGCAACGCCCCACCGGGGTTTTTCGTGCTATCCTTGGACAAGGAGGAGACGACATGATCAACGAAAACGACATCATCGACATGGCCTGCCTGACCCGGGACGAAATCGCGGCCATCGCCGAGCATGAGCATATCGGCCCGGTCGAGGCCGCCGAGTTGGGGGACTATCTGATGCATATCCATCATGGCCCGCAACAGGTGCAGCGCATGATCTGCGATGATATCCGTGCAGCACTTCATGCGGATGATCCGCCCCGCGCCCGCGCGCTTTACGCCACGCTCAAAGTCTTTCTGGCCGATCACCCCGAAGCCCTGCGCGGCAATGGCTGAGCACAGGTTGAGTACGTGATATGTCAAGCGCACCCGTGCGCAAGGGCTTGCCCGGCAAGCCTTTCGTGACGGCGTCGTGACGGGCAACGGGCTTGCCATGAGGGGCATGCCTCCACTAGGGTCTGGGCAACGGGCGCGCGAGTAGGCGCCGAAGACGCACGGGGTTCGCATGCCGAGACACTACCTTCCCACGCGCGCCGGTCTGGCCTGCGTTGCGCTGATCGCCTTGTTTGCAGCCCCCCCGGCGGTTGCGCAGCTTTCCGACGTGACCACCCGCCAATACGCTGATGGCGGCATCTATGAGGGCACGTTTCTGGATGGGTTGCAGCATGGCACCGGCACCTATCGGCTGCCAAACGGGTTCGAATATACCGGCGAATGGGTCGAGGGGCAGATCACCGGCGAGGGCACCGCGCGCTATCCTAACGGCGCGGTCTATGAGGGCGAATTCGAGGATGGTCGCCCGCATGGTCAGGGCCGGATGGTGTTTGCCGATGGGTCCTCCTACGAGGGCAACTGGGACGGCGGGCGTATCATGGGGCAGGGCACGCGCCGCTATGCGACCGGCGTGGTCTATACTGGCGAGTTCGACGACAGCCAGCCCCACGGGCAAGGCGTGATGGAGCGGCCCGGCGGGCTGAACTATGAGGGCGAGTGGGTGCATGGCCAGCGCGAGGGGCGCGGCACCATCACCTATCCCGACGGTTCGGTCTATATCGGCGAAATGGCGGATGACCAGCGCCACGGCGAGGGGCGGCTGACGCGCCCGGACGGAACGGTCTATGATGGCGAATGGGCCGAGGGCATGCTGCATGGCGCAGGCCAGCTGACCCTGCCGAACGGTGATCGCCGTGAAGGCGAATTCGTCAACGGTATGATGCAGGGGCTGGGCCGGATCACCTTTGCCGATGGCGGCATCTATGAGGGTGAATTCGTCGATGACCAGCGCCACGGGCGCGGGCGTCTGACCGCCGCAGATGGCCATGTCTATGTCGGCAACTGGGTCACCGATCAGATCAGCGGCGACGGCGTTCTGACCCATCCGGACAGCTCGCGCTATGAGGGCCAGTTCCGCGATGGCCTGCCTGACGGGCGCGGAACGGTCACCTTTGCCGACGGCTCCAGCTATACCGGCAACTGGTCGGCGGGGCGGCGCGAAGGTCAGGGCGAGGCTGATTTCGGCGACGGTCTGAGCTATGAGGGCGCGTTTCAGGATGGCCGCCCGCATGGCGAGGGCCGCATGACATTCCCCGACGGACGCATTTATGAGGGTCGGTTCGAGGCCGGAATGCGCGAGGGGCAGGGGGTCATGATCTATCCCGATGGCGCGCGCTACGAGGGCAATTTTTCGGACAATGAGCGCGATGGTGAGGGCCGGATCGAAATGGCCGACGGCTTTGTCTATGACGGGATGTGGCGCGAGGGCCGGATCGAGGGTGAGGGCGTGGCCACCTATGCCACCGGCGATGTTTACGAGGGCGCGTTCGTCAATGGCCAGCGCGAGGGCCGCGGTGTTCTGCGCTATGCCGAGGGGCAGGTGGTCAGCGGCATATGGGCGGGCGGTATCCTGACCGAGCCGGACCCGGCACCAGCGGTTGAAGCGGAACCGGGGGCAGAAGACGAGGCCACCGACGCGCCCGCAGACGAAGGGTAATCAGGCGAGGAGGGGACCGGCTGCATTTCGACTGCAGGCAATGCGGACATTCAGGTTTACAGACATTGAAAGAAATCGTTGCCGGCAGTCTCAAATATGCTCGGTTCGTACCATGGATGATTTGCTCTCGAAGATGGTCAGAGAATTTCGCTCTGCTCCGGATCAAAACTTGATTGTTGGTATCTCAGGGATTGATGGCTCTGGGAAGTCTACTTTGGCCAACCTTATTGAGAGCGCGTTTGTTCACTGCGGCATTCAAACGGCGCAAGTAAACTTGGACGACTTGCTTCATCCCAAATCAATCCGCCACAAAAATAGCGATCAAGTACAAGGATATTTCGAAGACAACTTCGACTATACGAGTTTGGTTGATCATATTCTTGACCCCGCTCGGAAAACCGCAGAGTTCAAGGCCGAATACCCTGTACTGGACCTTGAAACCGATCAAGTTAGCAAGTGCTGCATAGAACTTAGCGGCCCTGGTATCCTGATTGTCGAAGGTGTCTTTTTATTTAGGAAAGAGTTGAGGGAAAAATTTCACTTCAAAATCTGGATCGAGATTAGCTTTGAAGTCGCAATGTCTCGTATTTTGGAAAGATCACGTGACCAACGGTATGGCGATGTTGAATCTATACGTGCGCGATATGAAGAACGGTTCTTTCCGACACAGCGCTTCCACTTGGATCGGGATCGGCCCGCTAGTGCAGCAGATTATATTTATTTTAACCAGAACAAACGAATTTGAAATCGGCTGATGAGCTCCAAGCGGTCAGCGCCTCCGTCGATCCTGCCTGCGGTCGGGTGTGATCAGCGACACATCCGCCAGACCACTTGCTCTCAGCGTCCGGGACTTGAACGCCCCGCCGCCCGGCCCTATTCTTGAGGCAAGCGAGGACGACCTCCCCCGTATCGGGACAGCGCAACGGGACGGCCCGGCTGCAACCGAGTCTGCCCATGCGAACCCCATTTGACCGTCTGCGCCATGCCCTCAGTTTCGAAGTTTTCGGCCTTGCCCTGCTGACACCCCTGGGTGCGCTGGTTTTTGCCGTGCCGATCAAGGATATGGGCGCGGTGGCGCTGGTCGGCGCCACGCTGGCCACGCTCTGGAACTATCTCTACAACTGGGGCTTCGACCACGCGTTGCAACGCCTGACCGGCACCACCCTCAAAAGCCTGCGCACGCGCGTCGTCCATGCCCTCTTGTTCGAGGCCGGGCTGCTTGCCGCCCTTTTGCCCTTCATCGCATGGTATCTGGACCTGAGCCTTTGGGCCGCCTTTGTCATGGATCTGGGGGTGGCGGGGTTTTATCTGGTCTATACCTTTGCCTTCAACTGGGCCTATGACCGGCTGTTTCCGCTGCCTGAATGGCGGTTGGCGAAGGGCTGAAGGGCCTAGCGCAGAGCTTCCAGCCGTGCTTCCGGCAGCGGGCAGCTGCGCCGGAGTAGCGCGGCATCGCACGGGCGTGGCTCCAGTTCGCGGGTCAGACACAGGCGCAGCTCCACGATCACCCCAGCCCGGCAGGTGGTGATCATCATGTCGCGCTCCAGCGCCGGATTGGCCGCAACAAACGCCGCCTCAACAGCCCCGGGCGAAACACGCACGGCACTGTGCAGCGTGTCGAACACGGCGGGCAGGACCAACCGTTCCAGCGCCGCGCGGGTCAGCGCGTAATAGCCGTCAGCGCTCAGTCCGGTGCAGCGGCCATGCTTGTTCCACTGGTGCCATGCCGCCCCCGCCGCACCAAAGAGATCGCTCTGCGCGGCCGTCTCGCGCCGCGAGGGGTTGCGCGCAGGGGTGGGGCAGTACTCTGGCCAGCCACCGCCTGCGTGCTGCGGCCAGAGGCCATGCACCATCCACCCCAATGCCGAACCGGGTGCGCAGCGTGCATCCTCGCGCCGCGCGCCCTCCAGCGTGCAGAAGGCGGGCATCCAGCTCAACGCCAGCACGTAGTGATCGAACGCGCCCGCCCGGTCCTGCGCCCGCGCCGTCGTGGGCATGGGCACAACCAGTAACAAGAGCGCGACCAGCACCGCCAGAGCGCGGGCTTTATCGCCGATACGCATGTTTTTCGCTTTTCTTGGGTCGTTTTGCGTCTTATATACGCCCCATTCCCCGAAATCGAGGATACGCGACCGGGTGGTTGCGGCCGGAGGCCCCGGCAGTTGCGCGCCCATGCCCGTACGCCCCGTAAGGTAGAGTGAGGACAAGACCAATGGCAAAACCCCTGATGGCCAAGGCCACCGCTGTCTGGCTGGTGGACAATACCACGCTCAGCTTCAAGCAGATCGCAGATTTCTGCGGGCTGCATGAGTTGGAAGTGCAGGGGATCGCTGATGGCGACGTGGCCACCGGTGTAAAGGGTTTTGACCCGATCGCGCATAACCAGCTTGACGAGATTGAGATCAAGAAGGGTGAGGCCGATACCGCCTACACCCTCAAGCTGAAGTACAACCCTGCCTCAGTCGGCGAGGAAAAGCGCCGCGGGCCGCGTTACACACCGCTGTCCAAGCGCCAGGACCGTCCGGCGGCCATTTTGTGGCTGGTCAAGTTCCACCCCGAACTGGCCGATGCGCAGATCCGCAAGCTGGTGGGGACCACCAACCCGTCGATTCAGGCAATCCGCGAGCGTACGCACTGGAATATCCAGAACATTCAGCCCATCGACCCGGTCGCGCTGGGCCTGTGCCGCCAATCAGAGCTGGATGGCGAAGTGCAGAAGGCGGCCAAGAAAAAGACCGCCGAAGGCGGGGTGATGAATGATGACGAGCGTCGCAAGCTGGTCTCCACCGAGCAGTCGCTGGAAATGACGCCTGAGCCGAAGTTGCCGTCCAACATGGCGGGGCTGGAGAACTTTACCCTCTCCACCGATACCGAAGACAAGCCGGACACGGTCGACTATTCGGATGTCGAGAGCTTCTTCAACCTGCCGAAGGACGAAGACGACAAAGATGAAGACCAGGACGACGATACCGATCCGCGCCGCTGAGCACGTCTGAGCGCCCCGGCCTGACACCCAGTTCAGCGCCGGGGCTTTTCAATTCATGGGTGCGGGGCTATTTCAGCCACATGAGCGACACAACCGAGCTTCACATCATCGGCGGCGGCATGGCCGGGTCCGAGGCCGCCTGGCAGGCCGCCGAGGCCGGCGTGCGCGTCGTCTTGCATGAAATGCGCCCGCAGACTGGCACCTTCGCCCATCACAGTGGTGATTTCGCTGAGATGGTCTGTTCCAACTCCTTCCGCTCGGATGATGATGAGCAGAATGCCGTCGGCCTGCTGCACTGGGAAATGCGTGCGGCAAACGGCCTTTTGATGGCCATGGCCGATACTCATGCCCTTCCCGCAGGCGGGGCGCTGGCCGTGGACCGTGAGGCTTTTGCCGCCGCTGTCACCGCCCGGCTGCGCGCCCATCCCAACATCCGCGTTGAACCCGGCGAGGTTGCGGACCTGCCCGAGGCCGGGCACTGGATCATCGCCACCGGCCCGCTGACCTCGGAGGCACTGGCGCGTTCCATTCAGGCGGTCACCGGGGCCGAGGCACTGGCCTTCTTCGATGCCATCGCCCCGATCGTTCATTTTGATTCGATTGATCTGAGCAAGGCCTGGTTCCAGTCGCGCTATGACAAGGGCGAGACCGAGGAAGAGCGCAAAGCCTATCTCAACTGTCCGATGGACCGCGACCAGTATGAGGCCTTCATCGACGCCATTTTGGCCGCCCCCAAGACCGAGTTTCATGAGGGCGAGACCGCTGGCTATTTCGACGGCTGCCTGCCGATCGAGGTGATGGCCGAGCGCGGGCGCGAAACCCTGCGCCACGGCCCGATGAAGCCGGTGGGGCTGACCAACCCGCACCAACCGACGGTCAAAGCCCATGCTGTCGTCCAGCTCAGGCGCGATAACGCGCTGGGAACGCTCTATAATATCGTGGGCTTTCAGACCAAGATGAAATACGGCGCCCAGACCGAGGTGTTTCGCATGATCCCCGGGCTGGAGCAGGCGGCCTTTGCCCGGCTGGGCGGCATTCACCGCAACACCTTCCTCAATTCGCCCACTCTGCTAGACGATCAGATGCGCTTGCGGGCCCGCCCGAATATCCGTTTTGCGGGCCAGATCACCGGGGTTGAGGGCTATGTCGAATCAGCGGCGATGGGGCTGGTGGCGGGGCGCATGGCGGCGTCTGAGATCAGGGGCGAGAGCCTTGTTTCTCCGCCGCGCGAAACCGCCATGGGCGCGCTGTTGCACCACATCACCGGCGGGGCAGAGGCCAAGACCTTTCAGCCGATGAACGTGAATTTCGGCCTCTTCCCGCCGATTGATGCGCGTGGCGGGCGGCGCGGGCGCAAGGACCGCTACAAGGCCTATACCGACCGCGCCAAGGCAGCGTTCACGGCATGGCTGGGCTGATCACCCGCTTTGCCCCGTCGCCCACCGGCCCGCTGCATCTGGGCCATGCGTTTTCGGCTCTGACGGCATGGGATCTGGCGAAGGGCGGCAGCTTTCTTTTGCGGATCGAGGATATCGACCGCCCCCGCTGCAAGCCTGAGCATAAGGCGGCGATCCTTGATGATCTGCGCTGGCTGGGGCTGGACTGGCCCGCGCCGGTGATGTGCCAGTCCGCGCGAATGGCCCATTACGCTGCCGCGCTGGACCAGCTTGCCGCCATGGGCCTGACCTACCGCTGCACCTGCACCCGCAGCGATATCCGCGCCGCTCTGTCCGCCCCGCAGGAGGGCGCGCCGCTGATCGGTCCCGATGGCCCGGTCTATCCCGGCACATGCCGAGAGGCGGGCCATGACACTGTGGATGCAGCGATCCGGCTGGACATGCGCAAGGCGCTGCACCAAGCTGGCGCATTTGCTTTCACCGAGACCGGCCCGCTTTACCCCGGCCGCCACGGGCCGTCAGACATGACTGAGACCGTGGGCGATATCGTGCTGGCGCGGCGCGATATCGGCACGTCCTACCACCTGTCGGTCGTGGTCGATGACGCTGCGCAGGGGATCACGCTGGTCACCCGTGGCACCGATCTCTTCGAGGCCACGCCGATCCACGTGTTGTTGCAACGCCTTCTGGGCCTGCCCACGCCGCTCTACCACCACCACCGCCTGATCCGCGATGAGAATGGCAAACGGCTGGCCAAGCGCGACGATGCCCGCGCGCTGGCACGCTACCGGGCCGAAGGGGCGACCCCCATTGACATCCGCGCCATGCTTGGCCTTTAGCCCTTTCATCTTGCCAGAAATACGCTCTTTTACGCTTCGGGCTTCATCAACTCCACCTCGGCCCCGTCGCGCACTGCCGTGTAAAAGCAGCTGCGCCGGTTGGTGTGGCAGGCCGGGCCCTTCTGTTCGACAATCACCAGCAGGCAATCGCGGTCGCAATCCACGCGGAAATCGATCAGCGTCTGCACATGGCCCGAGGTCTCACCCTTGACCCAGAACGCCTGACGCGAACGTGACCAATAGGTCACCTTGCCGGTTTCCAGCGTGCGGGCGACGGCCTGTGCATTCATCCAGGCCACCATCAGCACTTCGCCCGTTTCATGGTGCTGCGCGATCGCCGGTATCAGACCTTTGTCGTCATAGCGCAGGGATTGCGGATCGAAGGGCATGCTCTATATCCTCTGTGTAACCTCGGGAGGGTATCTCGTGTCCGAAACGACCGATCTGATCAAGCTTTATTCGGCACGCATTCTGGCGCTGACCGCCGATATTCCGCATCTGGGCCGGCTGGAGGCCCCGCAGGCGAGCATTCGCAAACGCTCTCCGCTCTGCGGGTCCACGGTGACGGTGGATCTGGATATGGAGGACGGGCAGGTCAGTCGGTTCGCACAAGAGGTGAAGGCCTGCGCGCTGGGGCAGGCCTCGGCGGCGGTGCTGGGGGGGGCGGTGCTGGGGCGCTCAGTGGATGAGCTGGAACAGGCCGCCGCGCAGCTTGAGGCGATGCTGAAACGCGATGGCCCGGTGCCCGATGCGCCATTTGAGGGGTTCGAGGCGCTGATCCCGGCGCGTGAGTTCAAGAACCGCCACACCTCGATCCTGCTGGCCGTTCAGGCCGCCGCCGAGGCCGCGCGGCAGGCCGAGGGCAGCTCTGCCTGAGCACAGTTCCAATCATGATGGGCGGTATGGTCGGCCCCGGCACGGCAGAAGCCTGCGCCGGGGCCATGGTTTATCCCAGCGCGTCGTTGCAGCGCTTGCAGGTTCCCGGGTGGGCATGGGTGCCGACATCAGGCAGGATCTTCCAGCAGCGCTGGCATTTCGCGCCCTGCGCCTTTTCAAAGACCACCCCCACACCCGGCACTTCGGGCAGGCGGAAGGATTCGGACGGGGCGGGGTCGGCGGTCAGGGCGATATCCGAGGTGATGCACAGATCGGCAAAGGCCACGCTGCGCAGCGCTTCCAGTACGCCCGCATCCTCGACATGGACCACCGGCGCGGCCTCAAGGCTGGCGCCGATCACCTTGTCGCGGCGCTGAACCTCCAGCGCGGCGGTGACGGCGCGGCGTGCCTGCCGGATACCCGCCCATTTCGCGGCCAGCGCCGGGTTCAGCCAGTCGGCGGGCGTGTCGGGGATGTCCTGCAAATGTACCGAGCTGTCATCACCGGGGAAGCGCGATAGCCAGACATCCTCCATCGTGAACACCAGCAGCGGGGCCAGCCAGGTGGTCAGCCGGTGGAACAGCAGGTCCAGCACCGTGCGCGCGGCGCGGCGGCTGGGGCTGCCCGGCGGGTCGCAATAGAGCGCGTCCTTGCGGATGTCGAAGTAGAACGCCGACAGATCGCCGGTGGCAAAGGTGAACAGCTTCTGAAACACGCCCTGGAAGTCATAGGCCGCATAGCCCTTGCGAACCTGCGCGTCCAGCTCGGCCATCCGGTGCAGCATCCATTGCTCAAGTTCGGGCATGTCGGCGGTGGCGACGCGCTCGCCCTCATCCCAGTCCTTGAGATTGGCCAGCAGAAAGCGCAGCGTGTTGCGCAACCGGCGATAGCTGTCGGCCACGCCTTTCAGGATCTCCTTGCCGATACGCTGGTCGGCGGTAAAGTCCACCTGTGCCACCCACAGCCGCAGGATATCCGCGCCGTACTGGTCGATCACCTCTTGCGGGACAACGGTATTGCCCAGCGATTTGGACATTTTCATGCCCTTTTCGTCCAGCGTGAACCCGTGCGTCACCACGTTGCGATACGGCGCGCGCCCCTTGGTGCCGCAAGCCTGCAACATCGAGGAATGGAACCAGCCGCGATGCTGGTCCGTGCCCTCCATATAGACATCGGCGATGCCGTCCGGCGCCCCGTCCGCCCGGTCGCGCAGCACGAAAGCATGGGTTGAGCCAGAGTCGAACCACACATCAAGAATGTCAAAGACCTGCTCATAGGCATCAGGATCATGCAGGCCACCCAGCACACGGTCCTTGAAGCCCTCGACATACCAGCAATCCGCGCCCTCGGCCTCGAACGCCGCAATGATGCGGGCGTTGACCTGCGGGTCGCGCAGCAGGAAATCAGGATCGGTGGGTTTTGCGCCCTTCTTCACAAAGCATGTCAGCGGCACGCCCCATGCTCGCTGGCGCGACAGCACCCAGTCCGGGCGCGCGGCGATCATCGAATGCAGGCGGTTGCGGCCTGAGACTGGGGTGAATTTGACCAGCTCTTCAATGGATTTCAGCGCGCGCTGGCGGATGGTGTCGCCGTGCTGGCCCATGCCGTCGTCCAGCGTACGGTCGATGGCGACAAACCATTGCGGCGTGTTGCGATAGATGACGGGCGCCTTGGAGCGCCATGAATGCGGGTAGGAATGCTTGATCTTGCCCTTGGCGAACAGCACACCCGCATAGGCCAGTTGCTTGATGACGCTGACATTGGCCGGACCTTCCTTGCCATCGGGCGCGATGATGTGCTGCCCGCCAAAGAGCGGCAGGTCCGTGCGGAAGCTGCCGTCCTCGGTGACATTATAGGTCATCGGCAGTCCGTGCTTCTGTCCCAGCACATAGTCGTCATCGCCGTGGCTGGGGGCAGTATGGACAAAACCGGTGCCCGCCTCGTCGGTGACATGGTCGCCGGGGAGCATGGGGACGTCATAATCCCATTCGCCGTTGCCTTCGGCAATGTCGCGGAAGGGGTGGTCGAGGGTCAGCCCGGATAATTCGTCAGCCGAAACCGCGCGCAGCTTCTCGAAGCCCGTCACCTTGGCCGCCAGCATGACCGCTTCGACCAGTGCATCAGCCAGCAGCACAGTTTCGCCAACCTTCACAGTGGCCTTCTCGTCCGCCTCGGTCACGCGGTAGAGGCCGTAGGCGATGGAGGGTCCGAAGGCCACCGCCCGGTTCTGCGGGATGGTCCAAGGGGTAGTGGTCCAGATAACCACGGAAGCTTGAAGCAAATCAGTTCCAAGTTTGTCACCGGGCTTCCATGGCTTAACAGAATCGCGCACTGGAAATTTAACCCACACCTGATGGCTCGTATGGTCGTGATACTCCACCTCCGCCTCGGCCAGCGCCGTCTTTTCAACCGGTGACCACATCACGGGCTTGGAGCCCTGATAGAGCGTCTCGTTCATGACAAACTTCATGAACTCGCCCGCGATCACCGCTTCGGCGTGGTAATCCATGGTCAGGTAGGGGTCATCCCATTTGCCGGTGATGCCCAGTCGCTTGAACTCTTCACGCTGCACATCAATCCAGCCCTCGGCGAAGCGGCGGCATTCCTGGCGGAAATCGACAACCGGCACGGCGTCCTTGTCCAGCCCCTTGGCGCGGTATTGTTCCTCGATCTTCCACTCGATCGGCAGGCCGTGGCAATCCCAGCCCGGCACATAGCGGGCATCATACCCCATCATCTGGTGCGAGCGCACGATGATGTCCTTGATCGTCTTGTTCAGCGCGTGCCCGATATGCAGATGGCCGTTCGCATACGGCGGGCCGTCATGCAGGATAAAGGGCGCCCGGCCACCTTCCTGCGCGGCGGCACGTTCGCGCAGACGGTCATAGATGCCGATCTTCTCCCAGCGGGCCAGCCATTCCGGCTCCCGCGCGGGCAGCCCCGCGCGCATCGGAAAGTCGGTATCAGGCAGGAACAGCGTGTCACGATAGTCAGGCATGGTTTTGGGTGTCGTATCGGGCGTATCGGCGCACATGGCGTAAACCTTCGGCAGAAGAGGGGCATTGGGCATTCGGCGGTGCGATTGGGTCAGCACCATAGTCCCGGCGGCTGATCAGCGCGCCGGGCCGGTAATTCGCGGGATATGCGCGTGCCGGGTCCACATATGCGCGCTTATAGGCCCGCGCCGGGGCACGGTCCAGAGGGGCAGCGCGGGTAATATGCCCAGAAACCACTTGCTTTTGCAGATGCAGCAGTGACTATTACCGCATGAAAACAGATGGTCGGAGCATGATGGACGACGCACCTCAGGGCATCCCCTCTGGCAAGGAATATTATGAGCGATCGCTGACCGTGGCGCTGCTGCGCGCGCGCGAAGTGACGATGCGGCGTTTCAAACGCTTCGCGGATGCCGAGAACCTGACGCTGCCGCAGTGGCGGGTGATCCGGGCGCTGGCGGATGGCGAGCCGCTGGATGCGGGCACCTTGTGCCAGCGCTGCGTGATCCTGCCGCCCTCGCTGACCCGGATATTGCGGGCGCTGGCCGAGCGCGGGCTGATCGTGCAGGTCTCTTGCAACGATGCGCGCCGCCACACGGTCAAGTTGGCGCCCGAGGGGCAGGCGGTGTTCAACCGGCTGGTGGTGCGCTCAGAGGGCATTCGCCACTATATCGACAGCAAGTTCGGCGAGGCCCGGATGCAGGAGCTGCTGGACATGCTCAATGATCTGCGGGTCGTGGCCGAAACGCTGCCCGATGAGGATGAGGATGAGGCTGGCGGCTGAAGGCGCCCGGCACAGCCCCCCTTCAGGCGCGCCCGGACATGGCCGACAGGCTGAGTGGGTCAACCCCCATCGATTGCAGCGCCTTGTTCCACAGCGCGCTTCCGGTCTCAGGGCTGAACAATAGCGCGTCATCGGTCTCGCAGGTCAGCCAGGCATTCTGGGCAATCTCGTCTTCCAGTTGCCCGGGGCCCCACCCGGCATAACCCAGCGCCAGAAACCACGCCGCTGGTGCATCGCCACGGGCGATAGCGGCCAGGATCGCGGGCGAAGTGGACAGCGACAGCCCGTCAGCCAGTGCGCTGCAATCAGGGGCATCGGGTGCCTCGGCCCCGCGAAAGAGGACAAAGCCGCGCACCGCCTCAACCGGGCCACCGGCCAGAACCGGGCGCTGAGGCAGGGGGCCGGTCACGGGGATGTTGAGCTGGTCCATGACCTCGGTAAAGGTCAGCCCGGGAATGGGGCGGTTGACCGCCAGGCCAAAGGCGCCTTCGCTGGTGTGGGCGCACAGATAGAGCACGCTGCGATGGAAGCGCGTATCGCCCATTGCCGGGGTTGAGATCAGAAGTTTGCCCGTCAGATCAAAGTCCATCAGCGCCTTTCATGTCCACCTATGGGGCGATGTGATGATCTTGCCGTGATGCAGGGCTGAATCCAAGAGGCAGGGCGGGGCGAAAAGGACACAGAGTTGCGATAGGGGGCGGTATCGCTGAAATGTGACTTCCGGTTGGACCGGGGGCTGAGTAACCCTTCGGGCATGAAACACACCCCTCCTTCCGTTTTCGCGGCCCTGCGCGGTTTGGCCCTTGGTCTGGCTGTGCTGCCTGCGGTCAGCCTCGCCACGGCCCCCGCGACCGTGCAGGCGCAGGCGCTCAACCCCGCGCAGCTTGTTCAGGCCGAGCTGCGGCCCGGCTGGCGCACCGAGCACGGCACCCATATGGCGGCGCTGCATCTGCGACTTGCTGACGGTTGGAAAACCTATTGGCGCATTCCCGGCGAAGCCGGGATTGCCCCGCGGCTGGACTGGTCGGGCTCACAGAATGTGGCCTCGGTTACCACGCATTGGCCGCGCCCCATTGTGTTCGATCAAAACGGGTTCCGCTCGATCGGTTATGACGGTGAACTGGTCCTGCCGCTGGAATTTACGCCAACACGGGGTGGCCGCCCGATGGCGCTGAGCGCGCAGATCACCATCGGGGTCTGCCGCGATACCTGTGTGCCGGTCGATCTGTCGCTCAGCCTGCCGTTGCGCGATGCGGGCGCGCATGATCCGCTGATCGCCACCGCCTTGTCGCAACGCGCCGAGCCCGGCGCGGGCGCGGGCCTGACGCAGGCCATCTGCCGGGTAGAGCCGGGTGCGCGCGGGGTAGAGCTGACCTTGCGCGCCACGCTGCCACAACTGGGTGCGCGCGAGCATATGGTGATGGAATTGCCGGGTACCGGGTATTGGGTGTCTGACAGCCAGACCCGGCGCGAAGGCGGCGAACTGGTGGGCCGTGCCCGGGTGCGCGCGCCGCAGCAGGGCACAGTAAGCATTCAGCGCAGCGAAGTGACGTTTACCATTCTCACCGACACCCGGATGGTGGTGCATCAGGGCTGCACCGGCGGGTAAGCCGGGGCCGCGCCAAACGCGGGCCCGTCACCGCGTGCGCGCGCCGTTGCCGCCGGGCGACAGCGCCATCGTGGCAGTGCCCATTGCCCAGATGACCAGCACCACCCCCGCCGCCAGCCCCGCAAACACCCCCAGCGCCGGGACAAGCGCCGCCCCGGCGTCTGGCCAGATCAGTGCGGTCAGCGGCCCCTGTGCGCCGGTCGCCACCGTCCAGCCCAGCGTGGCGGCGAAGATCGCCAGCACCAGCGCCACCGCCAGCCCCGGCACCACCCGCACCGCCGCGCCCACTTGCGCCTTGGGCAGCCGCAGCGCGCGGCGCAATGAGCGGGTCATGCGGCTCATGTCATGGCCTACGGCCAGCAGCGCGGGCACGATCAGCAGCACCAGAACCATGCCAAAGCCCAGTCCATAAACCAGTGTCACCACCGTGGGTTTGAGAAACTGCGCATCGCTGGAGCGTTCAAACAGCAGCGGCCCAAGCCCCAGAACCGTGGTGAGCGTGGTCAGCATGACCGGACGAAGGCGGTCGGCGGCCGCATCGACGATTGACGGAATCAGTCCGCGCTCACGCTCATACTGATCGACTGTCGTCACCAGAACGATGGAATCGTTGATGATGATCCCCGCCATGCCCAGCATCCCCACCACCGAGAACATCGACAGCGCCATGCCCCAACTTGCGTGACCGTAGATCACCCCGATCAGCCCGAACGGAATGACCGCCATCACCACCAGCGGCCGGAACCAGCTGGAGAAGATCCATGTCAGCGTGGCATAGATGATCATCAGACATGCGATCAGGCCCAGAAGCGCGTCGCTCAGAAACTCCTGCTCTTGCTGGGCCAGCCCTGACAGTCGGGTAGTGACGCCGAATTCTTCCTGCAACTGGGGCAGAAGCGAGAATTGAAGCGCCTCGTTGACGGCGCGGGCGGCCTGCGCGTCATCCTCTGAGATCGATCCTGACACGGTCACCAGCCGCACCCCGTTCTCGCGCTGGATGGTGGAAAAACCCTGCCGCGCCTCGATCCGCACAATGTCGCCCAGCGGCAGATACCGCCCCGAGGCCGAGCGCAGCAGTGTGTTTTCCAGAAAATCGCCCACGCGCTCATGCTCGGGCAGTTCCACCCGGATCGCGCCTGAGCGCACACCTTCAGGGAAGGTCGCAGCCTCGATCCCGGTCAGCCGCTGGCGCAGCTCACGCCCCAGCGTGTCGGTGGAAAACCCCAGCGCCTGACCCTGCGGCGTCAGCGTCAGGATCAGCTCTTCCTTGTCATAGGCGAGCGTGTCTTCCAGCCCGGTCACATCCGGGTATACGGCCAGTTGGGCTTTCAACGCCTCGGCGGCGGCTTTCAGCGTTTCGGTATCGGCGCCAAAAATATCGACCGACAGCGAATCACCCCCCGGACCCATGCCGAAGCTGCGGAAGCTCAACTCGTCCAGCATGGCCGGGCGCCCGACCTCTTCTTGCAGCATGGCGGTGAATTCGAACGAGGAATAGGGCCGGAAATCGGCATCGATCAGGTCGATGGTGATGGCCCCCGCCAGATCGGATGAGCGGGTTCCGGCCCCTGCCAGCGCACGCCCGGCATTGCCGCCGATCTCGGCCACCGCGCTCACAATCGGCCAGGTGCCGTGCTCTGCCTCCAGCCGGGTGGCCAGCGCATCGGCGGCGCGCTGCAACTCACGCATCATCGCCAGACTGTCGGCGCGCGTGGCGTCCGCCGACATCAGGTAATTGCCTGACAGAGTGCCCTGTTCAGGCTGGACAAAGAAGCGCCACGGCACATCGCCGCGCAGGATCGATGACACCTGCACCGCCAACAACAGCACCAGCCCCGCCAGCACCACATAGCGCCCGGCCAGCACCACCCGCATCGCCGGACGAAACGCGCGTTCGCGCACCCAGTCAAAGCCGCGATTGACCTGCCGCGAGGGCCAGTCATACCAATGTTCCTTCGCCGCACCCACCAGCGCGTGATGCATGTGGTTGGGCAGGATCAGGAAGCATTCGATCAGCGAGGCGATCAGCACCAGAATCACCGTCCAGGGAATATCGGCGATCATCGAGCCAAAGCGCCCGCCGATCACGATCAACCCGGCAAACGCGGTGATCGTGGTGATGGAGGCAGCAAAAACCGGCAGCGCCATGCGGGTTGCGGCGTTCTCGGCGGCTTCGGCGGGGGCCTCGCCCAGCGTACGAAAGCGGTAATCGGCGTGTTCGCCCACCACAATCGCATCATCTACCACAATCCCCAGCGTGATGATCAGCGCGAATAGCGAGATCATGTTGAAGCTCATGCCCGCCAGATACATCATGCCGATGGCCGCCAGCATCGCCACCGGTATGCCCGCCGCGACCCAGAATGCCGTGCGCGCGTTGAGAAACAGAAACAACAGCAGCACCACCAGCCCCAGCCCCATCAACCCGTTGGTGACCAGTAGCGCCAGCCGCCCGGCGATCATGTCGGCGCGCGCGCTGGTCAGTTCGATGCGCATGCCCTCGGGCAATGTCAGCGCCATGTCATCGGCAATGCGCTGGACATCGTTCTGTATGGCAATGGCGTCGCCGGTCTGTGAACGCTCCACCCGTAGGGTGATCGCCTGTGTGTCGCCGATCCAGTAGGCGCGGTTGCGGTCAATCGCGCCGGTCTGCACGGTGGCCAGATCTGCGACCGTGAGGGCGGTGCCATCAGGCTGGGTGCGCAGGACCACTGCGCCGATCTCCTCGGCGGTGCGTCGCTCGGTGCCGGTGCGCACGCGGAACGCCCCGCCAGACAATTCCCCCGCCGGATCGACCGCGCTGGCACTGGCGATGGCCTGAGCGATCTGGGCCATGGTGATGTCATGTTGCACCAGTCGCAGCGAGGGTACCTCGACCGTGATTTCTGGGCTGGCGATGCCCTGAATGGTGGTGCGTGTGATCCCGGCGTCATAGAGCCGGGCCGCGAATTCGTCGGCAAAGCGGGCCAGTTGATCGACAGCCACCGGGCCGGTGATCACCACATTGGTCACCCGGTCGCCCCAGCTTGAGCGCGCGATGCGCGGCTCTTCGGCGTCTTCGGGCAGGGTGGTAATCAGATCGAGCGCTTCCTGCACATCCGCAGCCGCGCGCGCCATGTCCCAGCCCGGTTCAAACTCCAGCGAGATCCGCGCGCGCCCGTCCGAGGCTGTGGCCGAAGTGCCTGCCACCCCCTCGACCGTCATCATTGCCGGTTCCAGCAGTTGCAGAACCCCGCGGTCCACATCTTCGGCCCCGGCACCTGGCCAGGCCACGACGACCGAGACATTATCAACCACGATATCAGGGAAGAACTGCGCATGCATGCGCGGCGCGGCAAAGAGGCCACCTGCCAGCATCAGCACCAACAGCAGGTTCGCGGCGGTGCGGTGGCGGGTGAAATAGCGAAACAACCCATGGGCCGTGATCTTGAGAAACCGTGCGCGCGACATGGCTCAGCCCCCCTGCATGCCGTTTTCCAGCCGCTCCAGCAGCAGGGCGGGGACCTGATCATCCTGCAGCTGCGCCAGAATGCGGCTGCGCACCGGCGCGGGCATGCGCGCATTGCCTTCGACCCGGGCAATCAGCGCGGCGCGGCGCTCGGCGTCCAGCGGGACGAGGCCCGAGGCCTGTGGTTCAGGCGCGGCATCTGATTCAAGCGCGGCATCACGCAGCGGACGAATGCGGATGCCCTCGCCCAGAAGCGGATTGCGCGCCGCCACGATCTCGCGCCCTTCCAGATGCGGGGCGCGGATCAGCACCATATCGCCCTGTCTGCGCAGAATCTCGACACGCCCCGCCTCAAGCCGCTCATCAGCGGCCAGCACCAGCACCCCACCTTCGGTATCGACAGCCGCAGCCGGCACTAGCGCGACATCGGGCAGTTGCGGCTCGGTGATGCGGATGGTGACGAAATCGCCGGGCCGGAAGCCGCGCGGCGCGGCCAGATCGGCAAAGATCAGCCGCCCCGACTGCCCTTCACCCACCGAAGGGCTGACACGCGACAGCGTGACGGGCGAGGAAATCTCCAGTCCGCCCAGCTCCAACGCCACTTCGCCCGGCACCGGGATCAGCGCGCCGGTGTCATCAAGCAGGCGCAGATATTGCGCCGTGGACAGGCGGAAGGCGACATCCAGCGCATCAGGGTCGACTACCTGACCAAGCCGCTCGTTCGTGCCCACAAGTCCCCCGGCCTGAACGGTGAAATCGGCCAGAATGCCGTCGAAGGCGGCGACAAGCTCGGTATCATTCAACCGCCGCTCGGCCTCGGCCAGTGCGATGCGCTGACGCTCCAGCGCGGTTTCAGCGGTTTCAGTGCGGGCTTCGGCCTGGGCCTCGGCCTGACGGCGGGCGATGACGGCGGCGCGGGCGGCGGCGAAAGCCAGCTCGGCCTCCTCGACCACCGCCTCAGAGCCCACACCGCGTTCGGTCAGGGTGCGGCGACGCTCGAACGCGCGCTGGCGCAGATCGGCCTGCGCCTCGGACTCGGCGCGATCCTGCTGCGCAAGGTCCAGCGCGCGGATGGCATCACGCAGCTCCGCCTCGGCGCGGGCCAGATCGTTGCGCGCCAGATCACGTGCGGCGCTTGCATCGACCGGATCAAGGCGCAGCAGCCATTGCCCCGCGCGCACCTCGGCCCCGTCTTCGACGCCCGGAGCGATCTCCAGCACCCGCCCGGCGACGGGGGCGCGCAACTCCAGCGTGCGCCGGGCGCGCACTTCGCCAAAGGCCGACAAAACCGGGGTCCGTGCGCCGGTTTCGATCGCCACCACGCGCGCGGCAAACACCCGCTCGCGCGCCGTGCGCGGCATCTGGCTGCGCTCGGCGCGTTCTTCGAGCGTGGTGCGAATGGTGCCTGCGGCGAGGCCCAGAAGCCCCAGCGTCATCGCGGCAAGGAGAACAGCCACAAGGCTGCGGGTCATAAAACGCATAGTCGCTCTTTCACGAAAACCGGAATAGATAGACCGGGGCACGAAAACCTGGGCCGGTTCAACCGGCCTGTCCTGATCTAACGCCTGCGGCGGTTATTTCCGTCGCAAATGTTCGTCAAGTCGCGGCATAATCTCGACAAAGTTGCAGGGCCGGTGCCGATAATCGAATTGCGGCGCCAGAATATCATCCCAGGCATCGCGGCAGGCACCGGGGCTGCCGGGCAGGGCGAACAGATAAGTCCCGCCTGCCACCCCGGCACAGGCGCGCGACTGAATGGCCGAAGTGCCGATCTTCTGGATGGAAATATAGGTAAAAAGGGTGCCGAAGGCCTCGATTTCCTTCTCATAGACATCGCGATGCGCCTCTACCGTGACATCGCGTCCGGTCAACCCGGTGCCGCCAGTGCTCAGGATCGCATCAATTTGCGGATCGGCCACCCAGATACGCAACTGTGCGACAATCTCGCTACGCTCATCGCGGCAGAGCGCACGCGCGGCCAGTTCGTGCCCGGCACCTGCAATCCGCTCGACCAGAGTATCGCCCGAGCGGTCATCGCTGGCGCTGCGCGTATCAGATACGGTCAGCACACCAAAGCGCACTGGCAGAAAGGCGCGGGTTTCATCAAGACGGCGGGGCAGGGTCATGGCAGGGCTCTCATGCGCGCTTGCAGGGACAACAGATCAGCCCAGGCCTCGCGCTTGGCCTCGGCGTTGCGCAACAGATAGGCCGGGTGCAGCATGGGCAGGGTGGGGCGGCCCAGAACCGTCTGCCACTGGCCGCGCAGCTTGAGGATACCACGCTGACCCAGCACCGAGTGGCAGGCGACATTGCCCATCAGTACCACCAGTTCGGGGTCCGCCAGTTCGATATGGCGCATCAGAAAGGGGCGCAGCATGGCCAGTTCTTCCGGCGTGGGCTCTCGGTTGCCGAGGGGGCGCCAGGGCACGGTATTGGTGATGTAGAGCGCGGTTTCGGGGCTGGGCGCATTGCGTGCGAGCCCGATGGCAGCGAACATCTGGTCCAGCAGCCGCCCGGCCTGACCGACGAAGGGCAGGCCGCGCTGATCCTCCTCGCGTCCCGGCCCCTCGCCGATGATCATCACACGTGCTGCCGGGTTGCCATCGGCAAAGACGCAACTGCGCGCACCCTTGCGCAGATCGCAATGGGGGAACGCTGCCAGCGCCTCGGCCAGCGCAGGCAGATCGCTGGCGGCACCGGCAAGGCGCTCGGCCTCGGCGCTTGCATCAATTGCGGGAGCGGTGACAACGGGAGCGGCGGCGGGTGCAGGTTGGCGCGCGGCGGCGAGGGGCAGCGGCACCTCGTCGGTTTCTGCGAACCGGTCGATCGGCGCATCCGAAATCGCCTCGGTCACGCCAAGTTCCACCTGCCATTCCAGCAGGGCCTTTGCCAGGTGCCAGTCCAGTGCCGCGTTCATGGCGTGACGCTATCCGATTGCCGCGCGCGATGGAACTGCCGCGATGCCGCAGCGCGCGGGTTTGTGCGCCTCCGGTTGCGGGCGGGGCCGCTTGCCCCTTGCCCCATCGCCGCGCGCTTTCTATACCCCGGCCAGCGCAGCAGGAGACCGGCCATGACCTTCACCGCCCGCCACCTTCTGGGGATCGAGCATCTCCACCCGGTCGAGATCACCACGCTGCTGGATCTGGCGGACCGGTATGTTGACCTTAACCGTTCGGCGCAGAAGCATTCCGATGTGCTGGCGGGGCTTACCCAGATTAACATGTTTTTCGAATCTTCCACCCGTACCCAGGCGTCATTCGAACTGGCGGGCAAGCGGCTGGGCGCGGATGTGATGAACATGGCCATGGCGCATTCCAGCCTGAAAAAGGGTGAGACGCTGATCGACACCGCGCTGACCCTGAACGCCATGCACCCGGATTTGCTGGTGGTGCGGCACCCGGCCTCGGGCGCGGTGAACCTGCTGGCGGAAAAGGTGAATTGCGCGGTGCTGAACGCGGGCGACGGGCGGCACGAGCACCCCACACAGGCGCTGCTGGATGCCCTGACCATCCGCCGCGCCAAGGGGCGGCTGCACCGGCTGACAGTGGCAATCTGCGGCGACATCGCGCACAGCCGGGTGGCGCGCTCAAACCTCTTGCTGCTGGGCAAGATGGAGAACCGCGTGCGCCTGATCGGCCCGCCGACGCTGATGCCCGCAGGCGTGGCCGAGTTTGGCTGCGAGGTGTTTGATGACATGCGCGCGGGGCTGGAGGGTGCGGATGTGGTGATGATGCTACGCTTGCAGAAAGAACGGATGGACGGCGGCTTCATCCCTTCTGAGCGCGAATACTACCACCGTTACGGGCTGGACGCCGAAAAACTGGGCTATGCCAAGGACGATGCCATCGTCATGCACCCCGGCCCGATGAACCGGGGTGTCGAGATCGACGGGACCATCGCCGATGACATCAACCGCTCGGTGATTCAGGAGCAGGTTGAGATGGGGGTCGCGGTGCGCATGGCGGCGATGGACCTGCTGGCCCGGAACCTGCGGGAGAGCCGGTTGAAGAAGGCGCTGGGTGGGGGGTGACGGGCGGATTGCGGGTTTTGAGGTGCGGTGGTTTGATGTGGGCGATGCGGACAAAGCAAACATACCCGCTTGCGCGTGATCAGGTCTTGTCATTTGCTGCGCAAACCGCTCATCGTTCGGTTTCTCAGCCAGTATCTCGGCCCCGGCCCCAATCGTCCCGCGCGGTCATCCGGATTTGACAGGGCGCATTGATCCAATGAAAGACAGCCGCAACTGATGCAGTCGTCGAGCCCGGCCTTCAGTCTTTCAAGCTCGGAGATCCGCTCATCGATCCGACTTACCCAGGTTGCGGAAAGCCTGGACCAGTCCTCGCCTTTCGGCACGCGCCCGGTTGGCAATCTGGCAAGCTCTCGCCCAATCTCATCGAGGCTGAGGCCGACCCGCTGAGCGAAAACGATGAAGGCGACGCGGCGCAGCATGGAGCGTGGAAAGCGACGCTGCCCGCCCGTGCTTCTTTCAGCGGTAATCAGACCAAGGCTTTCATAGTAGCGCAAGGCGGATGCCTCCACGCCGCTGCGTTTTACCATCTGCTGCATGGTCAGTATCGTTTCCATGCCCAGTCCCTATCTCCGGTGGGGCTTGACCTCAAGTTCACTTTAACTTTTATAACAGCGACTCTTTAACAAGAGGAAGCGCAAAATGCAGATTTGCAAACTCAACCCCTGGACCTATCCCGAAGGCATGGATCAAGGCGTCATGATCTCCGATTTCAATCGTTTGGTCTTCGTATCCGGTCAATGCGCGGTCGGCGCTGATGGCAGTTCACTCCACCCCGGCGACATGGCCGGCCAAGTTCAGGCGGCACTCAACAACGTCGAGACGGTTCTGGCCGAAGCGGGTCTTTCGCTGACCAACATTGTGCGGATGAATACCTATGTCACGGACATGAAGGCGTTTCTTGAGCATGCCGCCGAACCCATGTCGGAGCGACTGGCGAAACATGATGTCAGCCCGCCGGGTGTTTTGGCGGGCATCATGGAACTTGGACGAAAAGACCTGCTCGTAGAAATCGAGGTTTTCGCGGCCGCTTAGGCGTGGCAGGGCCGCGGCCGGTCTTGCTTACTGGGCCGGTCGCGAGCCACGCTTTGTCTTCTTCTCCGAACATGGTTCGGCGGATTTGGGCTCCTTCCCGCGTTTCACCTCTCTTCGTTCAAGCCAGCATACCTTCCCCACAACCCTCACCTATCCCTCCCCCTTCTTCCCCAACCGCTCTGCCGCCTCGATCAGCGCGGCCAGAACCGGGGTATGGGTCTCGCGCCAGGGGGCGATGAGGCCGACTTCGGGGCCCGGGGTTGCGCCGTCGGACAGGGGCATGGCCACAAGGTCAGGGCGGTTGGCAAACATCCGGGCGGCCTGCTCGGTAATCACGGTCGCCCAGCCGCCTGACAGAACCTGCGCCACCAGCGCCAGCATCGAGTTCGACTCGACCGCGGCGCGCACCGACACCCCGGCCTGCGTCAGATAGCGGTCGATGATGCGGCGGTTCTGCATGGTGGCGACCAGCAGGCACAGGTTTGCCGTGCCCAGATCGCCCCATCGCACCGCGCCTGTCCGCGCCATTGGGTCATCGGCGCGCATCAGCAGGTGATAGCGCTCATGATAAAGCGGCACGGTGGTCACGCGGCCCAGGGGCTCGTTGTCCAGATAGGTGATGCCGGCATCCAGTTGCAGGCTCTCCATCTCAGCCAGAATCTCGACCGAGGTGCGCGACAGGATCTGCACGCGCAGGTTGGGGTGGCGTTTGAGAAACGGTGTCACCAGCGTGGCCACCATCGGCAGCGCGGTGGGAATGGCCCCCAGCCGCAGCTGCCCGCTCAGGCCCTTGCGGCGCGCGCGCATTTCGTCGCGCATCTGCCGGGCGTCGGTGACGATGCGGCGCGCCCAGTCCAGCACGCGCTCGCCCTCAGGTGTGAGGCCCTGAAACCGTGCGCCGCGCATTACCAGTTGCACGCCCAGATCGCCCTCCAGCTGGCGGATCGCGGCTGAGAGCGTGGGCTGCGCCACGCCGTAGCGTTCTGCCGCGCGGCCGAAATGGCACTCGTTGGCCAGTGTGATGAACATTTCCAGCTTGTCGATCATGGGTCATACCGGTTGCGCTGCCTTCCCAATACGAAAAGGCGCGCGAAAATAACAGCGTAAACCCGGCGGCGGGCTTGTTCATGGGGCCGGGGCACCCTACATCGGGGCGATGAAAACCGCGCTCGCCCTGCCTGCGCGCCTGCTTGGGCGCGCCCCCCGTGTCAATCTGGTTCGGCTGCAAGGCATGATTGCCGCGCAGGGCCGTGGCCGGTTGAGTGATGCAGACCTCGCCCCTGTGCTGGAACGCGCGTTTCGCGCCGGAAAGCCCAAGGCGGTGGCGCTGCTGATCAACTCGCCCGGCGGCTCGCCGGTGCAATCCTCGCTGATTGCCGCGCGCATCCGGCGGCTGGCGGGCGAAACCGGGGTGCCGGTGCATGCCTTCGTCGAGGATGCTGCGGCCTCGGGCGGCTACTGGCTGGCAACGGCGGCGGATGACATTCACGCCGATCCCTGCTCAATCCTTGGTTCCATCGGCGTAATCTTTGCGGGCTTTGGCCTGCATGAGCTGATCGGCAAATACGGGGTTGAACGGCGGGTCCATACTGCCGGGCGCTCTAAAAGCCAGCTTGATCCGTTCCGCCCGGAAAAGCCCGAGGATGTGGAGCACCTGAACCACCTGCTGGAACAGATGCATACCGCCTTCATCGCGCATGTGCGCGACCGGCGTGGCGACAAGTTGCAGGGCGCGGAAGATCTGTTCGACGGCTCGTTCTGGCTGGGCCATGAGGCTGTGCGACTGGGGTTGGCTGACGGGATCGGCCATGCGGTGCCGGTTCTCAAGGAACGCTACGGTGAGAAGGTGCGGCTGGTGCCCTATGGCATCAAACGCCCGTTTCTGGCCCGCTTCGGCATGGCGCTGACAGCGGATGCGCTGGCCGCCGCCGAGGAGCGCGCGCTTTGGGCGCGGTTGGGGGTCTAGCATGCTGCTCAAGGTTGTTGCGCTGTTTCTGGTCTTCATGATCGTCATGGCCAGTGTGCAGAAACTGCTGCGGCTGGGCAAACCACCCAAACGCAAGGCCCTCGACCGACTGCGCTGCCCGAAATGCAAGCGCATCCAGATCGCCACCAACCCCGGCCCCTGCAAGCGCGACGACTGCGAGTACAAGTAATGCTTCTGGACATTGTGATGATCGTAGGCGGGCTGGTGGCACTGGTGCTCGCCGGGGATGCGCTGGTCAAGGGGGCGGTGAACCTCAGCCTGCGGCTGGGCATTCCGGCCCTGATTGTGGGGCTGACGGTGGTGGCGTTCGGCACCTCTGCGCCAGAGCTGATTGTATCGGTGCAGGCGATCCTGTCCGGCGTGCCCGCGCTGGCGCTGGGGAATGTCGTGGGGTCGAACATTGCCAATATCCTGCTGGTTCTGGGCATACCCGCGCTGATCGCCGCCATCCCCGTGGCGCGCGATCTGACACGCGATTACATGATCATGATCGCCGCCAGCGTGCTCTTTATTGCGCTGGCCTTTACTGGCGAGTTCGGTCGCTGGCAGGCGCTGGTCCTGCTGGCCGGACTGGTGCTGATGCTGACCGATTGTTATCTGCGCGCCCGAAAGCAAAGAGTTGCCACTCAAGAACTGGAGGGGGCAGACGAAGGCATGCCAGGCACCAGGATCGCCGGGTTTCTGGCGATCGGGATTGTAGGTCTGCCGGTGGGTGCGCATTTTCTGGTCGAAGGGTCGGTCGGGGTTGCCACCGTGCTGGGGGTCAGCGAGGCGATCATCGGGCTGACGCTGGTCGCCATTGGCACCTCGCTTCCTGAACTCGCCACAACCGTAGCGGCGGCCTTTCGGCGACAGGCCGGGGTGGCACTTGGCAATGTGCTGGGCTCGAACGTATTCAACCTGCTGGGCATCATCGGCGTGGCGGGGCTGGTGGGCACAATCCCGGTGCCGCTGGAGATGTTGCAGATTGACCTGTGGGTCATGCTGGCCTCATCGCTTCTGCTGGGCGGGTTCATCTGGTTGCGGCGCGATATCGGGCGGGTCTGGGGTGCGGTCTTGCTTTTCCTTTACGTCGCCTATGTCATATCGCTGTTCTACTGGTAGGGGATGGCGATGACAGGCAAGGCATTGATCACCGGCGCGGGTAAGCGGCTGGGGCGGGCGATGGCGCTGTATCTGGCCGGGCGCGGGCATGATGTGGCGCTACACTACGCCACCAGCCGCGCCGGGGCTGAGCGCACTGCTGACGAGGCCCGCGCGCTGGGCGTACAGGCCGCCGTTGTGCAGGCCGATCTGCTGAATGAGGCCGATATGGCCGCGCTGGTGCCTGCCGCAGCGCGGGCGCTGGGCGGGCCGCTGGATGTGCTGGTCAACAACGCCTCGATCTTTGAATACGATACGTTGCAAAGCGCGACACTGGAAAGCTGGAACCGGCATATCGGGTCGAACCTGCGCGCCCCATTTGTGCTGACCCAGGCTTTCGCATCGCAGGCGCCCGAGGCGGGGCGCGATGATGCGGATGAGCCGGTCGCACGGGCCCTGGTGGTGAACATGATCGATCAGCGGGTGCAGAAGCTGACGCCCGAGTTCATGACCTATACCATTGCCAAGATGGGGCTTTGGGCGTTCACCCGCACTGCGGCACAGGCGCTGGCCCCGGCGATCCGGGTCAATGCCATCGGCCCCGGCCCTACCTTGCAAGGCGAGCGGCAAAGCGCCGGGCATTTCGCCCGTCAGCGTGCCAGCACTGTCCTGCAACGCGGTGCATCGCCTGCCGATATCACCGCCGCTCTGGGCTACTTTCTGGATGCGCCAGCGGTCACCGGGCAGATCCTTATGGTCGATGGCGGCCAGCATCTTGGCTGGCAAACGCCGGATGTGCAGGGCGTTGAATGAACGATTGGGGAACGGTCGGGCAGGGGCGGCACGCGCCAGCCGCGTCAGATTGTCCACCGGCGCGATCAATGTCACGATTCTGTTAAGAAATCCTTAGTTTTTTCAGTGCTTTGCGAAACAGGAGAAAAAATGATAAGGTTTTTCAAGGCGTTGGCAAATTGCCTATTTTTTGTGCACATCACAAAACTCCACAAGAAACAAAGGATTTCTGCCTCTCCCCCCATTGCATCCACAGTGTTATCCACAGAAATCGTGGACAGCTTGGGGCTTGAATTCAGGCCTGTTAGGGTGCAGCCCCATCCAGAATCACCCTGGTCCATCTGCCCATGAGCGAACCCGCCCCGACCGGCCACGCCCTCATCCACTCATACGTCCGCATGCTCGACAATTCGCCCGGCGTGTACCGCATGCTCGATGCCGAGGCGCGGGTTTTGTATGTCGGAAAGGCGCGCAACCTGCGGGCGAGGGTGTCGAACTATGCCCGCGCATCCGGCCATTCGGCACGGATCGCGCGGATGATCAGCGAAACCCATTCGATGATGTTTCTGAGCACGCGCACCGAAACCGAAGCGCTGCTGCTGGAACAGAACCTGATCAAGCAACTCAAGCCTGTCTACAACGTGCTGCTGCGCGATGACAAAAGCTTTCCCAATATCCTGATCGCCAAAAACCACGCCTTCCCGCAGATCCGCAAGCACCGGGGCCGACGCAGCGACAAGGGCAGCTATTTTGGCCCCTTCGCCTCTGGCTCGGCGGTGAACCGGACGCTGAACCAGTTGCAGAAGGTGTTCTTGTTGCGCAACTGCACCGACAGCGTGTTTCACAACCGCTCGCGCCCCTGCCTGCTCTATCAGATCAAGCGCTGCTCTGGCCCCTGTGTGGGGTTGATCACGCCCGAGGACTATGCAGGGCTGGTGTCGGATGCCGAGCGCTTTCTCTCGGGCAAGACCACGCATATCCAGTCCGAACTGGCAGAGCAGATGCAGGCGGCCTCGGACGCGATGGAATTTGAGCGCGCCGCTG
This sequence comes from Pararhodobacter sp., assembly GCA_020832545.1. Lineage (GTDB taxonomy): Bacteria > Pseudomonadota > Alphaproteobacteria > Rhodobacterales > Rhodobacteraceae > Pararhodobacter. Next base: position 3,232 of record JAFIEK010000022.1, on the reverse strand, counting down.
CCCTGCGCGACCGGATCCGCGCGCTGACCCAGGTGCAACAGACGCAAGGCATCAATCCGCGCGGCGTGACCGAGGCCGATGTGATCGCGCTGCATCTGGAGAAGGGGCAGGCCTGCGTGCAGGTTTTCTTCATCCGCGCCAATCAAAGCTGGGGTAACCGCGATTTCTACCCTCGCACCGGCGCAGGGGCAGAGGAGGGCGAGATTCTTGAGGCCTTTCTGGCCCAATTCTATGATGGCAAGCCGCCCCCGGGCCAGATCCTGCTGTCGCATCCGATCGACAATGAAGATCTGATTCATGAGCTGTTGTCAGCGCGTGCGGGCCGCAATGTGGATATCCGCGTGCCGCAGCGGGGCGAGAAGGCCGAACTGGTGGAGAATGCCGCGCGCAACGCCCGTGAAAGCCTGGGGCGGCGGATGGCCGAGGGGGCGGCGCAGTCGAAACTGCTGGCCGGGCTGGCCGATGCCTTTGATCTGGACGGCCCACCGCAGCGGGTAGAGATCTACGACAACAGCCATATTCAGGGCGCGCATGCTGTGGGGGCGATGGTGGTGGCGGGGGCCGAAGGGTTTGTGAAGGGCCAGTACCGCAAATTCAACATCAAGGGCGATGCGCTGACCCCGGGCGATGATTTCGGCATGATGAAAGAGATGCTGACCCGCCGGTTCGAACGGCTGGTGCAGGAAGACCCCGACCGCCAGAGCGGCGCCTGGCCCGATCTGATCTTGATTGACGGCGGGGCGGGGCAGGTCTCGGCCGTGGCCGGGATCATGCGGGAGATGGGGGTTGAGGATATTCCGATGGTCGGTGTTGCCAAGGGGATCGACCGCGACGCGGGCAAGGAAGAATTCCACCGCCCGGGCCGCCAGCCATTCGCGCTGCGCCACAATGACCCGGTGCTCTACTTCATCCAGCGCCTGCGCGACGAGGCACATCGATTCGCCATCGGCAGCCACCGCGCGATCCGTGCCAAGGCCTCGACCAGCACACCGCTGGACGAGGTGCCGGGCGTAGGGGCCGCACGCAAGCGCGCGCTGCTGGCGCATTTCGGCTCGGCCAAGGCGGTGACGCGCGCGGGCCTGCCCGATCTGATGGCGGTGCCGGGCATATCCGAGGGACTGGCGCGCAAGATCCATGACTTCTTTAACGCACGGGAATAGGCGCGCACCTGGATCCGCCCGGGGCCGAACCGACTGAAAATCACCTTCGGAGGCGGATCTGTTTTGTGCGTGGCGGTCGATTGCCAAAATTGCCGGGACGTGATCGCCGACGAACGCTTTCCCGCCGCCGCACCCCCGCTGCCTTGCCAATCCCTCTTCCAACGCCGCGCATTTGGTCCTAGACAGAGCCATGCGCTGGACGATCCCGAACCTGCTGACCACGCTTCGCTTGCTCGCCGCTCCCGGCGTGGCCATCATGTTTTTGTACTTCGCCCGGCCCTGGGCCGACTGGTTTGCGCTGGTGTTGTTTCTGGGCGCGGCGATTACCGATTATTTTGATGGCTACCTGGCGCGGCTCTGGAAGCAGGAGAGCCGCATTGGTGCCATGCTTGACCCGATCGCCGACAAGGCGATGGTGGTCATCGCGCTGTTGGTGATCACCGGCTACTCGGGCATGGACCCATGGTTGATCCTGCCTGCCACGGTCATCCTGTTTCGCGAGGTCTTCGTCTCAGGCCTGCGCGAGTATCTGGGGAATGTCTCGCGCACGCTGGCGGTGACGAAACTGGCGAAATGGAAGACTACCGCACAAATGGTGGCGATTTCTGTGCTGTTTGGCGCATTGGGGCTGGAGTACATTCGCGAACAGGCCTTGGCGCGTAACCGCGTGCTGATCCTTGAAATGGAGGCAACGGGCATCACCGCCGATGTGAACCTCTTGCAGATGGCCAATTTCGGCGGCGAGATTGTCTGGACACTCGGTCTGGTGCTGATCTGGATCGCTGCGGCGCTGACCCTGATCACCGGTTGGGACTATTTGCGCAAGGCCCTGCCGCATCTGAAGGATTACGGAAAATGAAACTGCGTGTGCTGTATTTTGCCTGGCTGCGCGAGCGGATCGGCGAGCCGCGCGAAATGGTTGAGACCGAGGCGGAAACCGTCGCGGATCTGGTCGAAGAACTGCGGGCGCGCGAAGAACGGTATGCGCTGGCCTTCTCGGATCTGGCGTCGGTGCGGGTGGCGCTGGATCAGGAACTGGCCGATTTTGATGCGTCACTGGCCGGTGTGCGCGAGATCGCCTTTTTCCCGCCGATGACCGGGGGCTAAGCCATGGCCGTGCGCGTTCAGTCCGAGGCGTTTGAGTATGGCGCGGAATGTGCGGGGTTTGCGGCGTCAGTCACGGACGCCGGTGCCGTGGTCACCTTCGCGGGGATCGTTCGCGATGACGGCGGGCAGTTGCGCGAAATGGAGATCGAGCATTACCCCGGCATGACCGAACGCGCGTTGGAGGCGATCGAGGCTGAGGCCCGCGCCCGCTGGCAGTTGTCGGATGCGCTGATCATCCATCGGTTCGGCCCGCTCAGCCCTGGCGAGATCATCATGATGGTCGCCACTGCCGCGCGCCACCGTGCCGATGCCTTTGCCGCTGCCGAGTTTCTGATGGATTTTCTGAAATCGCGCGCCCCGTTCTGGAAGAAGGAAACCACGGCGCGCGGCAGTACCGGCTGGGTGGCCGCGAAGGATGAGGACGAGGCCGCGCTCAGGCGCTGGTAGCTGCGACAGCATTCCCCGGCCTGCGCTCTGCATCACACTAACGCCAGCCGTTCGGCGCCTTCAAGATCGGGGAAGGGGCGGTAGAGGCCGAATTCCACCGAGGCGACATGCTGGCGCATCTGGTCATAGCGGCGCGTCGTTTCATCTTCGCCCCGGCCAAGAAAGCGGAAGGCCGCATCCAGCTGCGTCAGATCCTTGACCTCGATCTCCAGCAGGAAATCGGCGCAGCCTGGACCGGCGAGATTGAGCTTGCGCCGCATCAGGCGCCAGGCCTCGATCCGCCCTTCGCTTTGCAGCAACGCCATCCAGCTTTCCATTGCCATGGCGAATGCCAGCGCCCGCGCGTCGGATTTCAGTTCGATCATGCAGTGATACAGGTTCATCAGTCGCCCTCCGTTCCCGAAAGGCTATCCTGAACTTGTATAGAAGCGGTTAACGGCGATGCCCGCGGCCCCGCTGCCATTCTCATCTTGCCTGAAAATACGCCGGGGGGTGAATTGGCCGAGCGGCCAAGAGGG
>JAFIEK010000005.1 GCA_020832545.1 Pararhodobacter sp. | reverse complement strand
GTCACCCCGGCAACAGGCACGGGCCATGGTCTTTCGAACCCGCGATCTTTTTGTCGCCGCCGTTGACACATGTAGAGGGTCTTGGGCGGACCGTAATCTCTTGGCGCGTCGCACGATCTCAAGCCGTTGCGATTGATGAATATTATGCCGCTCAGCACCCGCCGGTCATCGACACACGGCTTGCCATGGCTCTTGGGAAAGAACGGCCGCAGCCGCTCCATCTGATCGTCTGGCAGCCAAAAAGATTGCTCATCATGCCCCCCGTCAGCGCGGAGCCTTGAATCACGCACGCAGGAAAGCATCAAGCTGAGTAATGGGTCCTGACCCTAGAAGGAATAGATCAGAGCCATTTTGCTGCTCAACAAGGAAACTTGCGACAAAACCCGCCAGCCGTCAAAGACGCGCCGCCGCTTGATTGTCGAGGAACCACCGATACGCGTCTTCCACGCCCTCATTCAACCCAATCCGCGCCTTCCACCCCATCCGCTCCAGCCGGCTGACATCCATCAGCTTGCGCATTGTGCCGTCAGGCTTGGTGGGGTCATTCGAGATACGGCCCTTAAAGCCCGTCACCCCGGCCACAAGCTGCGCCAGTTCCATGATCGAGATATCCTTGCCGGTGCCGACATTGATATGGCTGAGCATCGGCTCCGTATTGGCCTCATATCGCGGTTTATCAAGGTCGAGCACAAAGAGGCTGGCCTCCGCCATGTCATCGACATGCAAAAACTCGCGCCGCGGCGTGCCCGAACCCCAGATCATCACCTCCGCCAGCCCGGCCTCTGCGGCCTCATGGAAACGGCGGATCAGCGCGGGCAGGACATGGCTGTTCTCCGGGTGAAAGTTGTCGCCCGGGCCGTAAAGGTTGGTCGGCATGACCGATCGGTAATCGGTGCCGTGCTGACGGTTGTAGCTTTCGCATAGCTTGATCCCGGCGATCTTGGCGATGGCATAGGGCTCATTGGTGGGTTCCAGCTTGCCGGTCAGCAGCGTATCCTCAGCCATCGGCTGCGCAGCCTCACGCGGGTAGATGCAGCTTGACCCCAGATTGAGCAGCCGCTTCACCCCGGCGTCAAACGCCTGATGGATCACGTTGCATTCAATCATAAGGTTTTCATAAATGAAATCGGCCGGATAAGTGTTGTTGGCATGAATGCCGCCAACTTTCGCGGCGGCAAGAATCACCACATCCGGGCGTTCCGCCTGCATGAAGGCACGCACCTGCGACTGATTGCTGAGATCCAGCTCGGCATGGGTGCGGGTGATCAGCGTCAGGTCTTCACCCGCCGCCTGCCGCGCCTGGAACCGCCGCAGGATGGCGGAACCCACCATGCCGCGATGGCCGGCGATATGGATTTTTACTTCTCGGCAGCTCATTTCTCTCATTCCGTCCCTAAACAGAGTTTTCGATTTGTTATTCGTGTCCCGAGATAATAGCACGCGCATGTATTGGATAGGCTACTGCCTTGTAGCCTTCAACATCAGTGCGAACGATCTCGAAATCGATACGCCTGTGTTGCAAAAATTGAAACCACTGATCATAGCGCTCTGCAAGAGGAAGCTCTGAGAGCGCCTTAAGCTTTTGTGCCACTGGATAGGTAGAGTAGCTGTCGTCACGCCCAAAACCAATACCCACCACGCGTCTTGCAACGATACGCTCGCGTATCAGACGTTCCGGCGCGACCAGTACAATTTCCTTGGTTACATCACTTTGTTCCAAGCACTTTCCAAAAAGCCGATGGGCTCGTACGCAGGGGAACACATCCGATTTAATACTGGCGGTTGTGACCGAAAGGTCCAAATGCAACAAATCACCTGGACACAAATCACTTACTTCCCCACTTCTGAACATAAAGCCGTACACAGGTCGCGCCGCTTTGCACTCTGGTACATTCATTAACAAGTGCCGGATGAACGTGGACTTTCCAACGCTACTGAAACCAAGAACAACAATCGTATCATTAGTCACGATAATTCCTCGCGCATGGCCCGGTCGTGACTGGTTGCACATAGAATGATCGAACAGACGGTACTTGCAATCATGTTGTTCAACCGTTCAGCAGTAAAGCCCCGTCAAGCGGCAAGTGTCCGCAAAGGCCGCTAAAATAGTGGCACGCTGATCTTCGGTTACCTGGTCGGGCCGAACAAGTTCGGGGTAACGATAATCAGATTTGGCGCGTGCAGTTAGACGAAGGTCTGGCAAGCCAAGCTCGGCCATCAGTGGAGGTAAATCAATACCAAGTCGCTCGTAGCGAAGGACATGATTCACGAGCAACTTGTCGTCATCGGAATACTTGGCGTGATCAATCGGGAAACGAGCGGCACGACAGTAACTCTCCCAATCAAGGTTATAATGCCCGTCTGGATTGTGCAGTTGCGAGTTGCGCAGCATGTGAAAATGGCTGATGCACTTGTCCACTGGTTCGCGCTCCACACAAAAAAGGATCATTCTCGAAAAACGGTGTTGTCCCAGTAGTTTGCGGATCTGCGTGGCCGGCATGTGGTCGTAAAAACGCCCATCTGAATGGTTGCGAGGTCGATGCCGTGCGACAACTGGCAGAATCGGGGTCACTATAGCCTCTTGTTCGATCCTGGCATCGAGATCAATCTCTATGCTAGTCCCGGCAGTCTTAGTCTTCTTGATGAAAACAAAGTTATACAGAAAACTAACAATTGCCATGAACCACGCCCTCACCCCTCCAGCGCCATCGGCAGTTCATAGCCGTGCGCCTTGAGCAAAGCATGGCGGCGAGCGGTGCGCAAATCATCGGCCACCATTTCAGCACACATCTCCTGCGCCGTGATCTCAGGCACCCAGCCCAGCTTGGTCTTGGCTTTGGCCGGGTTGCCAAGAAGCGTTTCCACCTCTGCCGGGCGGAAATAGCGCGGGTCGATGCGCATCAGCACGTCACCGGGCTTTACCGATGGAGCCTTGTCACCAGAAACCGAGGCGACGGTTGCAACCTCGTCAACACCCTCGCCAGAAAACTCAAGCGTGATGCCCAGTTCATTCGCTGACCAGATAATAAACTCTCGCACCGAATATTGCACGCCGGTGGCAATGACAAAATCCTCGGCCACATCCTGTTGCAGCATCATCCACTGCATGCGCACATAATCTTTCGCATGACCCCAGTCACGCAGCGCATCGATATTGCCCATATACAGGCACTCTTCCAGCCCCTGCGCGATATTGGCCAGCCCCCGGGTAATCTTGCGGGTAACAAATGTTTCACCCCGGCGCGGGCTTTCGTGGTTGAACAGAATGCCGTTGCAGGCATACATTCCATAGGCCTCGCGGTAATTAACCGTGATCCAGTAGGCATACATCTTGGCCACTGCATAGGGCGAGCGCGGATGGAAGGGGGTGGTTTCCGTCTGCGGCATTTCCTGCACCAGGCCGTAAAGCTCGGATGTGGAGGCCTGATAAAACCGTGTCTTCTTTTCAAGTCCAAGGAAGCGAATGGCCTCAAGCAGCCGCAGCGCGCCCATTGCGTCAACATCGGCGGTATATTCCGGCGCTTCAAAGCTGACTGCAACATGCGACTGCGCACCGAGGTTATAAACCTCATCCGGCTGCACCTCGGACAGGATACGGGTCAGGTTTGAACTGTCCGACAGATCGCCATAATGCAGCTTCAGCCGCCGATGGCTTTCATGCGGGTCCTGATAGATATGGTCAATCCGCTGGGTGTTGAAAAGCGAGGCCCGGCGCTTGATGCCGTGAACCTCATATCCCTTTTCCAGCAGGAACTCCGCGAGGTAAGAGCCATCCTGGCCCGTGACGCCGGTGATGAGGGCGCGTTTGGTCACTTGTTTCACCTGAGTTCTCCTGTCATCGTGCGCTCGTTTACGCAATCATATCAATCGTCTGTTTATCATCGCCAACCGTACTATTCGAACCTTAATCACCGTGCAACATTGTGACACACTAGGTTGTCAATTATTCTTCTCGATACTTCAGCAACTGGCTTTGTGCCATCTAATACTATCATGTCTTTCGCGCCAAAAGCCTCTCCAGTCAGGTTGTGGCGCTTAACCAGACTACTATACTCGGGCGCGCCATCTGCCCAGCGTTTGGGCTCTCTGGCTCGCAGCCGAGTGATCCGTACATCAAGAGGCACTCGAAGCCAGAACCCGAGCCTTCCAATATCAAGAACCTTCCATGCGTTATGAGCCCATCCTACAATAAAAACAGCACGGTTCAAGCTCAGCGCCATATCGCGATACTTTTCAATAGATCTTCGTGGCCAGCTAAATTTTGCAGCTGCTGCGTGATCACCAAAATCAAAACGTGACTTTTGCCATTCATGCCCTATGTTATATTCTGCGATCTGTGTATCGCCATCAATTACGACGTGTCCAACCGCCTCAAGAAATCTACCGACCGCGCTTTTTCCAGTTCCGTTTCCACCGCCCACGATGTACAAACCCGGTTTCAACTTTACGGTGTGGCAATTATACTGGGTCAATGCTTCAATTTCTTCGTCCGTCAGATGTGCACCAAAATCCTCAGGATACTTCTCTACCAGTTTCAGAAGTCCGGTCGATTGGTCACTTTTTGTCGTGCTCCCTATGAGCGCATACAGATCACTGCGTCCGGCAAAACCAAGGTTCAGGAGTTCACGCCAGAAAACGGCGGCCTCAGACCATCGCTCCGCACGGGAATAAGCTTTTGCGATTGCGCGAATCAGCTTTTCTTGCACCTTTTCGTCGGTTCGAGGCTCTTCCGTCATTCTTTCAATTGCCGCGCTTAATACTAATATTTCATCTTCAAACTCATGTATTAAACGAAATGCCCTGGCAACCTTGAGTGCTTCCCGGATTGTAATACTATCTGGCTGTAATACACGATATTGCTTAACCGCTTCAGAATAATTTTTGATCGAAACAAGCTTAAGAATAATACTTAACCTATCCGCCCAGTTACTATGATTCTCAACATCTTCGTTCATATCGATCGCCGTGAATTTATTATTATCTAGAAAACTACCCACAATTGCCATCGGCACGTGCATGTTCCGAAACAAAGTCTACAACACTCTGTATATCATCGTTAAAGCTGGCTGAGCGAATTTCAAAGTACTGCAAGCCACGTTGCTCACTAATCAACCTGGACCGTTTGCTCATCTTAGTCAGATGTCGCGCCAGTTTCATCACTTCGGCTACAGTTGGAAGTTGTTTTCTTGTCCAGCAATAATTTTTTTCCCTGTAGCTCAGTATGCTCTGGCATTTTTCCTCGGGGCTCTCACTCGCGGCACCCAGAAATATGGGTACCACATCTGCAAACAAATCATCTTTTGCGGTCACATAATCTTGCTCAGATTCCGTTTCAAAAAAATCCAGCAGATCATCGCCTTCAATTACATGCCCTGTTTTCAGCCCGGAAATCAGATTTGACAGGTTCGGATGCGCGAGGCGCTTCCACTCGGGCTTGGAATACTCTTTTATAAACTTCCAACGCAGTTCATCAATCCTGATGATCTTGTATCCAAACTGTTGCTTCAGCCGATCTGCAATGATGGATTTCCCCGTTCTCGGGGGGGCCACCAAGATGATCGAGGGGCGGCCATTCAGCTTTTTTGAAGTTCCTTCCTCAATGGTCTCGGCGAAGCTATTTTCCAATGCTACTTCCGGCGCAATCCTTGAGATATCGATTCCCCGGCTCACAATCAAAAGTCCTTCCCGCTCATCTCTATCCTGATCCCTCCCGGTGCCAGCCGCATGGCCAGTTCCGAAAACGAGCTCCATGTGCTGCCCAGAAGCAGCGGTGCGCGGCTCAGCAGGATGGCATCGGCCAGGGCGTAGAGCATCTGTTCCGCCGACCTGTCGTAAAGGCTGCGGGGCAGCCACACAACCCGGTCGCCATAAACGCGGCTGAATTCGGTGTAGGTTTCCGGCAGGTCGGCGGCGATGAAGATATGGTTGGCGCGGCCCTCAGTGATCAGGATGTCCAGGCGCTTCATGAAATGCGAGAAATGGCTGCGCTCACGCCAGGTGTGGATCAGCGCATGATCTTCAGGCAGCCAGTTGTCCGGGCGGTCATAGCTGTTGTGATCACGTCCCGGCCCCGCCTCCATCCGCACATGGGCCGAGACATCGTTGGGGTTGCGCACCGAGACGACAAGCGCCTGCACGGCCTCAACCGGTTTCAATGCCTGAATGAAGCGGTTCTCGGTGGCCCATGTCGAATGCGGGGAGTTCAGCACGAAGGCCGCGCGGGCGTAGATATCCGCCGTACCCTCGGTACGGATCAGCGCGTCCTTGGTGCCGCCTTCGATGGGCATGTAGTTATGAATGTCGCAATTTGTGGCGTCGTTGATGAAAGATTGCTCCACCAACGCACCGTCATAGGCGAAAAGATCAGAGAACCGGCAATCGCAATGATCATCCGGTTGCCAGACGATCACCAGTTCGCGCCCTGTCGCATCTGCTATCGCCGCCGCCGAGCCGATGGCGCGCAGCCGGTTGCCCAGCCCGTGCTGGGCGTCGATGAACAGCCGCGCCCGGCCCGATGCCACGGCTGGTGCCTGCTGAACCGCCGCTTGCTGGAAGGCCTCTTTCGAAAGCTGCGACAGCGGGCGCTCCATCACCCGGTCAAACAGCGCGGGGTCCATGTTCCGGATCGCCTGCCCGTAATCCCAGGCGATAAGCTCGCGCAGCATCTCTTCTGACACCGCATTGAACACGTCATCCGGCACGCCCTGATCCGGTTCATCGGCGATGGACAGGGTCATGCCAGCCGGGTGCTGTTCTTCGATGATCAGCGGCAGCAATGACATCTGGCCGGTCCAGACCGGCATCTTTTCCGCCAGCCGCCGGTTGCGCTGAATCATGAACCGGGTGCTTGCCAGCAGCGTTTCGCGTGCCGGGCGCTGGTCATCGGCGCCATTGCCGGTGCGTTCGGCGTCAGAATGGGGCAGATGGTGGATGGTATCAGGCGCGACATCACGGCGCTGGAAGCCTGCGTGTTCCAGCCGCGTGTAAAGGTCATCATCATCCCAGCCATATGTGGTGATGAACTCATTGAAACCACCGACCCGGGCAAGGGCCACGCGCGGGGCAAAGAAGAACCCGTTCACATGCGCCTGCTCTTCAGCGACACTCCGCCAGTTTCCGGCAATGAAACCGCCCTGCCCCGGCAAGCCGTTGCGGACGAGGAAATCATTGGACAGAACGATATCGGCATCAAGTTTGAGAATGTTCTCATACCGCGCCACCCGAAAGCCGATGTTGAACGCATATGACAAGATCCAGCGCGGCGCATTGTTCACCCAGACAACCCGGATACGCGGATCGCTCATACCGCTTGCCGCAAGGGCCTCGGCCACCGGCTCCTGCGACGACCAGTCAACGATCACAACCTCAGAAACTTCTGGGTTGCTCAGCCAGCCAGGCAGCGCGCGCAAAAGGTTCTCGGTGCGGTTCATGGCGCTGGTCACCACGCTTATCCCGGGCGCACCCTCAGCACGGATCGGGCCCAGATACTCAGGCAGTCTGACGGTGTCCGGCAGCGAGGGATCATTCAGCACCAGCGACAAAAGCCGGGCATGGCGGGTATAGGCGTCTTTGAGCCAGGCTTGGTCACCGCGCGCCACGCTCTGACCAAGCGCCTTCAGCCGTGCCGGGGCGTCTTTCCCCTCTGTAGGGCTGCACGCATCAAGATAGACGGAGATCAGGTTGCAATGGTCTTGAATAGATTGTGTCATGCCTTTGAAACTTCTCTACTGACCGCGCCCGTGATTCATGCCTTCAGGACCCTTCCAACAGCAGCATCCGCGAAACTCCTACACGGAGCCTTCATGAACTTGCAACAAACGATTGTTTCGACAGCCCACTGGATGTTCGCCAGTTGATGTGCTTTCTTCGGATATACCCGTTCTTTTGCCCGGACACCCAATGACCGAAAAACTGCTCGATGCCCCCGCCGCGCCCGCAACGAAATGGTCGCTCTTTGCCAGCGGCGGCGAGGACAGTTTACGCGCTATAGAGGCACTGGCGAGCGGGGCAGTCCCGGGTGTGAGCGTGCAGCGCCATGACAGTCTTGAAACCACGTTTTCAAGTGATCCGTCCGCGCCCGTGATCATACTGATGTCTATGCCGCAGGACCATATGCGCGCCATGCTGGACGCCGGAAGTGCACCTGATACCGCATTGCAGAACTGGACCAAGCACGCCAGCGCCATATTGCAGCGCTGCCGCAAGAACCGCCGCCGGGTTGTTCTGGTCGATGCCGCGATGCTGCGCACCCTCCCCGCCGCCATCGCCGAGGCGCTGAGCGGTCGGCTGGGATTGCGCTTTGACACCGTGCCAGATGCCGCCCCGGCGGAAAAGAAAGAATTCGACGACATTCACACGGCCATCACCGAGGCCATGCTCATCAGCGATCTCAAGGCACGCGATCTGGCGGAAGAGCTTGAAGCGATGATGCTGGGCCCGGTCTCAGCACCGGGCGATCCGGTCAAGGCTGGCGTAAACGGGGCGCAGAAGCTTCGGAGCCTCGCAACAGAACGCGATCTGCTGCGCGAAGCTCTGCGCCAGCATCTAGAAGAGCTAGATACGATGCGCGCGGCGCTGACCAAGACGGAAGGCGCGGCGAAGGCGCAGAGTACCGAACTTCAGAAAAAGCTATCGACTGCGGAGAGCGACCTTGCCTCCACGACCCAGGAACGCGACCTGCTGCGTGAAGAACTGCGCCAGATGCAGGACTCGGTTCAGACCCTTCTGGCCGAGAACGCAAAGGTGGCCGACCGGCATTTGCTGAAGGCGCAATGTGAGGCGCTGGAGCGGCGGCTTGACGACGCCGCCGAAAGGCAGCGCCTTCGCGATTCCGTGCAGGGTGCCGAGATGCTCAAACTTGCGATGCTTTTGCAGGCTGAGCGGGGCCAGACCAACGCGGACTTGCAGAACGCGCGTGATGAAATCCAGCGGCTTCTGGCCTCGACCTCATGGCGGGTGACCCGCCCGATTAGGGTGATGAAGCGCGGCTTGAGCCGCTCATAGCCGCATCTGTCCCCGCGGGGACAGGCCGAGCGTTGCCCCTGCCCGCCACTGCGTGCGCTGCAATGACGGAGTCTTTGTGCTTTGGCCAGACCATCCCGCGCATTCCAATGCCGCGGGAGGCCATGATGTCAGACCAATCCCCCAGACTTGCCCTGCCCTATCTTCAGGCAGCGCATGCACAAAAGCACGTCACACATAACGAAGCGCTGCAACGCCTTGATCTTCTGGCGCAACTTGTTGTCGAGGCGTTCGACGAAAACGCCCCCCCCCTGCCCTGCCAGAAGAAGGTCAGGTCTGGACGCATGGTGCGTCGCCGACCGGGGCATGGGCTGGCCAGCCGGGCATGCTGGCAGCCTGGGTTCAGGGCGGCTGGCTGTTTCTGACCCCGCTGGAGGGCTGGCGCGCCTTTGGCCGGGCCGAGGCCGCCCTGAGGATCTGGGACGGAGAGAACTGGATTCGCGATTCATTGAATGATATCAAGTGTATGGGCGTGAACTCCAGCTTTGACACCACCAATCGCTTTGCCCTGTCCTCTCCGGCTACGCTGCGCAGCCATGAAGGGTCCGACCTTCAGCTGAAGGTCAACAAGGCCACGGCAGGCGATACGGCGAGCCTGCTGTTCCAGACCGATTGGTCCGGCAGGGTTGAAATGGGCACCGCTGGCGATGACGATTTCACGCCCAAGGTATCGCCTGACGGCAGCCTCTGGCATGAGGCGATGGTTGTGGCCCGCGCAAGCGGGCAGGCACAATTTCCCAATGGCGCCGAGGTAAGCGGGGCGCTCACAGGATCAGGCGCGGCCAACCTGCCCGCCCTGATGAGCGACGCCAGCGACACGGGCACAATCTCCACTGCTCAGACGCGGTCTGTGGTCGCGTCAGATGACAGCCGCGCCAGCAGCTCAACGACGTCTGTGGTCGCAAGTTCGAACAGCCATGCGGCCGGGGCCAGATCCCGTGTCGGTGGATCTACTGATTGTCAGGCGGCGGTCTTTCAATGTGTTGTTGTTGCGTCCCGTGGTGTGCTGAACACTGTCAACCGCTTACTCGCAATGGGCAATGTCAATGCCGCGCCATCGCCCGCCAATCGCTCCATCCACCTGTTTGGCGATGGTGGGAACATCCAGATCGCGGGCAGCCTGACCAGCAGCCACACGTTCAGCGACTTCGCCGAGATGTTCCCCAACGGGACCGGCGTAGAGATTCCGCTTGGCACCCTTGTCACGGAAGACGCTGGCGCAGTGCGGCCCGCCGGGCCGGGAGATGAGATCGCGGGCGTGGTCACGGCCACGGCGGTGGTCACGGCAGGGGATACGCCGTTTGCTTGGCAAGGGCGCTACCTGTCCGATGAATGGGGCCGCCCGCTTTATGACACGGCGCCAGATCCTGACCATGTCGGCGATGGCCCCGCGCCGCTGATCGAGCGGCGAAAGGAAAACCCCGCATGGAACCCCGACGCGCCGCAGATCCCGCGTTCAGAGCGCCCTGCCAGCTGGACACGGGTTGGTTTGCTGGGGCAGGTCTTCACCCGCGTGGCAGCAGACGTGGTGCCGGGCGACCGGCTGTCAGGCGTTGAGGGTATCGGCGTCAGATCCACCAGCCGCACCGGCCTGCGCTGCATGACGATCACCCAGCCGTTTGATGCGGCAAAGGGTTATGCGATTGCCCGTTGTCTGGTCAATATCCGGGTGTAGAACGGCGCAGCCGGGCGGCTGCTACGCCGCCCCTGCCCTGCGCTGTCCCCGCGGGGACAGCTGCGCTACTCATCCTCCAGCGCATCCAGAAACGCATTGACCGCGCGTTCCATGCGTTGCCGGTCTACGGCGGTGAAATCCAGCGGCAAGCGCAGCTCTACCCGCCCGTCAGAGGCACTGAGCTGCGCAATCTCGGCGCCGCGCGCAACGCGCAGGGTGGTCTTGGCACCGGGCTTTCGGGCTGCGGATTTCCGGCCACCTTGCCCCGCCTGCGGCACCCCTTCCGCATAATCCCGCAGTATTGCAAGCTCGCGCTCTTCACTGCGCGCGGGCTCTGCGGTCAGACGCGCCCTGAGCCGTGCAACGGTCTCTGGTTCTCGGTCCATGCGCTTCCAGACGGCCAGCCCAAGCGCGCGCGGCATCGCCACCGCATGGTCCAGCGCATCGCCCACCCGCGCCAGCATCTGGGCAAAATTGCGTATATAGACCCGTTTCTGCCGGTTGGCCGAGGCAAAGAGCGCGGCAATCGCGGCATCCAGCGTTAGCGCGGGGCATTCAGGGTCAGCGGTATAGGCGCGCGCCAGCTCCGCCATCTCGGCGAATGAGATATCACGGCGCACCATGTTCTCATCGACCATGCGCCGGTAAAGCCCTTCAATCGATTCACCCGGCGCGACCATCCCGGCGGGAATGCGGCCCCAGGTGTCTGCATCCCCGGTCTCGGCCAGCAACTCGCGATAGGCCGCCAGCCGCCGGTAGCCCTGCACCAGCTCATAGCCGCCGTCCCGCGCCACCGCCCGGATGGGGTTTGACAGACCGATATCGCGGATCGAGGCTTTCAGCTCGTCAAGATCATCATCGCGCGTGGCGGCCCGGTCGCGCGTCAGCGCCTGAGCGCGAATGTCTTCCAGCGCGATCAGATCAACCACAACGCCCAGCTTTTTCAGCCGCACGAATTCATGGGCCAGCGCGTCATTCTCGGCGCGGATGCGGGCCTCGGCCTCGGCCCGGTCGCGCAGGGCCTCGGCGTTCTCGGATATCGCGGCGGCCATCGGGCTGCGGCGGTTGGTTGGCTCTGTCCCCGCGGGGACAGGGTCTGGCGCGTTCTCGGGGAAACCGATGTCGAAGACGCGACGCTTGCTCATGGCTGATCCTCCAGCTGGTCCCAGGCGGCGACGGCGTGGGTGCGAAATTCGTCATATGCACGGTCAAACGAGCTGCGCGCCCGCCGCCATGTTTCACGGGTCATCTGCCGGTAGTCGATCTCATAGATCGACGACAGAAACCGCCCTGATTGCTCGACCGCGCGGGTCAGTTCGATCGGATGTCTGGCCATTCTGTCGCCAAAAACCTTGCCAAAGGCTGTCTGCATCGCGCGGTGCAGATCGTTGTTGGGTTCAAACCGGGTCAGCAGAAAGCGGACATCCAGAAACTCTTTCGGCAAGCGCGCTGTCCCCGCGGGGACAGCAGCCCCGAACCGGCTGAGGTCTTCCAGCGCCTCGGCCAGCTGGCCGATGAAACTGGTGGTCGAATCATACTCCCAATAGCCGGGGCCGGACGGAATATAGAGCATGTCGGCGGCAAAGACCGCGTTCATCGACTGGTAGCCAATCGCGGGCGGGCAGTCGAACAGGATCAGGTCATAGCTGTCGCGGGGCAGGACATCCAGAAACCGCGAGACCGAGGCAAAGAACGACCATTCAGGGTTAAGGTGCCGGTACTGCGCGCTGGCGAATTCGACAAAGGCCGCATTGGCGCAGCTTGGCACGATATCGATGGTCGGCCAGCAGGTGGGCTTGATGAAATCTGACAGCCGCAGATCGGCCAGCCCCATCTCGGTGATCGCAGAGGGCAGGCGGCGCTGGGGCAGGGCGGTGCCGCTTTCGGCACCGCGCAGGGATGTGTTCATCCGCTCCGTCTCGCGGATCAGATCGCGCGCCATGATGCCCCAGACGGTATATTCCTCGGCGACATCCGACAGCCCCATGGAATGCGACAGCGTGGCCTGCGGATCAAAGTCAACGGTCAGCACACGGTAGCCATCCAGCGCGGCGGCATGGGCGAAATGCAGCGCCACGGTAGACTTGCCGGCACCGCCCTTGAAATTTGCAATCGCCGCACGCAGCGCCCGCTTGCCCTGGGGCCGCGGCGGCATCAGCGATTTGCGGCCGATGTGCAACCGGCGGCGCAGTTCGTTGATCTCATCAAGCGAGAACCAGCGTTGGCGGCCATCTTCTTCAACCAGGCCTTGTGGCAAGGTTGGGTCAGAGGCCAGCTTGCCGCGCAGGGTTGACTGGTTGACCGGCAAGATCATCTCGGTCAGTTCCCAACTGGAAAAGCGGCGCAGGGTTTTCTCGCGCTCTGGCGAATAGGTTTGCTGTCGGATCCAGCTTTGCATGCGCAGGGATTGCGATTGCAGCTGCGCGAGGTCTTCATGGGTGAACATCGGTTTCCTGTTGTTCCCTGAGCTGTGCTCTTTGGTGTTGATCAGCAATCTACGCCATTCCTGTCAGGACGCCAATCACCGATTCGAATTGATCTACGTTTCTGTCCCCGCGGGGACAGGGGAAAAGGGGCATTCCGACAAGCGTTGCAGGCGCGGTTTCGGTGGTTTTGCTGCTTTGGTGGTTCAGAAAACCCATGAATCTGAGAATTGAAGAAAACACACAGGCAGAAGCGTTGATAAAGCTTGTAAGTGATTTAAGAGTCTTTAAGAATCTTTGCGCTAAAAAACTGGCTTAATATCAATATTTTAGATCATCATGGGAGCCCGTATACAGGATCATGGGAACCTGTTTACGGGACCAGAGGCGCCCGGGCGCAGGACCAAAGGAACCCGTTTGCAGGGCCATTGGCACCCGGTTACAGGAGGCCCCGGAACCCCGGTTTCAGCCCCGAAAGGCCCGGTATTCCGGTGTTTCTGCGCTGACTTGCGCCCTGCCGTGCCCTGATTCGGTGTTGATTCGGTGCCGAGGCTGAAGAGCAGCCTAAACCAACCTGTCCGACCCGCCCGCAGGCTTTGGAATTTGTTAACCAGCCCCGGATACCTGTCAAAAGGAACCCGTCTACAGGACAGCAAGCCGGATTCTACCGGATGGCACCCAGAGTCTGCTTGATCGCAGGTGCCTTTGAAGGCAATCTGCGCGTCAGCGCCGGGCCTGATGACAATCGGCGACAAGATCCCGGCAAGGGACCATCAAGGGGCAGGGCGATGGCCGCGAAAGCACAGTCAGATGAGGCAAAGGGCGCCTTGCGCGGGGCGCTCGCGCGCGCCTCGGTCAAGAAGAACGTGGCGGCGATCCATGTTTCGGGCAAGCTGACACTGCTGCAGCGCAAGTTGTCGAATGTGCTGTTGCTCAATGCCTATGACCATCTGATCACCCGGCCCAAGCACAGCATAGATGCGCGCACGCTCTGCCTGATGATCGGCTACAATTCCAACGATGTCGACACGCTGAAGGATGCGCTGCGCAGTCTGGCGGAAACGGTGGCGGAATGGGACATGCTCAATGAGCAGGGCGAGCAGGAATGGGGGGTCTCGGCGCTGCTGGCCTATGCGCGGCTCAAGGGCGGGGTGTGCGAGTATTCCTATTCACCCGCGCTGGCCGAAAAGCTGCATGACCCCAAGGTCTTTGCGCTGATCAACCTCAATATCCAGCGCCGGTTCACCAGTGGCCATGCGCTGGCGCTTTATGAGAACTGCTTTCGCTTTGTGCGCACGGGGTCTACCGGCTGGTGGCCGATCGAGCTGTTTCGCCGGTTGATGGGCGTGGATGGCAGCGCCTATTATGAAAGCTTCAAGCATCTCAACGCCAAGATCATCAAGCCCGCCGTGGCCGAGGTGAACCGCAATTCCAACATCGTCCTTGCGCCGGAGTTTCGCCGCAAGGGCCGGGCGGTCAGCGAGATCCGGTTTCTGATCCGCGAGAACCCGCAGCTTGCCATGTTTGATATCGATGATGGCGAGGGGGTGCGCAGCAGCGACACCTACAAACGCCTGATCGCCATGGGCGTGTCGGACCGGCTGGCGCGGCAATGGATCGGTGAGCATGGCGCAGAGCATGTGGCGGCCAAGCTGGCCTATGTGGAAGGGCAGGGGGGTGTGAAAAGCCCCGTGCGCTATCTGGCCGCCGCATTGCGAGACGACTATGCCGCACCGGAAGAGCAGGGGGGCGCCCCACCCAGCCCCGAGGCGCTGGCCGCCGCCGCGCGCCGCCACGCCGAGGATGCAGCGCGCAAGGCGGACGAGGCTAGCCGCGAGGCCGAGGTGCGCCGCCACAAGCGACTGTTCGCTGCCCGTCTGGCGCGTGTCGAGGCTGAAGCGCAGGCCCGCAGCCCCGGCCAGCGCGCAGCCGGCAAAGCCGCCTTTCGCGAACGGCTGGACGCAGAGTTCCTACGGGCTGATTTTGACCGCAACGGCTGGTCCAGCATGTTGAATGAACAGGCGATTTGCGCTTTCTGGGCAGAGCAGGTGCCGGGGATCTTTGATGATCTGCAACCGGATGCGTTGGAATAGCGCCTGCGCGTGGTGCTGACCTCTGGCGCCGGGCACGCGCTTTCGCTAACGTTGCTGTGTAAAGGGCTGAACAGGTGAGGACAGGTATGGCGATCGCCCAGATGAAGCGGATACCGGGCACGCTGATTGTGTTTGGTTTCGGAGCGCAGACGTCGTTCGATGCGTATATCAAGGTGTTGGGCGGTTTGCCCGAGCGGCTGATCGTGGTTGAACCGGCTGACTCGCGATGCGCGGGCGAGGTGTCTCGACTGGCCGAACTGGACGGCGTCAGCCAGGTGGACGGGGTTCTGGCAGATGACACGAGCGGCTTGCAGCTGGTGGAATACAATATGCCCGGCCTGCGCGGGTTTACCGCGCCCACTGCGGGGCTGAAAGCGCTGTTTCCCGGCCTGAAGCAACGCTCGGGGGTTCAGGCGCGCAAGGTTGGTCTTGTGCATGTCGTGCCCAACCTTGCCGGACTCTCCACACCGTTGCGGGTGCGGATTGATCTGCCCGGCGCCGAGCCTGAGATCCTGAAGATACTGGACGAAGGCGGCGTTCTCGCGCGCGCCGCTCAGGTTGTCATGCGGTGCGGCGATGAAGCGATGTTTGAGGGCGGCTGGGGCCGCGCGCAGCTGCAAAGCTGGCTGGAGGCGCGCCATTTCCGGCTGGAGAATATGAACAACGAAGATCCGGACTGGCCTGAACTGCGCTTGAAAGCAGATCCGGCAAGCCGAAAAGCGGCCGCGCTTGAGCAGAAGCTGGCCACGCTCAAGGAAGCGCACGACCAGGTGTCGGCGACGGCCGAGCGGCTTGCGGCAGAGCTTCAGGAGGCCGGGGCGGCACGCGACAAGGCGGCCACGGAGCGTGATGAGGCCCGGGCAGCGCTGGACAAGGCGGTTGTTGAGCGCGACGCGGCAATCAAGGCCCGCGAAACCCTCACGCCAGAGCGTGACGCGGCGGTTGCCGCACGCGACAAGGCCATGGCAGATCTGGGCCTTGCGATGCGGATGCAGGGGCTGTTGCAGACCGACCTTGACGATCTGCGCGCTCGCTTCCAACAGGCTGAGGCCGTGCGTAAGCAGCAAGAAGAGCTGCTTCGCAAGCTTACCCCGCGCTTGCAGGAGGCGGCGCAGCAGTTGCGGCAGTTGCAGCTTTCAGAGAGCGAGGGGACAGATGCGGAGCGTCTGACGGCGAAAGCCGCGACTGCCACACGGGCAAAGCCCCGCGCGACAACGGCGCGCAAACGCACAACCCGCAAAAAGGCCGCCGATGCAAAGTGACCTGCCCTCTCATGCCTTGCTGAACACTCTGGATGAGGCGCTGGAACTGTTGCGCCCGCATGTCGGGGCTGATGGCATGCTGCACGCGCCTGCCGAGCCTCTGCCCAGCCTGCTGGACCAGTGTGAAGCGGCCTGCGCGGCGATTGAAGGGCCGCAGCCGCTGCGCAGTTTTCACCATTTCGCCTGCACCGGCGGCACCGTGATGTCCAAGGCGCTGTTCGCGCTGCCCAACACCGTGGTGCTGAGCGAGATTGACCCGCTGAGCACGCAGATGCTTTCAGATACCGGCAGAGTACTCTTTGCGCCCACCGATCTGATTTACAGCCTGCGTCACAGCGTGCGCCCGGTCAGTGACGGGGTGATTATTGATACCTTTCTGGCGGCGCTTGAGGCCGCGAAAACAGGGGTGGAAGAGGGCGGGCGGCATCTGGTGCTGCGTGACCATGCCCATTCGCATTTCTGCATGCAGAAGGTCGATTTCACGGCCCGGCCCACGCTTCATGAGATGCTTGTACGGCGTTTCCCGCTGCGCTCGGTGGTGAGCATGCGCCACCCTCTGGATTCGTTTTTGTCGCTGAACAAGAACCAATGGGTTCATTTCACGCCTGTCACTTTGGAAGAGTATTCGCGCCGCCATCTGGCCTTTCTTGACCGCCACGCGGGGATTCCGGTGGTTCTGTATGAGGATTTCACCATCGATCCCAATGCCGTCCTGCGGAGCATGTGCGGGCATCTGGCGCTGCCGTTTTCTCCGCTGGCCACGGAACTGATCGGCGCCATCCGCATGAGCGGCGACAGCGGGCGCAAGGAGGGGCCGATTGGCCCGCGCCCGCGTCGCGAGGTGCCGGATGAGATCGAGGTGCAGCGCGGCACCAGCCAGAGCTATCGGGCGCTGTGCGCGCGCTTTTCCTATACGCCCTGAAGTGCACCCGGTGTGGCGGCGACATGTTCCCTTTAAGGGCTGAGACAGCTTTGCAACGGACAGTAGGTTGCTGTTGATAAGCCCGCGCCAAAGTTTGTAAACAGGAACGAATTCAGGAGTTCTCATGACATCCCCTCTGATTCACCCGATTTTGCTGTGCGGCGGTTCCGGCACGCGGCTATGGCCATTGTCGCGCAAATCCTTTCCCAAGCAATTCGCGCAGATCACGGGTGATCAAAGCCTGTTTCAGGCGGCGGCGCGGCGGCTGTCCGGCGCGGGCTTTGCACCGCCGGTTATCCTGACCGGCAATGACTTCCGCTTCATTGTGACCGAGCAACTGGCGGCGGTGGAGATTGCGCCGCAAGCCATCCTGATCGAACCTGAAGGGCGCAACACCGCCCCCGCCGCGCTGGCGGCGGCGCTGGTGCTGGCCGCAAAAGACCCTGAAGCGCTGATGCTGCTGGCGCCGTCCGACCATGTGATCCCGGACGCAGCAGCCTTTCGCGCCGCTGTCATGGCCGCCGCGCCGCGTGCGCTGGCGGGCGATCTGGTCACGCTGGGGATCACGCCGACGCGGCCTGAAACCGGTTATGGCTATCTGGAGCTTGCGCCGGGGGGCCGCACCGATGCTACCGCGCCGCAGACGCTGGCGCGGTTCATCGAAAAGCCTGATGCTGGCCGCGCTGCCGAGATGATCGCCTCGGGCAACTATCTGTGGAACGCGGGGATTTTCCTGTTTACCGCCGGGGCGCTTATCGACGCCGCGCGCAACCTCGCGCCTGATGTCCTGCACCCGGTGGAGGCGGCGGTGGCGGCGGCTGAGTCTGACCTGTCGTTCCTGCGCCTTGGACCTGAGCCATGGGCCGGGGTGCCCGATATCTCCATCGATTATGCGATCATGGAAAAGGCGGGCAATCTGGCAGTGATGCCCTATGCGGCGGGCTGGTCTGACCTTGGTGGCTGGGATGCCGTCTGGCAGGAAAGCGGGCCGGACGCTGCGGGCAATGTCACATCAAGCCATGCCACGGCGATTGATTGCCAAGACACGCTTCTGCGCTCTGAAAGCCCACGGATTGAACTGGTGGGGATAGGGTTGGAGGACATTCTGGCAATCGCCACTACCGATGCTGTGCTGATTGCCCATAAATCCGAGGCGCAGCGGGTGAAAGAGGCGGTTGCCGCCCTCAAGGCCAAGAATGTGGCGCAGGCCACGCAGTTCCCCACCGATCACCGGCCCTGGGGGATGTTCGAAAGCCTGATCACCGGCCCGCGCTTTCAGGTCAAACGGATCGTGGTGAACCCCGGCGCCGCGCTGTCGCTGCAATCGCATCATCACCGCTCGGAACACTGGATCGTGGTTGAGGGCACGGCGAAGGTGACCATTGATGACACGGTGAAACTGGTGACCGAGAACCAGTCGGTCTACATTCCGCTGGGGGCCGTCCACCGGATGGAGAACCCCGGCAAGGTGCCGATGGTGCTGATCGAGGTGCAGACCGGTAGCTATCTGGGCGAAGATGACATCATCCGCTATGAGGATGTCTATGCGCGCGGGCAGGGTGCCAAGGGATGAGCCTGACCTGTTTCAAGGCCTATGACATTCGCGGGCGACTGGGTGTCGATCTGGATGAGGGGATCGCTTACCGTATCGGGCGCGGCTTTGCCCGTGCGCTGGGGGCGCGCCGCGTGGTGCTGGGCCGCGACATCCGCGCCTCGTCCGAGGCGCTGGCGGCGCAGGTGGCGCGCGCGCTGGTGGCCGAGGGCTGTGAGGTGCTGGATTTGGGGCTTTCAGGCACCGAAGAGATGTATTTCGCCACAACGCATTTTGGCGCGGATGGCGGGATCTGTGTCACGGCTTCGCACAATCCGATGGATTACAACGGCATGAAGATGGTGCGCGCCGGGTCTGCGCCGCTTGATGCCGCGACGGGGCTGTCCTCAATCCGCGCACTGGCCGAGGCTGATGATTTTGGCCCTGAGCAGAGCGGCGGCAGCCTGCGCGACGTGGCCGCTACGGCGCGTGCGGCTTATGTTGATTGCGTGCTGGGGTTTGTCGATATCTCCGCGCTCAAACCCCTGAAGATTGTGGTCAATGCCGGGAACGGCGCGGCGGGGCCGTGCTTTGACGCAATCGCCGATGCGCTGGCGGCACGTGGTGCACCACTGACATTCATCCGCATGCATCATGACCCCGATGGCAGCTTTCCAAACGGTATCCCTAACCCGCTGCTGGTTGAAAACCGCCCGCCGACCTCTGAGCGCGTGCGCGCCGAGGGGGCAGACCTGGGCGTGGCATGGGACGGTGACTTTGACCGCTGTTTCTTCTTTGACCACACCGGCGCTTTCATTGATGGCGAGTATATCGTGGGCCTTCTGGCGCAGGTCTTCATGGCGCGCGAACCCGGCGCGCGGATCATCCATGACCCACGGGTGATCTGGAACACGCTGGACGTGGTGGCGCGCGCGGGCGGGCAGGCGGTGCAGGCGCGCACGGGCCATGCCTTTATCAAGCAGGCGATGCGCGATCATGGCGCGGTTTACGGCGGCGAGATGTCAGCGCATCACTATTTCCGCGATTTCGTACATTGCGACAGCGGCATGATCCCCTGGCTGGTGATGGCTGAGCTGATCAGCAAAGAGGGCCCGCTGGCAGAGCTGGCGGCCGCGCGGCGTGCGGCCTTTCCGTCATCGGGCGAGATCAACTTTCAACTGGCTGACCCCAAGGCCGCCATCGCCCGCGTTCGCGCCCAGCATGAGCCCGCAGCGCGCTCGGTCGATGAGACCGATGGCATCAGCCTTGATATGGGCGACTGGCGGTTCAACCTGCGCAGCTCCAACACCGAACCCGTGGTGCGGCTGAACATGGAAAGCAAGGGGCGCGACCTGAAACCGCTGGTCACGGCGCTCAGTGCTCTGTTGCAGCAGGGCTGAGAGCGCAGATGTTCACGCGCCCCTGCCTTTTCATTGATGTGCAACATGGGCTGTGCAACCGGCTACGGGCCATGGCCTCGGCGGCGTCGCTTGCGCAGGCGACCGATCGCGAGTTGGTGGTGATCTGGCGGCCTGATCATCATTGCGAGGCCCGGATCGGCGATCTGTTGCACTACAACGGGCCGGTGATTGAAACCGATGCGGCTGATCTGTTCCGCGCCAGATCCGGGCTGGTTTACAATTATATGGAAATTGAGCCGGGCGCGCAGTTCAATGCCCCCGTTCTGGCCGGGGCGGAGGGGGAAGCGCGCACCGATGCCTATATCCGTTCGGCCTATCCGCTGCACAGCCCGCACAAGAACTATAACGCCGAGCAGGCGTTCTTGCGGGGCCTGCGCCCGGCGGATGCAGTGCTGGACATTATCGGCGGGTTCAGCCCGCCCTTCGATGTCTCGGTGCATATCCGCATGGCCACTGGTGCGGCGGTTGAACATCTGTCCTTTGAGAGCGCTGACAACTGGCCAGAGCACCGCCACCGCGAACTGGCCGAGTGGCGGCAGAAAAGCAATCGCGCGGTGTTCATCCGCAGGCTGGATACGCTGATTGCCGAGGGCGCGGCAGACAGCATCTTTCTGGCCGCCGATCTGCCAGAGACCTATACCGAACTGGCTGAGCGGTATGGCCCGCGCCTGACATGGCTGGAGCGCGATCTTTATGACCGCTCGCCCCGGCAATTGCAGTATGCGCTGGCCGATCTGTTGCTGCTGTCAGCCGGGCGGCGGTTTCTGGGCAGCCCCTGGAGCTCATTCAGCGATGTGGCGCAGCGGCTGGCCCGCTACACCCGGCCCAATGAGACCAGCAGCATCGATTTCTGAGGGGGCGGCCCCGCTCTCGCTTGACCCATCCCGGGTGTCAGGCAGAGACTGACGACAGCTGCAAGGGTTCGCTGCGCAGGCCCTGTTCGGCGGGCAGGACGAAGAAATGCAGATCGTGCAGCGTGATGCGGAAATCCTGCATCGGCAGGCCCAGCACCAGTGAACACCAACCCGGCGCGGCACAGGCCGGGTCCAGCGCCGAAAGCGTATGCAGCGCGGTGATGACAGTGTCGCGGGGTGAAAGGTGCAGCTTGTCGGCAAAGGTTGTGGGGGCCGCAACGCCGTTCTGCACCATGTGCAAATTGACAAACAGCGAGCAGTCATGAAGCGATGAGCCCTGCAGCGCCACGCCCAGCACATCGCCGGGTTTGAACGTGCCCTCGCCCAGATCAAGGCGAAGCCCTATCCAGTACATGTTCCCCCGGACCTTGCAATCAAGCGTCACAAGGCTGCCCGGCTCGGAACTGTAGGAAACCACCGCCTCGGCGTCTTCGCCGCTCAGATCGCAATGGAGATCAGATACAAGACGCAGCGATTCGCTGGTGTGGCCGGAAAAGGTGCTGTCGCGCACCACGCGAAGCGCGTCGATGGCGGCGGATTGGCAAGGATGGATCATGGGCAAATCTGACTGACTGGAGGCAATGGGACCAAAAGAACCTGTGGGGCCGGAAGAACCTGTTCTGTTTGCATCCGGCAATCGATCTTCGCAAGCTACCAACATGCCAAACGGATTTCCAGCCATTCAGTGATGCGTTACCGCTGCTATTGCCCGCGTGCCTGATGCGCAACGGCGATTGCCGACAGATCATTGGCCGCGTCACGCGGCACCGCGCCCGCCGCCTTGCGCTCAGAGTAACGATCGGTGAGCAGGGCGACATGCGGGCGTGTCAGGACCGTGAAGCGGACAAGCTCTTCAACCACATCCGCGATGCGCTCATAATACCCGGAAGGCCGCATCCGCCCGGCCGCGTCAAACTCCTGAAACGCCTTGGCGACGCTGGACTGGTTGGGAATGGTGAACATCCGCATCCAGCGCCCCAGCAGGCGCAGCGTGTTGACCGCGTTGAACGATTGCGAGCCGCCTGAGACCTGCATGACCGCCAGCGTGCGCCCCTGTGTCGGCCGCAGCCCGCCCAGACTGAGCGGCAGGTGGTCAATCTGCGCCTTCATGACGCCGGTGATCTGGCCGTGACGCTCGGGGCTGCACCAGATTTGGCCTTCAGACCATAACGCATGTTCGCGCAACTCATGCACCGCCGGGTGATCATCGCCAGCCACCTGATCCGGCAGCGGCAGGTCTGACGGGTCAAAAATGCGCGGCTCACCGCCAAAATAGCGCACCAGCCGCGCCGCCTCTTCCACCACCAGCCGGGAATAAGAGGTTTTGCGCAGCGATCCATACAGCAACAGAATGCGCGGCGGATGTGAAAGGCTGCCGGGAAGCCCCCCGGCGGGTTGCTTCAGGGCGCGGGAATGGTCAAGGGCGGGCAGCAGATCAGGGTCAGGAAGCGTGCGAAGGCGCATGGTTATTCGGCTTTCGATGAGGGGTTGAGGATAAGGAGCGCAAGAAAGGCGGCGCTGCCAAGGGCGGCGGTCAGCAGCAATGCGGACGCGCCGTAACGTGCCAGCAGCAGCGCGAACACAAACGGCGCACCCGCTTGAACAAAGCGCGCGGGGGCCATGAGAAGGCCTTGCCGGAACCCATAGCCCGCCGGGCCAAAGAGGGTGAGCGGCAAGGTGCCGTTGGCGATGGTCAGAATGCCGTTGCCCGCGCCGTGCAGCCCGGCAAAGGCCATGCCTGCCGGTGCGCCAAAGCTCAGCAGTGCCGCTGCGCCGACCGGATGCGCCATGGCGGCAAGCCGGGCCGACAATATGGGGTGAAAGCGCCGCAGCACGCCGAACTCCAGCAAGCGCCCGGCCACCTGTGCCGGGCCGATCAGCGCCGCCGCGGCAATGGCTGCCGCCGGGCTGGCACCTGCCGCTTGCAGAAGGCCGGGCAGATGCGCCGCCATCGCGGTGCTGGAAAACCATGTCGCCGCAAAGACGAAGGCCAGCAGCAGCATGGTGGGGGTGTGTTGGGCGGGTGGCACGGGCGGTGCGGGGGGTGCGACGATGTCTGGCAGAACCGGGGCCTCGACAGGGGTCTCGACAGGGGTCTCGACCGGGGCTTTGGTCACCAGAAAGCGGTTGAGTGGCAGGCCCAGGGCAATATGCAGAGCTGCCCAGAAAAAACACGTCATCCGCCAGCCGAATTCAAACTCAAGCCAGGCTGAAACCGGCCAGCATATGGTGCTGGCAAACCCCGCGATCAGCGTCACCCCGGTGATCGCCCCGCGCGCCCGGCTACCGTAAAGGCGCGCAAGGGTCGAAAATGCCGCTTCATAGAGACCAAGCGCCATGCCCGCGCCGATGATCAGCCAGCCCGCGAACAGCATTGCCGCCCCCTGCGCCATGCCCAGCACCGCCAGCCCGGTCGCGAAGATCACGCTGGACAGCGCCAGCACCTCCCGCCCGCCGAAACGGTCTATGCGACGGCCCGCGAAGGGGCCCAGAATGGCGGTGATGACCAGCGCGGCCGAGAAAGCCGCGAAAACCGTGCCTGTGGACACGCCAAGATCATGCGCCATGGGAACGGCCAGAATGGCAGGCAGATAATAGGTGGACCCCCAGGCCAGCGTCTGGGCGCTGCCAAGCGCAGTCACCACAAATGCGGGCCGTGACCTCAGCGACATGACACGCAACGCACGGCGCATACATTGATCATTAATGCCTCGATGATCGATGTGTGAGGGCGAGAATGTGCCTGCATGGGGTCTCCGGTGATCGGTCTCAGCTTGTCAGTCGGTCAGCGGCGCACTTGCCCGCAACAATGCACGCTGTCGCTTCCAGCCATGCCGCGACAGCCGTCTGGAACGCTGCACGGCCCTTGTCCGTCAGAGTGTAGACCTTACGCTCGCGGCCTTGCACGATTTCGCTGTGCACGGCCAGATAGCCCCCCGCCGCGAACTCGTTCAGCATGGGGTAGACGGTGCCTTCGGTCGGGCTGCAACACCCCTTTGTGGTGCGCTCGACCGCCTGCACAACCTCATAGCCATGCATCGGCTTGTGGTGCAGCACGCTCAACACAAAATACTTGGACAGCGACATCTTGATGGTGCCCTGCCAATAGGCAGGGTCGGCATAGTTAGGCATGGACCGCGCCACGGCGCGGGGTGATCTGGTTTCAGCGGCCATGGGGGGAAGGTATGCCTTGGTGTTCAAGGTGTCAACGCGCAAATTCGCACGACCGGCGGTCATGCGACAGGTGCCTGTTCACCGGCGCGCCGGCCGCCTTCCATCAGCGCGAAGGCGGCCTGCGGATCAGGTGGGGCCGTACGGCGAGACGCAGACCCGGCGCGGGCCGTTGTAGGGCTGATAGCTGTTGTCCACCACACGGTAAGAGCGCCAGCGATTGTGGCACCAGTTGATGTGCTCGCTGCTCAGGAACGACCCGGAATGGTGCCTGGGCTGATGGTGTTGCCGGGGTTGCTGAAACTGGTGGACGAGCGCGCCACCGATGATCGCACCGACGACGGCTGAGCCCAGATCCGGACCACTGCTATGGCGGCGCGGCTGCGGGCGATGGGGCGCTGGCCGACGGTGGCGATTGTCAAAACCACGCCGGTGATGCCCCCGGCGGTCAGCGCCGCGGCGATTATGTTGGTAACGGTGCCCCTGCGCCTGCACGAGATCATCTAGGACCGGCGACTGCGACACGGACCCCGTCAGTTGAAACGATGAAGCCGGCGCCGCGCTGGCCGAACTGAGCGCGATCGGAGACATGCTCAGGACAGCGGCGCAAAGCGTTGAAACGAATATCTTCATGGTGTCCTCCTCTGGAAGGCGCGCGGGGCAGCTTGCCGCACGCAGTATAGAAACGCGCTTTCCGGCGGGTTCTGTCGTTTTTTTCTGATGACAAGCGCGTGATCTGGCCCCGGGCGGGTGCTTCCGGTGGTCCTGCCAGGGCAGTGGAAACAGCAAAAAGCGCGATTGAGCCATCGCGTCGTAAGCGCCATTTTATGGTGTTTCTGTCAGGCCTTCGGGCGGTCCAAGGTTGCGCTCAGATGGACACGCGCTCAAGGATCTCGGCGCGGGTGACATCCTGTGCGGCGCGCGACAGCACCACCTCGCCCCGGTTCAGCACGCAGAAATGATCTGCCAGATCATGCGCGAAATCGAAATACTGCTCCACCAGCACCACCGCAATCTCCCCCTCCTCGCGCAACAGCTCAATCACCTTGCCGATCTGCTTGATGATGTTGGGCTGTATCCCCTCTGTCGGCTCGTCCAGCAGCAAGACCCTTGGCCGCATGATCAGCGCGCGTGCAATCGCCAGCTGCTGTTGCTGCCCACCGGACAGATCGCCGCCGCGCCGGTCTTTCATCTGCTTGAGCACCGGAAACAGCTCATAAATCCGCGCGGGCACCTGCCGTTCAGCACGCGGCAGACAGGCAAACCCGGTTTGCAGGTTCTCGGTCACGCTCAACAGCGGAAAGATCTCACGCCCCTGCGGAACATAGGCGATCCCCGCCTTTGCTGCCTGCGCGGCGCTGGGGTGGTCCAGAACTTGCCCGTCCAGCGTGATTGACCCCCCCGCATACGGATGCCGCCCGGCAATCGCCCGTAACAGACTGGTCTTGCCCACCCCATTCGTGCCCATCACCGCCGTCACGGCACCCGGACGCGCCACCAGCGACACCCCGTGGAGTATCTGCGATGCGCCGTATTTCAGCGTCAGATCCTTCACCTCAAGCATGTTCTAGCGCCCCAGATAAACATCAATCACCTGCTGATTCTTCGTCACATGGTCCAGGCTGCCCTCCGCCAGAACCGACCCCTCATGCAGCACCGTCACCCGGCAATCCAGCCGCCGGATAAACTCCATATCATGCTCGATCACCATCACCGCACGGGTCTGCGCCGCCCGTTTCAGCAGATCGGTGGTATGCTCACGCTCCGCCGGCGTCATCCCCGCCGCAGGCTCATCGACCAGCAGCAACCGCGGGTCCTGCGCCAGCAGCATGCCGATCTCCAGCCATTGCTTCTGCCCGTGACTCAGATCGCCCGCCCGGTCTTCCAGCCGCGCCAAAAGGCCAATCTCCTCGGCCAGCGCCTCAATCCGCGCGCGATCACGCTCGCCCGCCTTCCACATCAGCACCGACAACGGCCCGCGCCGGTTTTTCAGCGCCATCGCCAGATTGTCGCGCACGCTTTGCTCATCAAACACCGTGGGTTTCTGGAACTTGCGGCCAATCCCGGCGCGCGCAATCTGGCTTTCGGACATCTTCAGCAGGTCCACCTGCCGCTCACCAAACACCACCCGCCCGCTGTCAGGCCGGGTTTTGCCGGTGACGATATCCATGAACGTGGTCTTTCCGGCGCCATTGGGGCCGATCACGGCGCGCAACTCCGGCTCTCCTACCGCGATCGACAGGTTGTTGATGGCGCGAAAGCCGTCAAACGTGACGGATACGCCAGACATCTCTAACAGTGTCTGCATCAGCGT
Source organism: Pararhodobacter sp. (assembly GCA_020832545.1). Lineage (GTDB taxonomy): Bacteria > Pseudomonadota > Alphaproteobacteria > Rhodobacterales > Rhodobacteraceae > Pararhodobacter. The sequence goes on along the minus strand of JAFIEK010000005.1, from coordinate 140,902 downwards.
TTCCTCACCAGATAGTCGAACAAACCGCCAATGCCCTTGGGCGCGAACAGCGTCACCAGCACGAAGCCGAGCCCCAGCAACACCTGCCACCATTCCGTCCACAGGATGCGATAGAACCCCAGATCTATGTTCGGCGCCCCGCCACCGGTCAGCCAGCTTGACAGCAGCGACACACCGGCCGCCCCGATCACCGCGCCGTAAAGCCGCCCGCGCCCGCCAATCGCCACCCAGACGGCAAGGTAGATACTGGCAATCGGCGCCAGCTCTGCCGGGTTGATGATGCCCGCCTGCGGGTAATAGAGCGCGCCTGCGATGCCGGATACCACAGCGGTCAGCGTGAACACGAACAGCTTGTAGCCCTCAACGTTGTAGCCCAGAAACCGCACCCGCGCCTCGTTGTCCCTGATTGCGCGGATAACAGAGCCGAACTTGCCTGAAACGACCCATGCGAACAGCAGATACCCTGCCCCCAAGGCGAAGGCCGAGGCCCAGAGGAACCACACCGACAGCACCGCCTGCGGCACATGCAACAGGCCCGGAATGTTTTGCAGGCCCGAAAGCCCGTTATTGCCGCGCAGGCCGGTATCGTTCTGGAACAGATAAAGCGCCAGCGCCAAGGTCATCGCCTGCGTCAGGATCGACAGGTAAACCCCCGTCACCCGGCTGCGAAACGCCAGCCAGCCGAACACCAGCGCCAACAGGCCCGGCACCAGCACCACCATGGCCAGCTGGAAGGGCAGAGAGCCTGCGAAGGTCCAGATCAAGGGCAGCTCTGACGTGCCGACCACGCCGAAAATCTGCGCCGCCACGGCCTCTGACAACTCCAGCTCCGTCGGCGGAATCGTCCCGCGCGCCAGTGAATCGCTGATCACGATCTCGGTGCGCGCATACATCAGCCACATGCCAATGGCGTAGCCCCCCAGCCCGAAGAACGCGAAATGCCCCAGGCTGAGGATGCCGCAATAGCCCCAGACCACGTCCATGGCCACCGCAATCAGGCACAAACACAGCGTCATCCCCAGGATCTTGACCATCGAGGTGGACACCAGCCCCACCCCCAAGCCCTCTGACAACACGCTGATCACCAGCGTGAACACACCCAGCGCCAGCAGGAACCACGTGACCGAGGGGTTTTCACGCAGCAGACGGCGGCGGGCGGGCATTAAAACAGTGTCTGACATGGCTTAATCCCCCGCCGCACGGCCCTTGAGGGCGATAATGCCCTTGGGCCGGAACTGGATGAACAAAATGATGAACAGCACCATATAGGTTTGGGCTGCGAGCGTGTTCGAGGGGTTGAACCACTCGATCCCCTTTTGCAGGAAACCGATCAGCCCGGCCCCGGCCAGCGTGCCCCAGACATTGCCGACGCCGCCGACAACCACGGTCATGAAGCTTTGCACGATATAGGCCGAGCCCATCTCGGACGTGACCTGCGCATAAAGCCCGATCGCCACGCCAGCGACCCCGGCAATGCCGGAACCAAGGCCAAAGGTCAGCATGTTGATCTTGTCAGGGTTGATGCCCATGCTGGCGGCCATGCCGGGGTTCTGTGTCACCGCGCGCACCTCCAGCCCCAGCCTTGTGCGCAAAAGGATGAACAGCAGCATCGCCAGAAACATCAGCGCCAGCACAAAGATGGCCACCCTTATGGTGCTGATGGACACGATATCATTGATACTGATTGCGCCTGCCAGCCAGTCCGGCGCGGTCAGGGGGCGGGCCTGCGTGCCAAAGATGTTCTTGGCCAGCTGTTGCAGCGCGATCGAGATGCCGAAGGTGGCCAGAAGCGTCTCTAACGGGCGAGTATAGAGATGTCTGATCACCAGCCGCTCCATCGCCACCCCCGCGCCGAATGTCACCGCAAAAGCCAGCGGCAAAGCCACGATCAGGCTGGCGGTGTAATCCGGGATGAAGGTCTGCACCACATAGCCGGTATAGGCCCCCATCATGATGAACTCGCCATGCGCCATGTTGATCACCCGCATGACGCCAAAGGTGATCGCAAGGCCGATGGCGGCCAGAAAGAAGATTGAGGCCAGCGACAGCGCATCGAGCGTGATGCCCAGAAACTGGAACGCCTTGATGCGGGTGCCGGTGCTGTCGAGGGCGGCGCGCGCGGCATCGGTGACGGCCTGATCAGGCTCTGTATAGGCATCAAAGAACACATGCGCGTCCACTGTGGCGCGAATCTCTGCCTCCGTGACAAGCGGCGTCACCAGCCCGGCAGCCTGCAGGCCTGCATAGGCCTCAAGCCGTGCTTCGGGCGCGCTCAGCCGGTGCAGCGGCACACCGCCCACCGCGCCGTCGCTGACATTGCCCCGCAGCGCATCGCGGATCGCATTGCGCCCCGGCCGCACCGGCGCAAGCCCGGCCCCGGCCAGCTCGTCATAGGCCGAGTTTACCGCCATATCCGTGCCGGGAACCCGTATTCTGGCAATGTTAGAGCCTTCTGGCAGCGTTTCGCCAACACCGGGTGTGGTCTGCAAGATCTGGTTCAGCGCGCGCCGTGCCTCAGTGCTGATATCCCCCGACAGCCCCTCAATCGCGTCTACCCGCGTGGCGGTATCGGTGGCAAACCGCGCGTTCAGCAGGTCCAGCACGCGCTCCTTGCGGACCCGTATCCGGGCATCGGGCTCATCGATGATCGATTCCGCCAAGAGCGGAATCTGCTCTGGGTCCGGGCTGCGGCCAATCGCCTCCAGCGCGGCCAATCTGCGCGCGGGATCAGAGGCTGTCAGGCCGAACCGCACCAGAGCGGCCCCGATATCGCGCCGCACCCCGGCGTTGGGGCGGATCTGGTTGACGTCACGCGTGGTGACCTCTGGCCCCTCGGCCCCGGTGTCGATATCGATCAGGACCAGTGCCCGGCCCTCGGCCCGCGTATAGTAAAATAGTCCCGAACCTGGCTCTTCGACCACTTCGCGCTCTTGCCAGAGGCGAAGAAACTCGGCCGTTCCCGGTGGCTCGGCGGCCAGTAACGCGGCCAGCACCTGCCCCACCGTCCCGCGAGAGGGGTTGGCGACCGCGCCCTGATGGGCCTGCAATACATCCTGCAAGGGGGTCTGGGCGGCCAGAGGCGTGGACAAGGCCACCAACACGGCCAGATACGCCGCGCGAAACATCATGCGCATGGGCTTTCCCGTTCAAAGGGGTGCGCGGCGAAAACCGCGCACCCATCATTGCTCAGTAGTTCGAGGTCAGCTGCACGCAGCTTTCCGTTGCCGTGTCGAACATGCCGCATTCCAGCTCTTGCCAGTCACTGACCAGCGTCGCGCTTTCCGGCAGGAACGGGGTCCAGGCGGCGCCCGGCACTTCCTCGGTCTGGCTGATGATGTCGAACTGGCCATCGGCGCGGATCTCGCCGATCAGAACGGGCTTGGTGAGGTGGTGGTTGGGCAGCATCACCGCCGTGCCCCCGGTCAGGTTTGGAAACTCCTGCCCCCACATCGCTTCGCGCACGGCATCCACATCGGTGGTGCCGGCCTCGGTCACGGCATTCACCCACATGTTGAAGCCGATGTAATGTGCCTCCATCGGGTCATTGGTCACGCGGGCCTCATCACCGATGAATGCATGCCATGCCTCGATGAAGGCCTCATTTTCCGGCGTGTCGGCTGACATGAAGTAATTCCACGCTGCCAGATGCCCCACCAGTCGCGAGGTATCGAGGCCCGAAAGCTCTTCTTCGCCGACAGAGAATGCCACCACCGGAATGTCATCCGCGCTCACGCCCTGCGCCGCCAGCTCGGTATAAAACCCGATATTCGCATCACCATTGATGGTGGAAATGATCCCCACCTGCTGCCCGCCTGCCCCCAACGCCACCACGTCAGAGACAATCGTTGACCAGTCGGAATGGCCAAACGGCGTGTAGTTGACGAAGATGTTTTCGTCAGGAATTCCTTGCTCGGCCAGATAGGCCGCCAGAATGTTGTTGGTGGTGCGCGGGTACACATAGTCGGTGCCCAGCAGCGCAAAGCTTTCCACGCCCAGCTCTTCCAGGAAGTAGTCCACCGCCGGGATTGCCTGCTGGTTCGGCGCGGCGCCGGTGTAGAACACGTTGCGTGAGCTTTCCTGCCCTTCATACTGCACCGGGTAGAACATCAGCCCGTTCAGCTCCTCCAGCACCGGCAGCACCGATTTCCGGCTGACCGAGGTCCATGCACCAAAGATCACATCCACCTCATTGACCGTCAGCAGCTCGCGCGCGCGCTCGGCAAAGAGCGGCCAGTCAGAGGCCGGGTCAACCACCACTGGTTCAATCTCGCAGCCCAGCAGCCCGCCTGCGGCGTTCTGCTCGGCGATCAGCATCAGCATGACATCGCGCAATGTGGTTTCAGAAATCGCCATACTGCCGGAGAGCGAGTGCAGGACACCCACCTTGATGGGGCAATCAGCGGCGGCGGGTGTAGCGGCGGCAATCAGCGCCGAGGCGGCCACCGTCGCAAGTAAGGTTTTATTGGGCATCTCTTAGCATCTCCCTCATGAAAGTGCTGCGATGCGTCGTGATGCCGCTCTTGCATTTCAATGCAACTGGAACCATTTCACAAATCACAGCATCCTGTGTTGTCGCTGCCCGGCTGTCGGTATCTCGCCAGATCATTCGGCCGGGCAGTGTTTTTCCAAGGCACACAGGCCTTGACGGTCGAACGCTGCGGCAATTTCCCGCGCCTTGACAAGTGTGCTGTGACCGGCCTCGCTGCGGTGCAGAAAGGCTGGGGGTGTACCGCTGATTTGTTGTGCAACCAATGCGTTTTTGCCCGCAACTTCACCATTCGCGAATCGCAGTGGCCTGCACGCAGACAGAATCAAGGGCGCACACGCCCGCTGGTTGTGCGATCGCACGCCGATGCGGCGCCGTTCATTGGTTTTTGTGTCAGGGGCTTTGGCGGATCAGGCGCGGTGAAGATCGCGCGACAGGCCGGACAGGATTTCTGCGCCGTCCGCCGTGACCACCGCCACCTCTTCCAGCCGGATGCCGAAGCGGCCGGGCAGATAGATGCCGGGCTCGATGGTGAAGGTCATGCCTTTTTCAAGCAGTTGGGGGTTGGTGGCGGTCATATAGGGCGGCTCGTGCACCTCGGTGCCGATGCCGTGGCCGGTGCGATGGGTGAAATAGGCACCATATCCGGCCTGATTGATCACCCCGCGCGCCGCGTCATCGACCACATGGGCCGGCACGCCGGGGCGGGCGGCCTTGAGGGCGGCGACCACGGCGGCATCAACCACGGCATGGACCTCATCATAGCCTTCGGGCGGGGTGCCGAATGCGGCCATGCGGGTGATATCGGACATATGATCGCCCTTGCGACCACCGATATCGACCAGCACCACATCGCCCGCCTTCAGCGCGCGCGCGCCGCTGTGGTGGTGCGGATAGGCACTGTTCTCGCCAAAACCGACGATGCCGAACTCACACCGCGCGCCCTCAGCCGCAAAGGCGTCGCGGGCGACCTGCACCATCTCAACCTCGGTGACGCCGGGGCGCAGGGCAGCGCGCACAGCGGCCTGCGCCTTGTCGGCAATGCGGGCGTTGTCGCGCAGTGCGGCGATCTCGGTGGCGTCCTTGATCTGGCGCAGCGCACCAACTTCGGCCCCAGCCAGCGCGCGCTCGGCATCAGGCAACGCATCCAGCAGCATCAGCGCATGGTCCGCGCGCATGGTTTCATCAAGCGACAGTTTGCGCATGTCAGAGCCGATATCTGCCAGTGCGGCGGCAAGTGCCTGCGCCGGGCCATCGGCATCAACCCATTCATGAAACGGCAGATCGGTATGCTGCCGGGCATCGGTGGCATTGAGCGCGGGCATCACGAAGGCGGCCTTTTCCGGGCCGATCAGCAACAGGCACAGCCGCTCATCCGGGTGTGGCGCGAAGCCGAGGGCCCAACGCATATGCGCGCCCGGCGCCAGTGCCAGAAGGTCGGTGCCGGTGGTTTTCATCTGCGCTTGCAGGCGGCTGAGGCGGGTTGTCATGCGGGGGGCTCCATCGGGATCTGTGCCATTGCGGCCAGAAGGGCAGGGCGATGCTCTGACACCAGCGCCTCCAGCATCTCGGCGCGCTCGGGTGTGAAATGGCCCGCGACATCCAGAATGTTGACGGTGCCGGCAACCTGACCGCTGTCATCGGCGACGGGGATATTCATCGCGGCCGCGCAGCCCAAAGCGTTGATCAGCGCGTGGTCAGAGAAGTAAATGGCAAATTCGGGCGTGGAGTTGGCGACAAAGCTGTGCCCGTCGCGCACCACATGGCCGCTCCAGGCATCAGCGCGCAACGGCTTGGTGCCCGAGGTGGGGTAATCCACCGGGTGCGAGGTATAGGCGCGCCGCGCCAGCCCCGCGGTGCGGTCCAGCACGGTGACGGTGAACAGACGCGCGCCACAGCAGTCCTGCGCGGCTTTGTGAAGGGCGGCGAAAACCGCATCCGGGGCATTGGGGGTCATGATGTCTCTTTGGGCAGAGGTCGTGGAAACGGGCGGCGGCGCACTGGCCGCCGCCCGCAGGATGATCGCGCGCGATCAGTCTTTTTCGACCAGACGGTAATACACGAAGTCAGAGTTCGAACCGTTGACAAAGCCGGTCACATTGTCGGCCATCGCCACCTGTTTGACGGCCTGGAACATGATCACGAAGGGGGCTTCGCGCTGCATCTCGCGCTGCAGTTCCAGATACATCTCAAGGCGCTGATCGGCGTCCTGTTCGGCCAGCGCGGCCATCGTCAGCTCGTTGATCTCGGCAGGCGGCATCCACGCGTTGCGCCATGTCGTGGTGGAGACATAGGCATCATCCGAGTTGTCTTCGTTATATGCGAAGGCCTTGGCGTTGGAATGCGGGTCCATGAAGTCAGGGCCCCAGTACAGCAGCATCGCCTGATGGGTCCGCGCGCGGTAGCGGGTGATCACCTGCGCGCCGGTGCCGGGCAGGATTTCAAAGTTGATGCCCGCCTCGGCGAAGGTCTGTTGCAGTGACTGCGCCATGTCATTGAACGGGTTGGCGTTGATCACATCCAGCGTGACGGTGACCGGCAGATCAACCCCGGCGTCTTCAAGGATCTGGCGCGCGCGCTCGGAGTCATAGGTAAACGGTGTGTCGGTCAGCGCACCGGGGAACCCTGCGGGCCAGAAGGCCTGATGCACCTGCATCTGCCCGTTCAGAAAGCTGTTCGCCATGCCTTCATAATCCACCAGATAGCGCGCGGCTTCCCAGATGGCGGGGTTGGTCAGGCTTTCCGTGTTCTGGTTGAACGAGACCCAGTGAACGGCGGCCTGCGGGAAGGTTTCAATGCGGATATCGTCATTGCCTTCAAGCCCGGCCACCTGATCGGGCGTCAGGTTCTTGGCCATGTCCACATCGCCCGATTCCAGCAAAAGGCGCTGGGTTGACGCTTCGGCGACATGGCGGATCAGGATCTGCTCCATCGCCGGGGCCCCGGCGAAATAATCCGGGTTGGCATCCAGCATCAGCACTTCGCCGGGCCGGAAGCTGCGCAGGCTGAACGGGCCGGTGCCGGCGCTGTTCTGGTTAAGCCAGTCATGACCCATATCGCCATCGACCTCATGGCCCATGACGGTCTCCATATCGACCACCGAGGCCGGGCGCGAGGCCAGCACGTTGAGGACAAAAGACGGCGCGAAATCACCCGTCCAGCGGATGGTGACGGTGTTGCCGTCGCTTGAAACCATCTCGTCGAAATTGTCAGCCGTCCAGCCCAGATTGCCCAGAATGAAGGCGGGCGCACGGTCCAGCACCACAACCCGGCGCCAACTGCCCACAACATCCTCGGCGCGCAGCGGATTGCCGGAATGGAAGGTCACGCCATCGCGCAGGGTAAAGGTGATGGTGCGGTTTTCGGCGTCGATCTCCCACTCGGTCGCAAGGCCGGGCGCGAGGGTTTCGGTATCTGTCGCGTCATATTGCACCAACTGATCATAGGTGTTGGTGACATACTCGCCCGAGCTGAATTCATAGGCGGTTGCCGGGTCGATGGTGACGATGTCATCAATGTTCTGGGCGATCACCAGCGCATTGTCAGGCGTGGAGGCCAGCGCCGGGGCTGAGGCCAGCGCCAGCAGGCTGGCGACCAGCGTGGTTTTGATGAGTTTCATAAGTCCTCTCCTGTAAGTTTTTTGTCAGGGATGGTCGGTCGGGGGGCTGCCAAACAGGCGCATTGAGGTTCCGGTCCACAAAAGCCGGGCCGGGCCAGCGCCGTCATTGGCAAAGGAATGTGGTGTATCGCCCATGAAGTGGAACGAATCACCGGGGTTGAGCAGGATCACCGCATCGCCCAGCGTCTGGCGGATGCGGCCTTCCAGCACGAAGATCATCTCTTCGCCGGTATGGCGCGTCACCTCTGAGGCATAGCCTTCGGGGATGTGGATGATCAGCGATGACAGCGTGCCACCGGGCAGGCGCGTATCCAGCCGTTCATAGGCCAGCGAGCTGTCGGCCAGTGAAAAGCGCGCGCGCTCACCGGCGCGGGTGACGGCATCGGCTGGCTGTGGGGTGGCGATGAACCAGTTGATCTCAACCCCCAAGGCAGTGGCGAGGCTGGCCAGCGTGCCCAGCGAGGGCGTGGCCTTGTTGCGCTCAACCTGACTGAGAAAGCCCACCGAGATGCCCGCGTCATCGGCCAGCGCCTGCAATGTCAGCCCGCCCTTGCGCCGCAATTCGCGGATACGGCCGCCGAACTGCGGGGTCTGGGCTGCAGGGGCCGCCGGGGCATCAGCTTGGCCCGGCGGTTCCGGTATGGGTTCGGGCATGAGTTCAGGCATAGGCATCCAGCGCTGGTATTGTTCGTTATTTTTTGACGCTAGTAAAAAAATTTTGATCAGTCAAAGTTTATTTGCTAGACCGCTCTGATCCACCGGCAACGCCCCTGCCGCCCGTCCTTTTGAGGAGCACAGCATGGCCCAGGCCGCCCGCATGTTCGGACCCCTCGCCACCCGCGCCGCGCCGCTGGTGTGGTTTATAGTGATCATCCTGATGACCTTTCTGGGCCTGCTGGCGATCACTTTCGTGATTGGCCGCGTGGTGCCGATTGATCCGGTGCTGGCCGTCGTCGGCGACCGCGCCCCGCGCGCAACGTATGAGGCCGCGCGGCTGGCCATGGGGCTGGATGACCCGCTGGTGGTGCAATTCTTCCGCTACGTCGGTGATGTGGTGCAGGGCAATCTGGGCCGCTCGGTCAGCACCGGGCGCCCGGTGGCCGAAGACCTGGCGCGGGTCTTCCCGGCAACGCTGGAGATGGCCACACTTGGCATCATCATCGGCGTGACCATTGGTGTGCCGATGGGGGTGATTGCGGCGGCCCGGCAGGGCAGCTGGATTGACCAGATCATCCGCGTGCTGGCGCTGGCGGGATATGCCATTCCGGCGTTCTGGCTGGGGCTGGTGGGACTGGTGATCTTTTACGCCCATTTCCGGCTGGTCGGCGGGCCGGGGCGCATCAACATCTTCATGGATGGCATGGTGCCGGTGCGCACCGGATTATTGCTGGTGGATAGTCTGATCGCCGGCGACATGCGCGCCTTCCGCTCGGCGTTTTCCCACATCATTCTGCCGGGTACCATTCTGGGGTTTTTCAGCCTTGCCTATATCGCCCGCATGACCCGCTCTTTCATGCTGGAGCAATTGGGGCAGGAATACATCACCACCGCCCGCGTCAAGGGCGCGCCGGAGCGGGTGATCATCTGGCGCCATGCGTTCCGGCCGATCAGGGTGCAACTGATCACCGTGATCGGCCTCAGTTACGCGGGGCTGCTGGAAGGCTCGGTGATGATTGAAACCGTGTTCTCATGGCCCGGTATCGGCAATTATCTGACAACGGCGCTCTTGAACGCCGATATGAACGCGGTGCTGGGCGCGACGCTGGTGATCGGTGCTGTGTTCATCACCATCAACAAGGGCTCTGACCTGCTTTACCGTCTGCTGGACCCGAGGGCGCGCGCATGAGTATGGCAATCTTCTCCCGCGACTGGCTGTTGAGCGAAGACCCTGAGACCCGCGCGCAGGCCCGGCTGGGGCAGTTCTACCGGCTGATGCGCGCTCTGATGCGCAACCCGCTGGCGATGGTGGGGCTGGCGATCATCGTGGCGCTTCTGGTGGTTGCGGCTTTCGCGCCGTGGATCGCGCCCTATTCACCGCTGCAAGGCAGCCTGCAGAACCGCCTGCAACCGCCCTCATCGGCGCATTGGATGGGCACGGATGAGCTGGGCCGCGATATCCTCAGCCGGGTGATCCATGGCTCAAGGATCACGCTTTATATCGTGCTTCTGGTGGCGGTGATTTCGGCACCGCTGGGGCTGATTGTCGGCGCAGTGTCAGGCTATTTTGGCGGCTGGGTGGACAAGGTGCTGATGGGCTTTACCGATATCTTCCTGTCGATGCCCCGCCTGATCATGGCGCTGGCCTTTGTCGCGGCCCTTGGGCCGGGGATTGAGAACGCGGTGATCGCCATCGCCATCACCGCATGGCCCGTCTATGCCCGCATCGCACGTGCCGAAACCCTGACCTTCCGCACTGCCGAGTTCATATCCGCCGTGCAGATGCAGGGGGCCAGCCATGCGCGGGTGATCTGGCGGCACGTGATCCCGCTGTGCCTGTCATCAACCATCGTGCGGGTGACGCTGGATATGGCGGGGATCATTCTGACCGCCGCGGGCCTTGGGTTTCTGGGCCTTGGCGCGCAACCGCCGCTGCCGGAATGGGGCGCGATGATCTCACGCGGGCGGGCGTTCATTCTGGATCAGTGGTGGGTTGCCACCATGCCGGGTTTTGCCATTGTTATCGTGTCGCTTGGTTTTTGCCTGTTCGGTGACGGTCTGCGCGATGTGCTGGACCCCAAGGGCAAGGTGAAAGTATGAGCCTGCTGCACGTTGAAAACTTGCGCGTACGCTTTCCCACCGATCACGGTGAGGTTGAGGTGGTCAAGGGCCTGACCTTTGATCTGGGGCGCGAGCGGCTGGGGATTGTGGGCGAAAGCGGTTCCGGCAAGTCGATGACGGGCCGCGCGCTGATGGGGCTGATTGCCCCGCCTGGCAGGGTGACGGCGGACCGGTTGGAATTTGACGGGATCGACCTGCGTAACCTGCCTGAGAGCGGCCTGCGTCGCTTGCGGGGCGCGCGGATGTCAATGGTGATGCAAGACCCAAAGTTCAGCCTCAACCCCGTGATCCGCATCGGCGAACAGATCGGCGAGGCGCTGCAGTTTCATCGCAGCATGAACGCCCGCGCCCGCAAACAGGCGGTGCTTGAGGTGCTGGAGGCCGTGCGCATCAACGAGCCTGAGCGCGTCTACCGGCTGTTCCCGCATGAGGTATCAGGCGGGATGGGCCAGCGGGTGATGATCGCCATGATGGTGGTGTTGCAACCTGACCTGATGATCGCGGATGAGCCGACCTCGGCGCTGGATGTGTCGGTGCGGGCCACGGTGCTGGAAATTCTGGATGATCTGGTGCGCAGGCGCGGGATGGGGCTGATACTGATCAGCCATGACCTTGATATGGTTGCGCGCTGGTGCGACCGGATTCTGGTGATGTATGCGGGCCGCGTGGTGGAAGAATGCGCCGCCGAAAAGCTGCATGAGGCGACGCATCCTTATACACGCGGGCTGCTGGCCTCGGTGCCGCAACTCAATGAAACACGCAGGCGATTGCCGGTTCTGGACCGTGCGGCCATCGGGGCGGGCACATGATCAGCATTGAAAATCTGACCGTCAGCTTTGGCGGCACGCCGGTGGTGCATGAGGTCAGCTTTGCGGTGGCGCAGGGCGAAAGCTTTGCACTGGTGGGTGAAAGCGGATCTGGCAAATCGACGATCCTGAAGGCAATTGCCGGGCAGGCGCATGAATGGACGGGGGCTATCCGCATCGGCGGTGATGCACTGGGCAAGCGGCGTGATGCGGCCTTTGTGCGCCGGGTGCAGATGGTGTTCCAGGACCCCTATGGATCGCTTCATCCGCGCCGCACGGTCGATGACACGCTGTCCGAGCCACTGGCGGTGCATCGCATCAAGGGGCATGACGCGCGCGTGCTGGCGATGCTGGATGCCGTGGGCCTGTCGCGCCGCTTCAGGTTTCGCTTGCCGCACCAGTTGTCAGGCGGGCAGCGCCAGCGCGTGGCCATCGCCCGCGCGCTGATGCTGGAGCCGGAAGTGCTGCTGCTGGATGAGCCGACCTCGGCACTGGATGTGTCAGTTCAGGCGGAAATCCTCAACCTGCTGGCCGATCTGCGCGAAGACCGCGGGCTGACCTATCTGCTGGTTACGCATGACCTGCCGATTGTCTCGTTTCTGTGTGACCGGCTGGGCGTGTTGCGGGCCGGACGGTTGGAGGAGGTGAGCGACGTGGCCAGCCTGCGCGCGGGCCATCTGGACAGCGCCTATGGTCGCGAACTGGTGGCGCGCAGCAGCGGGTAATGGTGCCTACCGCGCCGCATCCTGGCTGTCCTCACGCGCCCGGCGCAGACGCAGGTAGCTTTGTTCAGCCTCAAGCACGAAGCGCAGCAAGCGGTCGCCCGCGCCCACCGCATCGCGACGGGCAAAGCAATCCAGCAAATCCTGCTGCCCGGCGACGATGATCTGGTGGGCCTGCCGGTCATTCATCGTCGCCAGCCGCACCGATTGCACCTGCGCGAGGTAGCGCAGAATGGTCTGGCGCAGCTCGCCATTGGGCACCGCCGCCAGCCATGTGTTGCGAAAGATTTCAGACGCACGGTAAAACAGGTTGATATCGCCGCTTTCCAGCGTGCGGACGGCATCGGCCACGGCCTCGTTCATCACCGCAAGCTGGGCTTCGCTGCGCGATTGCGCGGCCAGCGCGGCGGCGTGGGGTTCCAGCAGGCGCCGCAGCACAAAGTATTCCATGATCTGTGTGTGGCTGAGGCTGGGCAGGGTAAAGCCGCGCGTCGTTCCCTCAAGATACCCTTCGCTGGCCAGTTGCATCAGTGCCTCACGCACCGGCATGCGCGAAACGCCCAGTTCTGTGGCGATGACGGTATCTACCAGCCGGTCCTCAGGGCCGATCTCGCCGCGCTGAATCCGGGTGCGGAAGTTCTGGTAGATGCGGGTGCGGTGGTTCTGGCGGGTCACGGGTCATGCGCTCCTGAATCCGGGTAAGGGCAGAATAACAGTATACAGTTTGTGATCAAGAATAATGCAACAACAGCCAGAAACGGCTGTATGTGATCAATAATGCTTTAAGCCTGAAAAAAATTGCTTGAAATAAGTATACGATTTGTCACTCTGACAGGCAGGTTAAATGATTCGGTGCTGTATGACCCAGACCACGCTGCCCTCGCTTGCCCATCAGGCCGCTGCCCATGTCGATGTGCCGTCTGACTACGCCTTTGACCGGCTGTCAGAGGCTGGTTTTGTCGGGCAATGGTCGCTTGGATCGATGGGGCTGGAGGCGGTGGGCGACGGGGTGTTCCGGGGCCGCTCGTTGTTTGATGGCAGCGCGGCCTTTGTCGAAATCCGGGCCGAGCGCGCACTGGGGCTGATTGATTTTCACGTCGGCACGGCGCAGGCGCGCTGCCCGCGTATCTTCATCCGTGTAACGCCGGGGCCGGTGCTGGGCATCGGCGCGCATGCATGTCTGGTGACGTTGCACGCCCTGCGCGCCGGGGATGCGACGGACGAGGGATGGGCGCGCACCTGCCTGACCCATGAGGCCGAGATATTGCTGATCAAGGCGCAACTGGAAACTGCATGGGCCGAGGGCGGGGCATGAGCGCGGGTCTGCACCTGCGACTGGCGGCGCGGGCTGGCAAGCTGACGGGGCCCACGTGCGCGGTGGCGCCGGGGCTGGTGCAGGCCAATCTGGCGCTGATACCCGCCGCACTGGCTGATCCGTTCGAGGGGTTTTTGCGGGTCAATCCCGCTGCCTTCCCTCTGCTGGCGCGGGGGCGGCCCGGTGTTCCGGTGTTGCCAGAGCTGGGGGTCGGTATCGATCTGCGCCGCGATCTGCCGCGCTACCGGGTGTTTCGCCACGGTGAGCCGATGGCGGACCCGCTTGAGATTACAGACCTGTGGCGCGGTGATCTGGTGCCCTTCGCCATCGGGTGTTCGCTGACGTTCGAGGCCGATCTGGTGGCAGGCGGCGTGGCCTTGCGCTGCCATGCGCCGGGCAAGACCTGTTCGGCCTTTGACACTCATCTGCCGATGCACCCGGTCGCCCCGTTTGGCGGCAATCTGGTGGTGTCGATGCGCGCAATACACAGCGCTCAGGTGCCGCTGGCTACGGCCATCACCCGCGCCCACCCCATGGCGCATGGCGCGCCGGTTCATGCCGGAGATCCGGCCGACATCGGTGTGGACCTGTCGCGCCCGATCGACGGGATCGGGCTGAATGATATCCAGCCCGGCGAGGTGGCGGTGTTCTGGGCCTGCGGCGTGTCGCTGGAACGCGCCATTGCCCATGCCGCGCCCGATCTGGCGATCACCCATGCGCCCGGTCACATGCTGATCACTGACCTGCGCGCCACCGCGCAGATACCCGCGAACCCATAGAACACTTCCCCAAACAAGGAGGCTATCATGACACGTCTGAACACATCCCTTCCGGCACTGGCGCTTGCCGCCGCGCTGGCCTTGCCCGCCACCGCACAGGCGCAGGACATCACCATCGGTCTGTCGCTGCCGGAAACCATCGAAGGGTTCGATTTCGTAAACGGAATGTATCGCACCTTCGCCGAGCAGATCGAGGCGAATTCCAGCATGACCGTCAATCTGGTCTATGGCGGCGCGCTGGGAAACCCCAATGACCGGCTGGGCCAGATGCGGCGCGGCATTCTGGAAATGACCGATGCGGCGGATGGCAACTATGCCTCGATCCATTCGGATATCCAGGTGCTGAACATGCCCTATCTGTTCCCCGACGAGGCCACGGCCTGGGCGGTGCTGGACGGCCCCTTTGGCCAGGCCATGGCTGAGGACATCCGCGAAAGCACCGGCATCCGCGTGCTGGGCTGGTGGGAATCCGGCGGGTTCAAGCATTTCAGCGCTGACCGCGCCGTTGAGACCCCGGAAGATATGGCCGGGCTGAAACTGCGTGTCCTTGGCCCCTTGGCCACCATCCCGGTTGAGGCGATGGGTGCCTCGGCCAGCCCGGTGGCGTTTGGCGAATTGTATACCGCGCTGCGCACCGGCGTTGTGGACGGGCAGGACAACTCGGTCTCGGTCTTCAATCTGGTCAACCTTTATGAGGTGCAGAGCCACCTGATTCTGTCTGGCCATACCTATGCCTTTGGCCCGCTGGGGATCTCGGACATGTTCTTTGACAGCCTGAGCGAAGAGTATCAGCAGGTGGTGCTGGACGCCGCCGAATCCGCGATTGCCTTCAACCGCGAAACCTCGCGCGCGGTCGAGGCCTCGGCCATCGATTTCGCCCGCGAACAGGGCGTCACGGTGGTGGAGCTGACGGACGAACAGCGCGCTGCCTTCCGCGACGTGATGCAGCCGGTGGCCAATGACTGGCTGGCCGCCAATATCGACAACCCCGCCCTGATTGATGAGGCCATCGCCGCGGTCGAGGCCGCGCGCTGAGGTGACGGCGCTGGTCAGCCTGATCCGCGCTATCGAGGCAGGGCTGCGCATTGCCGCAGCCCTGTGCCTGATGGGCATGTTCGCGCTGGTGGTGGCGCAGGTGATCCTGCGCTATTCCGGCGGCGGGGTCCCGGTGTTCACTGAAGAGGTGGCGCGCTATGCGATGATCTGGATGGCGCTGCTGGCCACCGCCGTGGCGGTGCGCGAGGGCAGCCATATCCGCATCGACCTGCTGCCGGTGGTGCTGCACACATTGGCGCGGCCTTTGGGCCGGGCGCTGGAGTTTGTGCTCGATACCATCTCGCTGGGCGTCTTTCTGGTGCTGTTCTGGCAAGGCCTCGACATGGTGCAGTTCGCCGCCATGCAACGCAGCGAGGGGCTGCGGATCAGCCTGGCCTGGCCCTATGCAGCGGTGCCCATCGCCTTCGCGCTCGCCAGCATGTTCGCGCTGGCGCGGCTTTTGTTGCGGGACCGTCTGACATGACCGACACACTTCTGATGCTGCTTGCCAGCTTTCTGGGGCTCTTGCTGATCGGCCTGCCGGTGGCATGGTCGATGATGGCCGCTATGCTGGTCTGGGTGGTCTACGCCGACAAGTGGCGCTTTCTGCCGGTGGCGGCTGAGCGGGTCTATCAGGGGATGGACTCGTTTGTGCTGATGGCCATTCCGCTGTTCATTCTGGCCGGAGAGCTGATCAACGCAGGCCGCATCACCGACCGGCTGATCCATTTCGCCAATGTCCTGTTCGGCTGGATGCGCGGCGGTCTGGCGCAGGTCAATATCGGGGCATCGATCCTGTTTTCCGGCATCACCGGCGTGGCACTGGGCGACATTGCCGCACTTGGCCGGGTGTTCATTCCGGCAATGGTGAAGCAGGGCTATACGGCGGCCTATGCGGCGGCGGTCACGGCGTCATCCTCCATCATCGGGCCGATGGTGCCGCCCTCGCTGGTGGCGGTGATCTACGGCTCGATGACCGGGCTGTCCATCGGCGCGCTGATGGCGGCCACGCTGATACCGGGGCTGGTGATCGGGCTGGTGCAGATGGGGCTGGTGGCGGTGCAGGCGCGGGTTCACAACTATCCGCGCGTTGACATGGACCGCTCGATGCCGGTAGTGGCGCGCGCCACGGGCGCGGCGCTGGTGCCGCTGATGATCCCGGTGATCATTCTGGCGGGCCTTCTGGGCGGGTTCATGACCCCGACCGAGGCCGGTGGCGTGGCGGCGGCCTATGCGCTGATTGTGTCAGTGGTGCTCTACCGCTCGATGGGATGGGCCGATCTGGGCGGCGTGTTTCAGCGTTCGGCGCTTTTTTCCGGTCAGCTCTTGATCATCGTTGGCTGTGGTGCCGCGTTTTCATGGGTCATGGGCATGGAGAACGTGCCGCGCATGATCGCTGCCCATGTCGGCGGCTGGGAGCTGGGCTATCTGGGCACGCTTTTGGTGTTCAATGCCGTGCTGCTGGTTCTGGGCATGTTCATTGACCCCACCACGGTGATCATCCTCTTTGGCCCGCTTCTGTCAGCGGCGGCGGTGCTGGCCGGGATTGACCCGCTGCATTTCGGCGTGATCGCAATTCTGAACCTGAACATCGGGCTGTTGACACCGCCCTTGGGCGTGTGCCTGTTTGCGGCTGAGCGGATCGCGGGTTGCGGGTTGGTGCCCCTGATCCGTGCCTCACTTCCCTTCCTGCTGGTCAATATGGCGGGGCTGCTTCTGATTGCGGCGGTGCCGGGCTTCAGCCTGTGGCTACCCACCGTTCTGGGTTTCTGACGTAAGGATAAAGAATGCTGAGCAATACCAACCACGGCGGCTATTTCCTCTATCATTCCATCGGTATGTATCCGGGAAAGGAAGAGGGGCTGAGCGCCGCCATGGCTGAATACGCCGCCGCATGGTCCGCGCCCAATGACGGGCAATGGGGGTATGTGCTGGGCCGACGGCAGGAATTCATTGACCTGTGGCGCCATGAGATCAACGCGCCCGAGGGCACGCTGACCACCTGCGAAAGCGTCACCGACGGGCTGCACCGGCTGATCCGCGCGCTGCCCGAGGGGATGCTGCGCGACAAGCGGGTTCTGGTGGCCGCCGATTGCTTTCCTTCGCTGCATTTCCTGCTGGCCGGGCTGGCCCCCAAGCTGGGCTTTACCTTGCACACGGTGCCTTTGAGCGAAGGCAAGGCGTGGGTTGAGGCTGAGGATTTCATCGCCCATTGGGGCCGTGACGTGGCGCTGGCGCTGATCACGCTGGTGACATCGACCGCCTCGGCGCGGGTGGATCTGGCACCGCTGGTCGCGCATGGGCGCGAGATGGGCAGCCTGATCGGCGTGGATATCACGCAGGCCGCCGGGCTGCTTCCATTCGACGCGCAGGAACCGAAGGTGGATTTTGTGCTGTCCACCAGCCTGAAATGGATATGCGGCACATCAGGTGCGGGGATACTTTATATCGACGCGCCGCTGATCCCGTCGCTGAACCCTGAGGGGCGGGGCTGGTTCTCGCAGGACAACCCCTTTTCGTGGGATCTGGATGCCTTCGACTATGCCCCGGATATCCGCCGCTTCGATGGTGGGACACCCTCGGCGCTGGCCGCTCTGGCCTCGGTTCCGGCGTTGAAATGGCAGGCCACACAGGACCGGCCGCAGATGCTGGACAGGAACCGGCAAATGGTTGAGCGCATCATCGCCCGCGCCGATGCGCTGGATCTGCCGCTGCATTCGCCGCGAGACGCGGGCGCGCGCGGCGGCACGGTGATCTTGCGCCTTGCCGATGCGGAACAGGCGGCGGCGATGGTGACCGCGCTGGGGGCTGAGGGGTTCTCGGTGGATTGCCGCAGCGCGTTGTTGCGGCTTTCACCCGGTGTTGTCACCCGGGTTGACGCCATCGAGGGTCTGTTCGACGTGATGGCGGCTCAGCTGAAGCGCCGGGTGGCCTGACACACAGCGCAGATTTGCGCGGCCTGCCAAAGCCGGGTCATCGCGTCGCCAGCCCCGTGGTTGCGCGCCCTTGCAGCGGATAGCGCGGGTCGCGGTGACCGCCCGGTGTCTCACCCGCCGGGCAGAGCGCCGACAGAACAGCCTCATCCGCGGCGGCAAAGGGCTCGGCAATTGCATCCAGATAGCCCTGAAGCTGCGCCAGCGTGCGCGGCCCGGCCAGCAGGCTGGTGACCCCGTCGCAGGCCAGCACCCAGTTCAACGCAAGGCCCGCCGGGCTGCGCCCCGTGCCCTCGGCATGATCGGCGGCACGGGCAGCGGCGGCCAGTGTCTCGGGGCGGAACTCCACCTCCATCATCCGGGTGTCAGAGCGACCGGCGCGCGAATCTTCCGGCGTGCCGGTGCGGTATTTGCCGGTCAACACCCCGCGCGCCAGTGGCGAATAGGGCACGATCCCCATGCCGTAATGCCGCGCGGCGGGGATCAGATCAGCCTCGGCCTCGCGGTTGAGAAGGTGATAGTAGGGCTGCACCGCGACCGGGCGGGGCAGGCCCATGGTATCGGCCAGCCGCACCGCCTCGGCCACCTGCCAGCCGCGAAAGTTTGACAGGCCCCAGTGGGTGATCATGCCCTGCCGCAACAGCTCTGCCAGCGCGCCCAGTGTCTCGGGCAGGGGCGTTTGCGGGTCTGGTTTGTGCAGCCAGTAAAGGTCCATCCTGTCCGCGTTCAACCGCTCCAGCGACATCGCCGCCGCCTGCGCCACCCAGTCCGGCGCCAGCCCGCCAGAGCCCGCCACCCCGTCAACCGGGTTACCCACTTTGCTGGCCAGTGTCAGCCCGGCCCAGTCGCCGCCGGTCAGATCGCCCAGCATCGCCTCGGATGCGCCCCCGGCATATGTGTCGGCGGTATCGATGAAATCGCCTCCTGCGGCGCGGTAACGCGCCAGTATGCGCGCGGCCTCGGCCTTATCGGTGCGCGCGCCGAACATCATCGTACCCAGACACAACCGCGCCACCTGCGGGCCATTTGCGGACAGCTGCGCACGGGGCAGGGTGGCGAGGGGCGAGGCGTCAGGGGTCATGGTCAAGACATCGGTCCTTTTCAACGGTCTGAGCTTGGTGAAACAGCCACCAGTTGAACCAGGATCCGCGCCAGGCACAACCCCAATAGGCACCAACCCCAATGTTCCCGCCCCTACAGATGATCAGGGGCGGTCAGTCCGCGTTGTCAGGCGGGCGCAGGTTTGCGACCTCATCGGGGGTGATCATGTCAGGGTAGTCATTGCCGAAATGGCTGCGCACATAATCTGTCACCGCAGCGACCTGTTCATCTGACATCACGTCTGCAAAACCCGGCATGCCGTGATAGCCGGTCAGGATGACACCCGCGACGAAGTGGCGTGAGTTCATCTTGGGGTTATCGGTCAGGGGCGGGTGGGCCCCGGCCCCCATGTCGCCCTGCCCGTCCTCCATATGGCAGGCCTGACAGGTGGCGCGGTAAAGCGCTTCACCACTGGTCTGCGTGAAATGGTCAGGATGGTCGGAGAAGCGCGCCAGAAGCCTTTGCATGGCGTCGTCCTCTACGGTGGGTTCCGGTGCCTCCTGCGCAAGGGCGGCAACGGCAAGCAGGGCGGCCAGCAGGGCCAGCATGAGGTATGTATAGAGGGGTCGCCGGGGCATCTCAGGCATTCTCCCTCTGATCAAGGCGCTTAATCGCATCCAGCGCCGACAGCAGCGAACCCTCCAGCCATGCCGGGATATGTGAGCAATGCTCGCCCGCCAGCACCAGCCGGTTGTCGATCTCGCACAGGGTCTCGTAATGCTCGTCGCGCAGATCGTCGGTCCATTGCCCGTAACAGCCAAGCGACCAGTCCACCCGGTGCCATACCCATGAGGTGCCGGACATGAACTCGGCATCGTATTGCGGATGGATCTGGCGGCCCAGTTCCAGCGCCGCCTCGATGCGTTCCTGTGGCGTCATCGAAGACCAGGAATAGGTGAAGGTGCGCCCCGCCGTCGCCGTGTCGTAAGCGGCCTGCAAGACCGCCGGGCCGTCGGACAGGAACCCGTAGTTGGGATAGGCGATCTGCACCAGCGGCAGATCGGTATAGCTGATCCCGCCCATGATCCAGTCATCCTGCTCCCAGAAGCGGCGGCGGAACTCCAGCGCGACCTTGAAGGCCGAGGCATAGGGCACCGCCGCGATCGCCCGGCGCATGGCGTCCGAGCAATCGACATCCAGCTGAACCAGCACCGACAGCGGGATCGTGCAGAGGCACCAGTCGGCGGTTTCCTCGCGCATCTCGCCACCGCGCCCGCCATCCTCATAGGTTATGCTCACACCGTTCTCATTCTGCGCAATGCGGGTGACGCGGGCGTTGAACCGGATCAGGTCAGACACATCGCGCGCAAAGGCGTCGGTGATCGCGTCCATACCGCCCACTGGCTCGAACATCGGTGGTTCGAACAGATAGTCGTTGAAATTGAACAGCTGTTCCCACAGTCCTGATTGCAGCAGTGGTGACAGATCATTGGGTTGCGAGGGCGACTTTTCCGCCATCAGCCCGCCGCCGGGCCGGATATCCCAGCCACGCACCTCGCCCAGATCATCGCTGACACTGTAGCGGTAGTCGCTGTCCAGAACGCCCCATTCCTTCAGCCCCTCCAGCAGCTTTTCGCGATCTTCAGCGCTGACGGCATTGTCCAGATCACCCTGATTCAGCGATTTGGCCAGCAGTTCCGAGACATGGCCGCGCATGTCTGTCTCAACATGGCCGATGCGCTGCGGCTGGCCGTCGAAGGCGCTGGCGGAATGCAGATAGGCCTTGTTGTTCTTGTTGATGAACGGCTGCAAGGGCACGCCCAGCCTGCGGCAATAGTCGAACACCGCGCGGTGATGGACTGGCAGGCGCCACGGGCCGGGGTTGAAATAGCCATCGCCCTGAAAATCGCAAGCAATCTCATGCCCGCCCATCTCGGTATAGCGGTCGCCGCCGCGCAGGGTCAGGCAGCGCCCGCCCTGACGGGCCTGATACTCAAGGATCCTGACCTCATAGCCCGCGCGGCGCATTTCATAGGCGGCGGCCATACCGGCGATGCCAGCGCCAAGGATCAGCACACGTCGCCCCTCACGCGGGCCTTGCAGCGACACCGCGCCGCTGTAGCCAGAGGTTTGCGCGAAGCCGAGGCTGGTCATGGCCTGATACATCGCCGCCCCACCGGCGACCTTGCCGATCATCGCCAGCAACTGCCGTCGGCTGGGGTTGAAACGGGTGCTTGTCATGATGTCAGACCTCCTGCCGGTTGCCGGGCTGCGCCCGCCGCCGCCGCCG
This sequence comes from Pararhodobacter sp., assembly GCA_020832545.1. Taxonomy (GTDB): domain Bacteria; phylum Pseudomonadota; class Alphaproteobacteria; order Rhodobacterales; family Rhodobacteraceae; genus Pararhodobacter. The sequence continues at coordinate 119,098 of JAFIEK010000005.1, read as the reverse complement.
CGTGACCCACCAGCCGATCAGGGCCAGAATTGCCAGCGCGCCAATCAGCCCCACCCATGCCAGCACCTGAAGAGTGCGCAGGGGCGCGGGCATCTCTTCTTCCGAAGCAAGGACGCGCTGGACATCTGCGGCGGTCAGCGCGCTGTCCTCGCGCTCGCCAAAGGTGGTGCGGGTGTAGTTGGCAAGCGTGGCGATCTGATCAGCGTCCAGTTCCCCCGCAAAGCCGGGCATTGCCGGGGCGCGGTCCAGCTTGCCTGCGGGCACCCCGTGCAGCAACACCTGCAACAGGTTGTTCGCATCCGCCCGGCGCAGCGCGGCGTTCTGGATCAGGGGCGGATAATAGGCCTGCGGCTGGCCTTGCCCGGTGACCCCGTGGCAGGCCGCGCAATGGGTAATATAAAGCCCCTCCGGCTCTGACAGATCGGGGCGCGCCAGCGCGCGCGCCATTTCTTCGCGGATCTGGCCATAGCGGTGCTCCGGCTCAGCGCGCGCCAACTCTGGCAGAACGGCGGGAATGTCCTGCACCCCCTCCCAGACGGGGGGCAGGGTTTTCAGATAGCCCGCCATCGCCGCAAGGTCATCATCATCCAGATGGCGGGTGCTGTGGCGCACGAACTCGGCCATTGGCCCGGCGGCCTGCACCACATTGCCCGCATGCCCGGTGCGCAGATAATCGACGATATCACGCTCTGACCATGCGCCGATCCCCATGACCAGATCTGAGGTCAGGTTCGGCGACAGCCATCCATCCAGCACCTCACCCGCCAGATACTGGTCATCGCGCATGGCGAAAAAGTCATTGCGCGGGGTGTGACACTCGCCGCAATGGCCCAGATGATTGACCAGATAGGCCCCGCGATACAAAACCGGATCCTCGATGGGCGGCAGATCGCGCTCAGTCAGGTAAAGCCAGTTCCACACCATCATCCCGGCGCGGATGTTGAAGGGAAAGGGCAGGTCGGTCACGTTCTCAGGGGGTTCATCGACCGGCTCCTGCGCTTGCAGCCAAACATAGAGATCATCGATATCCGCATCGGTCATGCCCCGGTAAGAGGTATAGGGCATGGCCGGATACAGCCTGCGGTCCGGGGCGATGCCATGGTGCAGCACTCGGGCCAGATCATTCCGGCTATATGTGCCGATGCCATAGGCCAGCGACGGGCTGATATTGCTGGCGACAATGGTGCCCATCGGGGTTTCCACCTCATACCCGCCTGACAGGTCCTCGCGGTGACATGACATGCAACCTGCGGCTCGGGCCACATATTCGCCGCGCTCGCTTTGGGACCTGTCGTTTTCGGTGGCCTCTGCGAAAGCGGCACCAACCAGCATCAGGGCTGCGATCTGCGCGCTCAAGGTGGCGCGATGCCAAATATCCAACCCCCCGGGCCGTGGCGCTGACGGCATAAGACAGTTCCTTTCTGGCGCTGCGCTGACAAAATGCCACCCTGTGTGCGATCGGTTTCCAGTTACCCCCGGTCAACACGCAACTCAGGCTCGCAGCCGCAGCGTGGCGCAGGCTTGCGTTTGAAAACAACGCCTTCCACATCAGAGGGTTCCGGTTAAGCGCAACAAAAGCCCGGGCGTTCCCTGTCCGGCCAGACCACAGGGCAGGATACGCAGGCTTGCGGGTTCTGGGGGTGCGAGTTATACTCCTTTATTATGCGTATATTTCAGGAGGGTTCTGCATGGGCAAGATCAAGGTCAATCTGACCCTTGATTCCGAGGTCGCCGGGGCGGCGCGCGCCCTGGGCCTGAACATGTCACGCCTCGCTGAAGCTGCGATTGCCGAGGCCGCGAAGGCCGAGCGCAACAGGATATGGCGCGAAGAAACCCGCATGGCGCATGCGGCCTATGGCGACGAGCTGGCGCGCGAGGGGCTGGCGCTGGCCCGGTTCCGCAGTTTCTAAGCGTAGCGCCCCTTGGCCCGGTTTGACCTCTATCGCCTGTCCTCCGGCATGCTGGTCGTGGACCTGCAAACCGATCTGATCGGTATCGATGCCTCGCGCATCGTGGCGCCTTTGCGCGAGGCCGGGCGCTATGCACAGTTTCCCGGCCTGACGCCCGAAGTGTCTTTTGCGGGCACCCTCTGGATCGTGCGGATACCTGAGCTGGCCGCCGTACCCGGGGCTGAACTGGGCACCCGCGTCGGCACGTTGGCCGCGCATCGTGACGCGCTGAAACGGGCGCTGGATATTCTGATCGACGGCATCTAAAGCCAGCGCACGCCCGGCGATCTGCCGCGCAGAAAACGGCGACATACTGCAAAAACCACAGCATTTGCGCTGGTTTTTGCCGAGTCCTTCTGCGCCGCCGCCGCGCAGGTTGACCGCCTGATCACCGTCGCGCACAATTTGGTGACGAGTGAAAGATGGAGGATAGACCGATGAGAACCACCCTGATTGTTGCCGCGCTGTTCCTTGCAGCCTGTGAAACCCAGGTGGCCGAGGCCCCGGCGCCGCCCGAAGATGCTTGCGGTGCCATGGCCCTTCAGCACCTCGTCGGCGCGCCCGCGTCCGAGGCCGAAGGTGTCTCAGCGCCGGGCGACGTGCGCATGATCAACCCCGGCGAAGCGGTCACCATGGATTTTGTCGCGGATCGGCTGAATTTTGAAATGGATGCAGACGGCCAGATTGACCGGGTCTACTGCGGGTAACACGCCATGCGGGCAGCGCGCGTCACCAGCGCGCTGCCTCGCGTGTCCGCACTGTGAGGCACCCGGTCTCAATGTCGAAATCGTTGCGATTGGCCCACCGCATACTGGTCATCCGGGTTTCGAACACGGCGCAGATCCGCACCACCTCATCTGAAACCACGTCCACCCGGTAGGGCGCGCCGGTCAGCGGGTCCGAACGGTGCTCGCCTTGCGGGCAGGCGTCAGCTTTCCCGGCTGGCCCCAATCCCTGCCGATGCAGGCAGGCGAGATGGCTGGCGTGGTTTCGCAGGTCGTTCATCCGCGTCTGATCGCGGCGTTCGGCGCGTGCCTGCCCGGGGCCGCCAACAGTCCACAAGGCAAGGGCAATCGCCGCGACAGCCAGCACGATCAGTGCAATGCTTGCCAGACGCATCACGGCGCCTTGCGCACGGGGGTGCGGAACCATGCGATCAGCAGCACGGCGACCACCGAAACCACTCCGGCCTTGGCCAGAAACTGTGCTGTCAGATTGCCGCTGAGAGCGGCATACACCACGGCCACCGCATTGCTGATAAGCACCAGAATCGACACCAGCACCGCCATCGCGCCGAAGCGCAGCTCAATCGGCGCGCGGTGTGATTCTGAGTGCTGCCGGGCCGTGAGTTCAACCCGCCAGGTCAGCCAGGCGAACAGCGGCAGCACAACAAACAGCGTGGCCATCGACCAGCGGATTCTGGTCTGCGCCCATCCGCCGGCATGCCTGTCCGGCTCAGGCAGCCAGATGTCGATCAGCGCGAACGAAAGCTGCACGACGTGCCAGATCACCACCACCAGCGTAATCGCAAAAAGGCCGAACATCACCAGCGCCCGGCCCATGACCGAGGGCTGCGGGCGCGGAACGGGAAGGCGCAGGCCATCGGCCACCCATACCGCCATAGCCGCGTCGATATCGGCGCCCTGCCACCCGGCGCGGGCAAGCGCATCGCGGAGTTCATCAGGGCTGTGGCCCTCGCGCAGGCCGTCGCGGACAAAATCTGACAGGGTGTTTTTGGGTTTCATGCTCTTGTCCGTCTGGGATCTGAGGCCGGCAAAGGGACTGACCAATCATCTTTGCACTTATACTGCACCCATTCGCGGCCGATTGCCAATACATGCAAAGCGGCGCAGCCATGACAGACACCCTATGGCGTTTGGGTATGACGGTTGCCAAACTTTGTGGCTTTCCCTAACAATCTGGCGCAGCCTTGGCTTTGCACAGGCGCGTGTCGCCGGAGCCTCAGACCTGATCGGAGTTGGCAGCGTGAATATCGAGCAGACCGCGCTTCCCGGCGTATTGATCCTGACGCCGCGCCGGTTTGGCGATGCACGCGGCTTTTTCAGCGAAAGCTGGAACCGGCGTACGCTTGAACAGGCGGGAGTGACGCTGCCGGAGTTCGTGCAGGACAACCACTCGCTGTCGGCGCAGGCGGGCACGCTGCGCGGGCTGCACTTTCAGTCGCCCCCGCATGCACAGGGCAAGCTGGTGCGTTGCGGGCGCGGGCGGCTTTATGATGTCGCGGTCGATATCCGCAAGGGCAGCCCCTTCTATGGCCAATGGGTGGGTGCAGAGCTTTCGTTTGAGAACGCGCGCCAGCTTTGGGTTCCTGCGGGTTTTCTGCATGGCTTTGTCACCCGCGAGCCGGATACCGAAATCATCTACAAATGCACCGATCATTACGCGCCGGAATGCGATGGCGCGGTGCGCTGGGACAGTCTGGGCATCGACTGGGGTGTCAGCGCGCCGATCCTGTCTGACAAGGACGCCAACGCCCCCGCCTTCGCTGATTTTGACAGCCCCTTCGTATGGGAGAGCGCATGAAACTTCTGGTTACGGGCGGTGCGGGGTTTATCGGCTCGGCGGTGGTACGTCAGGCCGTCGCGGCGGGCCATGCGGTGGTCAACGTCGATTGCCTGACCTATGCCGCCTGCCTTGAGAACGTCGCCAGCGTGGCAAACAGCCCGCTTTATACGTTCGCGCAGGTCGATATCCGCGACAGCGCGGCCTTGGCGCAGGTGTTCAGCCAGCATCGCCCGGATGCGGTGATGCATCTGGCGGCTGAAAGCCATGTCGACCGCTCCATTGACGGGCCGGGCGCATTCATCGACACCAATGTACGCGGCACCTATACCCTGCTGGAGGCCGCGCGCGCCTACTGGCAGGATCAGGGCCGCCCTGACGCGTTCCGCTTTCACCATATCTCTACCGATGAGGTGTTCGGCAGTCTTGGCGCTGAGGGGCAGTTTTCTGAGACCACGCCCTATGACCCGCGCTCGCCCTATTCAGCCTCAAAGGCGGCCAGCGATCATCTGGTGCGCGCATGGCACCACACTTATGGCCTGCCGGTGGTGCTGAGCAATTGCTCCAACAATTACGGGCCGTTCCACTTTCCGGAAAAGCTGATCCCGGTGGTGATTCTGAATGCGCTGGCCGGGCGGGCGATCCCGGTTTACGGGCAGGGGCTGAACGTGCGCGACTGGCTGTATGTCGAAGATCACGCCGGGGCGCTGCTTATGGTTCTGCAAAAGGGTGCGGTGGGGCGCAGCTACAATATCGGTGGCGAGAATGAGGCCCGCAATATCGACCTTGTGCGCAAGATCTGCGCCATTCTTGATCAGCGCCGCCCCGGTGCCGCGCCGCATGACCGGCTGATCGAATTTGTGACTGATCGCCCGGGCCATGATCTGCGCTACGCCATTGACGCCAGCCGCATCCGTGACGAGCTGGGTTGGCGTCCCTCGGTCACGCTGGATGAGGGGCTGGCGCTGACGGTTGACTGGTATCTGGCCAATGAAGCGTGGTGGCAGCCATTGCAGGCGCGCCAGGGCGTGGGCCAGCGGCTGGGGGTGACAACATGAGGCTGCTGGTCTTTGGCGAAAGCGGGCAACTGGCCACCGAGCTGCGGCGCTTGGCCCCCGAGGCGCGCTATCTGGGCCGCGCCACAGCCGATCTTGCCAACCCCGAAGCCTGTGCCACGGCCATCCGCCAGCACCGGCCAGACGCGGTGATCAATGCTGCCGCCTATACGGCCGTTGACCGTGCAGAGAGCGATGAGGCCTTGGCGACGGTGGTGAATGGCGACAGCCCTGCGGCCATGGCGCGCGCGGCTGCCGATGTCGGCGCCGTGATGATCCAGCCCTCCACCGATTATGTGTTTGACGGCGCGGGTCAAGCGCCCTTCGGCCCTGATCACCCCGCCGCCCCGCTCAATGCCTATGGCCGCTCAAAGCTGGCTGGCGAGGCGGGGGTGCGGGCCGCGGGCGGGGTGCATGCGATCTTGCGGGTCAGCTGGGTGTTCTCGGCGCATGGGGCAAACTTTGTGCGCACCATGCTGCGGCTGGGGGCCGAGCGCGATGCACTCAATGTGGTGGCCGATCAGACCGGCGGGCCGACCCCGGCTGCGGATATCGCGCGCGCCTGCCTGCGCATCGCGCAGCGCCTGCGCGACCAGCCTGAACTGACCGGCAGCTATCATTTCACCGGCGCTCCAGACGTCAGCTGGGCGGGTTTCGCGCGTGAAATCTTTGCGCAGGCGGGGCTGTCCTGCACCGTGCATGACATCACGACCGCCGACTATCCCACCCCGGCGCAACGCCCGCTGAATTCGCGGCTGGATTGCCGTAGCCTGTCAGCCGCGTTCGGTCTTTCCCGGCCTGACTGGCGCGCGGGGCTTGAGCAGGTTTTACAGGAACTGAATGGCCGGAAATGAGGGACACCACATGAAACGCAAGGGCATCATTCTGGCCGGTGGCACCGGCTCACGGCTCTGGCCCGTCACGCTTGCGGTGTCCAAGCAGCTTTTGCCGATTTATGACAAGCCGATGATCTATTACCCGCTCTCGGTTCTGATGCTGTCCGGCATCCGAGAGATCGCCATCATCACCACGCCCGAGGATCAGGCGCAGTTCCAGCGGCTGCTGGGCGACGGCAGCGCCTGGGGGCTGCGGTTCGAATGGATAGAGCAACCCGCCCCCGAGGGGTTGGCGCAGGCCTATCTGCTGGCCGCGGATTTTCTTGCTGGCGCACCCTCGGCCATGGTTCTGGGCGACAATATATTCTTTGGTCACGGCCTGCCTGAAGTTCTTGCCGCCGCCGATGCCCGCCACAACGGCGGCACGGTCTTTGGCTATCATGTCAACGATCCTGAACGGTACGGTGTGGTCGATTTTGACGAACAGGGCGCGGTCCGGGCGATTGTCGAAAAACCGGCCAGCCCACCGTCGAACTATGCAGTGACCGGGCTGTATTTCCTTGACGGTCAGGCCCCGGAAAAGGCGGCGCAGGTCAAGCCCTCGGCGCGGGGTGAGCTGGAGATCACCTCGCTTCTGGAGCTCTATCTGGCCGAAGGCAGTTTGCATGTGCAACAGATGGGGCGCGGCTATGCCTGGCTTGACACCGGCACCCATGCCAGCCTGCTGGATGCCGGAAATTTCGTGCGCACCCTGACTGACCGGCAGGGGCTTCAGGTCGGTTCACTTGACGAGATCGCCTTTCGTCAGGGCTGGATCGATGCCGCCGCCCTTGACGAACGCGCCACGCTCTTTGCCAAGACGGCATACGGAACATATCTGCGCACGCTGGCAAAGTAGCCCGCGCGCCGTTCAGCGCTCCAGCATGGCGGCGCCGGGGCCCTGTTGGGCAAGGTGGTCATCGGCGTTGCGCAGGGGGCAGAGTTTCAGCGACAGGCAGCCGCAGCCGATGCAGCCGTCAAGACCATCGCGCAGCCGTGTCAGCCGGGCGATCCGCGCGTCCAGCTCATCGCGCCAGCTTTCCGACAGCCGCCGCCAGTCATCGGTGCTTGCCACCCGGTCGGGCGGCAGGGTGGCAAGTGCGTCGCGAATCGCGCTCAGCGACAGTCCGGTTCTTTGGGCGACCTTGATGATCGCCACCCGCCGCAATACATCGCGTCCGTAGCGGCGCTGGTTGCCGTCGCTGCGCCAACTGCGGATCAGGCCCTTTGCCTCATAGAAATGCAGGGTTGAGACGGAGACACCGCTCCGCTCGGCGACCTGTCCGACACTGAGTTCCGATTGCATGCTTTTCCCCTTGACCTCAACCATGCTTGAGGTTGTAGCAGTGCAAAGCCGGATGTGACAACAGGAGGAACGGATGGCTTTGCACGCGGACCATGAAGACCGGAAAAAGGGGCTTTTCGCCTATTTTGAGCGCCGGATAGACCCCTTTCCGAAGGAAGAGCCGCAGCGCCCGCCCGCGCGGTTGCTGCCTTTCCTTTTGCATTACTCACGGCCCATGTTGCCTTGGCTGGCGCTGATGTCGGTTTTGACGGCGGCGATCTCGGTGGTCGAAATCGCAATCATCGCCATGATGGGCCAGTTGGTTGACTGGCTTTCGGGGGCTGAGCGCGCGGGTTTTCTGGATGATAACCTGTGGCAACTGGTGGGGATCGGCGCGCTGTTCATCATCGGCTATCCGCTGCTTGTGTTTGTTCAGTCGCTGGTCACGCATCAGACGATCTTCGGCAATTACCCGATGATCGCGCGCTGGCTGGCGCATCGCTACATCCTTGGGCAGAGCATGAGCTTTTTTCAGGATGAGTTCGCCGGGCGGGTCAGCCAGAAGGTCATGCAGACCGCGCTCGCCATCCGTGAGACGGTGATGAAGCTGACCGATGTGATGGTCTTCATGGTCGTCTATTTCATTGGCGCGGTGGTGCTGGTGGGCGCGGCTGACCCGCGCCTGACGCTGCCGCTTGTCCTCTGGCTGGTGGGCTATATCGCCATTGCCCGGCATTTCGTGCCACAACTGCGCCTGATCTCGATGCAGCAGGCCGACGCGCGCGCGCAGATGACCGGGCGGATCGTTGACAGCTATACCAACATCCAGACCATCAAGCTCTTTGCCCATACCCGGCGCGAACAGGATTATGCCCGCGATGCCATGGACGGCTTCATGGTCACCGTGCACCGGCAGATGCGTCTTGTCACCAAACTGACGGTCGCGTTGCAGACCATGAACGCGCTGCTTCTGGCCGGAACAGCCGGGCTGGCGATCTATGGTTGGTATGTCGGAACGATCTCGCTGGGTGCCATCGCCGTGGCGATCGCGCTGGTCACGCGGATCAGGGCGATGTCGGAATGGGTGCTGTGGGAGATTGCGGGGCTGTTTGAAAACATCGGCACCGTGCAGGATGGCATGAACACCATCGCGCTGCCGCAGACGGTGAATGACACGCCGGACGCCCAGCCGCTGGAGGTGTCGCGCGGAGCGGTCGCCTTTGACCGTGTCGCCTTTCACTATGGCCGCACCGGGGGCGTGATCGGCGATCTGTCGTTGCATGTCCGGCCCGGCGAGCGGATCGGTATCATCGGGCGATCAGGTGCGGGCAAATCGACCCTCGTCAACCTGCTTTTGCGGTTCCATGATATCGAAGCTGGCAAGATCTCCATCGACGGGCAGGATATCGCGGGCGTGACCCAGGAAAGCCTGCGCCGCGCCATTGCCGTGGTCACGCAGGACACCGCGCTGTTGCACCGCTCAATCCGCGATAACGTTGCCTATGGGCGGCCCGAGGCCAGCGATGCCGAGGTGATCGCCGCACTGGAGCGCGCGCAGGCGTGGGATTTCGTGCGCGATATCACCGACGCACAGGGCCGCACTGGCCTGAACGCCCATGCCGGTGAGCGCGGCGTCAAACTGTCCGGCGGCCAGCGACAGCGGATTGCGATTGCCCGCGCGCTTCTGAAGAATGCCCCGATTCTGGTGCTGGATGAGGCCACATCGGCGCTGGATTCCGAGGTCGAGGCCGCAATTCAGGAGCAGCTCAGCGGGCTGATGGCGGGCAAGACCGTCTTCGCCATCGCGCACCGGCTGTCCACCATTGCCGCGCTTGACCGGCTGGTGGTGATGGACGAGGGGCGGATTGTCGAAGAGGGTACCCATGACGCGCTTTTGCAGCAAGGCGGCCTCTATGCAGATCTGTGGCATCGTCAGTCCGGCGGCTTTCTCAGCACCGGGCCGGAAACGGCGGCGATTGCCTGATTGACCGGATTCCGGTCGCGTTTTGCCCGGCATGGCGGACAGCATGCCGGGCAAATTTTCTTCACAGGTGTAACTTTTTCTGGTGCGCGCCCGCCAAGAAGCTATGATGGCCCGGTAGCTAAGGGGGCGCAGGATGCGATTGCCGGTGGACCGGCTGACAAGACCGGCACTGATTTATGCCGGGGCGGTGGGCTGCGGCTGGATCGGCAGCCTGATCAATCTGCCGCTGCCGTGGATGATCGGCGCGCTGGTCTTTGCCACGGGGCTGAGCCTTTCCGGTGTGGCGGTGCGGGTGCCGCAGGTGACGCGCCCGGTGGGGCAGATCGTGATTGCGGGTTCGGTGGGGCTGGCCTTCACGGCGGCGGCGCTGGAAAGCGTTGCACAGATGTTCGTGCCGATGGTGCTGGCCGCGATTGCGACGCTTATTGCAGGCTTTGCCGTGGCGTGGGTGCTGACCCGTCTGGCGCAGGTTGATGCGGTGACAGCCAGCCTGGCCTCAATCCCCATGGGCCCGGTGGAATCTGCCAATCTGGCGCGGCAATACGGGGTGGCGCCGGGGCCGGTGATCTTCTCGCAGACGCTGCGGATCATGACGCTGGTGGTGCTGATCCCGCCAGCGGTTCTGTTTTTCAACGGCGGAATGGGCGCGGCCGACAGTGTGCTGCGCGCGGTGCACTGGACCTTTCCGGGCGCGGCGCTGCTGCTGGTGCTTGCGGTGGCGGGGGCGTATCTGACAAAGGCGGTGCGGCTGTCCAACCCGTTCTTTCTGGGTCCGCTGGCGGCCTCGGCCATCGCCTCGGCGGCGGGGCTGCCGGTGACGGCGGTTCCGTACTGGATGCTGGCGGGCGCGCAGGTGCTGCTGGGGGTCTGGCTGGGCGCGGCGATGGACCGCTCGCTGTTTCGCCGCGCCGGGGGGTTTGTATCGGCGGCGCTGATCTCCACGCTGTTGATGATCGCCTTGTGCATTGCCATGGCACTGGCCATGACGGCGGCGACCGGGCATTCATGGGCCACGATGGTCCTGGCCTTTGCGCCGGGCAGCGTGACCGAAATGGCGCTGACCGCCAAGATACTTCAGGCTGATATCGCGCTGGTCACAGCATTTCATCTGGTCCGGATCTTCATCATCCTGCCCACCGCGCCCTTGTTCACCCGCTGGGTTGCCTGGCTGGTGCGGCAGCGAAAATAAACCCTGCCGGAATTCACGTGCCGTCAGCGCGTGTCGATAACGCGGGAAAGAACCGGAAAATACTCGGCAGAGAAACCGGCATCCCGTGCTTTCTCCATCCGGGCCTTTGCAAGTTCAGCACCGGGGACATGATGGCCCGTATAGCTGGCAAGCCTGAGCGCATATTCGACATCCTTCAGAGCATAGTCTGTCGGAAAAGCGCCTTTGGGGAAGGTGCCGGGCAGCATTGCCTTCATCCCATGATTGCGCAACGCGAAGCTGTCGGCAGACCCCGTTGAGAGCGTCTGAAACAAAAGCTCGCCATCAACACCCGCGGCCGTGCCAAGCGCCAGCGCTTCCGACAAGGCGACAACGGTCTGGAACAACACCATGTTGTTCAGGATCTTCACCACCTGACCGCATCCGACATCACCGCAGTGCGTTACATCGGTTGCAACATGGTCAAGAAGCGGCCGGATGGTATTGAACACCGGCGCGCTTGCCCCGGCCATGATGGCCAGCGTGCCATCGATGGCCGCTTGCCGGGTCCGGGCGACCGGCGCATCGGCAAACTGCATGCCATTCGCCTGCGCCTCGGCGGCCAGAGCGCGAGTCAGATCTACTGGAGAGGTTGATTGATCGACGACGGACAGTCTTCCGGCAGTCCAAGCCTGGGCATCGGGGTTGTCGCATTGGAGCGTTGTTCCAGCACATCGAAATCCTTACGCGCGCGCAATCTTGGCGTCACGATCAGCCCCGGCGCGATAGCGTTCACCGTGATGTTGAACCGCCCGGCCTCGCGCGCCAGCGCATTCGTCATGCCGATCAGGCCCGCTTTGGCCGAGGAGTAATTCGTCTGTCCTGCATTGCCCAGATACGACATCGAACTGATGTTGACGATGCGTCCGAACCGGCGCTCCATCATGCCCGGAAGCGCTGCCCGGCAGCAGTGAAAGGTGCCCTTCAGAACGGTGTAGTGCACCAGATCCCAATCTGCCTCATCCATTTTGGTCAGGTAGCTATCGCGCGAGAAGCCCGCGTTGTTGACCAGAATGTCAATGGGGCCAAGTCTTTGCTCTGCCTGAGAAAAGGCCTGATCTATCTGGGCCTTGTCGGTGATGTCCGCGCCAATCGCGCAGGCCGCCGCGCCGCCGTCGGTCAGCGTCGCTGCCACGGTGGCCGCGTTCTCGGCATTGACATCCACCACGGCGATCTTTGCGCCTTCAGCTGCAAAAATCGAGGCCATCGCCGTGCCAAGCGCGCCCCCGCCGCCGGTGATCAACACCACCTTACCGGAAATTCCGAGATCCATGATTCCTCCTCTCGGTTAATTAACTTACTCATGATTTAATACATCATCCAAATGGTAGGCGATACAGATTTTTGTTCGCTTGCCAAAGGTTCTGAGCAAGCCGGGCCCGAGGTCCGCGAAGGGAGTGGCCGTTGAAACTCTGTAAACCTGATCTCTACAAACTGTCCGATGATGGCCGGACCATGCTGTTGCGCGCCGCGCGCTGTTCGCGCTGCGGCGGGCTGAGCTTTCCCGCCGCCAACTACGGTTGCCCGCTCTGCGGAGCGGGGCCTGAATGTTGTAGTGAGGAAGCCCTGAGCGGCGAGGCCCGGCTGCTGGAGTTCATCACCATCCACGGCAAGGTGGCCCCCGGCATCACCCCGCCGATTGTCGTCGGCGAGGCCGAGCTTGCGCCCGGCATCATCGAGGAAATCGAACTGGCTGTTCCTGAAGAGGCGCTGACCCTCGACATGATTGTGCAGGCCGTCCCCATCCCCATTGAGCGTGACGAAGAGAGCGTTCTCGCATGCAGGTTCATCCCGAAAGGAGCGCTCTGATGCCCGTCACCCTGCGTGAGCTGCGCCCCGTCCATGTGATCGGTGTGGGAATGCACCGCTATCAGTTCCCCTCGGAAACGCCCTATATCCACATGGGTCTGACCGCGTTGCGCGCAGCGCTGACGGATGCCGGGCTGGAGTTTCAGGCCATTGAATCCGCGCATGTCGGCACTACTGGCTGTGGCATGGCGGCTGGCCGGGTGATGTTTCGCCATATCGGCTCTACCGGCCTTGCGGTCCAGCAGATCGAGAATGCCTCGGCCTCTGGCTCTTTCGCCTTTGCCAATGCCTGCCTTGAGGTGGCGTCAGGTGTGCGTGACGTTGCGCTGGCAATCGGCGTTGACAAGTATGGTGACCAGAAGCGCGCTGTCACTAAGGAGGGCATCAACCGCCTGTCTGACACGGCATCGGTTCCGCTGGTAAAATACGCGCTTTTGTGCCGGACGCTTGCGCGCGAAAAGGGTCTCTCGGCTGAAGATCTGGCGCGTGTGGGGTGGAAGAACCACAACAACGCATCGACGAACCCTTTTGCCCAGTTCCAGAAGCCCCGGACACTGGAACAGGTACTGAACTCCACCCGCGTGGCCGGTGATCTGACCTCGTTGCAATGCACGCCGCGCGGCGAAGGGGCCGCCGCCGCGATTGTGGTGTCTGATGACGCGATGCGCAGCTTTGGGCTGAATGCGGCGCGCGCGGTCAGGGTGCTGTCATCAACCGCCGGATCAGAAACGCTGCCGCAGGGGCGCGAGCCCGGTAGCGTGATCGCGGCGCGCGATGTTGCGCTGCGCACTTACCGCGAAGCCGGGATCACCGCGCAGGATCTGGATGTGGTGGAACTGCATGACGCCTTTTCCATCGAGGAAATCCTCTACACAGAAGCCTTTGGCCTGTGCCCTGAGGGGCATGGGCATCACTACCTACGTGAAGGCCGCTCTGCCATTGGCGGCGAATGTGCCGTCAATTCCTCTGGCGGCCTGATCGCGCAGGGGCATCCGCTGGGGCCGACAGGTGTTGGCCAGATCCATGAAATCGTTCGCCAGCTTCGTGGTGAGAATGGCGACAGGCAGCAGGCCAACGCGCGCATCGGCATGGCGCATATGATCGGGCTTGGCTCGGTTGCGATTGCGCATGTGCTGCGAAAAGACTGAGACAGGAGCCTTGAGATGAGCATTCCCTCGCTGGAAACCGTGAATTATTCCGTTGACGATGATGTCGCGATTATCGAGATCAACCGCCCGGACCGCATGAACACGCTTGGCGGCACCCTGAAACAGGATCTGGAGGCGGCATTCTTCACCCATGCCCGTGCGGATCCGCGGGTGCGCGCGGTGGTGTTGACGGCGGTGGGCGACAAGGCGTTCTGCGCGGGCGCTGACATCAAGGAGCGCGCGACGCGCAGTGCCTCTACATTCGATTACTTTGTGGCGCAGGAATATACCCACACCCTGTTCCGGCGGATTGAGACCTTTGAGCGCCCGGTGATCTGCGCCATCAACGGCGTGGCCCTCGGCGGCGGGCTGGAACTGGCCATGTGTGCCGATATCCGCATTGCGGCAGATCATGCGCGCCTTGGTCTGACCGAGGTTAGGCTGGGCGCTATACCGGCCGCAGGCGGCACCCAACGCCTGACCCGGCTGGTGGGCGAGGGCATCGCCAAGGAGATGGTCTTCACCTCTGCCATGCTGTCGGCGGATGAGGCCAAAGCGATCCGGCTGGTGAACCGTGTGACCACCGCGCAGACCCTGCGCGACACGGCCATGGAGCTGGCTCGCCAGATCGCCGGACAGCCGCCGCTGGCTGTCGCGTTCGCCAAGCAGACCATGAACAGCGGGCTTCAGGTCGGTATTGACGAAGGCCTGATCTATGAGCGCTACGCCGCTGCCATCCTCGCCAATTCGGAGGATCGCAAGGAAGGGTTTCAGGCCTTCGCCGAGAAGCGAAAACCGGTGTTCCGGGGGGGGTAAGGTGGAGCAGGTTTTCCGTACCCGTCTGACCGAGCTGTTTGGCATTAAGCACCCGGTTCTTGTGGGTGGCATGATGTGGTTGTCGACGGCGGGTTTTGTGGCGGCCTGCGCGCGCGCGGGGGTGATGGCCTTCATGACCCCGCGCAGCTATCCCACGCCCGGTGACTTTCGCGATGGGTTGGGGCAGGCGATCGATATGGCCGCCGGCGCGAGCGTTGGGGTGAACCTGACCATCCCCCGGCACACATCGGGGATTCCCACGCAAGAGTATCTGGAGATCGCGCAGAAGCTGGGGGTGCGTGCCTTTGAAACCGCAGGCAGCCAGCCCGGCCCGCTGATAGACGCCATCAAAAGCGGCGGCGGGCGTGTCATCCATAAATGCACGCGCCCCCGCCACGCCCTCGCCGCCGCGCGCGACGGTGCCGATGCTGTCGCGCTGGTGGGGATGGAGGCGGGCGGGCATCCGGGCACCAACCCTCACCCGGCGCATGTTCTCGCCGCCGAGACCCTGCCACACCTGACCGTGCCGCTTGCCCTTGGCGGCGCCATCGGCACCGGCGGGCAGATCCTAAGCGCGCTGGCGCAGGGGGCAGAAGGTGTGGTCCTGGGCTCGCGCCTGCTGACCGCGCACGAAATCTGGGCGCATGACGCCTACAAGGCGCGGCTGGTTCAGGCCGGGATTGATGACACCACAACGGCGCTGACCGGGTTCGGCGTGACATGGCGCGTTCTGGCGAACAGAACCGCGCAGGAGGTGCGTGAACTGGAGGCGCGGCCCGGCGTGACATTTTCTGATTTCGGCGAGAAGGTCAGCGGGCGCTACGGGCGCGACAATGCCTATATTCGCGGGGACTGGAACACAGGCATGTTGTCATGCTCTGCGGCTGCCGGTTTCGCAAATCGCGTTGAGCCGGTGGGCGTCATTCTGGACAGGCTCATGGCTGACGCGCAACAGGCTATGCAGACACTGCGTTCGCGCGTGTTGGACGGGCAGGTGGCGGGCACCTCTTGACCGTCCGGCAGAACAATCGTTAAGCAAAAGGCTCCGGTCCTGAACGGGTGGAGAAGGCGAGTACATGGCAGTTTGGAACGGCGCGGTCGCGTCAAAGGACGAAATCAGGCAGCAGAAAATGCGCGCGGTTCTTCTGGTGGCATCGCGGATCTTCAATGAAAAAGGCTACCACGGCACCTCGTTGGACGAGATTGCCGAAGAAGTCGGAGTGACCAAGGCAGCCCTTTACTATTACTTCAAGAACAAGGAGCAGCTTCTTTTTGACTGCATGACAGTCTCATATGAATGCGGGGCGCGGGCTCGTCAGGAAACGCAGGCGCTGGAGGGGAGCGCGTTTGAAAAGCTTCAGTACCTTTACCGGCGTTTCGCCGAGTTGCTGATGCTGGAACGCGGGGCCTATACATCGCGCGCGAACATGCATGCGCTGCCCGAAGATGTGCGCGCCACGCTGATGGAGCGTCGCCGCCAGCTTGATCGCTTTTCGCGCGACCTGCTGCAACGCTGCATCGATGAAGGGTCAGTCAGGCCGCTCGATGTCCGCATCACCTCGAACTATTTTCTTGGGGCGGTGAACTGGATTCTGCGCTGGTATCCGGACAAGGACGGGAACAGCCCGGACGTGATTGCCGCAAACTTTGTCGATCTCATGATCAACGGGGTGCGCGCAGAGAACACGCCGACCCAGCCAAAGGCATAAACCGGCGCGTTACTATGTGTCTTCCCGCACCTGCATGATGGCGATAGCCCGGGCGAAGCGAGCCTGTCAGCAGTACGCCGGGTCAGGAATGAAATCCACAACAGGTCTGAACATGCTTGAACTGCCCGAGAAACGCAGATCCGTCCGTGCGCAGGCTGGCGCCGGGAACATCGCATGAGCCGCCGGGTCATCCGGATTGGCGGCGCTTCGGCGGCATGGGGGGATACCCTGCTCGGGGCGCAACAACTGGTGCGGCAGGGTGCGGTTGATTATCTGGTCGGCGACTATCTGGCCGAGGTCACTATGGCCATTCTGGCCCGGATGCGAGCCAAAGACCCGCAAGCGGGGTTCATTGCGGACTGGCTGGCCTCAATCACGCCGCTTCTGCCCGAGATCAAGAGCAAGGGCATCCGGCTGATCACAAATGCCGGGGGCATGAACCCGGCCGGATTGCGCGCGGCCTTTGAGGTTGCGGCGGCTGATGCCGGGCTCAGTTTCCGCGTGGCTGTGATCGAAGGGGATGACCTGAGCGCTGATCAGGAGGCCCTGCGCGCGGCGGGTGTGCGCGACATGTTCAGCGGCGCGGAACTGCCGCCTAAGCTGGCTTCGTGCAACGCCTATCTTGGGGCGGGCCCTGTCGCGGCTGCGCTGGAGGCCGGTGCCGAGGTGGTGATCACCGGGCGCAGCGTGGACAGTGCGCTGGTGCTTGGGCCCCTGATGCATGAATTCGGATGGCGCGCGGATGACCATGATCTGCTGGCCGCCGGGTGTCTGGCGGGCCATGTCATTGAATGTGGCGCGCAGGCAACGGGGGGGTTGTTCACCGACTGGCGTGCTGTTGCGGATGGCTGGGACGATATGGGCTTCCCGGTGATCGAGTGTGATGCCGACGGCAGTTTTACCGTGACCAAACCCGCGGGCACCGGCGGCATGGTGACCTGCGGCACCGTGGCCGAGCAGATTGTCTACGAGATCGGCGATCCGCAATCTTACCTCCTGCCCGATGTGGCCTGCGATTTTTCCGCCGTCACACTGGCGCAGACCGGGCCGGACCGGGTGCGCGTAAGCGGTGCACGTGGTCGCGCGCCGGGGTCTGACTTCAAGGTCTGCGCCACCTGGGCTGATGGGTTCCGGGTGCTGACAACCTACATGATCGCCGGGTTCGAAGCTGCCGCAAAGGGGCGCGCGACCGCTCAGGCGCTGGTCCGCCGGACGCAGCGCATCATGGCCGCACGCGGATTTGCCGATTATGGCGAAGTCTCGATCGAGGTGATCGGCGCCGAGGACACATGGGGCGGACAGGCCCGCATGGATTTGCGCGACGGTGCGCGCGAGGTGGTGGTCAAGATCGGCCTGCGGCATGACGACCCCAAAGCGCTGGAGGTCTTTGCGCGCGAATTCGCCCATCCCGGTGTCAGCATGGCGCAGGGGCTGACGGGTGTGTTTCATGGCAGGCCCAAGCCCGCGCCGGTGGTGCGTGTTTTCTCTTTTCTCTGGCCAAAGGCAAAGGTGCCAATCACGCTGGATCTTGGCGCCGGCCCGGCTGTGGTGAACGCTCCGGCTCCGGTTGCAGCCGCCCCGGCACCGGCGCCACCCCGGCTGCCGCAGGCCGCGCCGGTGGCGGGTGATGTGGCGCGCGTGCCGCTGAGGGCGCTGGCGTTGGGGCGCAGCGGCGACAAGGGTAACGATGCCAATATCGGGCTGATTGCCCGCAAGGCCGCGTTCTTTCCCCTAATTTGCGAACAGATGACCGAGGCATGTGTCACGGATTTCTTCGCGCATTACCTGCAAGGCCCGGTGGTGCGATATGCCCTTCCGGGCATTCACGCGCTGAACTTTCACCTGCGGGACGTTCTGGGCGGTGGCGGCTCTGCCTCGCTGCGCTACGATCCGCAGGCAAAGACCTATGCGCAAATGCTGCTGGACACAAAGGTCACGGTGCCGGCTGAATGGCTGACCGACGGGGGGCTGCTGGCAGACTGGGCGCGCGCGACACCCCAAGAATGACAGTCCGCCCGGCCGCCTGCCTGCAAGCCAGCCCGGTCGCGCGAAATCGGCGTCAACCGAGCGATCCGAGGCCCTGATCAAGCGCCGCAAGGATCTGATCGACATGGGATGCGTCGATGACAAGCGGTGGCGACAGGATGATATTGGCGCCTGACACCCGCACCATCACCCCGGCTTCAAGCGTCTTGCGGTAGATCCGGGCGATGGTGGCCTTGTCGATGGGCGCTTTGGTGCCCCGGTCTGCCACCAGCTCCAGCGCGCTCATCAGCCCGCGCCCGCCGCGCACGTCGCCGACCACCGGGTGTTTTTCCTTCAGCGCCTCAAGCCCCGCGAACAGTTGCGCGCCGCGCTTGCCTGCATTGTCGGTGATGTTCAACCGCTCGGTTTCTCGCAGGCAGGCAATCGCCGCCGCCGCGCCGACCGGATGGCCGGAATAGGTGTAGCCTGAGCCGATGGCACCTTTGCCCGAGGTATCATCCTCGAACGCCCCGGCAACCGCGCCTGAGATCATCACCGCACCAAACGGGAAGTAGCCATTGGTGATGGCCTTTGCGGTGCACATCATGTCCGGCTGCACCCCCCAGAGCCGCGCGCCTGACCATGCACCGGTGCGGCCAAAGGCGGTGATAACCTCATCCGAGATCAGCAGGATGCCGTGTCTGGTGCACAGATCACGCACCCCCGGCATGAAGCTTTCATGCGGCACGATCACACCGCCCGCGCCCAGAACCGGCTCCATGATGAAAGCCGCGATGGTGGAGGGGTCCTGAAACTTTATCTCATCCTCCAGCGCGGCAAGGCACAGCTGGCTAAGGCGTGCGGGGTCGGCTTCATTGAACGGGTTGCGATAGGTGTAGGGGGCCGGGATATGGTAGCAGCCGGGCATCAGCGGCTCATACTGGGTGCGGAAATTGGCGTTGCCGTTGACCGATGCGCCCAGCGTATGCGTGCCGTGATAGCCCTTCTTGAGGCTGAGAAACTTCACCCGACCGCCCTCGCCGCGGATCTTGTGATACTGGCGCGCAAGGCGCAGCGCCACCTCCACGCTGTCGGACCCGCCCGAGGTGAAGAAGGCGCGCGACATGCCGTCAGGCGCGAAGAACTGCTGCAACATCCAGCTCAGTTCAATGACCGCATCATTGGTGGTGCCGCGAAAGGTGGAGTAATAGGGCAGGGCATCAAGCTGCCGGGTGATGGCCTCTTTCACCGGTGTGCAGGAGTATCCCAAATTGACGTTCCAAAGCCCGCCCACCGCGTCGATCATGCGGTGGCCGTCAACATCGGTGATTTCCACGCCGTCGCCGCCAGTGATGATCTCGGGCGGATTTGCAAGGCTGTCAGCCGGGTGCGCCATGGGATGCCACAGGTGACGGGCGTTGTTTTCCTTGAGAAAGTTCTGGTCCTTCATGATCTCACCTTTTGCATGAGAAGCAGGCCAAGCGCCCGGTCATAGCTTTCGCCGGGGCGAGTGACATCAAAATGCACGGCCTGCATTCCGGCGCGTTCGGCCCCACGGATGTTTTTCATCTGATCATCCACAAACACACAGTCCCCCGGGGCGATCATCAGGCCGTCGGTAACAAGCGCATAGGCGCGCAGATCAGGCTTGAGGATCTGTGTATGGGTCGCGTCAATGATCAGGTCGAAATCAACCAGAAACGGCAGCTTTTCGCGAAACCCAGCACCATAAAACAGATCCAGTTCATTGGACAGGATCGCCAGTCTGCAACCGGCCTCTCTGGCTTTCTGAATGGCGGCCAAAGCCTCGGGCCGGATGACGGCGGCAGGGTCGGTGCCACGCACGCGGCCGACAAAGTCAGGAAATGCGGTCCAGGTCTCGCCGATCAGCGCGCCCGTTTCGCGCATCCGCAGCGCCCAGTAGTCACGTTCTGAAATGTCGCCCGCCTGCATCGCGCGCCACGCATCATCGCTTTCAGGCGCAAACGGCCCGCGCCAGTTGAGAGTGCCGGGCGCAAGCCCCAGCGCGCGTTCCGACAGATCATGCGTCTCGAACAGGGTTTTCGAGATGACGCCGCCGAAATCAAGCACCAGCGCGCGGGTCACAGCTTTATCCACGCCGTCTTGAGGTCAAGATACTTGTCGAACGCATGAAGCGACTTGTCATGCCCGTTGCCCGATTGTTTGACGCCGCCCAGCGGCACCGTCAGGTCAGAGCCGCCGTAGGTGTTTACATGGACGATCCCGGCCCTGATCCGGCGCACCATGCGGTGCGCGCGCGACAGGTTCGATGTCCAGACCGCAGCGGCGAGGCCGTAATCGGTGCCGTTGGCGATGGTGATCGCCTCCTCCTCGGTATCAAAGGGGATGACCGCAAGCACCGGGCCAAACACCTCGTTGCGGGCGAGCGCGTCATCGCGCTGCACGCCGGTCACGATGGTGGGGGCCATGAAGTAGCCGCCGGTTTCAGGCAAGATCCGCGTGCCCCCGGTGACAATGGTGCGCCCCGCCGCGCGCGCGTCATCGACGGCGCTCAGGATCTGCTCAAGCTGGTGTTCAGAGTTGACGGCACCGGCCATGGTGGCGGGGTCCAGCGGGTCGCCCAGCGTCATCGCTTCCGCCACCGCTGCCAGCTTGCTGACGAAAGCGTCATGGATGCTGCGCTCCACCAGCAGGCGCGAACCCGCGATGCAGACCTGCCCTGAATTGCGGAAAATCCCGTGGGCGGACACCTTTGCCGCTTCATCCAGATCCGGCGCATCGGCGAAAACGATGTTGGGGGATTTGCCGCCAAGCTCCAGATACACCCGCTTGAGGTTTGAACGTGCGGAGGCTTCCATCAACCGCCGCCCTGTTGTGCCCGAGCCGGTAAAGACCAGCGCATCCACATCCATCGATTCGGCAATCGCTGCGCCGACCACCGGGCCTTCGCCGGTGACCACGTTCAGCACGCCGGGCGGCAACCCGGCCTCCAGCGCCAGTTCGGCAATGCGCAACAGCGTCAGCGAGGCGGTCTCGGCGGGTTTGAGCACCACCGTGCAGCCTGCGGCCAGCGCGGGCCCCAGCTTCCACGCGCCGATCATCAGCGGGAAGTTCCACGGCACAATCGCGCCAACCACGCCGACCGGTTCGCGGTGAACCAGCCCCAGTGTGTCGTCGCCGGTAGAAGCGATCTCGCCGTGAAGCTTGTCGATTGCCTCGGCGTAATAGCGCAGGGTTGCAGCGGCAGACATCGGCTCTGCCTTGAAGGCCATGCCGATTTCGGTGCCGTTCTCACGCACCCCCAGAACTGCGATCTCCAGCGCCTCAGCCTCAATCAGCCCGGCCCATTTCAACAGGATCTTCTTGCGCGCAGCAGGGGTCATGCCAGACCAGCGGCCATCGTCAAAGGCGCGGCGGGCGGCGGTGACGGCGGCCAGCGCATCGGCCTGCGTGCCGCGCGCCATGGTGGTCAGTATCTGACCGTCAAGCGGCGAAATGACATCCATCACCGCGCCATCCGATGCGGCGCATTGCGTGCCATCGATCAGGTGGCGGGCGGGCGCTACCGGGGCGGCGCGGAGTTGAGCGATTTTCTGGGCGTCCATCACTGGTTCTATATTTACACCGACGGTTTAAATAATGCAGGGTCGGTGCGACCCTGTCAACCGGTGCCGCTCAGCCCGCCGCGCCACCCAACGCGTCAAGGGTGCGGGCCGTGGCTCTGGTGTAGGCGGGCGGGCATTTGCCGCCAGTGTCGAATGTGACCTTTTCTGCCTGCGCGATCAGCGCACGAATGATCGTGCGTCGCAGGTCCGCGGTCATGCGATGTGCCGGTGTCGCAACCGCCAGCGTGCCAACCGCCAGACCCTCGGTATCGAAGACCGGCACGGCAAGACCATAGACATCGTCTTCATATGTCTGATCGCCCTCGGCAAACCCAGCGTTGCGTGCGAATTCCAGCCGTTCACGCAGCATGCCGGGGTCGGTGACTGTGTGATCGGTTCGCTTGCTCAGTGGTCCGGCAAGAACACGTTCACGCAGATCCTGCCCCACAAAAGCCAGCGCCACGACGCCGGAAGCCGTGCAGTGGAACGGCAATATCTCACCGGCCACCAGTGACACGCGGCTGCCCCGGTTGCTTTCACACACCCCGATTGTAGCCAGCGCCAGCCCGGATATCAGCGCGGCGTGGGCGGTTTCACCACTGAGCGCGGTCAGCACCTCAAGCGCCGGTTGATAGACAGAGGTGACGGGAAATGACGTCTCACGCACGCGGGCAAGCCGCAACACCCCCGCGCCCAGACGGTAAAGCCGGGCACTTCCGCGTTGTTCGACCAGCCCGGCATCCGCCATGACTGCCAGCATCCGGTGGACGGTGGCCTTGTCGACACCGGCCCGGCGCGCAAGGTCAGACAGGCCGATTTCGGGCGCATCTTCGGTGAAGTGATTGAGAAGCGAGAGGGCTTTTGCGACGGTTGATGACATGCTGCTTTTTTGTCCGCACACCGGCTGCTGCGCCCCATCAATACGGGTTTTTATTGACAGCCCGTCGCAGCCTTGCTTAACTTTGAAACAATGGTGATAATAATAAACCGCAGGGAGACTGTCAATGCGTAGCTTCAAGATCATGCTTTCCGGCCTCACGGCGCTGGCCTTTGCCGCGCCCGCGCTGGCCGATTACCCCGACCGCCCGGTCAGTTTTGTGGTGCCGTTCCCGCCCGGCGATCTGGAGGATATTCTGACCCGGATGATCGCCGAGGATTTCGAGGCGATGTATGGCGTGTCCACCGCCATTGTGAACCGCCCGTCCGAGGGCGGGCCGTTCCCCGGTGCGGCCACGGTCGCGGCTGCGCCCGCCGATGGCTACACCATCGGATCATTCGTGGTGGATGTGCCCGTCGTCGGCCCCGAGGTGGGTGTGCCGGGCCTCAACCCTGACCCGTTCGATCCGATTGGCATCTTTCTGACCTACCCGTTCGTGATCGCCACCAGCGCTGACGCGCCGTTCCAGACGATGGAGGAACTCGCCGATCATTCGCAGGAAAACCCGCAGATTCTGGGCCATTTCGGCTCATTCCTGCTGCCGACGCAGGCCACTTTTGCGGCGGCGACGACGCTTGGCTTTGAATGGGGCGGTGAGGCGTCATCGGGCGCGCTGGACTGCAACTCGCTCGCATCAGGCGATTTCGATGTGATCAACACCACGATCCAGCTTCTGCTGCCCTGCCTGGACCAGGTGACCATTCTGGCCGCAATCACAGAATCGCCGATCTCGGTGGTGCCGGATGCGCCGACGCTGGCCTCGATCACGCCGGATCTGAACATTTCGTTGTGGAATGGCCTCTTTGTGCACAAGGACACCCCGCAGGACGTGCGCGACCGCATCGCCGAATCGGCCCGCGCAACCATGGAAACCGACCGCGTGCGCGAATTGTCCGAGCAGACCGGCGCCATCACCTACTGGATGGGCGCCGAAGAGGCGAGTGCGCGCATTGCCTCGGATATCGAGGTGTCCGGCCGCATCAACGCGATGATCGAGGAATGATCCTCTGGCACCGGGCAGTTTTGCGCCTGTCCGGTGCCGACCCCGCCAGAGGTGAGGTTCATGAACGACAGCGCCGATGACCACCCGCATGTTTTTCCTGAGGGCCGTAAGCCGGGCGAGATCCTTTTCGCCGGTCTCATGGTTCTGTCGGGCGGGCTGTTGCTGGCCGCCATCACCTGGCAGACCGCCTGGTTGCCGGGGCGGGGGCTGGCGGCGCAGCCGCGCTTCTGGCCTGCGGTGTCACTGGGCGGAATTGTCCTTTTTGGCCTGCTGAACTTCGCCGCGCGCGCAGGCGTGAAACGGACGCCCGGACGCTGGCGCGAGGCGTTGAGCTGGGTTCTCGCGGTCGAGTATATCGGCTGGTACATGGTCTATGTCTGGGCGATCCCGGTGATCGGCTATCTGCTGGCAACGCTGTCGTTCTGCGTGCTGTTGTGCCTGCGCATTGGTTATCGGGGCCGGGCGCTGGTCATTGCCGCGCTGTTCGGGCTGGCGGTGGTTCTGATGTTCAAGACGGGGTTCAATGTCCGCATCCCGGCAGGGGCGATCTACGCTTATGCGCCGGATTCCATCCGCTACATCCTTTATCGGTATTTCTGAGGGGCCATGGACCTTCTGTTTGCAAGCTTCCAGATCATTGCCCGCTGGGACGTGTTCGCCGCCCTGATGCTGGGCGCGATCGGCGGGGTGATTGTCGGCGGGCTGCCCGGCGTGGGGGCTGCTGTGGCTATCGCCATCGTCCTGCCGGTGACATTCGCACTGGAGCCGATTGTGGGGCTGACCGCGCTGCTGGGGATCTATGGTTCGTCGATGTATGGCGGCGCGATTCCGGCGATTCTGGTCAACACGCCAGGCACGCCGGTCAATGCGCTGACCACCTATGACGGCTATCCAATGACCCGGCGGGGCGAGGCACGCCGTGCGCTGAGCCTGGCCTATTCGGCCTCGTTCTTCGGTGCGATGTTCTCGATCTGCGCCTTGATGCTGCTGGCCCCCGTGCTGGCGCGTATCGCGCCGATGTTCGGAGCGCGCGAGATCTTTCTGGCGGCATTGCTGGGTATCCTGCTGGTTGTCATCACCCATCGCGGGCAGGTGCTGGCGGCGGCGATGCTGGCCTGTCTGGGCATCTTTTTGCAAACCATCGGCATCGAGGCCACCGCTTATACCCAGCGCTACACATTTGGCGCGGGGTGGTTGCAGTCCGGCATTGATCTGATCGTGGTGGTGCTGGGCCTCTTTGCGATCAGTCAGGCGCTGATCCTGCTGATGGACAAGGACAAGACCTACACACTGCCGCGTATTGAAAAGGTCAGCTTTCTGTCGCAGATCCGTGACCTGTGGATCTACCGGCGCATCGCTGCCGTTGGGTCAAGCTTTGGTGTGTTCTGCGGCATGATCCCCGGTGTGGGCGAGTTCATGTCGCAGTTCATGTCCTATTCCTATGCGCAGCGCACCTCAAAAACGCCCGAGATGTTCGGCAAGGGCAACCCTGAGGGCATCGTCGCGTCCGAGGCCGCCAACAACTCGGTCCCGCCTGCCGCGATGATCCCGCTTCTGGCGCTTGGCATCCCGGGGGAAGAGCTGACGGCGATGATGCTGGCGGTGTTTTATGTGCACAACGTCGTGCCGGGGCCGCAGCTGTTTGCCGGGCAGATGGATTTTGTGATGGCGCTTTATCTGTGCCTGTTCTTTCTGAACATCATCGTGGTGGGGTTTTTGTTCTTCGCCTCGGGCACATTGATGAAGGTCATGCTGATCCCCAGCCGGTTTCTGGGCATGATGATCCTGACTTTCAGCCTGATCGGCGTCTACTCCTTGCGCAATTCGCTGACCGATGTGGCCATTGCCTCGGGTTTTGGGGTGTTTGGGTTCATTCTGAAACGGCTCGAATATCCCACTTCGCCCATCATTCTGGGCATCGTGCTGGGCAAACTGATGGAGGACCGGCTGCGCACCGCCATGGCGCGGGTGCGTGAGCCGTGGGATTTCATCGACCGGCCCATCGCGTTCATTCTGTTTTGCATGATTGTCATCGCTGTATCGGTGCAGGCCTGGACCGTGCTGCGTGACCGCCGGAGGAAGAAAGATGAACAAGACCATCCTTGTGATCGGAACCTTTGATACCAAGGCCGATGAACTTGCCTATCTGATCGGTCGCATCCGCGCGCAGGGCGGGGATGTGCTGAGCATGGATGTCAGCGTGCTGGGCGATCCGCCGGGGGCTGTCGATGTGTCCAAGCATGAGGTGGCGGCAGCGGCGGGTGAAACCATCGATGCGCTGATCGCACTTGGCGAGGAAGGCGAGGCATTCGAGAAGATGAGCGCAGGTGCGGCGGTGCTGACCCGGCGGCTGTTCAGTGAGGGCCGGTTTGACGGCATGATCGCGCTGGGGGGCACGATGGGCACCGACCTTGCGCTGGATTGCGCGCAGGCGCTGCCGATCGGCGTGCCAAAATACATCGTCTCCACCGTTGCCGGATCGCCGCTGATCGCGGCTGAGAGGATGGCGGCGGATGTGCAGTTCATTCTGTGGGCCGGGGGCCTTTACGGGCTGAACCCGCTTTGCAAATCATCGCTCAGTCAGGCGGCGGGGGCTGTGCTGGGGGCCGCTCGCGCGGTTGAGCCGCCGCATTTTGACCGGCCGGTGATCGGCATGACCTCGCTGGGCTCGTCCTGCCTGAAATACATGAAGCGGCTGCATCCTGAACTGGTCGCGCGCGGCTATGATGTGGCGGTGTTCCACACCACCGGCATGGGCGGCATGGCCTTTGAGCGGTTGGCGGGCGAGGGGGCGTTTGCCTGTGTGATGGATTTCTCGTTGCAGGAACTGGTCAACATGCTGCACGGCTCATTGGTCAGCGCGGGTGTCGACCGGCTGACCGGGGCAGGGCGCAGCGGCACCCCGCAGATGGTCGCCCCCGGGGCGATGGATATTCTGGACCTTGCCGGATGGCAGGAGATCCCGGCACGCTTCTCTGACCGGCCCTTTCACCTGCACAATCGTCTGATCAAGAGCGTCGGTTTCAATGCCAGTGAGCGTCAGGCGCTGGCGGGCGAGATGGCCAACCGACTTGCCGCCGCAACAGGGCCCACGCATTTCTTTCTGCCGCGCGGCGGGATCGAGGAATGGGACCGCCCGGGCGAGCCGGCGCATGACCCCGAGGGGCTTGGGGCCTTTGTCGCGGCGGCCGAGGCCGCGCTTGAGGGCCGCGTGGCAGTCACCGCGCTGGACGCTCACATCAACGACGCGGCGTTCTGCGCTGCTGTGCTTGAGCTGTTTGATGGCTGGGTTGCGGCGGGGGTTGTTGCGGCGGGCAAGCCGTAGGTTTCGTTCACACTGCCCGCTCAGAAGTTGGTCAGCACTGCCAGAGGCACCGCCGTGAACAACCGCGCGGCGTGAACTGTGTCATGGTGCGCGCCATCCACCAGATTGCGCCATGGCCCCGCAACCCCCCGCGGCAGCACAAGCTGCGTGTCGCGGCAGTCCTGCATGTGTGCCTGCGCGGGATCAGGCGCGGCGGCGAGCGCCAGCCGCAGGCCCTGCCACTCGCGCACGAAACCGACGAACCGGAGTGTGGCGGGCCCCTGTGCCGCTATCGGACGGTAGCTGCCTTTGGCAAACAGCCCGGGATGCGCCCGGCGAATTGCCAGCAGCCGGGCAGTGAGCGCCAGCTTTGCCATCTCGGCGGGCATATCGGGTGTCCAGAGGGGGGCATCGGCGGGCAGCGCATCCAGCATCGTGCTGCGTCGCGCAAAATCGACCGGGCGGCGGTTATCCGGGTCAACCAGGCTCTGATCCCACAATTCGGCACCCTGATAAATGTCAGGCACACCGGGCACCGTGAACTTGAGCGCGGTCTGAATCAGCGAGTTGGCAATACCGTCAGAAGCGATCATGCGTTCAAAGACGCGAAACGAGTGCAGAAAAGGATTGTCCGGATCAGGGTTCATTGCCCGGGCGATGAACCGCTCAAGGCTGGCCTCATAGCGCGGATTGCCAAACACCCATCGGGTGTTCACGCCCGCTTCGCGCACGGATTTCACCATCGCCGCAGTGATGCGCCCTTGTAACTGTGCCAGCGCTTGCGTTTCAGGGAAGTTTTCGCCCCACGCCACTGGCCATGCGCCCAGCAGCATCTGATAGAAAAAGCTCTCTTCGTTAGGGTCAATCGGGGCAGCGGGGTCAGCCAGCAGCCCGTGCCATTCCACCAGCGCCTTGTGCCATGTGTCCACATGCCCGCTGATCGCAAGGATGCGGGTGCGGGCATCCTCACCGCGTTTGGTGTCATGGGTGGTTGTCGCCAGCATGGACGCCGGTCTGCGCCGCCGTCGCGCGCCCGATAGCCGGTGAAAGGCCGTGACAGACAGCCCGAACTGGCCCGGTTCGCTGCCCACCTCGTTCAGCGCCAGCAGCCGGGCGTAGCGATAAAGCGCCTTGTCTTCCAGCCCCTTTGCCATCACTGGCCCGGTGAACTGCTGAATGCGCATGGCGGTGTCGAGGATGTCATCGCCGTCCTGCGGGCGGCCGCGTTCCGGATCATGCACCAGATCGAGGGTCAGCACGCCGAACAGGAAATCAAACACATCCGGCCCCAGCTCAGGTGCGTGGCGCCTGGCGCGTTCGACAGCTGCGCCAACGCGGCGCCTGTCCTGCGCCGAGATGCCGCGGGCGCTGGCATAGGTGCGATAGACATCAAGGCCAAGCACCACGGCGGACAGCCCAGCCCGCAGCGGCGCGCGCCCGATATCGGCAGTGGCCGGGGCGCGCGCGGCCAGATCCAGCAGCCGGGCGGTCAGCGCCTCCAGCTCTGCCGCCATGGAATAGGCCATCACCTCCTGTTTGGCGATCCTGACGACGCGCGCAGGCGGGTGGCGCTGGCGGCTGAGAACCGGGTAAAACCGGGTCAGGCTGCGCGATCCCTGCGGATCGGCCAGCAGCGTGGCGGCCTGATTGGCAAACTCATACCCGGTGGTGCCGTCACAGGGCCAGTCCGTGGGCAGTTGCTCGCCAGGGCCAAGGATCTTTTCGACATAGAGCGGGAACGGTCGGTCGATACTGGCGCGCAGCCGTTCAAGATACTGTACCGGGTCCAGCAGCCCGTCGATATGGTCAATGCGCAGCCCGTCCACCACACCGTCGCGCATCAGGCGAAAGATCAGTGCATGCGTAGCCGCGAACACATCAGCGTCTTCAACCCGGACACCGGCAAGATCGCTGATGGTGAAGAAACGGCGATAGTTGATGGCATCGCCGTCCAGCGTATAGCGCGACGCCCGCCAGTATTGCTGCGCGATCAGCCGGTCAAGCGGGTTCCAGCTGTCGGCCTCGCCCGGGGTGCCGGTGAAGGCCTCCAGCGCGGGGCGGAGTTCCGCGTCACTGGCCGCGCCAAGACGGTCCTTGAGGCCCTGCCACACCGGGTCTGCCTGACAGGCCCCGGCGGCGGCCTGACAGGCGCTTGCCAGATCCGCAAGGCCCGGCGCGTTCTGCAAAATTGCAGCGTAATCACCAAGGCGAACCGGCAACCGGTGCGTTTCATGCGCCCAGACTGAAAACCCGTCGGCATCGCACTTCAGGCGCAACTCACCGTCCGCAAGTGCGCTGCCGTAGTGATCGCCGAGAAACGGCACCAGCACCTTGCCGGTGCGCGGGTGGTGCGGCGGGCCGGGCAGGCTGGCGGTCCAGTCAATGTCGAACCAATGCGCAAAGGCACTGTGCGGCCCCCCTTCAAGCACGCTCAGCCAGTAGCGGTTCTCGCTGCCACCGATCCCCATGTGATTGGGCACAAAATCAACGATCAGGCCCATGTCGCGCTGGTGCATCGCATGTGCGAGGGCGCGCAGGTCATCTTCTGTTCCCAGCGCGGGGTTCAGGGCATTGAAATCCACGACATCATAGCCGTGCGAACTGCCCTTGCGCGCCGCAGTGAGGGGCGAGGCATAGAGATGGCTGATGCCCAGCCTGTCCAGGTAGGGCACCAGCGCCGTGGCGTCAGTGAAGCGGAAGCTGTCGCTGAACTGTATGCGATATGTTGCACGAACGCTGGATGCGCCTCTTGCATCGGTCATGACGTGGCCTCGTCCTTGACGACGCGGACAGAGCAGGGCGGCAGGACGTCGCCGCCGGGGCCGTGAAGGGCTGTGCCCGGTGCTTCCGGCGGGTGCCATGGCTGGTCCAACAGGTTTGCCCGCAGCCGCAGTACAGCCCCGTCCAGCTGCCAATCGACGGCAATCTGCCCGTCCTGCGCCGTGATGACCAGCCCGCCATGCCCGGGTGCGTGCGCAAGATGCGGCACGATCTGGCGTTGGCGGATGTTCAGCAAGGTGCGGACAAGGCGTAGCCAGTCCTGCCCCGCGGCGCTGTCTCGCTTTGCCCAGTCGATCTTTGACGCAAGAAAGGTCGCCTCGCTGTTGGGGTCCGGGATCATGGCGCGGCGGGCGGGGTCGGTGAACCCGCCAAAGGCGCTGAACTCCTTGCGGCGGCCCTCGCGGACGGCCTGTGCAAGCGTGCCGTGGAAATCGGTGAAAAACGCGAATGGCCGGGTTTCACCCCAGTCCTCGCCCATGAACATCAGCGGCACATGGGGCGACAGCAGCAATATTTCGGTCAGCGCCTGCACGGTTGCCGGGGGGGCCAGCGTCAGCAGCCGCTCGCCAAAGGCCCGGTTGCCGGTCTGGTCATGGTTTTGCAGAAAATCCACGAATGCCAGCGGCGGCAGATGGGCCGAAGGCACGCCGCGCGCGGCGCCGCCCATATGATCCGAGGCTTCGCCCTGATACACAAACCCCTCAGCCAGCGACCGGGCGAGTTTGTGCCAGCGATCCTGCGTGAAATCGACGTAATACCCCTCGGCCTCATGCGTGGCGATGACATGGGCGGCATTGTGAAAGTCATCGTTCCATTCGGCGGTGTAAAGGCGCTGCGTGCCATCGTCGCCGCGTTCATGCAGATGGGTGATGTTGCGGTTGTCTTCAGTCGTCAGATGCAAATGCGCGCCCGGATGTGCAGCGTGGACCTCGGCGGCAAGTTCCTCAAGTATTCCGGGGTCTGAACCGGGGTCATGGATGTTGTCCACCGCATCCAGCCGCAGGCCGTCCAGATGGTATTCTTCCAGCCAGTAAAGCGCGTTCTCGATGAAGAAACGCCGCACAGCCGGGTTGGCATAGTCAATTGCCGCGCCCCAAGGCGTCTGGCGGCGGTCGGTGAAGAACTGCGGCGCATAGGTGTGCAGGTAGTTTCCATCCGGGCCGAAGTGATTATAGACCACATCCAGCAGCACCATCATTCCCAGCCCATGCGCGGTGTCGATCAGCGCCTTCATGTCACCGGGCGTGCCGTATGCCGGATGGGGGGCATAGAGCAGCACGCCGTCATACCCCCAGCCCCGGTTGCCGGCGAACTGGGCAACCGGCATGAGCTCGATGGCCGTGATCCCGGTTTCGGCCAGCAGGTGCAGACGCTCGGTGGCCGCACGGAAGGTGCCCGCAGGCGTGAAGGTGCCGATGTGGATTTCCATGATGACCGCGCTGGCCCAGGGGCGGCCCTTCCAAGGGTGGCGCCAGTGATAGGCGTGCGGATCGACCAGCAGCGACGGGCCGTGCACGTCGCCTGCCTGCGCGCGGGCCGCCGGGTCAGGCACGCACATGCCGTCATCAAGCACAAAGGCATATCCGGCCCCCGCCCGCGCCTCCGCGACATGGACAGAATACCATCCCTGTGCTTCGCGCTGCATCGGGTGGTCGCGGCCCTCAAGGCGCAGCGCCACCCCATCCCGTCCCGGTGCCCAAATCCGGAAGCGCGCGCCGTCAGTGTCCATCTCTGCGCCCCAGCTGCGGGTGAAGGCGCGGTGAAAACGGGTTTCAGTCATGGTGGGGTCATCGTGGGGCCAGAACCAGTGTCGCCAGTGGTGGCAGCGTCAGGCGCAAGGAGGCGGGGCGCGCATGCCAAGGGGTGTCTTCGGCGTTGAGCAGGCCCTGATTGCCCACGTTCGAGCCGCCATAGCATTCGGCATCGGTGTTCAGCAGCTCACGCCACACCCCGCCCTGCGGCACCCCGATGCGATAGTCGCTGCGCACCACCGGCGTCAGGTTGCACACAACGACCACAGGCGCGGTGCCGTCATCGGATTTGCGCAGAAACACAAGGACACTTTGCGCCGCATCGCTGGCGTCTATCCATTCAAAGCCTTCGGGGTCGCAGTCAAGCCGGTGCAGGGCGGGCCGGTCGCGGTAGAGCCGGTTCAGGTCAGCGACCAGTTGCTGCACGCCCCTGTGCATCGGGTCATCCAGCAGATGCCAGTCAAGCGAATGGTCGTGGTCCCATTCGCGCTCTTGCGCGAACTCGCAGCCCATGAACAACAGCTTCTTGCCCGGATGGGTCCACATGAAACCATAATACGCCCGCAGGTTGGCGAACTTCTGCCAGCGGTCGCCCGCCATCTGCCGGATAAGCGAGCCTTTGCCGTGCACCACTTCATCGTGGCTGAGCGGCAGGACAAAATCCTCAGTAAAGGCATAGTTCAGGCCGAAGGTCAGATCATGCTGGTGGTGCCGCCGGTGCACCGGATCACGCCGGAAAAAGCTCAGCGTGTCATGCATCCAGCCCATGTTCCACTTGAAGGTAAAGCCCAGGCCCCCATCACTGACCGGGCGGCTGACCTTTGGGAACGCGGTGGATTCCTCTGCGATCATGGCCGCGCCGGGGTAGGCTTCGCTGACATGGCTGTTCACGTCGCGCAACAGGTCGATGGCCTCAAGGTTCTCGCGCCCGCCGTGGATGTTGGGCACCCACTCTCCGGGCTGGCGCGAATAGTCGAGGTAGAGCATGGAGGCCACAGCATCGACGCGCAGGGCATCGACGTGGTATTTGTCCAGCCAGTAAACCGCGCTGGCACCAAGAAAATTCGCAACCTCGCGCCGACCGAAGTTGTAGATCAGGGTATTCCAGTCCTGATGAAAACCTTGACGGACATCGGCATGTTCATAAAGCGCCGTGCCGTCAAACTGCGCAAGGCCATGCGCGTCTGACGGGAAATGCGCGGGCACCCAGTCGCAGATGACGCCGATGCCCGCCGCGTGCAGATGGTCCACCATCCGGGCAAACCCTTCGGGCGGGCCAAACCGCGCGGTGGGTGCGAACAGGCCGGTCGGTTGATAGCCCCATGAACCGGAAAACGGGTGCTCGGTCACCGGCAGGAACTCGATATGGGTAAAGCCCATCTCGTCGACATACTCGGCCAGTTGCGTGGCCAGCGCGTCATAGTCCAGAAAGCTGTTGCCCGCGCCCCGCCGCCACGAGCCGAGGTGCACCTCATAGATCGAAATCGGCGCGTTGCGGCTTTGGCGGGCCGGTCGTTGCGCCATCCAGTTGTCGTCCTGCCAGTCATGGTCCGGCAGTCCGGCGATGACCGAGGCGGTGGCAGAGGGCGCCTCATGCGAGAACCCCACAGGGTCAGATTTTAGGGGCAGCCGGTGGCCTTCGGTGCTGATGATCTCATATTTATATAGCTCTCCCACCTGCAACCCCGGCAAGAACAGCTCCCACACACCCGCGCCGTGGCGCAGCCGCATCGGATGGCGGCGACCGTCCCATGCGTTGAACGGACCGACCACGCTGACCCGCCGCGCATTCGGTGCCCAGATGGCAAAGCCGACACCTGCCACGCCCTCATGCGTCATCGGATGCGCGCCCAGCCGGTTGTAAAGGTGCCGGTGGCGCCCTTCGCCCATCAGATGTGTATCCAGTTCGCCGAGGACGTTCGAGAACCGGTAAGGATCATCGATGTCCCACTCTCGCGCGCCTGAGCGCAACCGCAACCGGTACTCAAAACGCCTTGTGCGGCGCGGGGTGCGGGCAGCAAAGAACCCCTCGGGGCTGAGCTGATCCAGTTCGCAGATTATCGTGTCGCCGTCTGCACTGATCAGCGCCACCTCTGCGGCCTCGGGCTGGAAGGTCGCGACCTGAAGGGGCGTGCCGTTGCCGCCGTGCATGCCCAGCACCGCGAACGGGTCACCGTGCTGCCCGCGGATGATGGCCTCGACATCGGACAGCGGAATGGCTGCCGGGTTGCGTACCATGTTCATCTCTCGCCCATCGCGACCAGTTCAAGCAGGCCCTGCAACGGAATGCCCACCCACGCCGGGCGGTTTCCAAGCTCATAGGCGACTTCGTAGATTGCCTTGCGCAACAACAACAAATCCAGAAGCTGCCTGCGCGCGCCCTCATCCTCGGGCAGGTTCGGCGCTCCGGCCATATGTTCCTGATAGGCCGCCAGATACTCGCGCGCGACTGAGCGGCGCCAGTCCTCGATCCGGCGCAAGGCGCTTTCGGCAATCGCGCTTTCGCGCCGCGGATGTTGGCGGATGGCCACCAGCGCGGCATAGTCGAAGGACCGCAGCATGCCCGCGACATCGCGCAAGGGCGAGGCTTTCGCGCGCCGCTCTGCCAGTGTCCGCGTCGGCTCGCCCTCGAAATCGATGATCGTGATATCGCCCTGTGACAACAAAATCTGGCCCAGATGATAATCGCCGTGGATGCGTGACAGCATGCCTTGCGGCGTCATCTGTGCAATCTGATGCGCGCGTTCCAAGAGCGCCGCGCGCTGATCAAGAACCTTCTGCGCCAGCGCGGTGTCGCTGTCTGACAGGCTGTGCAGCGCACTTTGCAGCCGCTCAAGAGCCGCCTCCACCTCGTTCGCAGTCTCGGTGGCCCAGTCCTGCAAATGCTGGCGCGTCAGTGGCTCCAGCGCAAAGGCGGGATCATCGGTGGGGGTCGCAAAGGCGCGGTGCAGTTCGGCAGTCCGCTGGCCCAGCAGCCGCCCGATGCGCAGCGGGAAACTGAACTCCTCGGTCTCTGCGTCCGGCCCGGCCTGGGTGTCGATCGCCGCAGAGGACCACCCCTCATGCACGTCCAGATCGCTTTGCAGCGCCTGCGTCACGCCTTCCCATGCATCGCCCTGATTGTGCACATAGGGAAAGACGGCCGCCAGTGTTGTCTGATCGCTGTCGCCTGCGCCGCCGGTGCGCCAGGTGATCGCCCCCAGCAGTTGCGGCGTATGCGCGAATTGCGCGATGTCAGTCAGAAAGCGCGCAACCTCGACATCCGGCTGCGCCCCGGCACGCAAACGCCGGTACATCTTCAGGATAACCTTGCCGCCGAACCCGACCGAGACATTACTCTGTTCGACGCCCAGGTAATGCGCATCGCCCGGATCGTCCAATGCGCGCAGACGCTCGTTTGCCGAGAACTCGACAACGCCGTGTTCGCTCTCGATGCGGATCTGGCGGCGCATCCCGTCCAGCAGCGCCGTGACAAAACGCTCATCATAGGCCCCGTCGATCAGCGCGCCGACTTGCGGACCCCGGCGGATCTTGGACAGCGTGTAGGACAGTTTTGGCGCGCCCGGGCGCAGGTTGTCATCGCCCCAGCGCAACGAGATTGGCAGAAAGTAGCGCTGCGTTTCCTCGCCCAGTGTCACGTCGATGGCGCTGAGGCCGTGACCGTGGCCATCCATTTCGCCCATCAGCACCAGCTTCACATTGTCGATGGCGCGGTCCTTGGCGGCATACCAGCGTTGCAGGGGCAGCCACCTGGGCAGCACGTCACCGCTGAACTGCGCCCCCTCGCGTCCCGCAAGGGCGGTGCTCACGCGACCGTCACGGCTGGTCAGCGTAATGAATTCGGGCAGCACCTCGGGCAGAGGTTCATGCCAGGTGGGCAGATCCTGCTCATCGCTCAGCGAGAACCAGTAAAAGCCATAGGCGGGCAGCGTCAGCAGATAGGTCAGATCGCCGATCGGGGGAAAAGCCGAGCTTCCTGACAGCTCTATCGGCACGCGCCCGCGATAGCGCGCAAGGTCCAGCTCTACCGCCTGCGCGGAATCACCTAGGTTTGCGACGCACAGGAAGACCTCGCCCTCATGCTCGCGCAGATAGGCGAGAACCTTGCGGTTGCGCGGGTAAAGCAGCGTCATGGTTCCGCGCCCAAAGGCCGGGTGACGCTTGCGCACCGTGATCATGCGGCGCATCCAGTTCAGCAATGACGAGGGGTTCTGCGCCTGTGCCTCGACATTGATCGCCGGATACCCATAGACCGGGTCGATGATGACCGGCAGATACATCTGTTGCGGATTGGCGCGGCTGAAGCCTGCATTGCGGTCCGCCGACCACTGCATGGGCGTGCGCACGCCGTCACGGTCGCCCAGATAGTAATTGTCGCCCATGCCGATCTCATCGCCATAATACAGGATCGGCGTGCCGGGCATCGACAGCAACATGGAGTTCAACAGCTCAATCTTGCGCCGGTCGTTCTTCATCAGCGGGGCAAGGCGGCGGCGAATGCCAAGGTTGATGCGCGCGCGGGCATCCTCGGCATAGAACTTCCACATATGGTCGCGCTCATTCTCGGTCACCATTTCAAGCGTCAGCTCGTCATGGTTGCGCAGGAATATCCCCCATTGGCACGCTTCCGGAATCTCGGGCGTCTGGCGGATGATGTCAGTGATCGGATGGCGGTCAGCCTGCGCCAGCGCCATATACATCCGCGGCATCAGCGGGAAATGAAAGCCCATGTGGCATTCATCCCCGTCGCCGAAATAGGGGCGCGTGTCTTCCGGCCACTGGTTGGCCTCGGCCAGCAGCATCCGGTCGGTGTAATGGCGATCAAGTTCGGCGCGGATCTTTTTGAGAACGTCATGGGTTTCCGGCAGGTTCTCGTTATTCGTGCCGTCACGTTCGACCAGATATGGGATCGCATCCAGCCTCAGGCCGTCTACCCCCATATCCAGCCAGTAGCGCATGGTCTTGAGAACCTCGGCCAGCACACGCGGGTTGTCAAAGTTCAGGTCAGGCTGATGCGAATAGAAGCGGTGCCAGTAATAGGCCCCGGCGACCGGGTCCCAGCTCCAGTTCGATTTCTCGGTATCCAGAAAGATGATCCGCGTCTCCGGCCATTTCTCATCGGTGTCCGACCAGACATACCAGTCGCGTGCCGCAGAGCCGGGTTTGGCGTGGCGGGCACGCTGGAACCACGGGTGCTGGTCAGAGGTGTGGTTGATCACAAGTTCGGTGATCACCCGCAATCCGCGCCGGTGAGCCTCGGTCACGAAGGCCTTGAAGTCCTTCATCTTGCCATAGGACGGGTTGATCGAGCGGTAGTCAGAAATGTCATAGCCGTCATCGCGCAGCGGCGAGGGATAGAACGGCAATACCCAGATTGCCGTGACACCCAGTTCCTGCACATAGTCCAGACGCTGCATCAGCCCGGCAAAATCGCCGATCCCGTCGCCGTCGCTGTCCTGAAACGCCTTGATGTGCAGCTGATAGATGATCGCATCCTTGTACCAGTCAGCCTTGCTGCGGTCGATTTTGCTGGCGCGTGCGGGGCGGGTTTTCACAGGCTGGCGGGTCATGCGCGCGGCACCCCCGGGGCAAAGAGCTGCCAGATCGCATAGGGTCTGGTGGCCGGGTCCAGTTCCAGCCACTGCCATTTTCCATGCCATGTAAAGCGGTTCCCGTGCAGCAGGTCGCGCACCTCGACCGAGGCATCATCGGGCAGGCCAAATTCCCACAGCGGCACTTCAAACCGGAAATTGCGGGCATTGTGGGGATCAAGATTGACGTGGAGCAAAATGAAATCCTGCAAATCTTCAGAGCGTTTTGAATACGCGAGAATCTGGTCATCTTCGGCTTCGTGGAAGGCCAGATTGGTGAAATCCTGCAAGGCGGGGTGCGTGTTGCGCAGGCGGTTCAGCAGGCGGATGTCGCTCTGGATGTTGCCGGGCCGGTCCATGTCCCAGGCCCGGATCTCATATTTCTCGGAGTTGAGATACTCTTCCTTGCCCGGCACCGGCTCGGATTCGCAGATTTCATAGCCGTTATAGATGCCGTAGTTACCGCCAAGCGTTGCCGCCAGCACCAGCCTGACCTGAAAACCGGGGCGGCCGCTGGTTTGCAGGTAGGTGGGGTTGATATCAGGCGTATTGGCAAAGAAGTTCGGCCGCATGTAATGGCGGCAGGCGGACTGTGTCAGCTCGGTCAGATAGTCCTGAAGCCCGGCCTTTTCATTGCGCCATGTGAAATAGGAATATGACTGGCTGAACCCCAACTTGGCCAGCCGCTTCATGACCTTTGGCCGGGTGAAGGCCTCGGCCAGAAAGATCGTGTCAGGATGGCGGGTGTGGACATCTGAGATCAGCCATTCCCAGAACGGAAAGGGCTTTGTGTGCGGGTTGTCTACGCGGAAGATTTTGACCCCGTGGTCGATCCAGAACAGCACGATGTCGCGCAATGCATACCAGACACCGGGGATGGCATCGCGGTAGAAGTGCACATTGACGATGTCTTCGTATTTCTTTGGCGGGTTCTCGGCAAACCTGATCGAGCCGTCGGGCCGCCAGTCGAACCATTCGGGGTGTTCCCTGATCCACGGATGATCGGGCGAGCATTGGATGGCAAAGTCCAGCGCGATTTCAAGGCCATGTTCATGCGCGGCCTGCACCAGTCGCTTGAAATCAGCGAAACTGCCAAGCTCGGGGTGGATGGCATCATGCCCGCCGTCCTTTGAGCCGATGGCATAGGGGCTGCCCGGGTCACCCTCCTGCGCGGTGAGGGAGTTGTTCTTGCCCTTACGGTTGGTGCGCCCGATAGGATGGATCGGTGGAAAATACAGCACGTCAAAGCCCAGATCGCGAACATAGCCAAGCCTGTCGATCACGTCATCAAAGGTGCCGTGGCGATTGACATCACCGGACTGCGAGCGCGGCATCATCTCATACCACGCACTGAACGCCGCCGCGCGCCGGTCGGCATGCACACTCAGCACCTTGTAGCGGGTCAGATCAGTGCGCGGCGCGGCACGTTGCATCAGCTCGGCGATACTGGTTGCGGTCAGACGGCTCAGGCGCTCGGCATCTGTCGCACCGGATTTTTGCGCGCTGGTATCGGCCTTGAGCAGATCGCGCAGCGCGGTTTCGTCATCTGCGTTTGCGCGCCCGTCGGGCCCAAGAGCCGCCTCAATCAGATGCCGCGCCTCTTCCAGTTCCAGCCCGATGGCCTGACCCGCCGCATGCTTCTTCGCGACATCCTTGCGCCAGGTGGCAAACAGGTCGCGCCAGGCGATGATGGTGCAGTCATGGCGTCCGACCTCGGCAAAGGTCACCCGTGCCTCCCACCTGTCGTTGCCCAGATGCTCCAGCGGGGTTTCAATCGCCGCACCCTTGCCATGCCGGACCACGATGGCCGCCGCGATGGTGTCATGACCGTCTGCAAATATGTCGGCCACCACACGCTCTGTCTGAAGGGCCACCACCTTTGCCGGAAACCGACCGCCATTTACCTCTATATTGATGCTTTCGATTGCGATGCGCTGCGCAGCCAGTTCCGCAAGGCGCGGATCAGCGGGTGCCGCATCGGCTGATGTTTTGCGCGCCTCTGGCGCGCTCAAGGCAGCGGTGCGTCTGGTCGGTTCTGTAATTGACTTCCCGCGGACCACGTCCATTGCCTTTCTGCACTGGTATTACCCCAACAAAACGGCCCGGCCATAACAAGGTTCCATTACTGGGCGGATGCAGGCACAGCGAAATCCGTGCGAAAAGGGTGCGATGGGCAGATTGTTGTGCATCTGCTGCTCATGAATTAAGCGCTGCGCAACTGCCCCAGCGGCACGAAGCCGGTGCTACAGGCCAGCAAGCCCGTCACGGTGAACCCCCGAATTGGCAGAAACAATAACACCGGACGGCCGTGTGGCCGCCCGGTGCATTGGGTGCTGCGTTCACGCAAACGGCGCAACCCGGCAGGAGAGGGAAAACCGCCTGCGGTCAGCCGTGGAACATGCAGCTCCCAACTCTGTCGTCGGCAAACACCGACATCGGTTTCAAGTGCTGTTCCCCGATATACCGCCGGTGTTCAGCGAAAGGCGGCAACATCAGCGCAGGGGATCTGCGCGCGACATATGCATTCATACCCAACTACCTCAAAAGCAATGCCCCGCCCAAACGGGGCAGGGAGTGTCACACCCTCAACGCCAAGGCCGCGCAATCGGTTCCCGCGTCAATGCACGCGCCACGCGCCCGCGATGACCCGTCATGAGCGGATGTGTGCCTTTACGGCACAACCATGTGTAGAGCGGGCCCTCGCACCAGTGCGCGCAAGCCACTCTCGTGCCTCTTGTCGGATGCGGCAACTGACCGTCATTGGCGCGTGATCCGACACCCGGCCGGGTGGCGAGAGTTTCTCGCGCAAGTTGTCAGGTTTCTGTCCCGCCGAAGGGAACGGCATGCGCCTGAAGTCGTTGTCACGATCAGGTGCGGTCAATTTCTGCAAGCCCATCAGAAAGGGAGGACGATCGATGCCCTTGGCTCCATTCGACGAAACCGACGTAACAACCCGGGCTGATATTGTCGCGCTTATTCCCGCCCTTCGCGCGTTTGCGTGGTCGTTCCATACCAACCCCACCGATGCGGATGATCTGGTGCAGGAAACCCTGACCAAGGCCCTGACCAAAATTCACCAGTTCCGGCCCGGCACCAGCCTCAAGTCCTGGTTGTTCACGATCATGCGGAACACCTTTTGCACCCAATACAAGATCGCCGTGCGAGAGTCGCCCGGCGCTGCCGACTGCGTTGCCAGTCAGGTTGGGTGCATACCCCGGCAGGAATGGTCGATGCGCCAGCAGGAACTGAGCAATGCGATCTGTGTGCTGCCCCGGTCACAGCGTGAGGTGATCATGCTGATCGGTGTGCTGGGTCTGAGCTACAAGGAAGCCGCCGAGATCTGTGAATGTGAAATCGGCACGGTGAAAAGCCGGCTCAACCGGGCGCGGCTGCGGCTTCTGGAAGATCTGGGTGAGGGGTCGCCGCGCGGCATCACCGAGAGCGTATCAGCGCCGGTATCAGCCGAAATTCCGCTGTCGTGAGGATCAATGGCGCGCAACGGACGCGCCAATGTTCAACGGGTTTTGCGCTGGTAGAACGGAACGGACCACCGCGCCTTGGGGCCAATCAAACGCGGAGGCAGGCATGAATCTGCTGGTCATTCTTGGACATCCCCGAAAAGCAAGCCTCTGTGGCGCGCTGGCCGATGCCTATGCCGCAGGCGCGAAAAGCGCGGGCTGCACGGTGCGCACCCTTGATCTGGGCGAGATGGCGTTCAACCCCGATGTTGAAACCCCCTCGCCCGCTGATCAGGCGCTGGAACCTGATCTTGAGAACGCACGCGATCTGGTCGATTGGGCCGACCATCTGGTGTTCGTCTTTCCGAACTGGTGGGGCATGATGCCCGCGCGGCTGAAGGGGTTTCTGGACCGGGTGCTTTACCCGGGCTTCGCCTTTCGCGAGGAGGGCGGGCATTACTATGGCCTGCTGGCACCGCGCACGGCTGAGTTGCTGGTTACCATGGATGTGCCGCCGCTGGTCTATCGCTGGGTGCAGGGCGCCCCCGGCCAGCGGGCCATGACCCGCGCGACGTTGGGCCTGTGCGGTATCAAGACACTGGGCGTGCATGTCTTTTCCCCGCCCAGCCACACCGACGCGCCCACCCGCGCAAGCTGGGTGACACAGGCGCGGGTGCTGGGCGAGCGGATGGCCGGTGGTCCGCGTGGGCCGGTGCGCAGACGGTTGCACCGCGCCGGGCAATGGCTGCTGGCGGTGCGCCCGCAGTTCTACCCGATGAGCGTGCTGGCCTATACGCTGGGCGCGCTGTTGCTGATGCGCCCGCTAGACCCGCTGGCCTTTGTCGCAGGTCTGGTGGCGATGGTCGCGCTCAAGATCGCGACGGTGCTGTCCAACGATATCTATGATCGCGACAGCGATGCGGTGAACCGGCACTGGGGGCCGTTCAATGGTGGCGGGCGCAGCCTGCACGAGGGGGTGCTGTCGCTGGCGGATCTCTGGCGCGGGGTAAGTGTGGCGCTGGCGGTTGCTGCGGTGGCGACACTGGTGCTGCTGT
Source organism: Pararhodobacter sp. (assembly GCA_020832545.1). Lineage (GTDB taxonomy): Bacteria > Pseudomonadota > Alphaproteobacteria > Rhodobacterales > Rhodobacteraceae > Pararhodobacter. The sequence goes on along the minus strand of JAFIEK010000005.1, from coordinate 77,306 downwards.
TTCTGGTGCCCGCCCCCGGCGCGGTGGCAGTGGTTCTGGGGGCGCTGGCGGTGCTTGCACTTGGATATACGATGCCCCCGCTGAAGCTGTCGCATCGCGGGCTGGGTGAGCTGGATGTGGCCCTTACCCATGGGCCGGGTGTGCTGCTCTTGGGTTATGTGGTGCAGGGCGGTGACCCGCTCTCGACGCAGGCCTGGGCGATGGGGCTGGCTATCGGGCTGTCGGTACTGCCCGCGATCCTGCTGGCGGGCATCCCCGATCGCGCCGCCGACGCCGCAGCAGGCAAGATCACCATGGTGGTGCGCCTTGGGGCGGCCCGCTCAGCACGGCTGGCGAAGGGGCTGACCGTTGCGTCGGCGCTGGTGGCCGTGATGCTGGCGCTGGTGCTGGCGCAGGTCAGCCTGCTGCTACCGCTGATCGTTGTTCCGCATGCCGTATTACAGGTCTGGATGCTGGACCGGTATGTGCGCAAAGGTGCCTCTGAGGGGCGCATCGACCTGCTGCTCATGCTGGGGCTGACTTATGTGGCGTGGTTTGTGGTGCTGCCGCTGATCGGGCTTTGGTAGCCGGGCGGGCGCGGCCCGGCGAAAAGCTGCACGCAACCCGACGATGTGATGTGGCGGCGCGGAACGTCAACACCTGCCGGAGGTTATGTCAGACACCAACCAAAGGAGAACTGACATGACCTACAACGCAACGAATGCGCCCGCTGGCAGTGTCCGACAGGGCGAGGCCATTGACGAGACGCTGCGCCTGATCGCCTCGGACAAGGTTGAAGGCACCAATGTCTACAACCTTGAGGGCGAGCATGTCGGCAGCGTCCACAACTTCATGGTGGACAAGGTAACCGGCAAGGTCTCATACGCCGTGATGTCGTTTGGCGGCTTTCTCGGCATTGGAGAGCGGTATCACCCGCTGCCGTGGGACACGCTGAAATACGACACCGGCTATGGCGGCTATGTCGTCAATGTCTCGCGCGAGCAGCTCGAAGGTGGGCCGCACTATGCCCGCGATGACGAGCCCTGGACTGACCCGCAATACGGTCGCCGTATCCATGGCCACTACGGGCTGCCCTACGGCGTATGACACGCCCTGCTATGGCGGCGCAGCGTTGTGCCGCCACAGCACCGAGCAATCCTTCAGAAGGGAAAGGCCGGTCATGTCAATTCCGTCGCCACAAGAACTTGAGGGCCGCCTCAACGCACACCGCGAGGTTCTGGCGATGATTCTGGCCTCGGTGATGCGCCAGCCGGGCAATGACATCGCCCGGCGTATCGACGAGGGCGCGACCGTACAGGACCATCAGGAAGACCCCGGTGCGCTGCCTGATCAGGCCTTTGCCATCGAGGCTGCCACCGCGCGGGAATGGCAACTGCTGGTGGCGCGGGCCCGGGCCATCCGCGATGCCCCCTGAACCCATGCACCCTGTGTGCCAAAGGGATGGCGCTTGAGAGGTTGGCCCAATGTCCCCGGAATTCACGCATCGCTACCTTGAAATCATCGCCCAGCTTCTTGAGGTGATGGGCGTTCTGGCGATTGTGGTGGGTTGCGTCATTGGCATTGGTGAAGCCCTGCGCAATCTGGTCCGGCGCCGTGATGGCAAGACAATCTATGACCTTTTCCGCACCCGGCTGGCCAAGAGCATTCTGATCGGCGTGGAGTTTCTGATTGCCGCCGATATTGTGGGCACGGTCATCATCGAACCAACGATGGAGAGCCTGGGTGTGCTGGCGGCGATTGTTCTGATCCGCACATTCCTGAGTTTCTCGCTGGAGGTCGAGATAGAAGGCCGATGGCCCTGGCACCGTCGAAGCAACCGACATGACGATGACTAGCCACCCGCGCGCACCCGGCGATAACGGTTAACCCGTATTCCCGTCCTGATCGCGTTTTCTCAATGCATCTTCCAGCTGTTTCGCCAGTGTGCGAAGCTCATCCGAAACCGGCTCTCTTTCAATCCTTTTCAGGATCTGCCTGAGTTCCTGCTCCAGATGATCACCTGTATCGTGCTTGTCATGTCCGCCCGACATTCCGGGAACCCCTTGCGTTTCAATCGTCCTGTGTTTCTTTTTCTTACGGTCGGGAAATGATCATGGATCAAGCCCATCTTTGGTACTTCCCGGGGGCAAGACGTTCCGAACTGACCTTGCCAATCAAGTGCCGGGAAGTCCACTACACACACCGCATTTCCCGTGACTGTATGGGAAAATTCACCTTTCATCGTGAATTCAGGCATGCCTCGCCCGCTTCGGTTGATGGTGTTTCCATGGGTCGGCTGCCGCCGCGTCTGGCAGTTGCTCAGGCCTCGTCACCCAGCACCGCCTCCACCCACAGTTTCTGCACCATCACCATACCCACAACCGCCAGCGGTGCGGCCAGAATGAAGCCGGGCAAGCCGAACAAAAGGCCAAAGAACACCTGCGCGGCAATTGCCAGCACCGGGGCAAGGTGCACGACTTTCTGCTGGATCATTGGCACAACGATGTTGGATTCGACATTTTGCACCGTCAGGTAAAAGACGGTCACGATCAGCCCGGTCTGGGCGCTGTCGGCAAAGGCGATCACCAGAATTGGAATGCCGGCGATCACCGGCCCCAGGTAGGGCACGAAGGTCAGCAGCGCGGTCAGAACACCCAGACCCAGCCACAGATCCACCCCGATCACCCAAAGCCCTGCCGACACTGTGATGCCGAGCATCAGCATCGACACAAGCTGACTGAGAAACCACCACCGCAGCGCCTGCGCCACGGCTGACAGCGTGTCCTCCATCAGTGGCCGTTTGCTGTGCGGCAGCAGCCGCACCAGCCCTCGCCGGTACAGCGCGGGATCGGCCACGGCAAAGCCTGCGACGGCCAGCATCACCGCAAAGCTGGCAAGGGCACCCAGGGTCGTCATGCCCCAGCGCGCCACATGGCCCATTGCTGTGCTTGCCGTGCCGACAAGATCCTCGCTGTTTTCGCCAAGTCCGAGCAGCTCGGGCGTGACACCAATTCCCTCAAGCCACTCGACAGCGTCCTTGATGAACGCATCCAGGGCCTGCCACATCTGGTCCATCTGCGCGGCGAGTTGTCCGGGGATCGCCACAATGAAAGCTGCCAGCAGTCCGATCAGAACCAGCACGATCACCAGAACAGCCCAGCCCCGTGACAGCGGCGTGCGCGCCGCGGTCATTGCGGCAAGCCCGTCAAGCGCCACCGCAAGCGCGAGGCCCGCGAACACCAGCAGCAGCACCGGAGCGATGAAATAGGCAAAAAGGGCAAGCGCCACGCCCAGCAGCACCCATTCGGTGCGCAGCCCGGTCCCTTGGGGTTCATGGCTGCTGGAAGGGGGGGTCTGCGCCGGTTGTGGCGTCATGAAAGGTGGCCTCCTTGCCTGAGGGCTGGTTGTGGCCCGTGTTCCCAACCCGCCGGGCATGTGGAAAGTTCCGCGTCTTCGCCACGACAGTTGCGCCGCACCAGTAATGCGCGGAACCATCCACCCCCGCCGCCGGTTACTAGAACACATCGCAACTTTCAGATTGTTTCGCCCGTGCCCTCGCCTGACCGTTCACCACCCGTGCTGTCGCCTGCCAAAACTGCGTTCTTTCTGGATGTCGATGGCACCTTGGCCGAGATTGTCTCTGACCCCCGACAAGCGCGGGTGTCACCAGAGGTGCTGTCGGTGCTTGACGCGCTTGACGCGGCGGCGGATGGGGCCGTGGCGCTGATTTCGGGGCGTAGCATCGCGCAGCTGGATCAGATGCTTGCACCCCTCAGGCTTCCCTGCGTCGGCGTGCATGGGCTGGAACAGCGGGGCCCGGATGGACGTATCACACGCGCGGCGGTCGATGATATGGCGCTGGCCCGGCTGACCACGGCCACCGGGCGGTTTGCAGAGGCCACGCCGGGGCTGTTGGCAGAGGTGAAGCCCGGCTCTGTCGCGCTGCACTTCCGCAACCGGCCCCAAATGGCATCAGCCTGCCTGCACTTCATGGAAAAGCAGGCTGCCCGCAACCCGGACTTTTTTCTGATCACAGGCAAGATGGTGACTGAGCTGAAGTGCGGCCCGCAAAACAAGGGCGATGCGATAGCCGGGCTGATGACTGGCAAGCCGTTTGCGGGTCGGCGCGCGTTCTTTGCCGGGGATGATGTGACGGACGAGGCGGGCTTTTCAAAAGTGAACGCGATGGACGGGGTCTCGGTCAAGGTGGGTGCGGGCCAGACCTGCGCGCAGTTCCGGCTGGCAGACCCTGCGGCGGTGGCGAGATATCTTGCCGGACTCACAGACTTCCGGCCAGGAAGCGCGGAACAATCGATGCCCTGATGCGTTGACAATGGGTAGAAGGAGCATCAGGCGCAATCCCATGTCAGTTCAATCCTCACAACTGCACGGCGGCGCCTTCGTCACAGTCCGACGGGACGGGGCTGAAGTGCCCGTGTCTAGCTTGCAGGGCAGTGTCGAGGATCCCTCTTCAGACTCTGGCGGCGAAGAGGGGCAGCAAAGGTTGATCGTCGTGTCCAACCGGGTTGCCGATCTGCGCGCCTCGGCGCAGTCTGGTGGTCTGGCCGTCGGACTGTCAGACGCCATGCGCCGTCGTGGCGGGATCTGGTTCGGCTGGAACGGCAAACGCGAGGGCGAAACCGGCGGCCCGGTCGAGGTCAGGCAATTCGGGCGCATCACCTGCGTTGGCGCGCCGGTATCGCCCAAGGATTTCGCGGACTATTATCTTGGTTATGCCAACAGCGTGCTGTGGCCATTGTTTCATTACCGCCTTGATCTGGTGAACTTCAATTCTGCCGGTTTTGAAGCCTATATGCGCGTGAACGAGGCCTTTGCCCGGCGGTTGATGCCGATGTTGAAGCCCAATGATATTATCTGGGTGCATGACTACCATTTGATTCCGCTGGCCTGCTACCTGCGAAAACTGGGATGCAAGCAGCGGATAGGGCATTTTCTGCACATCCCCTTTCCCCCGCCTGATCTGTTGTCCGCCACACCCAATCATCGCGCGTTGGTTGATGCGATGCTGGATTATGATCTTCTGGGGTTTCAGACCCATACCGACGTTGCCAATCTGAAAACCTATCTTCGCACACAGGAAACCGATGCCGGGACGCCCGGCACTGGTCATCGGTCCGTACAGATCGACCGGTTCCCCATCGGGATCAATGTCGGTGCATTTGCCGAACTGGCGCGCAAGGATGGCGGCGATCCGACGGCTGCCGGAGAGCCCGAGGGCGAGCCAGAACCGCAACGCATCATTGCCGTGGACCGGCTGGATTACTCCAAGGGATTGCCGCAGCGGTTCAGGGCGTTCGACACTCTTTTGTCGAACTATCCGCAACTCAAAAAGAAGGTTGGTTACTTGCAGATTGCCCCGCCGACACGCGCCGAGGTGGACGCCTACGCCGACATCCGCGCTGAACTGGAGGGTTTGGCCGGGTCGGTCAACGGGCGTTTTGCCGATCTGGATTGGACGCCGATCCAGTTTCTTTGCCGTTCGCTGCCGCGAAGCCAGCTGGCACCCTTGATGCGCAACAGTGATGTGGGCTTTGTGACCCCGCTGCGCGATGGCATGAATCTGGTTGCCAAGGAATATGTGGCGGCACAGAGCGCGGATGACCCAGGGGTTCTGGTCTTGTCAGAATTCGCCGGGGCAGCGGAAGAGATGCAAGAGGCGCTGATTGTCAACCCGTATGATACTGACGACATGGCAGCGCAGCTTTACCGGGCATTGAGCATGCCGCTGGATGAGCGCCGCGAACGCCATGCCGCGCTGTTGGAACGCATCACTACCCATGACTCGCAAGCATGGCTGGAGAGCTATCTTGCCGCCCTGACGAAAGATCACTCGCCGGATGCCATGCCGTTGAAAACAGGGGACTTGCCGGTTTAGGGGCAGGCGTCTGAGTTCCGGCGAATGATCTTTATCAGGGCGTCGCTTACCTTTTCGCAAGTCGCATCTGATCACGCCGGGGCGATCGGTGTCAGCGTTCGAGCTTTTGAAGTGCGTTCGCCAGTTCCTGCGACGAATACGGCTTGTTCACACCCTTTTCCTTGAAGCCAAGCCGCTCCAGCTCGCCCTGTTCATAGCCAGAGGCGACCACAAAAGGAATGCCGTGACTGTGCAGGGCATCCGCGACCGGCGCAGAGGAATGACCCCCAAGATTGACATCCAGAACGGCCCCATCGGCCTCTTGCGCGTACTGCTCAACCAGCGCGAGTGCCTTTGCGACATTCCCAGCCACGCCAAGCACCTGATGGCCAAGATCCTGGAGTATGCACTCAAGATCGAGGGAAATGAGTGCCTCATCTTCGACCACTAGAAGCTTCAGTTCAGTCTTTGTCAGTTCAGTCTTTAGCTGCGTGTTCAAGTGGAAACTCCAGTCTGCATTGCAATCCTTCGGGCGGAAAGTCGAGGTCGACATGACCATCAAGTTCCCGCGCGATTCCGGTCTTCAGTAGCCGAGTGCCAAATCCCTCTTTCTTTGGCGGCTTGACCACCGGGCCTTCGCGCTCAGTCCAGTTGAGGATGACGCGTGCGCCCTCGGCGCCTTGTTCCAACGACCAGACAATATCCAATGTTCCGGCCGCTGCACTTAACGAACCATATTTCAGGGCATTTGTTCCCAGTTCGTGAAGTGCCATCGCCACGGCGATGCTGGCGTCAGGTCGCAACTTCACATAGGGGCCCTGAATATGCACCCGGTCGGCCTTGCTGGACAGGAAGGACGACACCGATGAATGCACCAACTCGTCCAGCCGCGACCCGCTCCATTCGCTGCGCGTGAGCAGTCTGTGCGCTCCGGCAAGCGCGCGGATGCGACGTTCGAATGAGTCGACGAACTCTTCGATGGTGGCGCTCGAACGCCGGGTTTGCCTGGCAATGGACTGGACCACCGCAAGCATGTTCTTGACCCTGTGGTTCAGCTCTCTGATCAGCAGGCTGCGGGCCTCTTCGCTGCGCCGTCGCTCTGTGACATCGGTAGCGCAGCCAAACCACTCTGTTACCGCCCCATGCTCATCCACGATAGGAACCGCGCGTGACTGAACCCAGCCAGTGCTTCCGTCCTCCAGCCGTACCCGGTGCTCGAACTCGAAATTGGCGCCGGATGCGATTGCCGCGTCGATCTGTTTCTGAACCTGCGCCTGATCGTTCTCATGAATATAGTCATCCATCCATTCGCGGTTCGGTGTCGTTGTATCGCGAAGCAGGCCGCCACCATTCAACTGGTTCATTTCTTTCCAGTCCGCGCTCATGGAATAGATCACATTTGACGTTGCGCTGATGAGCGCGCGCATGCGCGCTTCACTGGCGTTCTTGTTGATGACCGCTGCGCGGCGCTCGCTCACATCGATGAAGGTGACAACCGCCCCTTCGATCCGGTCATCGATGGTGCGGTAGGGCCGCACCCGTATCAGCAGCCATTCACCGTCCTGGGTTTCGACCTCCTGTTCCTTCGCCGACAGATCGCGCAACACCTGCGCAGCGTCATCCGCCAGCCCCTGATAGTTCAGCCGGTGTGTGAAATCGGTGAGCGCGCGGCCGACATCGGCTGACGTCACATTGAAGATGCGCGCCACGTCTGGCGTGAACATCCGGATGCGTAGTTGCGGGTCCAGAAACAGCGTGCCCACATCGGTTGAACTGACCATGTTTTCAAGGTCGCTATGCGCGATCGAAATGCTTTCAAGCTTGCTCTTCAGCTCCGAGTTGACGGCCCGCAACTCCTCGTTCATCGATTGCAGTTCTTCCTTTGAGGTCTCCAGTTCCTCTGAGGTTGATTGGTATTCTTCATTGATCGACTGAAGCTCTTCGTTGGCGACCCGCAGTTCCTGTATTGCCGTCTCATATTCCACCCGTGACGCAACAAGCTGCGCGCGCGCAGCGTTAAGCTCGCCGCGCAGGTGCCGGATGTCATCAGCCGAGCTTTGCTCAGGCGTGATGTCATCAGCGCTCGGTGCCGGGCCGGCATCGATGAACAGGACAAGCGCCTGCGATGCCGGGTTTCCCGCATTCTCGCTGACCGGCGAGATGCGCATCATCACTTTGTGCCGCGACCCGTTAAAGCCGACAGCGATGGCCGGTGACAACGTGGTTGCGCCTTGCTCCAATGCGCGGCGCAACCCGGTGCTGACGTCAATGCGCAGTTCCGGGCGCACCAGAGATGCAAAATCGGCAGTATAAGGCCCGGCTGCGGGCAGCAGGTAGCGCCCGGCATTCTCGGACAGGTGGACCACACGAAAATCGCGGTCGACAAGGGCGCTGGGGGGCGCAGATTTTTCCAGTGCCCGGTGGTGAAGCGCCCCGATGCGCCGGTCACGATCTTCAGGCTCTGGACGGTGCTGCGGCATCGCAACCGTCGTGTGATACTTGGGCGGGAACTTTGACTGCATCGGCTTGTCTTTCAGCCGATGCTGCGTGACCCGGTAGATCCGGTGCTCGCGGTCAAGCGCGGTGAAGCTGTCTGGCGCCGCGTCAGGGGTTTCAGCCGAGCCGAGAAACAACACCCCGTTCGGTTTCAGCGCATAGCCGTACATCGTGCAAAGTTCGCGCTGCAGGTCGCTGTCAAGGTAGATCAGCAGGTTGCGGCAGGCGATCATGTCAAGCCGCAGGAAGGGTGGGTCCTTCAGCACGCTGTGCGACGCAAACAGCACGGTATCCCGCGCCTCCCGTCGGATGCGGTAGTGCGCCCCTTCGCGCACGAAAAAGCGCGCCAGCCGCTCTTCCGACACATCGGCCTCGATGGCCACGCCGTAGCGCCCCTCACGCGCGGTCGACAGCGCGCCTTCGTCCAGATCGGTGGCAAAAATCTGGATAGGAACCGACACTTGCCGCCGCTCCGCCTCCTCCAGCAACAGGATGGCCAAGCTATAGGCCTCCTCGCCGGTCGCGCACCCCGCCACCCAGATGCGAATGCCCTCTTCGGTGGTGTTCTCGAAAAGTGACGGAATCGCGCTCTTTGCCAGCGCTGCATAGGCCTCGGGGTCGCGGAAAAAAGAGGTGACCGAGATCAGTATATCGCCGAGCAGCTCCTGCGCCTCTTCAGGATTGCCGGTCAGGTAGTCGCAATAGCTGCCAAGGTTCTGAAGCCGCGCGACCTGCATCCGGCGATAGATCCGTCGCAGAACTGTGGCGCGTTTGTATTTTGAAAAGTCATGCCCGGTGCGCGCGTGGAGAAAGGCCAGAACACGCTGCAAGGCCTGCTGCGCGTCCGCGCCCTGCATCGAGCGCAGCGCCGATTTGCTGTGCACCACCTCAACCAGGCGATCGACCATCTGCGGAATCGCCTCAACGAAATCAGCCGCGCCCGAGGCAATCGCATTGCGCGGCATCATGGCGTATTCGGCATCTTTCGGATCTTGCACAAAAACCACTCCGCCTTGCGCCCTGATGGCCTCAACCCCCTTCGCCCCGTCTGATCCGGCACCGGACAGCACAATCGCGCAGCCGTCACCACGCCCCGCCGCCACCGAGCGAAAGAACATGTCGATGGGCGCGCGTTGCCCGCGCGGCTCGGTGAAGGGGCGTGCCGTGATGTTGTTGCCGTCAATCACCAGCTCGCGATCAGGCGGGATGACATAGACAGTGTCTGGCAACAGTTCGAGATCGCTCAACACCTGCTGAACCGGCATCGAGGTGCAACCGCCAAGGATATCGCTCAGAACACTGGGGTGATCCGGTGCCAGATGGGTGATCACCACATAGGCCAGCCCCAGATCGTCCGGCACATTCTGGAAAAACGTGCGCAACGCCGCCAAGCCACCCGCCGACGCCCCAAGAGCGCAGACCGGAACCTTCTCCAAAACGCCTTCTTGCACGGTGTCGTGCATCCTCTCTCCCTGAAAGGTTTTGGCCGCTTCGAATGCGCAGCGACCATACCGGGATGTCTGTTTACGGGCAAGGTTTGCGGCAAGGCGCGACGGTGCCCCCGCCCGGGTGTCGATCATGCAGCACCTTCGTTACGCTTGCGCGTTTGCGCCGCCTTTCTGGCAGATTCCGAGCGTTCTTCAGCCGGGCGCGCCGCCGATGCGGCACCACCCTTCTTGCCCCCCTTTCTTGCGGCGGGGTTGCCGGTATGCGTGCCGCGCCCCGAGCCGCTCTTGTTGCCGCCGCCATCGTCCTTGTTGACGGTGGCCCAAGCACGGCGCTCAGCTTCCTTTTCCGGGACGCCGCGTTCTTCATAGCTTTCGGCGATGTGCTCGGCCTTGCGCTCCTGCTTGTCGGTGTATTTCGATTTGTCGCCCCGTGGCATCAGGCGCTCCTGTTCAGTAATGTCGCTGTCTCTCAACGCTTCCGGCCCGCAGTTGTTCCGGGTTATGATCAGATGGCGGCGGGCGCTGTGCACTTTGATCATGATCTGATCTAATAACGGCATTGGTTTCTTGTATGCCGTAGCACCGGAAAGACCTTTATGGACCGCCTGACTTGTGACCGGATGTTTTCTGCCGTGATGGAGACCGGCAGCTTCACCGCTGCCGCCGACCGGCTGGGCACGGCCTCAGGTCAGGCCTCAAAGCTGGTGTCGCGGCTTGAGGCAATGCTGGGCGTGCGCCTGCTGAACCGCACCACCCGCGCCGTGTCACCAACCGAGGCGGGGCAGGCCTATTATGACCGGCTGCGCCCGTTGCTGGACGAGTTTGACAGCCTTGATGCCGCTGTGCGCGATGTCACGCAGGCCCCTCGTGGCCGGTTGCGGCTGACTGCGCCCATGACCTTCGGCGGGCTTGAGCTGACGCCAATCCTGAATGACTTTGCCTTGCGCTGGCCAGAGATCGAGCTGGAGGTCAGTTTTTCCGACCGGGTGGTCAGTCTGGTGGATGAGGGGTTCGACATGGCCATCCGCGTGGGGCGGCCCGTGGATTCCAGCATGATCGTGCGCAAGCTGTGCGATGCGCGTCTGGTCATCGTGGCTGCGCCGCACTGGCTGGCGCAGTATGGCGCGCCGCAGGTGCCGCAAGACGTCGCCCGCTGCGCCTGTATTCTGGACAGCAATTTCCGCGACCCCGGGCGCTGGCCCTTCCGCGAGGGTGGCGCATCTGTCACGGTGCCGGTGCATGGCCGCGTGCGCTATTCCAACGCCGAGGCCTGCCTGAGCGCGGCCGAGGCGGGGCTGGGGCTGGCCTGCGTGCCCAGCTTTGTGGCCGCCGGGGCCTTGCGCGCGGGCCGGGTACAGCAGGTGTTGCGCGCGTATGAGGCCGAGCCCTTCAGCGTGCTTGCCCTTTATCCGCACAGCCGACATCTGGCGGCCAAGGTGCGGGTGCTGGTCGATTTTCTGGCAGAGCGCTATCGCGGCACCCCGCCGTGGGAGGATGGGTGGTAAGATTGCTTCCACAGTGGATGCAATCATCTTCCCAGTAGGTGGATTATCATCGCGGCGATCAGCGGTCATGTTGCGGACATCGAAAACATCCGATGCCATCGCATCCCAGGAGATCACACAATGACCTATGCCACCGCCACCACCGACCGCGCAGACCTGCTCGCCGGTATCAGTAACGCCGATCTTGCCGCCACCATCCTGCGGGTGACAATGGGCGTGTTCTTCCTCGCCCATGTCTGGATGAAGCTGGTGCTCTTCACCCCGGCGGGTACCGTCGCCTTCTTTCAGAGCCTCGGATTTCCGGGCTTTCTCGCCTATGTCGTCATCGTGGCCGAACTGCTGGGTGGTATCGCGCTGATCCTTGGCCTGTGGTCTCGCTGGGTGTCGCTGGCGCTGCTGCCGATCCTGCTGGGTTCGATTTACCCGCACTGGGGCGCCGGGTTCTTCTTTTCCAACCCAGGCGGCGGCTGGGAGTTCCCCGCCTTCTGGTCGGTCGCGCTGATCGTGCAGGCGCTGCTCGGCAACGGGGCCTGGGCGCTTGGCCGCAACCGCGCCTGAACTGACTGACAGCCGGTGCCGCAAAAGCACCGGCTGCTGACACTTTTGCAAGAGGTGCCACCATGACCGACGACCGTTTCAACCACACCGCCGCCCCCCTTCGGATCAGCCGGGTGCGTTTGCGCGTGCGCGATCTGGACAGGGTGGCAGATTTCTACCAGCGGGTGATCGGGCTGACGGTGATACGCCAAAGCCCGCCAGTGATCACGCTGGGGGTGGGCGAGGTTGCGCTGCTGGACCTGATCGCCGACCCCGCCGCCACGCAACAAAACCGCAGCGACGCCGGACTGTTCCACACCGCCTTTCTGCTTCCCACCCGCGCCGATCTGGCGCGTTGGCTGGCCCATGTGACCAACACCGAAGTGACCTTGCAAGGTGCTTCTGATCACATTGTCAGCGAGGCGATCTACCTTGCTGACCCTGAGGGCAACGGGATCGAGGTCTATACTGACCGGCCCGTTTCGCACTGGTACGGTGCGGATGGGCAGATACGCATGGCGACCGATCCGCTGGATATCCCGGATTTGTTGGCTGTGGGTTCCGGCCAGTGGGCAGGCTTTCCGCAAGGCGGGGTCATCGGCCATGTCCATTTGCAGGTCGGCGATACCGGTGCCGCCGATCAGTTTTACAGCGACATCCTCGGCTTCGATATTGCCAGCCGGTATCCGGGCGCAAGTTTTTACGGCAGCGGCGGCTATCATCACCAACTGGCAGGCAACATCTGGAACAGCCGCACCTTCGGGCCACGGCCCGAAGGTGCGGCAGGGCTGGAGGTGCTGGAGATCGGTGTGCAAGGCCCCGGGGCAAAGGCCGCGATCGAGGCCCGCGCGGCGCAATCCGGCATCTCCGCAATCCAGGACGGCGCGCATACCGTGCTGCGCGACCCATGGGGCACGACCATCGCGCTGGCCGAGGTCACCTGAACGCGGGAAAACGCACCTGAAGACCCGCAGGCCTTGCCTGCCATCGCCACCCCGGGCCACAATCGCACGGTCTTTCCTTGGCCCGGCAGGAGCAGCCCATGACCCGCGACAAATACGCACCGCTTGATTCATCGGTCATACCCCGCTTCTCCGGTGTGCCCAGTTTCATGCGCGCAGCACAGGCCCCTGTGGCCGATGATCTGGATATCGCGCTGGTTGGTGTGCCGCTGGATCTGGGCGCAACCTACCGCAGCGGCGGGTGATCGGTGAGGGGCCGGTCTGTATCACCATCGACATTGACGGGCTGGACCCAACCGGAATCACCTGCATCAACGCCGCAAACCTGTTGTTCGAACTGACCTGCCTTGCGGCGGTTGCCATTGATGCAAAGCGATCAGTGGGCTGACCGCTCTACAGCCGCCCCAGCCGGTTTTCATCATCGATCACATCCAGCCGGTCGCTCGCTGTGTAGTTCCAGCGCCATAGAACAAGGTTCAGGTTCGCATCGGTTGTGCCCTGCGCAAAACTGCGCACCAAAAGCCCGGCGAACCCCGCCTTGATCAGCACCTGCGCGAACGCTTGCGTCGGCACCGGCTGCCCCGCCAGCATGTCTGCGCGCCACCCGGCATCGGCAAGGCCCGCAGCGGTCATGCCATGGGCGGCCAGCGCCTGCACATCGCGGGTGTCAAAGACCGGGCCCAGATCAGCGCGATAGGCGACAAGGGTTGTGGGTTGCAGATCACCCACCTGATTGGCCTCACGCAGCGCGGTGGCCGGGTCCAGCGCGGTATAAAGCGCTGCATCCCCCTTGCGATTGAAGCGCCCGCCATAGAGCGCCGCGCCCTGCCCGGACAGCGGCGTGCGGGCATAAACCGGGTTCAGGGCGCGGTAGAGCCGCCCCTTGTATCGCCCATCCACAAGCGGCATCAGGCGTAGACGCCCGCATCAACCGCGTCGATATACTCCAGCACCTGTTGCGCCTTGCCCTCCTGTACAAGCTGCATTGCCGTGCGGCCGTCAAACCCGGGCAGGGGTTCAGAGCGAAACCACGCATAGGCCATCAGCTCTGATCCGAAACGCGGTTCGACCTTGTTCAGTATCTCCACCAGTTCACGCAGCCTGCGCTGGGTCTTGTCAGAGTGTATACGCGTGCGCCGTTGCAGCGCGTCCTTGGCAAGGCCGACGCTTGCGGCGACCTCTTCGCTTGTGGTGCGCAGGACGGCAGCAATCTTGCGGGGCTCGAACACCCCGCCTTCGGCATAATGAGCAAGTGCCATGCGGCCCTCCATCAGCTAATTTAACGCAATATAGAGTTATAATCACCGTGACGCAAGGGATAAGCCAAAGCCTTCCCGCGTCCTGGCCCGCCGTCAGGCCAGCTTTGGATTGACAGTTCTAGACTTTATATTCTACTTTCAGACATGAAGTGAGGAGGCTTCATGTCTGAAACCAGCGATACCATCGACGCCCCTCAGACCCTCTATGCTCCGGCACAGCAGCGGCGCGGCATCCGCACTGAACGCAAATTGCTTGAAGCGGCAAAGGTACTGTTTGGTGAACGCGGCTATGCGCAGACCCGGGTGAGCGACATTATCGAACGCTCCGGTGTGTCGAACGGGTCTTTCTATCATCGCTTTTCGGACAAGGCCGCGGTGTTTTGCGCTATCCATCAGCAGTATGTGCAGGAAACGACCGCGCGGATTGACCGGCTCGACATGAGCCGCCAGACCAATGGCGACCTGCCCGGCCTGCTTCGCCAGATCGCTGAGCAAACCTATGACGTGGTGCAAAAGAACCTGGGTTTCTACCGCGCTGCGCAAGAGCTTGAGACCGAATTGCCAGAAATCCGGCGCGCTCTCAGCGGGCTGACCCTGCGTATCTGCGACCGGCTCGCCGTGCATTATAGCGAATACAGCACCCAGATCACCGCCCCTGATCCGGTTGGTGCATTGCGTGCCGCAGCACAGGTGGCGGTGATGATCATGGTGCAGGTGCGCCTGGGCACCGGCCCCGCTTTCCCGCGTGAGCGCGCGCCGCTTCTGGACATTGCTACCCGCGCCGCCTGCGGCGTCGCCTGCTACCGACCTGACTGATCCCGTTCACGATTGTACAGCATTGCCCCGCAACAGGAGACCTCATGAAGATCCTCATCGCTTCGATCTTTCATGAGACAAATACCTTCTCGCCGATCCGATGTGACATCCGCGATTTCACCATCGGCTTCACGCTCGATGGCTCAGGTTCGGTCAATGGGCAAAACGGTGCGACGGTCATAGAACGGATGCGCGGAACCAACACGGCCCTATCGGCCTTCATTGCCGCATGCGAGGCGGCGGAGGCAGATATCGTGTTGCCATTCTGCGGCACCGCCCTGCCCTCGGGCCCATGCGACGCGGCCTCGTTTCAGGCAATGTGCGCCCGTATTCTGGCAGATCTCGATGACAGCGTTGACGGGGTCATGCTGGACATGCACGGAGCCATGGTGGCGGAAGGTGCCGATGATGCCGAAGGCACGCTGCTGGCGATGATCCGCCAAAAGCGCCCCGGCATTCCCATCGCCGTGGCGCTGGACTTTCACGCCACAATCAGCCGCCAGACGGTTGCGAATGCCGATATCATCACCGGCTACTGGACCGTGCCGCATGTGGACATGTATGAAACCGGCCAGCGTGCCGCGCGCAGCCTGTTGGCCAGATTGCGTGGGCAGGCGCAGCCGGTGATCGCCGTTGAGTGGCTGCCAATGCTGCCCGCAACCACCACCTGCACCCCCGCGCGCGAACCGCTGCGTTCAATCATGGACCGCGCAATCACTGCCGAGAAATCAGGCGAGGTTATGAATGCCTCGATCTTCGGGGGGTTTCCACTGTCCGACGTGGCGCATGCCGGGGCCTGCGTGATCATCGTGGACCAGGACGCGGGGGCGGCGCAGGCACTGGCGCGGGAACTGGCAAAATCGCTGTGGGACGCGCGCGAGGCGTTTGTTCAGACGCCCGAGCCCTTTGAAACGGTGATCGCTAGGGCCGTCGAACTGCAACAGCACCCGGTTGTTGTGGCCGATCCGGGCAACAACGCAGGCTCAGGCGGCACGGCAGATACACCGGCGGTGCTGGAAGCGCTGCTGAATGCCGGGGTAGACGGCATTCTGGCCGGCCCCGTCTGGGACCCGGAAAGCGTGCAGGTGATGATCGCAGCAGGTCTGGGTGCCGAGGTCGAGATTGTGCTTGGCAGCAAGGTCGATCTGGGGGTAGCCGGTCACCCGGCCCGCCCCCTGCCGCTCAAAGGCCGTGTGATAGCGATGTCCGATGGCTGGTTCACCATAACCGGGCCGATGCTGACGGGCATGCGGGTCTGCATGGGGCCGACGGCGGTGCTGGAACTGCCACAGGGGCAGGTTGTGGTCAGCTCCAACCGGATCGAACCGCTTGATCAGGGTGTCTTCACCCATTGCGGGCTGGACCCGCGCGCGGCACGCTACATCGCGCTGGCCTCACGGCAGCATTTTCGCGCGGGCTTTGAGCAGATCGCGGCGCATATCCTGCTGGCTGAAGGACCGGGCGTATGCCGGTCTGACCTTTCAACGCTGCGCTTCAACAAACTGATCCGGCCCGTTTTCCCGCTGGACCGCAATGTCACCTGGGCCCCGGGCGCACCGGCTGAAGATGTTCCCCCCGGCGATGGGCCACTGCTGTGCGCCGCGCTGTGATGCGCGCGCGCCGCAGTGCTTTCTGACGGGGTGCCTGCTGGCAAGCCTCACTTTGCTTTGCAATACCTTGCGTGAAAACAAGGCCTCATACCCGTCTTTCGCCTTGCCTGTCCGCGTGCCAGCCCCCTTCAACCCGATCATAGGCACCGCCTCGCAGATCATCAGCCGCAGCAACCAGCGCAGGCTTTGAGATCTTGTGCGAGGCCGTCCGCGGGAAGCTGTCAACAAACCCCACGTAGCGCGGCACCTTGAACGCGGCCAGATGCTGCGCGCAATGCGCCAGAAAGGCGTCGATGTCGAAATCAGCAGGCGCGATGCCCTCGCGCAGTTTCAGGCAGATCTTCACCTCTTCCTTGCGCAGCGGGTCCGGCACCGGCAGGGCGGCGGACTCTTCAATATCGGGGTAGGCGTTGACCACTGCCTCAACCTCGCGCGCCGAGATGTTCTCGCCCGAGCGGCGGATCATGTCCTTGATGCGGCCGACAATACGCAGGTAGCCCTCGGCATCCTGCGTGAACAGATCGCCGGTGCGGAACCAGTCGCCGTCAAACGCGGCGGCATTGGCGGCAGGGTTCTTGTAATAGCCCCAGAGGATGGCGCGCCCGCGCACCTGCAATTCACCCGGCGTATCCGGGGGGCAGGGCTGGCCAGTTGCATCGACAATCCGCACCTCACGGAACGGGGCGGGCAGCCCGCAGGAGCGGCTTTGCAGCTTGTGGGTGGCAGCATGGGGCATCATCATCCCGGCACCGATTTCTGTCATGCCGAAACTGTCGCGCGCGATCAGACCAAAGCGCTCTTCGGCCTCCGTAATGGCCTCGGGGCTCCAGCCGAAGGCGTTGATGTAGCGCAGTTCTATCTCGCTGTCGGCATCGCTGCGGGGCAGGGCCTTGAGCACGGCTTCGGGGAAATAGGTGTAGTGGATGCGGTGCCTGCGCACCCAGTCAAAGAACCGGCTAAGGCTGAGGCGTTCGGCAATATAGGCCACTGCGCCCAGCTTCATCGACATCAGAAACTGCCATTGCGGGTCCATGTAGAAGAACGGTGCCCAGAGAAGCGTACGCTCAACCTTCAGTTCAGCCGCGCCAAGGGCGGCGGAATGCGACAGCAGCACCCAGTAATCCTGCGGTAACATGCAGCCCTTGGGGAAACCCGTGGTGCCCGAGGTGTATTGCAGGCTGGCCAGATCGGTGGCGGCAACGGGCCAGGGGGGCGTAAAGGGGGCGTCAGTCATCAGATCAGCCAGCGCCACCTGCCCCGGCTGCGGCGTGCCATGGACGAAGACGCGCGCATCATCCAGCACGGCGGGGCGCTTTTGCATGGCGCGCAGTGCGGGCAAAAATGCTTCATCCAGCACCAGCGCCTGCGCGTCGGACTGGTTAAGCAGGTAATCCAGCTCAGCCCCGGTATAGCCCACATTGACCGGCACCATCACGCAGCCCAGCTTGGCGATTGCGAACCATGTGAACAGAAACTCGGGCACATTGGGCAGCATCACCGCCACATGCGCGCCCTTGCGCAGGCCCCGCGTCATAAGGCCTGCGGCGACGGCATCCGAGCGGCGGTCAAGCTCGGCATAAGACACCGAGATGTCCTTTTCAAACCATATGGCGGCGGTCTGATCGCCCAGCGTGCGCGCGCGTTCGCGCACAAAATCACCGATGGAGGGGGGCAGGGCGGTGTCAGTCAACTGCCGGGCAAACCGCGCCATTTCCTGCGCGCCGGGATCACTGCTCATGCTTTGTCCTTTCGTGCGGCCAGCGGCGGGGTGGTGCGGTCCTGCGTGGCGCGCACCAACTGGTAAAGGTTGCCCGAATAGGCCAGCGCATCGGCGCGGCTCATATCCTGCGCACGGTAGTAGGCGTCCATCTCGGCGCGCACGGCCACCGGCGGATGGCTGGCAATATGCCCCGCAACCAGCCGCGCGCGGGGCATCAGGGCCTCAGGTTCCACCACCTCGTTGATCAGAAAGCCGCGCGCGGCGGTCTCTGCATCGATCATCATGCCGGTCAGCGCCATCTGCATCGCCAGCACATGCGGGATCTGCCGCCCCAGCCGGGTGGCGGCGCTGGCACCGGGCATGCCATAGGCGATTTCCGGCAAGCCAAAGCGGGCGTTGGGGGTGGCTATGCGCAGATCGGTCAGCAGCAGCAGATAGATCATGCCTTGCCCCAGACAAACCCCGTTCACCGCCGCGATCATCGGTTTGAGGCGGGGCAGCGCCAGCACCTCGCCCTCCCAGCCGGGGTATTCAAACCCATCGCCCTCGCGCCGGGGGCTGAGGTGGCGCTCGGCGACCTCGGCAAAGCTGCGCTCGGGCCGGGGGGTTTTCACATCATCGCCCGCACAAAAGGCGCGATCACCCGCCGCCGTCCAGATGCCGCAACGCACATCCGGGTCGGTGTTGAAATCGCGCAGGATCTCCAGCAGGTCCTTGTGCAGCTCTGGCGTCAGCACGTTGACCGGCGGGTTGTCCAGCGTGATGGTGGCGATACCATCGGCTTTTTCGTAATGAAACTTCATGTTTACCTCAGTCTTTTCTGTGTACGCAGGCGCAGCAGCTCGGCGATTGCCATGGCGATGGTGGTGATGACGACAAAGAAGGCGGAAATGGCGGCGATCGTCGGATTGATCTCAAAGCGCAGGTCGTTCCATATCCGTACCGGCAGCGTTTCAGCCCCGCCCATCAGGAACAGCGCAACCACCAGTTCATCAAACGAGATGAAGAAGGCGAAGATCGCGGCGGCCACCACGGCAGGCAGGATCGGCGGCAGGGTAGCGGCCATGAACGCCCGCACCGGCCCCGCACCGCAAACCCGCGCCGCGCGCTCTAAATTGGGGTCAACCTGCCGGTAGGCCGCGCCGACGATCATCACCACAAAGGGCAGTGCAAGCGCGGCATGGGCCAGCGTGAGAGTGACCACACTGTCCGTCGCGCCAAAGGTCAGCGCCAGAATGAACACCCCCAGCGCGATGATCACATTGGGCACGATGGCGGGCGCGATGAACAGGCCGGTCAAACCCGCGCGCCATCGCGGCCCCATCCGGCCCAGCCCGATCACACTGAGAAGGCCCGCGAGTGTGGCGATGGTGCTGGCAAAGAGCGCAATCCTGAGCGAGCGGAAGGTGGCGGCCATCCAGACCGGATCGCTGAAATAGGCGCGATACCACGTTAGCCCCCATGTGCGCGGCGGAAAACCCAGAAAGCGGTCGGCGCTGAACGACATCGGCACCACCACAAGTATGGGGAAGAAGAGAAGCAGCACGCCCATGGCAAAGAGGATTGTGGACAGCCGCATCACACACCCCCTTCGCGCGGGGAATGGATGAACCGCGCGGCCAGCAGGCGCACAAGCGCCAGAAGCACGATGGTCGCGGCCAGGAGCACTATCGCCATCGCCGCCGCAAAACCCCAGTTGGTCTGGGCGACCTGAGTTACGATCATGTTGCCCAAAAGCGCGTCACGCCGCCCACCCAGCAGAGCGGGCACGATGAAAAAGCCAAGCGACAGAATGAAGATCACTGACCAGCCTGTCAGCACGCCCTCAAGGCTGAGCGGCAAGAACACCTGGCGAAAGGCGCGCACCGGACCCGCACCGCAAACCCGCGCGGCACGGATCAGGCCCATGTCGATCTCGGTCATCGCCGAATAGCAGGTGACCACCATGATCGGCAGCAGGATCTGCACCATCGCCACATAAACCGCACCCGAAGTATAGAGCATCTGCAACGGTGCTTCGATCAGCCCCAGCGCCAGAAGCGCGTGGTTGATCACCCCTTCGCGGCCCAGCACCACCATCCACGCATAGGTGCGCACCAGGATCGACATCCACATCGGCACCAGCACCAGAAACAGCAGAAGCGGCCGCCAGCGCGCCGGGCGGGTGACAATGTAAAGCGCCATCGGATAGCCGATCAGCAGGCAGGCGGTGGCGACGATGCCAGCGACCATCAGCGTGTTGCGAAACACATTCTGAAACACCGGGCGGCCAAAGAACCGCTCGAAATGCACCAGCGTCCAGCCGGGATCAAACAGCGCCTCGCGCAACACCAGCGCGACCGGCACCGCGAACATTACCAGCGCCAGCGCGAGCGCAGGCAACACGGTCCATTTCTGGCTGAGGGTCATGGGGGGTTATCCGGTTGGGAAGGAGGGTGCGCCGGGGGCATGCCCCGGCGCGACAGGGTTACTCAAGCAGCCATTCATCCCAGCGCTCGCGCAGCTCATCCAGCCGCCCGGCCCAGAACAGCGCATCGGTGACGAACTGCACCTCCATATTGGCCGGATAGGTGGGCAGGCTGGCGCCAACCTCTTCCGACAGGTGGTCATAAAGCTGCGGCAGCATCGCGGGATAGGCGACCATCTCGGCAAATTGCGCGGCGCGCTCAGCGTCAGTCAGCATCATGCGCAGGTATTCATGCGCCGCCTCATCCATCTGCGTGCCGCTGATGATCGCCATATAAGACGGCTTCAGCCCGCCGCCCTGCCAGACCAGTTCGACCGGCACACCATCGGCCTGCAACTGCGTGATCCGCCCGTTCCACGCCGAGGTATAGGCCACCTCGCCATCGGCCAGCATCTGCACCGGCTGTGCGCCCGCCGTCCACCAGGCGGTGACATGCGGCTTGATCTCATCAAGCTTGGCGAATGCCCGGTCTACACCTTCATCGGTGGCGAGCAGGTCATAAAGCTCATCAATTGCCGCACCATCGGCCAGAAGCGCGAACTCCAGATTATCCATGACCGAGTTTTGCAGCGCGCGCGGGCCGGGGAAGGTGTCAGTATCCCAGAAGTCAGCCCATGAGGACATGCTTTGCCCCTCTGGCAGCCGGTCGGTGCGCACGGCCAGAATGGTGGAATAGGTGGCGACCACAGCGGCATCTTCCAGCCGGGCAGCATCAGGCAGCATGTTGTCAGGATCGGCGCGCGCCCAGTCGATCGGTTCCAGCCAACCATTGGATGAGGCGATGGCGTAATCGACGGGGGCCAGTTCAGCAACATCCCATACGGTATTGCCCGCCCGCATCATCGCCTGAATGGCAGAGGCGCGGTCGGTGGTGGCCAGCGCGTTGACTTGTATGCCGGTGGCGGCGGTGAACGGCTGATCATAGAGCATGTCCATCACCTGCGCGAGGCCGCCGCCCGAGCCCGCTACATTCAGCGTCTCTGCCGTGGTTGCCTGCGCGGTCAGGCCCGCCAGCGGCAAGGCCAGTGCGGCGGCAATGATCTGTCTTCTGGTTGAATTGGTCATATCTTCCTCCCTTTGAAGAATACTCAGTCGTTCAGCGTCACGATATCGGCGGGGGCGCAGCCCATCACGGCCTCTTGCCCCGGGTCAGGGCAGGCGGCATTGATGCTGCGCGGCACGGCAAAGCGCAGAACCTGCCCGCCCGTCTGCCCCCCGCTCAGCCGCAACCGGCCCTCGATGCTGGCACCCAGAAACGTCAGATCCTCGATGGTGCCGGTCAGTCTTATATCCCCGGGCTGCGGGGTAAAATGCAGCCGTTCCGGGCGGATTGAGGCATATGGGCCGCCCAACGGCTGCCCGCTCAGATGCTCGAACGCCTCGCGCGCAATGATATTGGTGCGTCCGATGAAATCAGCGACAAAGCGGGTGGCGGGGCGGTCATAGATGGCTTGCGGGTGATCGACCTGACACAAGCGCCCGTCGTTGAGCAGCGCCACCCGGTCAGAAAGCGACAGCGCCTCGGACTGGTCATGCGTGACAAAGATCACGGTGGTGCCCAGCGTGCCATGAATGCGCCGGATCTCATCGCGCATCTCTTCGCGCAGCTTCAGATCAAGGGCTGAAAGGCATTCATCCATCAAGAGGACCGGGGGTGCTGCAACGATGGCGCGGGCAAGGGCCACACGCTGGCGCTGACCACCAGACAGCGCCGCCGGCTTGCGGTCAGCCATCCCTGACAGATGCACGGTTTCCAGTGCCGCGCCCACCTTTTCGCGGGTGAGCGCGCGTGTGGCCTTTCGCATCCGCAGCGGGAAAGCCACGTTGTCAAACACACTCATATGCGGGAAGAGGGCGAAGTTCTGAAACACCATGCCGACATTGCGCCGCTCTGGCGGCAGCGCGCCAACCGGGCGATCATCGATATAAACCTCGCCTTCGCTGGCCTGCGTGAACCCGGCGAGGATGTTCAGCGCCGTGGTCTTGCCTGACCCGCTGGGGCCAAGCAGCGTCAGAAACTCGCCCGCCTTTACATCCAGCGTAAGCCCCTCCAGCGCCGACGCATCGCCGTAACGCTTGGTGACGGCCTGAAATGACAGTGGAGCGTTGTGTTGCAGCATCACTTTCCCGGTTTCTGACACGATGTCTATTTCTGACATTGATGTCATTTTGTTTTTGCGTCAACCTTTTTCCATGTCTCAAGACCATGCTCCCCCCCGGCCCGGCGCAGCCCTTGCTGTCCCTGCGGACAGCCCGCCCGCTATCGGCACCCCGCTCGATATGGTCGAGGTTCTGAAAGCACGGCTCTTGCGGGTGCGGGGCAGGCCCAAGCGGGCACGCACCCGCGCGCGTATCCTTGCCGCCACCGCCGAAGAGATCGGCGCCACCGGCTATCCCATGCTGACAGTTGAGCGGATCTGCGAGCGGGCAGGGATCGCGCGCGGCACATTCTATCTGTATTTCTCACACCGCTCTGATGCCGCGATCGCGGTTTACCGGCTGTTCTGGGCCACCATGCGGCGCTGGCGTCCGCGCCATTTTTCGATTGATCTGGCAGAACGGGTGCGGGTGACCAATGCCTTTTATGTGGCCACCTATGCCTGCAACAACCGGCTGTTGAGCGGCCAGATCGCACTGGCCAGCGAGCGCCCGGATTTTGCGCAGGTGCGCGACATGGTCAACCATCGCTGGTCGCAGGTCATTGCGCGGATCTTGCCGCTTTCGCTGGACGCTCCGTCGCGGGCGCTGCGCGCACGCGCGCTGGCCGGGATGGTGGATGACCTGTTGCGCGACATCTATGGCCAGCAATCCCCGACACTGGCGCAATGGCGTGATCAGCCCTTCGCGCTGGCGCATCACATCTCGGAAATCTGGCTGGCCGTCATCGCACGTGAGGGCCAGACACCCCCGGACCTCTGGGATGGGGCGTCGTGATCAGCGCTGGACTTCGTCAATCGCAAACGCTGAAGCCGCACACATGACCTTGTTTCAGGTTTGATCTCTGCGGGCCGCGCTGGCATCCAGCGCGCTGCGCACGTCAGCCAGCGCGCCATCCAGATCTCCCTCACCCGCAGACAGCCGGGCCAGCACACTGTCCAGCGCCGGGCAGTCCAGCACCGCGGCGCGCATCTGGCGGGCCATGATTTCGGCCAGCAGATGGCGCAACTGATCGTGGCGGCGCGCCGGGCGGTCAGGGCGGGCCGCAAGGGCGGCACCGTCGATCGCGGCGCGCAGCGGTTCGATGCCGTCACCTGTGGTCGCGGCGCAGCGCAGCACAGGCACAGGGCGCACCGGGGTCGCGCTGCGCAGCGCCAGCATCGCGTCGAGCTGGCGGGCTGTGACATCGGCTTCCGGGCGGTCGGCCTTGTTGACCACCAGAATATCGGCAATCTCCAGAATGCCCGCCTTGATCGCCTGAAGGTCATCGCCCAGCCCGGGGGCCAGAACCACCAGCCGCACATCGGCGGCGCGCGCCACCTCAACCTCGGATTGTCCGGCACCGACGGTTTCAACAAGGATCAGATCCCACCCTGCGGCATCCATCGCATCGATCATGTCGCGCGCGCCCGCTGCCAAACCGCCCAGATGCCCGCGCGCCGAGACCGAACGCACGAAGACGCCCTTGTCCATGCTGTGCGCGCCCATGCGGGTGCGATCGCCCAGAACCGCGCCGCCTGAAAACGGGCTGGCCGGGTCAACCGCCAGAACCGCCACCCGGCGGCCCGCTGCCCGCCAGGCCGACACCAGCGCGCTGACCAGGGTTGACTTGCCCGCCCCAGGTGGGCCGGTCACACCCACCACATCGGCCTTCCCCGCAGCCGGGCGCAGAAGGCGCATCAAGGGTTCGCAGCCGTTTTCGGCAAGGGTCAGGGCGCGGGCCAGCGCTGCCGGATCGCCCGCGCGCACCCGCGCGGCCAGCGCTGCTGCGCGGGCCTGCGCCGGATCATCCGCCATCACGCCACCATGAGCGGCTGGCCAAAGCCCAGTTCGCGCCGCAGGCAGGCGATGATCTCACCATGCGTCACCCCAACCTCGGCGGCCGCGACGACGCGGGCATAGACATTGTCGCTGCCCACCGCCGCCCGCGCCAGCGCATCCAGCGCTTGCAGGACGGCGCGCTGGTCGCGCCCGTCCTTGAAGGCGCGGAAGGCGCGCACATGGGCCTCCATCGCGGCGCGGTCGGGGCGGTAGCTTTCAGGCTCGGGCGCGGTGGAGCCGTCGGTGTAGCAGTTCACGCCCACCACCTTCTCGGCCCCCGATTCGATCTTGCGCTGATGCTCCAGCGCCGAGGTGCCGATCATCCGCTGCACCAGCCCGCTTTCCACCGCCTTGTACATACCGCCTGCACGCTCGACGGTATCAAGCACGTCCTGAATCTTCGCCTCCATCTCGTCTGTCAGCGATTCGACATACCATGAGCCCCCCAGCGGATCGATCACATCGCAAAGATGCGCCTCTTCACGCAGGATGTTCTGGGTGGCAATGGCGATACGGGCGGGCCCCTCGTTAGGAACGGCGATCGCCTCGTCATAGCTGTCTGTGTGCATCGATTGCAGGCCCGAGAAGATGCCCGCCATCGCCTGTGCCGTCACGCGGGCGATGTTGTTCAGGGGCTGCTGGCGCGTCAGGTCCACGCCCGAGGTCTGGCCATGAAACTTGAACCGCCACGAGGCTGGGTCTTTTGCCCCCAGCCGCTCACGCGCGATCCTCGCCCATACCCTGCGCCCGGCGCGGAACTTCGCGACCTCCTCAAAAAAGCTGATGGAGATATCGAAGAAGAAGGTGAAGCGGCGCAGCACATGGTCGATATCCTGCCCGGCGGCCACACAATCTTCGGCGTACTGGATGGCGGTGGCCAGTGTGAAGCCCATCGCCTCGGCGGGTGTGGCCCCGGCCTGCTGCATGTGCTGGCCGACCACCGAAACCGGGTTCCAGTTGGGCACCTGCTCACGGCAGAAGGCCACATGGTCCACAAACACCCGCCGCGCACCGGGCAACGACAGGCGGTAGAACATGTGATTGGCCACGAAATGCGAGATGTAGTCAGACTGGTTGGCGGTGCCTGTCACCTTGTCCCAGCTGATGCCGCGCCGCTTGGCCACCCCCAGAACGAAGGCAAAGAGCGTGAACGGCGAAGGGTCATTCATGGCCGTCGAGATCTTGTCAACCGGCACGCCGTCAAGCGCGGCTTCCATATGTTCTGTGGTGTTGATCACCGTGCCGCAGGTGCCCAGAAGCGCCAGCGGGCTTTCGTCGCAATCAATGCCGCGAAAGCCTGAGTTGCAGGGGATCAGACTGATCGCGCTGGCGCCTTGCTCCAGCAACATGCGCACCCGGCGGTTATAATCTTGCGGGGTGCCAAGGCCGATCAGCTGGCGCTGGGTCCAGGTGCGGCCACGGTGCATCGTGTCATAGATGCCGCGCGTGTATGGCGGCTCACCGGGCATGCCCAGCGATTCGGCGTAGTTCTCGCCCGACCAGTCCAGCGGGGAATAGAGCGGCTTGACCGGAATGCGCGAACGGTTGGTGACGGTGCGGCCCTCGCCGATCTGCGCGTCAAAGCGCTGCTCCCAGTCGGCATGGCTTTGCGCCAGATCTGCTTTAGAGGATTGCGGGGCAATGGCTTTGCCGTTCGGTGGGGCAGGGCGTTCGTTCATCACAACATCTCCATGGCATCTCGGGCAGCGCGGGCCTTGTTGGCCAGCGCGCGCACGCTCTCGACAATCTCGGTGCTGGCGGCGCCGGGCCCGAAGATGCCGCGCACACCACTGTCATGCAGCATCGGGTGATCCCCTTCGGGGATGATACCGCCGACGATCACCTGAATATGGCCCAGCCCGGCCTCGGCCAGCGCGGACATCAGATCAGGGACGATCAGGTGGTCGGTGGCCAGCGAGCTGACGCCGATCACATCGACATCTTCCTGCATGGCCAGTTGCAGCACGGCAGGGATTTCTTGCCACGGCGGGGTGTAGATCACCTCCATCCCCGCATCGCGCAGGATGGCGGCGACAATCCGGCTGCCGCGATCATGGCCGTCAAAGCCGATCTTGGTCACGAGAACACGCTCAGGTCGCGACATGGCCCCACCTTTGTATCTGTCTAACGCTTGATAGATTAGCACGCGAGATCACGTCCAGCAACATCTATGCAAGCAAAGTCAGACGTTGGGCGCGCCCTGATCGGTGCCCTGGCGCAAGAGCGTTACAAACCCCACCGCAATCTCCGCCGGGGTATAGGGCCCGCCGGGGCGGTACCAGTTCGGCACCGCGTTCAGCATGCCGATCAGCCCCAGCCTGAGCAAGCTGCGGTCGATGCCATCGCGCAGCGGAAGTTCGGCGATCAGTCCGCGCTGGATATCTTCATAGCTGTCACGCAGGGCAATCACCGTCTTGCGCTGCTCGCCCGAGATGCGCGGCAGCGGCATCTGCACCACGCGAAAGAAAGGGTCCGGGTCTAATATGGCCTCCAGATGCGCCACAGCAGCGGCGGTCACGCGGTCCCAGGGTGCGCTTTTGCGGGCCACAGCCAGTTCTACCCGCTCGCGGATACGCTGCACGCCGGTTTCATGCACTGCACGGATCAGATGTTCCTTGGACGGAAAGTAATAGTAGAGCGTGCTCATCAACACACCGCTTTCCTGCCCGATCTCGCGCATCGTGGCCCCAGCCTCGCCATGGGTCCAGAGCAGCTGCGCGGCGGCGGTCAGGATCAGCGCACGGCGGTCAGCCGCTGGCATGCGGGCCTGCGGGCTGCGCGTCGCTGACGGCTGGGTTGTGACGTCAGATACGGGTGATGTTTTGTGTGATGCCATGTAAGACACTTGCAGGATGAAGGCCCGCAAGTAAAGAATCCATCTATCGAACAGTAGTTAGATTGCTGCCCTGACCCGCCTCCCGAATGGTGCCGATGGGGAGCAGTAATGCACCTGCGGTTTCAATGAACAGGCGTTTGCATCGCAACTGCTGAGCATGCGCATGTTTTCTCGCCGGGATGCCGGGAAAACAGGCTGCCAGAACACCAAAATAAGGCCAGTGAGTGCCAAACTATAAGGCCAGAAGGGAATGGCGCTTGATATGCGAAACATTGCTCCAAATACTGCTCCCAATCCATATAGGCGTTTGAAACCGAAAGGGACTTGAGAATGGGGCAGGCTATCGTCTACCGGGCACGCAAGATCATCACCATGGATCACAACCGCCCACTTGCCACCCATGTCATGGTTCGTGACGGCCAGATTCTGGCGGTCGGGGATGCCGGTGTGGCGGCCCTGTGGGGCGGTGCCACAGTCGATGATCGCTATGCCGACAAGGTGTTGATGCCCGGCCTTGTTGAGGCGCATGCCCATGTCAGCGCCGGCGGGATATTCCGGTTCAGCTATTGCGGCCATTACGCCCGCCTTGACCCCGAGGGCCGCAACTGGCCCGGTGTGACCAGCGCCGAGGCCATTGTTGCGCGGCTGCGCGCGGTGGCCGAGCGGACTGAGAAGGGCAAGCCGGTGGTGGGCTTCGGCTTTGACCCGTCGCGCATATCCGGACGGATTGACCGCGATGTTCTGGACCGGGTGTCAACCGATCACCCCGTGATGCTGATGCATTCCAGCCTGCATGTCCTCAACACCAACACCGCCGGGCTGAGCGCGGTGGGGATGGAGCAGGGCGCCAATGTGCCGGGCGTTGTCACCGATGAAGACGGCCGCACCACCGGCGAATTGCAGGAATTCGCCGCGATGGGCCCCCTAATGGCCCACGCCAACATCACCTTCCGTGCGCTGGGGGATGAGGCCGGGTTGCGTGCTTACGCCGAACTGTCGCGCCGGGTGGGTGTGACCACCGTGACCGACCATTTCGCCGAGCTGGAGGATGAAGAGGTCACGCGCCAGTTGCGCATTACCGGCGAAGAGAGCTTTCCAATCCGCTATGTGCCGATCATGAATGCCATGCGCAAAGACCCCGCGCTTGAGGTCGAGCGCGCGCTGGACCTGCGAGCCATGTCGACGGACAAGCTGCATCTGGGACGCGCCAAGCTGTTCACCGACGGCTCCATTCAGGGCTGGACCGCAAAGCTGAAGGCGCCGGGCTACTATACCGGCACCGATCAGGGCATCTGGAACATGCCGGTTGAAGATTTCATGAATACCGTCAAGGTGTTGCACCGCTCCGGGGTAAAGATGAACATTCACACCAATGGCGACGCGGCCTCGGAACTGGCCTGTGAGGCGATGGCGGCGGCCCTGCTGGGGGCCGGTGATGCCGATCTGCGCCACACGCTGGAGCATGTTCAAATGGCCGACCGTGCCCAGTTCGAGCGCATGCGCAAACTGGGCCTCACGGTCAACCTGTTCGGCAACCATCTCTATTATTTCGGTGATACCCATTGGGAAAAGACCTTGGGGCCTGACCGCGCTGCGCGGATGAACGCCTGCTTTGACGCCGCCGAGGTCTGGGGCGGCAACTTTGCCATTCATTCCGATGCGCCGGTCACGCCGATGGGGCCCTTGTTCACCGCCTGGTGCGCGATCAACCGGCGTACAGAAAGCGACCGTGTACTGGGCAATACACAGCAGATCAGCCTGGCTCAGGGGCTTTACTGCATCACCATGGGGGCCGCGCATGTGCTGAAGCTGGATCATGAGATCGGCTCGATCAGTTGCGGCAAGCGTGCTGATTTCTGCGTTCTCCACGATGACCCGCTGGACACTGACCCGGCAAACCTGCGCGAGCTGCGGATAGCCGGAACCGTTCTGGGCGGTGTCCATTTCCCGCTGGACGGATGACCAAGGTGGCCGCCCTTGAAGCCACCGCTCTGGCCGAAGAAATCGGGCGCTGGGTCTTAGTTGAAAGCCCCTCGTCCGATGCGGCGGCGGTCAACCGGATGGCCGATCTGGCCGAGGACCGGCTGCGCGCCATGGGCGCGCGTATCGAGCGACAGGCGGGGCAGGGCGGCTGCGGGGACATTCTGATCGGACGGATTGCCGGGCAGACAGAGGGGCCGGGCATTCTAATGCTGGGCCATATGGATACCGTGCACCCGCTGGGCACGCTGGACGGCCCCTTGCCCCTGCGGCGTGAGGGGGATCGCCTTTATGGCCCCGGCGCCTATGACATGAAGGGCGGCAACGTGCTGGGTTTTGCCGCGCTGGCGCATCTGCTGGCGCAGGGGCGGCGGCCCCATCTGCCGGTCACGGTGATGATGATCCCCGATGAAGAGCTGGGCAGCCCCACCTCGCGCGATGCCATTCAGGCAGAGGCCGCGCGCGCGGCTTGCGCGCTGGTGCTGGAACCCTCGGGCGGGGGCGGTGCATTGACCGTCGCGCGGCACGGCATGGTGCGCTATCATCTGCGCGTTGACGGGCTTTCGGCGCATGCCGGGGCCGAGCATGAAAAGGGGGTAAGCGCGATCCGCGAAATGGCCCATCAGGTGCTGGCGATCGAGGCGCTGACCGATCATGCCCGCGATTTCGCGGTCAATATCGGCCTGATCCAGGGCGGTGAGTTTGAAAACAGCGTGCCTGACAGGTGCGAGGCCACAATCTACGCCCGCGTTCCCGGCCCGACAGAGGCCGAGGAACTGCGCGCCGCGCTGACGGCTTTGAAGCCACGCCACCCCAAGGCCCGGCTTACGCTGGAGCCCGGCCTGTATCGCCCACCCTATGAGAAAACCCCGGAAATTCAGGCGCTCTTTGATCTGGCCTGCGCTTGTGCGGATGATCTGGGCATACCGCTCAATGGTGAGCGCGTGGCCGGTGGCGGCTCGGACGGGAACTTTACCGCCGCTGTAGGCCTGCCCACGCTGGACGGGCTGGGCGTGATCGGTGGCGGTCCGCATACGCATCAGGAATACGCGTTGATCTCATCACTGGAACCGCGTGCGCGGCTTCTGACCGCGCTTTTGGAAAGAATAGGCACAAGCTGAATGGGTGATGCCCGGCAAACCGGGCGCACGGATACTGTAACGACACAAGAAACAGGGAGACGACCATGAAACTGACAAGACGCATACTGTTCGGTGCTGTGGCATCAGCAATGGCGCTGGGTCTGGCGCCGGGCATGCTTGCCGCCGAGCCGCGCCAGGGGGGCGAACTGGTGATCATCTCGACCCAGGCACCCCGCCACCTTAACCCTGCCGTGCAATCGGGCATCGCCACCGGCGTTCCCGGCACGCAGATCTTTGCCTCGCTCCTGCGCTATGATGATGAATGGAACCCGCAGCCCTATCTGGCCGAAAGCTGGGAATGGGCCGATGACGGGCTCAGCCTGACCGTCAATCTGGTGCAGAACGCGGTGTTCCATGACGGCGAGCCCATCACCTCATCCGATGTGGCGTTCTCGATCATGACGATCAAGGCCAACCACCCGTTCCAGACCATGTTCGCCCCGGTCGAAGAGGTGGAAACGCCCGATGACCACACCGCTATCTTCCGCCTCAGCCATCCGCATCCGGCGCTTTTGCTGGCGCTCAGCTCGGCGCTGTCGCCCATCATTCCTGAGCATGTCTATGGTGACGGCCAAGATGTCGCCAACCACCCGGCCAATAACGAGCCTGTGGGCTCTGGCCCCTTCCGTCTGGTAGAGTTCCGGCCGGGTGAGCAGATCACGCTGGAGCGGTTCGATGATTTCTTCATCGAGGGCCGCCCCTATCTTGACCGCATGATCATCCGCATCGTGCGCGACCCTTCCACACTGGTGCTGGCGATGGAAGCGGGCGAGGCCGATATGCTGCCCTATTTCTCGGAAAGCCAGGGAATCCGCCGTCTGGAAGGTGTTTCGGGGCTGGATTTCACCACCCGCGGCTATGAGGGGATCGGCGCGCTCAACTGGCTGGCCTTCAACACCCGCCGCGAACCGCTCGATGATGTTCGCGTGCGTCAGGCGATCGCCTATGCCGTGGACCGTGATTTCATTATCAACGCGCTGCATCGCGGCACGTCCGAGCCGCAGCGCGGGCCGATCATCGAATCCTCGCCCTTCTTCAACCCCGAAATCGAGGCTTACGATCTGGATGTGGACCGCGCCAACGCACTTCTGGACGAAGCCGGGCATGAACGTGGCAGCGACGGCAACCGCTTCACGCTGACCATTGATTACATTCCCGGAACGGCAGAGCAGCAGCAGAACGTGGCCGAATACATCCGCTCGCAACTGCGCCGCGTCGGTATTGATGTGGATGTGCGCGCCGCCCCTGACTTTCCCACATGGGCGGGGCGCGTGTCGTCGGGTGATTTCGACCTGACCATGGATCTGGTGTTCAACTGGGGCGATCCGGTCATCGGCGTTCATCGCACCTATCTGTCGTCGAACATCCGCCCCGTCATCTGGTCGAACACGCAGGGCTATGCCAACGAACGGGTGGACGCGTTGCTGGACGAAGCCGCACAGGAGGTGGACGCTGAGCGCCGCACCGCCCTTTACGCCGAGTTCCAGGAGATCATCGCCGACGAGGTGCCGATCTACTTCCTCAACGTGCTGCCCTACCACACCTTCCATGATGACCGGCTGTCCAACATCCCGGTGTCTATCTGGGGTGCGATGCAGTCGATGGACGAGGTCTACTGGTCTGAGGACCGCTAAGCCAAACCACGCGCGCGCCGGGCTGTGTTCCCGGCGCGCACATCGCTGACGGGCAGGTAAAAGGGGCGATCCGGCCATGGGCACGATCCGCTACATCTTCCGGCGACTGGGCTACGGGCTGATCCTGATGGTCGGCGTCGTGGTGCTGAATTTCCTTCTGATCCACGCAGCCCCCGGTGACCCGGCCGAGGTGATCGCGGGCGAGATGGGGGGCATCACCGAGCAGATGATGGCCGATATCCGTGCCCGCTACGGGCTGGACCGCCCGCTGCCGGTGCAGCTGGGCATTTATCTGGCCAATATTGCGCGTTTCGATCTTGGGATGTCATATTACTTTGACCGCCCGGTGTCGCAACTGATCGGCCAGCGCATCTGGCCCACGGTTCTGTTGGTGCTGACCGCGCAGGTCATCGCCATCTTTCTCGGCGTGGTGATGGGGGTTCTGGCCTCACGCAGGCCGAACGGGCCGTTTTCCGGCTTTGTGTCGGTGTTTTCCACCGTGGGCTATGCCGCGCCGGTTTTCTGGACCGGGCTGATGCTGATCATCCTCTTTTCGGTCATCGTACCGATGTTCCCGGTCGAGGGGATGTCGAGCGCGCGCTTTCGTGGCGGCGGTTTCGCCTATGCGCTCAATGTCGCGCATCATCTGGTGCTGCCCGCCACCACACTCGCAATCATCTTTCTGGCGCAATACGCGCGCCTCTCTCGCGCCTCGATGATCGAGGTGCTGGGCGCCGACTATGTGCGCACCGCGCGCGCCAAGGGGCTGGGCGAGGGCCCGGTGATTTTTCGCCACGCGCTGCGCAATGCGGTGCTGCCGATCCTGACGGTGGCGGGCATCCAGTTTGGCAACCTGATCTCTGGCGCGCTCTTGGTAGAGACCGTTTTCAACTGGCCCGGCATGGGGCGGCTGGCGTTCGATTCGGTGCTCAGGCGTGATTACCCCACGCTTCTGGGGGTGCTGTTCTGCGCCTCAGGCGTGGTGGTGCTGGCCAATCTGGTCACCGATCTGAGCTATCGCCTTGCTGATCCCCGCATCCGCACCGGAGGGCGCTGACATGGCGAAAACCGATACCATACCTGAAGCCGTCAGCCCGCTGCGCGAGGCCTGGGGCCAGTTTCTGAAAAACCGGCCTGCCGTGTTCGGACTGGCGCTTTTGTCGGTCATCGTGGGGCTGGTGCTTTATGGCCATTTCCTGCATGACGCTGACCCCTATGATATTGTCTGGATGCCGCTGACCCCGCCCGGCGACGAGGCCGGGATCTGGTTTGGCACCGATTTTCTGGGCCGTGACATGATGACCGGCCTCTTGAAAGGCGGCGGCCCTACGTTGCTGGTGGGGCTGTCGGCGGCGCTGATTACCGTTGTGATCGGCATTCTGATGGGCGCGCTGGCTGGCTATTTCGGCGGCTGGGTCGATGACCTGCTGATGCGCCTGACCGAGTTCTTTCAGGTGCTGCCCGCGCTGCTGTTCGCCATGGTGCTGGTCACGCTGTTCTCGCCCTCGCTCTGGACCGTCGCATTCGCCATCGGCATCGTTTCATGGCCGCAGACCGCCCGCCTGACGCGGGCCGAGTTTCTGCGCATCCGTGAGCTGGAATATGTCACCGCCGCGCGCTCCATCGGGGCTGGCAACGGGCGGATCATCGCACGGGTGATCCTGCCCAACGCGCTGCCGCCCCTGATCGTGTCGGCCACGCTGACCATCGGCGTGGCGATCCTGTTCGAGGCCGGTTTGTCATTTCTGGGGCTGGGCGACCCCAACACCATGTCATGGGGCCTGATGATCGGACAGAACCGCAATTACATCCTTGATGCGTGGTGGCCCGTCACCCTGCCCGGGCTGGCCATCTTCCTGACCGTCTTTGCCGTGTCGCTGGTGGGCGACGGGCTGAATGACGCCTTCAATCCAAAGCTGAGGTCGCGCTGATGCCCCTTGAAAAGACCGATGCGCTGATGAGCCTGCGCGACCTCAAGGTCGAATTCGACACCCGCCACGGGCGCGTGACCGCGCTGTCAGGGATCAGCCTTGATGTAAAGCCGGGCGAGACGCTGGGGATCGTGGGCGAATCCGGCTGCGGCAAGTCGATCACGGCGCTGGCGATGATGGGTCTGGTGCCCAACCCGCCGGGCCATGTGACCGGTGGCAGTATCCATTTTCAGGGCGAGGATATCACCCGTGCCCGCGCCCGGCGCATGCGCAAGCTGCGCGGCGGCGAGATCGCCATGATCTTTCAGGAGCCGATGACCAGCCTCAACCCGGTGTTCACCGTCGGCGACCAGATCACCGAGGCCATTCTGCTGCATCAGGATGTCAGCCGCACGCAGGCCGAAAAGCAGGTGGTAGAGCTGCTGGCAACCGTGGGCATCCCTGAACCTGCCAAACGCGCGCAATCCTACCCGCACCAGCTTTCGGGCGGCATGCGCCAGCGGGTGATGATCGCCATGGCGATATCCTGCCGGCCCAAGCTGCTGATCGCGGATGAGCCAACCACGGCGCTGGATGTGACCGTGCAGGCGCAGATCTTTGATCTGATGCGCGATATCCAGCGTGAATTCGGTGTGGCCATCGTGCTGATCACCCATGACATGGGCGCGATTGCCGAGATGACGGACCGGGTGGCAGTCATGTATGCCGGGCGGATCATCGAGCAGGGCACATCGGATCAGATACTGGACAACCCGCTGCATCCCTACACCCGCGGGCTGATCGGCTGCATCCCGGTTCTGGGGCGCGAGGCTGCGGGGGCCGAGGCCCTGCCGCCGCTGGCCGAGATCCCCGGCATTGTTCCGCCCCTGCACCTTCTGGGTGAAGGTTGCGCCTTTGCCGAACGTTGTCAGCTGGCCGATGACCATTGCCGCGCCCAACGCCCGGCGCTGGAAATCCCGGCACTGCAGAACGGGGGCCACCCGGTCGCCTGCCACCACGCGGGCATCACAACAAGAGCGGAGCTTCCGGCATGAGTGACCCGCTGCTGAGTGTCCGTGGCCTGACGGTCGATTTTCAGATGGGCCGGGGCGGGCTGTTCAGCCCGCCGCAGGTGCTGCGTGCGGTGCGCGGGGTTGATTTTGACCTCACACCGGGGCGCACGCTGGGGCTGGTGGGCGAATCCGGCTCAGGCAAGACCACCACCGCCATGGCCGCAATCCGGCTGACGGAATCTTCAGGCGGGCAGGTGCATTTTGACGGCACCGACCTGATGACGCTGTCGCAGACCCAGATGCGCCGCTACCGCAAGCATCTGCAGGTGATCTTTCAGGACCCGTATTCATCGCTCAACCCGCGCGAACGGGTGGGCGCGATCGTGCGCGAACCGCTGGATCTGATGGATGTGGGCGACCCGGCGGCGCGCGCCGACCGGGTGCGCGACCTCTTTGCGCTGGTGGGGCTACGACCGGACCAGATGGCACTTTTCCCGCACCAGTTCTCAGGTGGGCAACGCCAGCGCATCTCCATCGCCCGTGCGCTGGCCACCAATCCGCAGCTTATCGTCTGCGATGAGCCGGTCTCGGCGCTGGATGTGGCGATACAGGCGCAGATCCTGAACCTGCTGCGCCGGTTGCAAGGGGAATTCGGCCTGTCTTACCTGTTCATCAGCCATGATCTGGGCGTGGTGCAGTTCATCTGTGACGATATCGCGGTGATGTATCTGGGCGAGATCGTCGAATACACTGACAGGCCCACCCTGTTCTCAAAGCCCCGCCACCCCTATACGGCGGTTCTGCTGGAGGCCGCGCCCTCGCTCGCGCGGCGCAAGTCACGCGGCTACAAGCGGCAAGGTATTGTCACCGGTGACCCGCCCTCACCCCTGAACCTGCCGCCGGGCTGCGCTTTTGCCAGCCGTTGCCCGCAGGCGCAGGAGCGTTGCCGCGCCGAGAAGCCGCTGTTGCAGGACACCGGCGCGGGCAAGGTGGCGTGTCACTTCCCGCTCTGACCCTTGCATAGCCGCGCGGCTACCTGGGCAGGGCGAAGAAATCAACCAGCGCAAGGGTCAGCGCCGGAAAGGCGATCACCAGCGCCAGCCGCACCACATCAGCCAGCAGAAACGGCATGACACCCGCATAGATGGTGCGTAGCGTTGTCTTTGGCAGCATGGCTTTCATGACAAAGACATTCATCCCCACCGGCGGCGTGACCATGCCGATCTCGATCACCATAACCGTCAGAATGCCCCACCAGATGGGGTCAAACCCGTAGCCGATGATCAGCGGAAAGACGAAGGGGATGGTGATGACCATGGATGAAATGGTGTCAAAGATCGACCCCAGCACGATATACATCAGCATCAACAACACCACGACCCAGATGCCCGGCAGGCCGGTGTCGCGGATACCGTTGACGATCATCTCTGGCAGACCCGACAGGGTGACGGCATAGGTGAAGATCGAGGCGCCGATGATCATCAGATAGATCATCGAGGTGGTGGCGGCCGTGTCGCGCAACGCCAGCCAGAAGCTTTTCATCGTCAGCCGCCCGCGCAGAAGCGCGATCACAAAGGCCAGCACCGCCCCCACCGCCGCAGATTCGTTGACCGAGAAGATGCCCGCATAAATGCCGCCGGTGACCGTGATCATCAAGACGATGGCCGCCCAGCCATTCATCAGCGCGCGCCCCACCTCAACCCATGGCAGTTCCTCGCCCGGCGGGCCCAGTTCAGGGTTGCGGCGCACCAGAACCCAGATGGTGACGACATACAGCACCACCGCCAGCACCGCCGGGATCAGTGCGGCAACAAAGAGGGTTTTCACAAACTGCTCGGTCAGCACACCGTAGAGCACCAGAATGATCGACGGCGGGATCAGCATGCCCAGCGTGCCGCCGGCGGCGATAGAGCCGGTGGACAGACGCGGGGCATAGTTGCGCTTGTTCATCTCGGGCATGGCGACACGGGTCATGGTGGTGGCGGTGGCGATGGACGAGCCACAGACCGCGCCAAACCCTGCGCAACCGCCGATCGTCGCCACCGCCAGCCCGCCGCGCATATGCCCGACCAGAGCATAGGCGATGCGATAGAGGTCAGACGATAACCCGCCAACCGTGGCGAATGCCCCCATCAGCAGGAACAGCGGCACCACCGCCAGTTCCATCGAGGCCACCTTGCCCACGGTTTCGGTGCCGAAAAGCGTCAGCGCCGGGCCGAAATTGCCCCGGATCATGCCAAAGGTGAATACCCCCGCCAGCCCCATCGCCACGCCAATCGGCACATGCAGAAAGATCATGGCCAGCATCAGCAGCATGCCGATCAGCCCGATGATATGCGGATCCATGGTTCAGTCCTCGATCTGGCTGGGGGGCTGGCCGAGGGCCTCGGCAACGATCACGAAGGCCTGTGCGGGAATGCAGGCCCAGAAACAGACGCTCGCGGCCCACCACCACGGCGCGATGGGAATGTTCAGAACCATCGTATACTCGGCGCTCAGGGTGACCCGCTGGGCGTAAAGCGTGACGTAATAGGCGATGAAGCTGAACATCAGGAGCGTCAGTGCCGCACCCATCGCTTCCAATGCGCGGGTGACCAGCGGCGGCAGGATACTGCCCAGAAGTGCCACCTTGATCTGGCGGCGCTCCAGCAGACCGGCGGGAAAACAGGCGGCGATAACGATGATGGTCAGCAGCCGCGCGATGTCATTGGCGCCCCGGATCGGACGGCCCTGAATTTCGCGCACGATGATATCGGCCACCGACAAAAGCGCGACCATCAACAGAAAGAAAACCCCCAGAACAGCCGCCGCGCGGGTGACGAGAAGCATGTAGTGTTCAAGGCGTGCCACGGTGCTGCGCTCCTCGGTTAGGGTCTGGTGGGGCCGGACGTATCCGGCCCCGAAGCATCAGCGGTTGCGGATGTCTTCCAGCTTGGCCTGATAGGCCTCGATCAGACCATCCGAGGCGGCAGCGGATACCTGATCGATCACCGGTTGCACCGCTTCCATGATGCGGGCGCGGTCGGCGTCATCGGGATAGGTGACAGTGCGGTCGGCGTCAGCCTCCCATTCCGCCAGATTGCGCGCGATGGCCGGGCCATAGCTTTCGATCTGGCGCGCGACAATGAAATCGCCGCTCTGCGCCAGCAGGTCTTTCACCCCTTCCGGCAGTCCCTCATAGGTGGCGCGGTTCATCACGATGGCAAAGACCAGCACACCCAGATTGGCGTCATAATGGTGGTTGGCGACATCGGTCACACGGAAGGTGCGCGCGACCGAGGCATCGGTCATCGCCCCGTCGATCAGCCCCCGGTCGATGCTTTCAGCCATCTCGCCCGCGCCCAGGTTTTGCGGCACGCCGCCAAGCGCCTCAACGACAGCGGTCTGGATCTGGCCCGCCACACGCAACCGCTGACCAGAGATGTCATCGACCGACGCCACGGGATTACGAGAATGGATCATGTAACTACCTGAGGAATACATCGCCACGACATGAAAATCTTCATATCCGCGCAACAGCCCTTCGCGCTGCATCTCCAGCGCCGCCAATGAACCTTCGCGCGTGTCATTGGCAAAGCCCGGCAGCTCGAAGATGTCATAATCGGGGTAAACGCCGGGCGTATAGGAAGGCACGGTCAGCGTGATATCGGCCACGCCGTCACGCACCATTTCAGCCTGCGCCAGCGGGTTGCGGCCCAGCGTGCCACCGGCAAAAAGCCGGATAGAGACGCCATCCTCGGCGGCCTCTTCGTTGAACCATTCTACCCATGGTTCATAGATCGCCTGCACGGTGGGTGACGCGGCGGGGATGAAAACCGCGAAGGCCAGTTCGCGCGCCTGCGCCGCCCCGGCGGTCGCTCCAAGCGCAAGGCCGGCAATGACGCCGGTAAGGGTCCGATTCAACATGGTGTCCTCCCTGATGTTGGTATTCCAAGTGCCCGCGCCCTCCTCAAGACGCGGTTTTCGTCATGCCGCCTGTCCGACGACAAAGCTGGCAATGGTGGTCGTCGATCCGCCGATGTTCAAAAGGCCCAGGCGCCGCGCGCCTTCAACCTGACAATCCTGCGCCTGCCCAGTGACCTGACGGTAGCCATCCAGCATCATCCGCACGCCAGTGGCGCCCACCGGATGGCCCAGCCCGATCAGCCCGCCCGAGGGGTTGACCGGCAGCCGCCCGTTTGCAGCGATTGTGCCATCTTCCACCGCCTTCCAGCTTTCGCCCGGTTCGGTGATGCCGTAGCTGTCAATCGCGGCGTATTCAGTCATGGCGAAGCAGTCATGCGTTTCGATAGCGTCCAACTGGAACGGGCTGTCGATACCTGCCCGCGCAAAGCTCTCGCGGATCGTCTGATGCACCTGCGGCAACACGTAGCGCGAATTGCGGCTCTCGTTCAGCTTTTCGCGCAGCATCATCGGCGCGGTACGGTGGCCCCAGCCTTCGATCCGGGCAAGGTCTGACAGTTTCAGCCCGCGCTTTTTGACATAGGCCTCGGCAAAGCGGCGCGAGGCCAGAAAGACGACCGCAGCGCCATCCGTCACCTGCCCGCAATCATTGCGCCGCACCCGGCCCTCGATCACCGGGTTGGCCTCATCATCTTCGGTGAAAGAGCGCTCGTTGAACTGCCATTTGCGCGACTGGGCGTTGGGGTTGCGCCGCGCGTTTTCATAGTTGATGCGCGCGATTTCGCCCAGATGGGAATAATCAACGGTTCCGTACTTCTCGGAATAGGCGCTGATCAGGTCATTGAACGCGGCGGGCCAGAGATAGGTGGCATCCTGCCACTCACGCCCGGCCCAGGCGGCGGCACCCAGATATTCGGCGGCCCGCTGGCCCGGCACGTTGCGCATATATTCCACACCCAGCGCGCAGACCAGATCATAGCGCCCGGCCTCGATCTCGGCACTGGCGGCAAGGATCGCCATTGAACCCGAGGCACAGGCGGCCTCATGCCGCGACGTGGCCACGCCAGACAGATCCGGGTGCATCGAGGCGACCATACCGCCCAACTGCCCCTGCCCGCAAAACAGCTCTG
The DNA here is from genome assembly GCA_020832545.1 of Pararhodobacter sp. GTDB lineage: Bacteria > Pseudomonadota > Alphaproteobacteria > Rhodobacterales > Rhodobacteraceae > Pararhodobacter. The sequence goes on along the minus strand of JAFIEK010000005.1, from coordinate 37,106 downwards.
CCGTGAAATTGCCGACATGGACGCTTTGAATGTCGCGGTGTTCGAGGCTGGTGGATTGCAACCCGGCCTCAAGCGCCTCAGCCATCATCGCGTCAATTCCCAGCCCCTCGCGGTGCCAGTTGCGGGCGAAATCGGTCTGGGCGCCGCCAAGAATATAAACGGGTTCAGGCATGTTCGGCTCCTTGTTGAAAGGCGGCCTCATCGGCCAGACGGCGCGCCAGCGCCTTGCGGTCCAGCTTGGCCAAGGGGGTGCGGGGCAGGGTATCACACAGGATCAGCCGTTCCGGCCATTTGAACTTGGCCAGCCCGTGATGGTCGCAAAAGGCCAGCACATCGGCCAGTGTCAGGCTTTCGCCCGGCGCCATCACCGCAAACAGACAGACCTTTTCACCCATCTGCGGATCGGCGTAGGGGGCGACTGCCAGTTCACGCACGCCGGGCAGGGGGGCCAGAAAGCCATCCAGCTCAACCGGCGATATTTTCATGCCGCCGCGCACGATCAACTCGCGCGCGCGGGCGTGGAAGCAGATGAACTGCCCGCAATCGGAGATCTGGAACAGATCGGCCGTGGCGAAAAAGCCATCCGGGTCGAATTTGGACCGGTCATAGCCCGCGGTCGAGTAATAGCCGGGAAGCAGGGACGGGCCCCGGATATACATCTCTCCCAGTGCGCCCGCCGCGCTGACCACCGCGCCCGAGGCCGGATCAACCAGCTTGAACGTGCCGCCATTGGCGGTGCGCAGGCCGTCACCATCCGGCCAATGTTCATCGCCGTCGCGCGGAAAGAACCGCGCGCGGCGGCGCGGGTCAGCCACGCGGTCAGGGCCGGAGCAAAGCTGCGCGCCCTCGTTCGAGCCAAAGAAATTGAGCACCGGAATGGCGAACTGGTCCTGAAAATAGGCAAACACCTCTGGGTCAGGCGGGGCTGAGCCGGTGCCGATGGCCCGCAGCCTGTGCAGCGCGGGTTGCAGTGCGGGGTCACTGGCCTTGTCGCGCAGATAGACCAGCACCGTGGGCGCGACCATCGTATAGGCGATATCCTCGTCGACAAGCTGGCGCAGAAAGGTGCCAATCTCAAACGGGTGATGCAGAATCAGCGCACCGGCCGTGCGCATCCAGCACATCATCAGCCCGCCCATGGCAGCGGCATTCACAAAGGGAAACGGCGCCAGAATGTTTGCCCCGTCCGGCAGGCCCAGAATCCGCCAAGCCCCCAGCGAACTGGCCATCATGTTGTTATGCGTCTTGGGCACGGCCTTGGGCACGCCCTCGGTGCCAGAGGTCCAGAACACGGCGAACAGGTCATCCGCATCAATCGTCACCGGCGTGGCGGCGCGGTCGGGCACCAGCGTGTCAATCCGCGTGACACCTTCAGGCAGGCCGCTGCCCAGCCCCAGCCGCAACACCTGCGCAGGCAGCGCCGCAAGCCGCTCGGCATAAAAGGGCTGACCGCGCAATGATCCGACAGACAGATAGGCATCGAACTTTGCCACCTGCGCCAGCCCGCGCAACTCTGCCGCGCGGTAGGCCATGGAAATGGGACTGAGCACCGCACCGATCCGGGAAACCGCCAGATAGATCAGGATCATCTCGGCGATATTGGGCAGTTGCGTGGCAATCAGCGATCCCTTGCCCAACCCCTGCGCCTGCAAGATCGCGGCGTAGCGCGCGACCTCGGCATCCATCTGCGCATAGGTCAGGCGGCGGGGCGGCCCCTCGAACACCTCGGTGCGGTTGGGCGCGTCGATCAGTCCCGGACGCTCAGGCACTCGGGCGCAGGTCTGCGCGAACATCTGCGGCAGTGACAGGTCGCCCCAATGCCCCTCGGCCCGGTAGCGCGCAGCCTGATCGGCGGGAAAGGGGATCATGCGCACAACTCCGCAGTACGGCGGCGCGCAGCGTCGTATTCACGCGCCAGACGGTCAATGATATCGGCGGCGGGTTCAGCCTGTTCGACACGGCCCACCCCCTGCCCGGCGCCCCAGATCCCGGTCCAGGGCTTCACCTTTTCATTCTGCCGTCCGGTGAAATTGAACTTCGCCACCTTGAATTCGATCTCGGCGGGGTCCAGCCCCATCCGCTGCATCGAGGGCACCAGCATGCTGGCACGCGCCCCGGTGAAAGCGCGTGTCACCATCAGATCGCGCGCGGTGCAGTCGATCAGCATCTGGCGGTAATCAGCGCTGGCGTGGCTTTCCAGCGCGGGAATGAAAGCCGTGCCCAGATAGGCAAAATCCGCGCCCAGCACCTGTGCCGCAAGCATCGCCTCGCCGGTGTTGATGGCGCCTGCCAGCGCGATATAGCCGTCAAAGAAGCGCCGCACCCGTTCGACAAACACCAAGGGGCTCAACTCGCCCGTATGGCCACCCGCGCCAGAGCAGACCAGCACCAGCCCGTCAACGCCCGCATCGGCGGCCTTGCGTGCCAGATCCTCAGAGATGACATCGGCAAAGACCAGCCCGCCATAGCCATGCACTGTGGGAATGACCGGCTTGGGGCTGCCAAGGGCAGTGATGACGATGGGCGGCTGATGCTCGGCCACCTGCTCCAGATCGGTGGGCAGGCGCAGGCTGGTGGAATGGGTGACAAGGTTCAGCGCCCAGGGGGCTGTGGGCCAGGGGGTGGTGGCGGGTTCGGCCAGCCCCGCGCGGATCTGGCGCATCCATTCGCCCAGTTCGGCGCTGGTGCGCAGGTTGGGGGCGGGAAAGCTGCCGACAATCCCGGCGCGGCTGCTGGCGATCACCAGTTCCGGCGATGAGACAAGGAACATCGGCGCGGCAAAGGCAGGCAGTCGAAGCTGGCGAAGGCGGTCGGCGGGGGTCATGCGGGCAGGCTTTCATTTCTGGGCAGTTCGGCAAGGAAACGTGTCACAAGGCTGGCCACCTGTCGCGGCGCTTCCAGCAGCGGCAGATGGCCCGCTCCCTGAAGCACGACGTGCCGGCCGTTCTGAACGCAAAGCGCCAGCTCTTCGCCCGAAGCAGGCGGAGTTACGCGGTCTTCGCTGCCGGTGATCACCAGCACCGGGCAAGAGATACCGGGCAGCGCAGCGCTTTGGTCTGGCCGGGTGGCCAGCGCGGTCTGGTGGCGAGCGGATACATCGCCCCCCGTGGCCACCGCCATGTCGGTGATCTGGTTGCGCAACGCCACAATGTCGCGCGATTCCGCACCCAACAGGAAATCAGCCAGACTGGCCGCCAGCGCCGGCATCCCGACCTTGCGCGCCCACTTTACGGTTTTGAACCGGTTTTCGGCGGCCTCGGGCGTATCGGCGCGGGCCGTGGCACCAATCAGCACCATCCCCGCCACCGCCTGTGGCCGCAGCTGCTGCACAGCAAGCGCCAGATAGCTGCCCATCGACATGCCGACCAGCACGCATTCATCCGGCAGCTGGCGGGCGATCTGTGCGGCGAGGGCAGCGAAATCGTCCGAATCAGGCAGCTCCACAACCTGCGCCGCCGTGCCGTTCGGCAGGGCGCTGGCAAAGCCGTCAAAGACCGCGCCGGTACACAGCAAGCCGGGTATGCAGACGATAGGTTGCATGGGTCCTCCCTCTTTAAGTATTCTACTAGACCAGATTGCGACCTCAATCAAGCAGAATGATGCTTTTCAAAACCAAGTTTTGTCTATCGGAACTGCTTTTTTGCGGAATACTTGATTTTCTTGTGAAAAACGCTGCTTCTCTGTCCTGGGGTGGCGGGAATCCGGCCCTGACCGGAGTATTCGCTTGACATGGCCCGGTCAAAGAGTCGATATTTGGTCTAGTTAAAGAACGTTTCCGCCGGAGGGTCCCAATGTCCCATGACACGCCGCTTGCCGTTACCGCCGCCAACGTGCGCCAGTTCGCGCCCGACGGCACGCCGCCACCTGACGCCCCGGACTGGATATGGGGGTATGATCACCCCTATCTGCACGGCGCCTTTGCCCCCACAAATGTGGAATACGAGGCCGAGGACCTTGAGGTTGAGGGCGAGATCCCGGCCGATCTGTGCGGCGCCTATGTGATGAACGGGCCGTCGCAGCGCTTTGAGCCGGTGAACAGCAAGTATCACTACTATGACGGCGATGCGATGCTGCGGGCGATCTACTTTCGCGGCGGCAAGGCATGGTTCAAGCAGAAATGGCTGCGCAACGGCGCCTTCATTGTCGAGGACAAGGCAGGCAAGGCGATCTGGCCGGGGCTGGCCGGTCCCTATGATTTCCGCCTGCCCGGCTCGCCGATCAAGGATGTGTCCAACACCGATATCATCTTTCACAACGGCAGCCTTTTGTCGCTGTGGTATATGTCGGGCGACCCCTACAAGGTGGACCCGCTGACGCTGGAAACCACGGGCCGCGAAACGCTGGGCGGCAAGCTGCACCATTCGGTTTCCGCCCATTCCAAGACCGACCCCTGGACCGGCGATCTGTTCTTTTTCAATTATCAGGACGAACCGCCCTACATGAGCTATGGCATGGCCGGACCTGATGGTGCGCTCAAGTTCGATATCGAGATTGATCTGCAAGGCCCACGCTCGCCCCATGACATGGGCCTGACCGAGAATTACGCCATCCTGCATGACCTGCCCTTCTACCATGACGTGGACATCCTGAAGAAACACGGCCGCCGGGTGATGGGCTTTCACCGCGATCAGCCCGCACGCTTTGGCCTGATCGACCGGTTCGGGCGCTCGGACAAGGTGCAGTGGTTTGAATGCGAACCCTGCTACGTCCTGCATATCTCGAACGCCTGGGAAGAGGGTGAGTGGGTGCATATGCATGGCTGCCGTCAGGAAGACCCGATGCCGGTGAAGGACGCACGCGACCAGCATCTGGCGTCGATGATGGCTTATCGCCGCCGCAGCCATGTGATGTATCGCTGGTCTTTCAACACCCGCACGGGTGCTGTCAGCGAGGGGATGCTGGATGACGCCAACACCGAGTTCCCCACCGTCAACGCCAACTACATGGGCCGCAAATCACGCTATTCGTTCAACCAGATCATCCCGGTTGCGCAGGAAGGCTCGCTTGAGGGGCGCTGCCAGACCTTCAACGGGCTGATGCGCTATGACCTGGAGACCGGCACCACCCAGCGCTACGATTATGGCGAAGGGGTCTATGGATCAGAGGCGCCGGTTGCGCCGTCAGCCAATGCCGATGCGGCGACCGGCGAGGGCAAGGCCTATCCGGTGATGTTTGTTACTGACAGCAACGACTGGTCCTCGGCCTGCCTGATCTTTGACGCCGAAGACATCACCAAACCCCTCGCCAAGGTAAAGATCCCGCGCCGCATCTCGATCGGGTTTCACACCACCTGGGTCGACGGCAAGCAGATCTGGCCATCCTGATGCGGGCGCGCGCGGCGGTTGATTTTCGCCGCGCCGCATGCATTGTGCCGGGGCAAAGGAATGCGCCCGTGCTCCAGAACCCGGAACCACAGCCCAAACAGGCCCCCGCAACCGCGCTCAGGCGCGCGCTCAATGTGCTGGGCGATCCATGGACCATGCTGATCCTGAAAGAGGCGTTCAATGGCACGCGCCGGTTCAGCCACTTCCAGCGCGAACTGAACATCCCCCGGCAAACTCTGTCGCTGCGCCTGACGCATCTGTGCCGTGAGGCAATGATGTATCGCCGCCCCGTCAGCCCCGGCCATGCAACGCTGGAATATGTGCCCACCGCCAAGGCCTTTGACCTGCAGGAGGCCATGTATTCGGTCTGGCTGTGGCATCAGGCGAACCCCGGCGATGCCGATGTCCTGCCATTCGATATTGTGCACACCACCTGCGGCAAGGTGCTGTCGGCCAGCTTTCGCTGCACCCATTGCAAGGGTTTGATCACCAGCGACAGCGTGCAGGTGGTCCCCGCCGATCCCCCACAGTTTGACCTTGAGCCGCGCGGGCGATTGTCGCGGCGCAATGATGCGGCGATCACCGCGTCCGGGGATGGCGAGGGGCTGGTGGCGGCCTCGCTGGTCGGGGATATCGCGTGCAACGAAATCCTGTGGCGGCTGTTTCAGGGCCCGTCGCATATTCAGGCGCTGGCGCAGGATCTGGCGCTGGGGGTGTCGGTGGTGCGCGGGCGGCTGGAAAAGCTGCGCCAGCTGGGGCTGGTGCAGGAAGAACAGCAAGGGCGGCGGCTGGTCTATGCCACCCTGCCGCGTGCAGAGCCGTTTTATCCGCTACTCGTCAGCATCAGCACCTGGGGTGATCGCTGGTGCAACGCGGGCCAACCCCCGCCTGAGATGCTGGTTCATGATTGCGGCCATCTGGTGCGCGGGCGCTTTGCCTGCAACCATTGCGGCGGCTGGGTGGGGCGCGACAATGTCACCATCCGCCCGCGTGCGCCGCATGGCTGAACCGGGTCGCGGGCGAAGGGCGGTTGCAGCCACCCGGCCCCGCGACTATTCTGGCACGCGAAATGCTGTTTCGAAACCAAGGAGCTGCGCCTTGACCTGTTACCTTCCCTCTCACCCTGCCCGGCATGACTGACCCGGTCTTGCCTGAATATGACGGGGACGAAAGCGACCCCAAGTTCGTCACTGCGCTGTCGCGCGGGCTCAGCCTGCTGCGCAGCTTTCGCCGCAACGAGGTCTATCTCACCAACCAGATCTTCGCGGCCCGCACCGGCCTGCCCAAACCCACCGTCACCCGGCTGACCTATACCCTGTGCAAGCTGGGCTATCTGGTGCAGGACCAGCCGGGCGGCGATTACCGGCTGGGCGCGGGGGTCATGACGCTGGGATATGGTGTGCTGGCGGCCATGCCGCTGCGCGAGCGCGTCGAGATCGAGCTGGCGGCGATCTGTGAGGGCGACAATGCCAATGTCGCCGCCGCCCTGGGCGAACGCTACGGGCAGTCGATGGTCTATCTGGTAACCCATCGCTCGCCGGATTCGGTGGCCATGACCTTTCACCTTGGCGCGCGGGTGCCGTTGTTTCATTCCTCGATCGGGCGGGCGCTCCTGATGGGCCTGCCGAAAACCGAACAGGACAGCCTGCTGGATGAGGCCTGCCGCGCCACCACCGACCACGCCGCCCGCGCCCGCCTCGCTCTGGGGCTGGAGCGCGCGCGCAGTGACTTCGCCGCGCATGGTTACTGCACGTCATTCGGCGACTGGCGCAAAGAGATCAACGGCATCGCCGCGCCGGTCGTCCCGGTTCAGGGCGGGCGGGTCTATGCCGTCAATGTCGGCGGTTTTGCCTTTCTCAACCCACAGGACCAACTCATGGATACCTACGCCCCCCGGCTGTTGCGCGCCGCGCAAAGCCTCGCCCTGCGGCCCGAAGCCGATGACTGACCCCACCGCGCCCCACACACCCGCAACATCCCCTGACCTCAGCCAGAACCTGCCACCGCATTACCCATTCCAGCAACTGATCGGCTTTCGCAAACTGGAAATGAGCACCGGGCACGCGCTCTTCGCGCTGGATATCGGCGATGATCTGACAAATGCGGTGGGTATCTTACATGGCGGGGTGCATGCGCTGCTTCTGGACAATGCGCTGGGGGCATCGGGCTGCTATGCGGGCCCGGATGTTCCGCCACGGCGTTCGGTGACACTGTCGCTGACCGTCAACTTTCTTGCCGTGCCCAAGGGCAAGGTTCTGCTTGCCGAAGGGCGGCGGGTCGGCGGCGGGCGCAAGATCTATTTCGCCGAGGGCATGGTGCGCGATGACACCGGGCTGGACCTTGCCCGCGCCTCGGGCACCTTCCGCTACATTGACTGACTATCGGGTGTCAGACCGCTTTTTGCGCCCTTCATCTACTCAAAAATATCCTGGGGGGTGAATTGCCCAAAGGCCAAGAAGGGGGCAACGCCCCCTTTCTGCGCGGGGCCTCCTCAGGGGGCGGGCAGTTCGGCGGCGTGGCGGGCCAGCAAGGCGTTCTTGCGCACCTTTCCGGCCGCGGTCATCGGCATATCGGCGACGATCAGCACATGCTGCGGCACCTTGTAGCCCGCCAGCCTTGCGCGCGCTCGCTCGCGCAGCGCCTCGGGCGTCACGGTGCCGTCAGTGATGGCAAAAGCGATCACCTCCTCATTGCCCGGCACTGCCCGTCCGACAACGGCCACCTGCACCACGCCCGGGCAACCAGACAGCGCGGCCTCCACCTCAGGCGGATAGATGTTGAAGCCTGAGCGGATGATCAGCTCCTTGTTGCGCCCGACGATATGCAGCGCGCCATCGCCGTCCAGCCGCGCCAGATCACCGGTGCGCAGAAACCCCTCGGCATCGATGGCCTGCGCAGTGGCCTCCGGGTTGCGGTAATAGCCCTTCATTACATTCGGCCCGCGCACCAGCAGTTCACCGACCCCGTCAGCAGCGGGCATGTCGATACGGATGGTGCAATCGGGATAGACATGCCCGACCGAGCTGTCGCGGCGCGGCGGCCCCAGCGAGGTTGATGAAATGCCCGGCCCGGCCTCGGTCAGTCCGTAACCGTTGTTGAGCACCAACCCGAACCGCCCCTCGATCCGCGCCTTCCACCCCGGATCCAGCGGCGCGCCGCCGGTGCCGATCAGGCGCAGGCGGGGGGCGTTCAGCGCAGCACCTGTCTGGTCAAGGTGGCGCAGAATCTGGTCATACATCGCGGGCACGGCGGGCATGATGCTGACACCCCCGGCCAGCGCCTCAAGCACCGCCTGCGGGGTGAAGCGCGGCACAAGGCGCAGTCTCGCCCCGGCACGCAGCGCCGCCAGAATCGCGGTGGACAGCGCCATGACATGCGTGCCCGGCAGCACCACCAGCATTTCGTCACTCGGGGTCATGGCCCGCATCCTCGCGGCCATCATCGCGTTGAAATCAAGATTGGCATGGGTCAGCATTACGCCCTTGGGCTGGCCCGTCGTGCCCGAGGTATAGAGCATCGCCGCCACCTGGGTTTCAGGGGTCCGGTCGGCGGGTTCAGCGCGGGCTGTGGCGTGGCTCGTCATCACCAGCGGCCCGCCCGCGACCGCCCCTTGCACTGTGGCGCCCATCGCGCCGGCATGGGTCTGCGCGGCCTCAGAGGCGTGGGTGGTGAACACGCAGGCGCGCGGGTCGGCATGCGCGGCGATCTGCGCCAGCTCATCCGCACTGACGCGGGCATTGACCGGGACGGCCCAGGCGCGCAGCCGGGCCGTGGCCAGCAACAGCGTGACAAAGAGCGCGCAGTTCTCGGCCACCACCAGCACTCGGTCACCCGGCCCCACGCCTTGCGCGTGCAGCCGGTCAGCGGTTTCCTGCACCGTGTGTTCCAGCGCGCCAAAGCTCAGCTGCGCGCCGTCATGGTCAATGATGGCGCAGCGTTCCGGGTCATGCCCGGTTGCTATCTGGTCGATCCACATACCGCCTCCCCCTCCCGGCAGTTCTTGGTGACTTGCGCATAGACGAGGGCAATGGGCCCGTCAACAATTACGAAACGGCATTTCGACTAGCAAAATCACACCGGCAAGTCCGGCCACCGTGCCAGCTGCACATATGACACCGCGCTGACAGTCGCTGCCGGGCGGGCCCGCCACTGTCGCAAGGCTGTTACAAAACCGTGGCATTCCCGTCATTGGAATCGGTTAGCCAGCAGACATCGCCCGGAAATGATGCCGGCGAGTCTGGATCAACAGAACCAAGGATGTGACATGAAACGCTCTGCTGCCCTGATGTCGGTTGCTTTCGTCGCCATGACGAGCGCTGCGAATGCGCAGGCCATCGACTCCAACTTGCCCACCTACGAGGCCGCTTCGGGCGTGTCGGGCAACCTGGTGTCGATCGGCTCGGACACGCTGAACAACCTGATGACCTACTGGTCCGAGGGTTTCCGCACCTTCTATCCCAATGTCGCCGTGCAGATCCAGGGTGCCGGTTCGGGCACTGCCCCGCCCGCTATGGTCGAAGGCACCGCCCAGTTCGGCCCCATGTCGCGCCCGATGCGCGGCTCGGAGATCGAGCAGTTCGAAGCCCGCTACGGATACCCGCCGCTGGCGATGCGCGGTGCCATCGACGCACTGGGTGTCTTTGTGCACCGCGACAACCCGCTGGAATGCCTGTCGCTGCAAGAGGTTGATGCGATCTTCTCGTCCACCCGCTCTGGCGGCGCCGATGAAGCCATCACCACGTGGGGCCAGGTTGGTCTGACCGGCGAATGGGCCAACCGCCCGATCGCCATGTATGGCCGCAACTCGGCCTCGGGCACCTATGGCTACTTCAAGGATGTCGCGCTGTTCGGCGGCGACTACAGCCCCGAAGTGCGCGAGCAGCCCGGCTCGTCAACCGTGGTGCAGGGTGTTGCCGCTGACATCAACGGCATCGGCTACTCGGGCGTCGGCTATGCCACCGCCGATGTGCGCCTGCTGCAGCTGCGCGGCGCTGACGGCGAATGCTATGGCCCGACTGCCGAAGCCGCCGCGACCGGCAACTATCCGATCGCGCGGTTCCTCTACATCTACATGAACGTCAACCCGAACGAGCCGCTGGAGCCGCTGCGCGCCGAATTCGTGCGCTACGTCTACAGCCAGCAAGGTCAGTCTGACGTGGTGCGCGCGGGCTTCTTCCCGCTGGTCAACGTCATCGCCGAGCAGGACCTTGCCGAGTTCGGCCTGAACTGATCCGGACAGACTGCGGGGGCTGGCGTTGCCGGCCCCCGCAGGTTTTTTGCCCAGAATTCAACGTCCCCAGTAATCCGAGCCCGTCATGACCGATACCGCCCAAGTTTCCGCCGGTGACAGCAACGAGGCGCGCTCTGAACGCAGGCGATTGCGCAGCCTGGACACGCGGCGCAGCGTCGTCTGGGGCGAAAAGATTGCCCGAGGGGTGATCACCGTTGGTGGCCTGATGGTCATAGTTGCCGTGTTCGGGATCATGATCTTTCTGTTCCGCGTCGTGTCACCGCTCCTGTCCTCGGGCGAAGTGCTCGGCGAGACAACTTATCGCGCGCCGGTGTCAGGGCAGGTGTTGTGGGTCAACGGCGACGAATTCCAGACCATGGGGATCAGTGTCGATGATGGCGGGGAGGCGCTGGTCTTCCACATTCCCACCGGAACCGAGATCGCCCGGCAGGACATGGGGTTCGACGCCACCGCCACCGCCGTTTCCGGAACCATCGGGCGCGACCAGATCGCTGTTGGCTTTGAGGATGGCAGCGTGCGTTTCGCGTCGCTCGCTGTCAGCGCAACCGCCACCCGGCCCGCGCAACTGCCGTCCGACCTTCAGCGCCTGAGTGACCGTGACCGCACCTCGGGCGGGCGGGTGTTCACGCAGGTGCAGACCGGAGACTTCCGCACGCTGTCCGCCGAAATTACGGTGGGCGAGCCAGAGCAGATCTCCGAGCGGCCCATCGTCGCTGTTGACTACCGGACTGGCGGCACAGCGGAACGGCCAACGATCTCTTTTGCCACAGTCGATGCCGACAATATCGTGCGCGTCAGCCGCTCGCGCATACAGCGCAACATGATGACTGGCGAAGAGACGGTGCGCACCTCAACGGTTGAACTGCCGGCGCTGCCGCTTGAGGGGGATGTGCAGGTCACCGATCTGCTGCTGTCAGGTTCGGCCGACCGGGCAATCGTCGGCACCTCGGACGGTCGCCTGCACCGCTATGATCTGCGCAACATCGACGCGCCGATACTGGCCGAAAGCCTGCGCGCCACGCCCGACGGGGTCGCAATTTCCGCGCTGACCTTTCTTGGCGGCGAGCAATCGCTGGTGGTGGGCGGGTCCGATGGCTCGTTAGGCATCTGGTTCCGCATTCAGCGCGCGGGTGCGCGTGGCACCGACGGGTTTGAACTGGTCCAGTCGCGCAGCCATCAGGCCATGCCCGCCGCCGTGATCGACCTGACCGAGGCGCAGCGCGACAAGTCATTTGCCGCGACCGACATGGATGGCAATGTCTGGCTGGTGCATTCGACCTCGGATCAGGTGCTGTTCGAGTTCGCGCGCAGCACCGCCGAGGGCCAGCCCAGCCCAGCCCAGTCGATGATCTTTCCGCGCGGCGATGGCATCCTGTTGATGTCCGAAACCGGCGCGGTCGAGGCCTGGCAGTTCCGCGCCAACCACGCCGAAGTGACCCTGCGCGTGCTCTTTGGTCAGATCTGGTATGAGGGCTATGGCGGGCCGGAATACATCTGGCAATCCACCGCCGGGACCGACCTTGCCGAACCCAAGTATTCGCTGGTTCCGCTGGTCTTCGGCACGTTCAAGGCAGCCTTCTATGCCATGCTCTTTGCCGCGCCCATCGCGCTGATGGCGGCGATCTATACCTCGGAATTCGTTGATCGCCGGGTGCGCGCCACCGTCAAGCCGATGATGGAAATGATGGAAAGCCTGCCTACCGTGGTTCTGGGTTTTGTTGCCGCGCTGGTGCTGGCACCCCTGGTCGAGGAATGGATCGGCGCGGTCTTGCTGGGGTTCTTTGCGCTACCCACCGGGCTGATGCTGGGCGCTTTCCTTTGGCAGATGCTTCCGGTTCAGCAGGCACTGCGGTTTGACGGGTTCCCCAAGTTCGTGCTGATGGCTGTGACAATCATTGTCACCGCATGGGTGGCGTACAATCTGGGCACGCCCTTTGAGTGGTTGTTGTTCTACGGTGACTTCAAGGCATGGACCACCGGCCGCATCGGCACCGGAACGCCCTTCATGTTCCTGATCCTGCTGCCTGTCAGCTATCTGGCCTTGGGCTGGACCTTCCGCCGCACGCTGGGCCACCACTGGCGCGCGCTGATCGGTGACCGCGACCGCGCGCAGGCCGGGCGGCTGGATGTGCTGCGCTGGCTGGCAATGCTGGCGGCAGCGATGCTGCTGTCCTTCGCGCTGGCGTCAATGCTGACGCTGATCGGCTATGACCCTCGTGGTGGCTTCATCGACAGCTATCAGCAACGCAACGCGCTGGTGGTGGGCTTTGTGATGGCCTTTGCGGTGATCCCCAATATCTACACCCTCGCCGAAGACGCGCTGAACGCCGTGCCGGGCCACCTGCGCGCCGCATCGCTGGCCTGCGGGGCCACGCCCTGGCAGACGGCGATCCTTGTCGTGCTGCCCACCGCCATGTCGGGGGTGTTCTCGGCGGTGATGATGGGGTTTGGCCGCGCAGTGGGGGAAACCATGATCGTAGTCATGGCCGCAGGCAACACGCCGATCATGGAGTGGAACATCTTTTCCGGCCTGCGCACGCTCAGCGCCAACATCGCCATCGAACTGCCTGAGGCGGTGAAGGACGGCACCAACTACCGGGTTTTGTTCCTCGCCGCGCTGACGCTGTTCATCATGACCTTCGTCATCAACACCCTTGCAGAGCTGATCCGCCAGCGCTTCCGCAAGCGCGCCTTCCAGCTGTGAACCGGAGATCGCAATGAGCGTTTCAAACGACCAAGATATCCCCGCCTCGGGGGCAGCCGGTCTGGCAGGCGTCGCCGCGCGTGAGGCCACGGGCGGCGGGCGGCGGGTGCGCCGGTTCTCGGCGGACCTGTCGGCAGTGGGTGAGCCCGCTCTCTGGGCCTTTGGTGGCGCGCTGGCGCTTGGGATCATCCTGATTTCCGGGTTCCTGTTCATGATCGCATGGAACGGCATGACCACCTTCTGGCCCAAGCCGATCGAACAGGTGGAACTGCGCGACGGCACGGTTCTGGCAGGCGTCGCCACGCGCGGCGGGCCTTACCGGGTGGGCGAGGATGTTCTGCTGACGCTCGATGATGCGCAGCGCGCCGAGATCGAGGGCGAGTTGGGCATCGCCAGCCGCACGCTTTACAAGACCGCGAACTTTGACCTTTACGGCGATGACTTCCGCTGGGTATCGGATTTTGAGGTGGCCTCGCTCAGCCAGCCAGATGACTTCTGGTATTTCGAGCGTCAGGTCTGGGGCGTGTTCATCGGCCGGATTGCCGGGCTGACCGTGGGTGGCGAGCCGCGCGAGATGGACCGCGCACTACTGGCGCGCGAACATACCGCCGCACGCGAACGTTTTGCCCAGATGCGGCGGCTGGAACAGCGCGAAATCGGCGCCATCAACCACCGGATCGAGCGCGAGCGCCTTGCGCAGCGCCGCGCCGTGCTGCGCCACGGCGAGGGCAGCCCCCAGTCTCAGGCCGCCATCGAGGCCGCGCAGGCCAGCATTGCAGAGTTGCAGGCCGAGTTTCAGACCCTTCAGGCGCAGGTCAACGAAATCCGCGCGACTGACCGCCAATACCGGATCCAGATGGAAGAGGTCGGCGGACGGGTTGTCGATATCGAACTCAGCCAGATCGTGCGGCTGTTCCCGTCCAATGATCTGAGCCTTGGCCAGAAGATCGGCATCTATTTCAGCCGCTGGTGGGAATTCATCTCAACCGAACCGCGCGAGGCCAATACCCAGGGCGGCGTTCTGCCCGCGATCTTTGGCACTGTGGCGATGACGCTTCTGATGGTTGTCTTTGTGGCCCCCTTCGGCGTGATCACCGCGCTATACCTGCGCGAATACGCCAAACAGGGGCGCATCACCTCGCTGGTGCGGATTTCGGTGAACAACCTCGCCGGGGTGCCCTCCATCGTCTACGGCGTGTTCGGTCTGGGGTTTTTCGCCTATACGATGGGCGGCAGCATCGACCAGTTGTTCTATGCCGAGAACCTGCCCAACCCGACCTTTGGCAAGGGCGGTATCCTGTGGGCCTCGTTGACGCTGGCGCTGTTGACGGTGCCGGTTGTGATTGTCGCCACCGAAGAGGCGCTTTCTGCCGTACCGCGGTCGATGCGCGAAGGCTCGCTGGCTTGCGGGGCATCGAAATGGCAGACCATCCGCTACATCGTGCTGCCCAAGGCGATGCCCGGCATCATGACCGGCATGATCCTCGCCATGGCGCGCGGTGCCGGTGAGGTGGCGCCCCTGATGCTGGTGGGCGTGGTCAAGCTGGCCCCGGCGCTGCCGATTGACGGGTTCTACCCCTTCGTCCATCTGGATCGCAGCTTCATGCATCTGGGCTTTCACATTTTTGACGTGGGCTTTCAGTCACGCAACTCCGAGGCCGGCAAGCCGATGGTGTTTGTCACCACCCTGCTGCTTCTGGCCCTGATTGTGACCATGAACGCCACCGCCATCATCATCCGCAATCGGCTGAAGCGCAAATACGCTGACGGCCAGTTCTGAGGGCACGAAACCATGACCGACACCGCCACCATCGACGCCGCGCAGGGCTATGAACCGACGGCCAACCACTACAAGACAAGTGATCAGGGCGTCGCGCTGGATATCCAGAACTTCAACCTGTGGTATGGCGACAAGCAGGCGCTGTTCGACAACACGCTGCCGGTCCAGAAAGGGCTGGTCACCGCGCTGATCGGCCCCTCGGGCTGCGGCAAGTCCACGCTTCTGCGCAGCCTGAACCGGATGAATGATCTGGTGGACGGGCTGCGGATCAGCGGCAAGGTGCTGGTTGACGGGTTCGATATCTACAACAAGGGTGTTGACGTGATCGCCCTGCGCAAGCGGATGGGCATGGTGTTTCAAAAACCCAACCCCTTCGCCATGTCGATCTATGACAATGTCACCTATCCACTGCGCGTGGACGGGGTCACAAAGAAATCCATCCTTGATGAGACGGTCGAACGCAGCCTGCGCTCTGCCGCGCTGTGGGATGAAGCGAAGGACCGGCTGCACGACTCGGCGCTTGGGTTGTCCGGCGGGCAGCAGCAGCGGCTGTGCATTGCGCGCGGCATCGCCTCGGACCCTGAAGTGTTGTTGATGGATGAGCCCTGCTCGGCGCTTGATCCCATCGCCACCGCCAAGATCGAAGAGTTGATCGGCCAGCTTGCCGGTGCCTATACCATTGTCATGGTTACACATTCCATGAGTCAGGCCGCGCGGGTGTCGCACAACACCGCCTTCATGTATCTGGGGCGGCTGATCGAATATGGCGAAACGACAACGATCTTTACCAACCCCAAACAAGCGCGCACCAATGACTATGTAACCGGCCGCTTCGGCTGACGGCGGGGCGGCTCGGGCTGGGTACACGGGTTGGCGGGGCGCGGGCTTGACAGCCCTGCAAGGCGGGTTTAGCTGACAGTATTGTATGGTAACAATACTAAATTTCGCATGACCAGCCCAGACCCCTCCATAGCTGACACCGCCCTCACAGACCCCGCGGCCGACAGCCCGGCATACCTGATGCAAGACCTTGCCCGCCTGCTGCGCGCCGAGTTCGAGCGCCGGATCACCGGGTCAGGGCTGGGGATCACCCCGGTCGAGGGGCGGATACTGATCACGCTGGCCCTTGCCGGGCCGCTGCGCCAGAACCATCTGGCCGAACGTCTGGCCGTCGCCCGCATGACCCTGACTGGCGTCCTCGCCCGGCTTGAGGGGGCGGGGCTGGTCACACGCTGCGATGACCCCGGGGACGGCCGCGCGCGGATCGTCACGCTGACACCGCAGGCACAGGCGCTGGTACCGCGCATCCGCGCTATTGGCCGCGAAGTGCGCACGCTGGCGCGCGGCGCTATCGATGAACCCGCATGGGACGGCTTTCTGGCGCTGGCGAGGCAGGCACGGCAGAACCTGCTGGCGCAATCCGTGCACGGGGGGCAGTCATGACCCTGCCCCCGCAAACACCCGCCCCCCTGATGCCCACCCCTTTGATGAGCGAGCGCCGCGTGAGCCTTCTGGGTGCACTTCTGGTGGCCACCGGCCCCGTGGCCATGGCGCTTTATACCCCCTCTATGCCCTCCATCGTCACTGAACTGGCCACCACCGAAGGCATGGTGCAGATCACACTGGTGGTTTTTTACGCAGGCTTCGCCTTTGCGCAGCTGGTGGCGGGGCCGCTGTCAGATGCGCTGGGGCGCAGGCCCGTGGTGCTGGGCTTCATGCTGCTGTTTCTGGTGGGTAGCCTGATATCGATGCTGGCAACCAGTATCGATGTGCTGATCCTTGGCCGCCTGTTGCAAGGCGTGGGTGCGGCGGTCGGCGTCACCACTGCCCGCGCGCTGGTGCGAGATCTGTTCCGGGGCCAGCAGGCAGCGCGGATCATGAACATGATCGGCATCATTCTGGCGGTGGCACCGGTCATCTCGCCCACTTTGGGCGGGGTGTTGCTGATGGCCGGGGGCTGGCGCTGGATCTTCGTGCTGATGGTGCTTTACGCGAGCGCGCTGGTGCTGGTGGTCTGGCTGAGCATGCGCGAGACGGTAGCGCGCGATCTTCGCCTGCTGGCCCCGCTGAGCATGTGGCGCAACTACCGCTTGCTGGCGGGCAATGCCCATTTCATGTTGGCCACGGGCGTGGTGACCGGCGCTATCGGGGCTTTTTATACACTGGCCGTTTTGTTGCCATTCATCCTGATGGACCGCGTCGGGCTGAACCCTGTGCAGTTCGGGCTGGCGATGCTGATGCAGTCGGGCAGTTTTCTGGCGGGTGCTTTGGTGATGCGTGTGCTGCTGCGCTACGTCAGCGCCTATCGGCTGGCCGGTATGGGGGTGGGGCTGATGCTGCTGGGCAGTCTGGGCACGCTGCGGCTTTTGTGGGCCGAGCCGGATTTTCTGAGCGTGATGCTGCCCGTAGCGATCTATGCGCCAGCCATTGCCTTTGTCATGCCGGCGATGACCACGGCGGCGATGATCCCGTTTCCGAAGATCGCAGGCAGTGCCTCGGCGCTGATGGGGTTTCTGCAGATGGGGGCGGGGCTGGCCGCCGGGATTGCTGCGGCCCTGCTGGGGAATGCGCTGCTGGGCATGGCGTTGTTCATTCCCGCGCTGGGGGTGCTGTCGTCGCTGTGTTATCTGGCCCACCGCCGCCTGCCCCGCCTTGCCGACCCCCAGCCCCGGCGCGATATCCTGCCCGCCGATCCACCCGGGCGCAGCCTGCTGCCTGACGATGACTAGGCCCCGATCAAGGCCTGCACGCACCCCGCGCATTGGACGCAATACCCCTCGTGACCTATGTTTGCGCCAGACACTCACTTTAACAGCGCCAGGGGGGCACCAATGCTGACCCATATCCAAGGCCTCCATCACGTCACCTCGATGGCCGCCGATGCCCGGCAAAACAACGCGTTCTTTACCCAGATTCTGGGCCTGCGCCGCGTCAAGAAAACCGTCAATTTTGATGAGCCGAGTGTGTATCACCTGTATTACGGCGACGGGCAGGGCACGCCGGGCAGCGTGATGACCTGTTTTCCCTTCCCCAACATCGCGCGCGGGCGTCCCGGCGTGGGCGAGGTCTCGCAGACTGTGTTCGCCGTACCCGAAGGCGCGCTTGGCTACTGGAAGGACCGGCTGGCAAGCCATGACGTGGCCGGGCTGGAAGACAGCACCCGCTTTGGCGACAAACGGCTGCATTTCACCGGTCCGGATGGCGAGGGCCTTGGCCTGATCGAGGTCGCGGGCGACGCACGCGCGCCCTTTGCCGACGGGCCGGTCCCCGCCGCTGAAGGTATCCACGGGTTTCACAGCGTCACCCTCCGGTTGCGCGACACCGTGGCGACGGCCGAGGTGCTGAGATTTCTGGGCTACCGCGAGGTCGCACGCAAGGGTGCCGTGACCCGCTTTGCCATCGCGGGCGGAAACGGGGCCGATGTGGTTGACCTTGAAGTCCGCCACGGGGCCGAAACCGCGCGACTGGGGGCCGGGTCGGTGCATCATGTGGCCTTTGCCGTGACGGACCACACCGCGCAGCTCAAGGCGCGCGAGGCGCTGATGGACGCCGGGTATCAGATCACCCCTGTGATCGATCGCGATTACTTTTCGGCCATCTACTTCCGCACGCCCGGCGGTGTGCTGTTCGAGGTGGCCACCAATGACCCCGGCTTTGCGCGCGACGAGGACAGCGCGCATCTGGGCGAGGCGCTGAAAATCCCGGCCCAGCATGCCCATCTGCGTGACCGGATAGAGGCGATTCTGCCGCCGCTTACTGACTGAACCCCGCCAAAGGCCCCCACCATGACACTTGATGCCTATACCCACGCGCACAAACCCCCGGGTGCCGGTGCGCCCCTTGTCTTTGCCTTTCACGGCACCGGCGGGGATGAGCACCAGTTCACCGGGCTGATACAACAGATCCTGCCGCAGGCCGGGATTGTTGCGCCGCGTGGCGATGTCTCGGAAAACGGTGCGAACCGCTTTTTCCGCCGGACCGGCGAAGGGGTCTATGACATGGCCGATCTTGCAGCCCGCAGCGAGCAGATGACCGGGTTCATCAAGGCGCATCGCGCGGCCAATCCCGGGCTGCCGGTCTATGGGCTGGGGTATTCCAACGGGGCAAATATTCTGGCCTCGGTGCTGCTCAATGCGCCGGAATTGTTTGACCGGGCGGTCCTGATGCACCCCCTGATCCCCTGGCAACCCACCCCGCAGCCCGGGCTGGCGGCGGTGCGGGTGCTGGTCACGGCGGGCCAGCGTGATCCGATCTGCCCGCTGGCGCAGACCGATGCCCTTGTGCGCTATCTGAAGGCACAGGGCGCGCCGGTCACGGTGGCGATGCATGACGGCGGGCATGAACTGCGCCAGACCGAGGTTGAGGCCGTGCGTGAATTTCTGACCCAGCCCACCTGACACCGGCATCACGTTGATCAAAACCTGAGCGCGATGCGTTTCTCGCATTGCAGTCCGGGAGGTTTTGATCAACGATCCTTCAATCTCAAAAGGAATACCCCTTGGCCTGCGCCTGCCCGTTTGTAACCTCAACCATGCCCCTGCCAAAGTCCCCGCCACATGCGTGACACAACCCCCCTGCCGCCGGGTGCGACGCTTGCCATTCTGTGCCTGATCGCCACGGTCGGGCTGGCTGGGTCATTCCTGTATCTGCCCGCATTGCCGATGATGGCCGAAAGCCTGAACGCCACTGAGCCCGCTGCGCAGGCCACGCTGACGGCGTTTCTGCTGGGCTCTTGCGTGGGTTTTGCGCTCTATGGCCGTGCGGCAGATCACTTTGGGCACCGGCGCGCGTTCACGGTGGCAGGGGTGGTCTTTGTATCCGCCAGCCTTGCCGCCGCCCTGACCGCAGACATCACCCAACTGGTGGCGGCGCGGCTGGTGCAGGGCGCGGGCTCGGTCGCCGGAATCGTCACCGCGCGCGCCACAATCCGCATCACCCTGCCGCCTGAGCGCGCGATGCAGGCCATGGCGATGCTGACCGCCGTTGTCTCGCTCTCGCCCGCCGCCAGCCCGCTGATTGGCGCGGGCGTGTTGCAATTGGCCGACTGGCGCGCCACCTTCATCGTCGCCGCCGCGCTGGGGCTGGCGGGTATTCTTGGCGGGCGGCTGGTGCTGCCGCGCCATGTGCCGGTGCTGGCACAAGACCGCCCGGTGCAGGCCGAGGCCACGATCCTGCGCAACCCGCAGTTTCGCGGGGCGCTGATGATCGGCATGGCCGCGAATGCCTCGTTCATGGTGATGATGGCCGCCACGCCGTTTGTGTTTGTTGATACCTTTGGTTACAGCCCCGGCGCCTTCGCGGCGCTGATTGCCAGCATTCTCGCCGCATTTGCCGCTCTGGCTCTGGTGTCGGGCCGCTTTGCCGCGCGGCTGGGCGCGGCGCGGCCCATCACCTGGGCCATCGCGCCCCTTCTGGCCGGTGCGGCGCTTCTGGTGGTGGCGACTCTGGGCACGCCCGCGCCTGCGCTGATCGCGCTGGGTCTGTTGCTGCTGATCGGCTGTATGGGGCTGATGGTGCCCAATGCGCATATCCTGATGCTGGAGCCCTTCCCGGCCTTTGCCGGTACCGCCGCCGGGCTGGCGATGCTGATCACCACCGCCAGCGGCGCGCTGGCGATCACGCTCTACAGCGCCGTCGCCGCCGGTTCCGTGCCCGGTTTCGGTCTGTTCACCGCCTGCTGCGGCGCGGCCACGCTGATCGGCTGGGCCGCCCTGCAACGCAGAGGCGCGATAGCCCGGTAAATCAGGCCTTTCGGCGCCACTGTGAAGGGTGCGATGGCCGTGGCTGGAACCACGCTGCCACCGCGGACGTTTTGTTGCAGCACAACCAACGCAACCTGCAAACGCAAGGAGCCTGCAATGGACAATCTCAAAGACGTATATCTTGACCAGCTCAAAGACCTTCACAGCGCCAACAAACAAGCCCGCGACGCTACCCAGAAGCTGGCCGAGGCCGCCAGCAACACCGCCCTGCGCCACGCGCTTGAAGCGGGTGTCGCCGGTATCGAGGACGGCAGCGGCAAGCTGGAAAAGCTGCTCGCCAAGCACGGCAAGGACGCCGGGGGCGAGCATTGCAAAGGGATGGAGGGCCTTGTCCGCGAGGCCCGCGCCCATGCGCTGAAAGAAGACTTCAGCCATGATTCAGCGCGCGATGCGGTGATCGTGACCCAGTATCAGCGCATGGCGCATTACGCGATCGCAGGTTACGGCTGCGCTGCGGCCTTTGCCAAGCAACTGGGCCTGAAGGAAGAGGCCGCGACCCTGGCAGAGATGCTGAAAGCCGCCTATTCCGGTGACAAGACAATGACGGAACTGGCCGAAAGCGGCATCAACGAAGCTGCGGCGTGACCGGGCTTTGCTAAGCGTGCCCCGGATGCGGGATACGCGCGCAAAACGCAAACAGGGCCGACAGGAAACTGTCGGCCCTGTTTCATGCGCCAGAGCTGCCCCTGCGGCCCGGCGCAAAGCGTCACGCGCGAACGGTCAGCGCGCCAGCGACGGCAGGAAGGTGGCGATCTGCGGGAAAAAGACCATCAGCACGATGACGGCAAAGATCGGCAGCAGGAACGGCACTACCGCAAGCGCCACCTTTTCAAACGGCAGCCCGGTTATTTCGGTCAGCACAAACAAGACGTTGCCAAACGGCGGCGTGATCACCCCGCAAGACAGGGTCAGCACCATCAGCACACCAAAATACACCGGGTCGATCCCCAGCGCCTGAATGGTCAGCATGAAGATGGGTGTAAAGATCAGGATGGCCTCGACCACGCTCATGAAGCAGCCGACGGCGAGGAAAAACAGCACAATCGCCAGCATGATGGTGGTGTTGCCCACCTCAAGCCCGGTCATCAGCAGCGCCAGCTCTTGCGGAATGCGCAGCCGCACCAGCAGCCAGCCGTAGAAGGTGGCGATACCGATGATGAACAGGATGATGGAGGAAAAGCGCACCGTGTTGGACAGAACGCCCAGGAGCAGCTTCCAGTTCAGTTCACGATAGACCACCGCGCCCAGAAACATCGCATAGACACAGGCAATCGCCCCGGCCTCGGTGGGGGTGAACATGCCGGTCCAGATACCGCCAACGATGATGCCCGGCGTCAGAAGCGGAGGCAGCGCGCGCCCGAACAGCCGCGCCAGTTCGCGTGCGGCGGGGCGCGGCGACAGGGGCATCGGTAGCCAGAAAGACAGGATGAAGCTGGTGATCATGAAGCTGAGGCCCACCATCAGCCCCGGCACCAGCCCGGCCAGAAACATCGCCGCGACCGAGGTGCCCGATTGCCAGCCATACACCACCAGCGCGATCGAGGGCGGAATCATCGGTGAGATCACGGCGCTTGCCCCGGTGATGCCCACCGCAAAGCTGCGCGGATAGCCACGCTCGCGCATGGCCTTCAGCTCCAGCTGGCCCAGCCCGGCGACATCGGCCACCGCGGTCGAGGACATGCCGGAAAACATCATCGAAGCCAGCACATTCACATGCCCCAGCCCGCCCCGGATGGACCCCACCAGCGCGTTGGCAAAATCAAAGATCCGCACCGCAACGGTGCCCACATTCATCAGCCCGGCGGCAAAGATGAAAAACGGGATGGCAAGGATCGGAAAGTTATTCAGCCCGCGCAGCATCTGCAATGCGAACAGCTCTGCCGGAATGGCAGTGAAACCATCGCGGATCACCAGCACCGCAAGGCAGGTCAGGCCGATGGAAATGGCAATGGGCACGCCGATGGCGAACAGAAACACCATCAGCCCGAAAAAGATGATCAGGTATTCCATTCGCCCTCCGCATCATAGCGCGGCAGGGCGGCATCATCGCCACGGATCAGGCGGACCATCTGGGCGATACTGAACAGGATCATCGCCCCCAGCCCGATCACCAGCGCCAGATACAGATAACTGTAGCTGACCCCCAGCGCGGTGGTGGAGTTATGCGCGCTGACCCGCATCATGGATTGTGAGCCCCAGAAGGCGACCGAAAGCAGGATCAGCGCGCCAACCTCGATCACGATGCAAAAGCCACGCAGCCAAGCCCGGTTCAGCCGTCGCAAGAGCACGTCGATCACCAGATGCCGCCGGTGATACCATGCCGAGGCCGAGCCCAGCAGCACCATCCACGCCATCAGCCCCGCGCCCACCTCTTCAGACCAGGCGACGGGCAGGTGAAACACCTGACGGCCCAGCACGGCATAGGTGATCACCACCACCAGCGCCATCATCATCGCCATGGCAATCAGTTCCAGCACCCGCGCAAGCCCGGCTTCAAGTTTTGAAAATCTCATTCATGGCCCTCCGGCCTGCCAGCCTGTGGCCGGGCCCTTAAAGCGGGCCCGGCCATGCGTGCTCAGTCAGCCGTCGCGTCGATGGCGGCCTGAATGTCATCCGTCACGCCCGGCGCCATATCGGCCAGCGCGCGCTGCACGGCGGGGGCGGCGGCCTCGCGGAACGGGGCCTGATCGACATCGATAAAGGTCATGCCGTTTTCAATCAGCCCCGTGCGGTAGTAGTCATCCGCTTCCTGCTCAACCGCATAGCCATGCTGGCGTGCCTCTTCCACCGCGTCCTGGATCAGTTCCTGATCCTCGGCTGACAGGCTGTCCCACCAACGGGCCGAGGCCACCCAATGCCAGGGGAACGACAGATGCGCGGTGGTGATGATGTAGTCCTGCACCTCCCACATCTGGCGGGTATAGGGCGAGGCGAGGCTGTTTTCATGCGCCTGCACCTGCCCGGTGCGCATTGCAAAATAGATATCCGGCGCCGGGATCACGATGGGCTGAACACCCAGTTCACCCCAGACATCCACCCAGACCGGGATCTGCGGCAGGCGCATCGGCAGGCCGTGCAGATCTTCCGGCGTATGGATCTCGCGGTTCGAGGTCATGTGCCGGAACGCACGCATCTGCGGCCCCAGATAAACCAGATTGCCCCGCTCGCGCGATTGCTCCTGCATGGCGCGGCCTGAATCGGTCTCCATGATGTAATGTTCCACCGACGCCCAGTTGGGGAACACGAAAGGCACCGACACCGCGTCATATTCAGTGGCATACTGGCCCATGAACAGCCCGCCGGTCAGCGCCATCTGCGTCTGTCCAAGGTTGAGCAGTTCCAGAATGCTGGTCTCATCACCCAGCTGGCCACCCAGATAGGGGGCGATGTCAAACCGGCCCGGCGCGCGCTCTTCCAGGATCTCGGCAAACCGCTGGATCGCGGCTTCTTCCGAGCCACCGGCGCTCATGGTGTTGTGAATTTCGATCTGCTGCGCCTGCGCCGTGGCTGTGGCAAGGCACAGGCCGGTGGCCAGCGCGGCCAGTGTGTTGAAACCTTTAATCGTCATGGTCATCGTGGGTCTCCTCCCTGTTTTGCCCCCCCTCCCGGGGAGCGATCAATGTGTCATGTCCCCGGGCGCATACTTCGCAACGGCCCCAGTATTTCTTCGTTGTGCTGGCCCAGTTCCGGCGCAGGCAGCCGGGCCTCGCAGGGTGTGGCGCTCAGCTTGACAGGAAAGCCCAGCATCCGCACCATGCCATGGCCCGGGTGTGGCACGTCGATCACCATCTCCTGCGCCAGAACCTGCGGATCGGCCAGCGCCTCGGCAAGGTTCTGCACCCGCCCGCTGGGCACGCCCGCGCCATTCAACCGCTCAATCCATGCTGCCTGCGTATCCTGCACCATCTGCCCGTCGATCAGCGTATTCAGCTCATTGCGCCGGGCAAACCGCTTGGGGTTGTCGTCAAAGCGCGGGTCATCCAGCAGATGTTCCAGCCCGACGGTGCGCATGAAACGGCGCAGCACCATGTCATTGCTGGCCGCCACCGCCACCTCGCCGTCGCTGGCGCGGAACAGACCGTAGGGCGCGACCAGCGGGTGGTCATTGCCGGTGCGCGCCGGTATCGCGCCGGTCAACAGATGCTCGGACGCCAGATAGGCCATGAACGACAAAATGCCGTTCATCATCGAGCTTTCCACCTGCTGGCCCTGCCCGTTCAGATCACGCGCGCGCAGGGCATTGACTGCGCCGTAAGCGGCATAAAGCCCGGCCACCAGATCGGTGATCGGCTGGCCTGAGCGCAGGGGCGGCTGATCGGCGGCACCGTTCACGCTCATGAACCCGCTCATCGCCTGCGTGATGAAATCAAAGGCGGGGCGGTCGGCATAGGGGCCGGTGCTGCCGAAGCCGTTGATTGAGCATGTCACCAGCCGGGGGTTGAGGCGCGCCAGCGTGTCACTGTCCAGCCCCATGCCCGCCAGCACGCCGGGGCGATAGTTTTCAACCAGCACATCCGCGCCTGCAATCATCCGCTCCAGCACCGCCATATCGTCAGGGTTGCGCAGATCCAGCGTGACCGATTTCTTGTTGCGGTTGAATGAGGCGAAATACCAGCTCAGCCCGTCGCGGATGCCACCTTGCCCGCGCACCGGGTCACCCTTGCCGGGGGGTTCCACCTTGATCACCTCGGCCCCCATATCGCCCAGAAGCATCGAGCAGAAGGGGCCGGAAAGCACGCGCGTCAGATCGACCACGCGGATACCGTCAAGGGGTTTGCGCAGGCTCTCGTTCATCCGCAAGCCGTCCTGACGCTGTCCATGTCGGCGGTTTGCAGGCGCGGCCCGGCTTTCATCACCTGCCCCGGCAGCGGGCGGCCGATCACCCGCTCAACCTCGCGCGCAACGGCACAAAGGGCTTCCAGATCGACACCGGTCTCAACACCGCATTCATGCAGCAGATACACCAGATCCTCGGTGCAGATATTGCCCGTGGCCCCCGGCGCAAACGGGCAGCCGCCCAGCCCGGCGACCGAGGATTCATAGATCCACACCCCCGCTTCCAGCCCCGCCATGACGTTGGCCAGCCCCACGCCGCGCGTATTGTGGAAATGCAGCGCGATCTCCATATCCGGCAGCGCGGCGTCCAGCGCTTGCACCCGCTCGCGCACAAGGGGCGGCGTGGCCATGCCGGTGGTGTCGCCCAGCGTCAGACGGCGGATGCCCATGGCGTGATAGGCGCGCGCGATCTCCAGCACGGCGGCGACCGGCACATCCCCCTCGAACGGGCAGCCAAAGGCGGTGGCGATTGCGCCCTGCACCGGCACCCCGGCCCCCGCGGCACGGGTACGGACCTCGGCCAGCGCGGCCAGCGATTCCGCGCGGCTGCGGTTCAGGTTCTTCAGGTTGTGGCTTTCTGAGGCCGACACAAACACCACCATCGCCCCCACCCCCGCCGCGATCGCGGCCTCGGCCCCGCGCAGGTTGGGCACCAGCGCGCTCAGCATCACACCCTTAGGCGCGCCCAGCTCTGCCAGCAGCGCCGCCCCGTCACGCAGCTGCGGCACCGCGCGCGGCGAGACAAACGAGGTGGCCTCGAAATGGCGCAGCCCGGCTGTGATCAGCCCTTTCAGGATACCGGCTTTGGTGGCCGTCGGTATCCAGCCCTCAACCGCCTGAAAGCCGTCACGGGTGCCAACCTCGACAATCTGAACCCGGCGCGGAAAATCCTCACAATACGGGCGCGGCGTGGTAGTCATGGGGGGTCTCGTCCTCCTCCGACGAAAGGCTGTCATTTGGTACGCCAGATTGGTATACCAATCAAGAGACCATTCAACCGGACACACATGACCCCTGACGCCGCACCATCCCAGCCCCCTCATCGCGCCAGCCCTGAGCGCGGCCCTGATGCCTATTCCCGCCTGCGCGCCGCCATCCTGACGCTGGACCTGCTGCCCGGCGAAAGGTTGTCGGAACGCGCGCTTGAGGGGATGCTGGGCACCTCGCGCACCCCGATCCGTGAAGCGCTTCTGCGGCTTGAGGCCGAGGGGCTGATCATGCGGCAGGGCCGCAGCCTGCGCGTCACCTCGCTGGAACTGGCCGAGGTGCTGGAGGCGTTTGAATACCGCGAATACATCGAGGGCGCGGTGGCCCATCTGGCCTGCCAGCATGCCACACCCGATGAGCTGGCGCGCTTGCAGGTGGTGCTGGATGCCGGGCGGCAGGGGGCCGATGCCGCCGCGTGGTTCGAGATCGGATCGGATTTTCACCTGATGCTCGCCCGGCTGTCACGCAACCGCTTTCTGGTGCGCGCCGTCACCGATATCCTGACCCGGATAGAGCGTGCGCGCTGGATCATGTGTTCCCTGCCCTCGGCCCGCGATGAGGCGCATGATGAGCACAGCCAGATCCTGCGCCTGATCGCCGACAAACGCGCCGACGAGGCCGCCGAGGCACTGAAACTGCACGCCCGCGGCCTGCGCGACATTCTGGCCGAGGCACTGTCGCAGCGCAGCCGTGCCGGGCTGCGGGCGCGTGGCGTCGATGTGGTAGACCGCGCCTGATTGCGCAGGAAAGCCCCGCACGGCACGGCGTAAGACGTATTTTCTTGCAGACAAATTCGAGCGCCGCGCAGAGAATGCGTATTCGATTTACGGCGCGTTGCCGGTTTCATAATGTAGAGACACGAAACCCCCATGGGTGATCATGGATATTCAGACCCCAACACCGCGAAAACTGTCCATACTTCTGACGCTGATGGCGGTCGGTGCCGTGCTCTTTTTTCTGGCCACACTGCTGTTTGTCGCGTCGCAACTGGCCGCGGAATTCAATACGCGGGCGCGCATTGACACAACGCAACGTATGGAACGCGGGATTGAAGGTGTCATCCGCGATCTTGAAACCAGCAATATCGACTACAGCGAATGGACGGCCCATTACCTTGCGCTGCAATCGCAAGATTATGGCTGGCTTGCGGAAAATGTAGGTGCCGCCGTGTATCCGGGCGGTCCCACAAGTATTGTCGTGCTTGGGGGCGGGCCGTTGGACACGGTCCTGGGGTGGTCTGTCGATAGCACGATGGGCCAGCCAGAGTATCAGGAGATCATCGCGTTTTCTGCCACATATGCCGAGAACCAGGGTATCCAGCCTGAGGATCATCCTGTCAGCACCGTGCGATGGATGGACGGCGCCCTGTGGCTGATGACCGCAAATCTGGTGGTGCCCAATACCGAGGATGTGGACCCGGTCTTGCCAACCGCCACGCTGATCTTTGGTGTTCCCCTGCGTGGCGCGATCGCAGACCGGCTGGGGCATACGCTGTTGCTGTCTGATCTGGACATCCAGCCCGCACCGGGCACGGCGGGTGCAAGCTTGCCGCTGGACGTCATCGACGGGCCGGACGCGTGGGTGACCTGGCCGCTGCCCAGCCCCGGCACCGCAGCCATGTTCGCCGTGGCCGTGCCCATTGGCGGTGCGTTAAGCGCAGTTATTGTGGTGCTCGGGCTGGGCACATACGTGGTGCGCAGGTTCGCCATGCAGCTTGAAAGCGCCCTGACGACAGCCGAAGCGGCGAGCAGGGCAAAATCGGATTTCCTGTCAACGATGAGCCATGAACTGCGCACGCCGCTGACCGGTGTGCTGGGGATGGCCGATCTGCTGGCTGAAACCCGGCTGACAAAGCAACAGCGCGACCTGCTGGAGACCATCCAGCAATCCGGCGGCGGATTGTTGTCACTGGTCAATGATGTGCTGGACCTCGCGCGGGTGGAATCCGGCAAACTGACGCTGGAGGCACGGCCCTTTGCGCTTGCGTCAGTTCTGGCAAAGCTTGAATCCGTTCACAGCGCCGCAGCGCAGGCCAAGGGTATCACCCTGCACATTCATTGCAGTCTGGGCTGTGCGGGTATCCGCCTGGGCGACGAAATGCGGGTGGTCCAGATTCTGCACAATGTCATGGGTAACGCGGTCAAGTTCACCAAAGCCGGCAGCGTCACCCTGAATGTCAGCACCGATACCCCTGACACGCTGGTGTTTCGCGTTACCGACACCGGAATCGGCATGACAGACGAACAAACCGCCCGGATATTTGAGGCGTTCGAGCAGGCCGATGCGGGCACCACACGGCGTTTCGGGGGCACGGGCCTTGGCATGTCGATCGTGCGCTCGCTGGTTGACACGATGGATGGCAGCATCGCGGTGACCAGCACGCCCGGGCAGGGAACGACCGTCAGCATCCGCCTGCCGCTGCCGGTCGCCGACACCGCTGACGTGCTGCCACCCCCACCCGCCGCGCCCGCGTTTGACGATCATGCGTTCCGCGAAATGATGAAAGGGTGCCGGGTGCTGGTCGCCGAGGACAACGCAACCAACCGCAAGATCATGGCGGCGATGCTGGACAATCTTGGGGTAGAGGCAGTCTTTGCCGGGAATGGCCTTGAGGCCTGTGAACTCTGGCAGGCGCAGCCATTCACGCTGGTGCTGATGGATATCTCGATGCCGGTGATGGATGGCGTGACAGCGCTGGACACCATGAAACGCAAAAGCGCAGAGACCGGCCGTGCCCCCCCGCGTGCCGTCGCGGCGACAGCGAATGTCATGAAAGCCCAGATCGACAGCTACATGGCAAAGGGGTTTGTCGATATTCTGCCGAAGCCTTACAAAAGGCCGCAGCTGCAGGAGGTTCTGTTCAGGCAGATCAGGCTGTCAAAGGGCATCACCTGACGCCCTGATCCGTGGCGGCGCAAACCCTTCAGGGGACCTGCGTTTGCCAGCAAACGGCAACTGCATGCTGGCAAACGCTGGTTCATTCTCCTGCGGCGCGGATCATCCACAGATGGCCATCGGGGTCGCCAAATATACCCGTGAAACCCCACGCCTTCTGCGCGGGTTCGCTGACGATCTGTCCATCGGCTGCGATCCATTTTTCCCTGAGCGCCAGAACATCGGCGGATGTGGGCTGGTCGATACACAGCAGCGTTTCGGCCTGATCGCCCAGCTCAGGCACTCTCGGCGCGACCACAAAACCGAACCCGTCATCGGGGACCAGCATCAGGCGGACGCCGGAATTGATCAAAAACTGAAGCGGCTCGGGCATGCCGTCCGCCTGCAACGCGCCAATCGTCTGAAGATCCAGAACGTTGCGATAGAAATCATGCGCGCGCCGCCTGTCGGCAACCGGCAGGCTGATTGTTATCGGGTGTAGCATTTCGTCTCCAGTCCGTCGTTTCTGATCCGGCATCTTTCAGTCGGCTCAGACTTCGACCAGCGGCGCAAACCCGCCAATAACCATGCGTTTGCCGTCGAAAGGCATCTGCATGTCACTGGAAAAGCGCGTGTCCTGCATCATGCGCCGAGACCCTTCATCGCGCGCAGCCTTGTCGGGCCATTGCGTCCATGAAAACATCACATCTTCATCCGGCGCGGCCTGCACCGCGCGGCGGAAATCTGTGACTGTGCCTTCTGGAATGTCCACGCTCCAGTTCTCCATGATCCATGTCGCGCCATATTCCATGAAGATCGGATCGACCTCTGCGGCGAAGCTGCGAAATGCCTCGCGCCCGTCTTTGGGCACGGCACAGATGAATCCGTCAAAATACCCGCCCGGCTGGCGCGACCCCAGTTCAAACACCGGCTCGAACCCGCCATAAACCACGCGCTTGCCGTCAAAGGGCATTGGGTTGGTCTCCATGTTCAGGCGCGGGTCTTTCATCGCATCCTTCATGGCGGCATCATGTGCCTCTTTGGATGGCCACAGATACCACGCGAACACCACGGTTTCATCCGCCTGCGCCTTCACGGACATGGGAAAAGAGGTCAGCTTTCCGTCGGGCACGTCATCGCCCCAACATTCGGCACCATGCAGCAGGCCATGATCATGAAACCCCTCCATGGCTTTCTGAGCATGGGTGACAAACACCTTGCGGTTGGCAGTTGGGACGGCGGCGACAAAGCCCTGGATGTAGGTCATGCTGAACTCTCCTCTCATGTAAGGCCAAGGGGCCGTTTTGGGTCAGTCTGCTTTTGCGAAATGGGCCATCTGGTCTGAATAGGCTTGCGCAAAGGCCGGGCGACCGGTGGCAGCTTCGACATAGCCGCGGCAGGCAGGGGCGTCTGCCAGCCCGTCAAAGCGGTGCACAAGGCGCAGCACATCGGCCATCAGGATATCGGCGATTGAAAACGCCCCGGCCAGCCATTCGCGCCCGGCCAGAACCTGCTCGGTATAGTGCACCCGTGCTTTCAAGATGGCATCAAGGTGCTTGCGCCCCGGTGTCTGTTCAGTATCGCCCGCGAACTGATAGATCGACCATGGCAGGCTGATCGCTTCTACCGAATTCAGCGCGGCAAAAACCCATGTGATAACATCCTGCCGGGCGCGGCGCTCAGTTGGCATCAGGGCTGTGCTGCGCTCGCCCAGATAAAGCAAGATCGCGCCCGATTCAAAGATGGTCTGGCCGCCATCCGTCAGCCATGGCACCTGCGCATAGGGCTGAAGCGCCAACTGCCCGGCGTCCAACTCGCGGGAGGGCACGCTTGGCGTGAAGGGCACGCTGGCGACGCGATAGGGCAACCCGGCTTCCTCCAGCGCCCACCGCACCCGCAGATCGCGCACATAGCCGCGCGGCAGGTCGGGCACCCAGTTCAAAGTTGTCAGCGTCATCTCAGGCATTGGCATGTCCCTGTCAGAGCTATCGGGCATCAAACGCCGCCGCATTGAAGGTTTCGGCCAGCGCAGTGTCATCCGCGCCGGTCATCATACGTTGGGTAAACAGGATCGCCACGCTGTCAGTCGCCGGATCGCACCAGAAACTGGTGCCATACCCGCCCCACCAGCCAAAGCGGCCTTCTGCGTCCTGCGGCGCAGTGCGCAGGGCCACGCCCAGCCCCCAGCCATGGGTGTCCCAGAAATCAGCCGGAAACCACGGTGAGGCCGCTTTCTGGGCAGGTGATATCTGGTCGGTCAACATCTCATCCACCAGATCGCGGGACAGAAGCTGGCGGCCATCGACCAGACCACCCGCCATCAAGAACCGCCCGAACGCCAGAAAATCATCGACCGTAGAGACATGCCCCCCGCCGCCCGCCTCAAACGCGGGCACATCGGCGAAGCTGTCGCCCGCAGCCGAATTCCACGGCTCCATCCTGCCGGTCTCAGGGTTGGGCCAGTATTGCGTGGCCAGACGCTCAACCGGGCCGAAAAACGCGGTATCGTGCATGCCCAACGGTGCGCAGACCCGCCTGCGCAGAAATTCGCCCTGCGACATGCCGCTCGCGCGTTCCACCAACACGCCCGCGACATCCAGGCCCGTGTGATACCGCCACGCTTCGCCGGGTTGATGAATCAGCGGCAAAGAGCCCAGACGCGCCATGTAGGTGTCGGCATCCTCGGCAAACAGGCGCGGCCCCGGCGCAACCCCAAGCGCTTGCATCTGGCCAACGATCGGCACTTCAGCAGGGTCAGCAAAATCGATGCCCAGCCCCATGCGCATGCTCAGAAGGTCGCGCAGCGTGATCGCGCGGGTGGCGGGCATGGTGTCATCCAGCGCCCCATCCGCCTGACGCAGCACCTGCCGCCCGGCCAGCTCCGGCAACCATGGGTCCACCGGGTCATCCAGCCCCAGCACGCCATCCTGCACCAGCATCAGGGCTGCAACCGCTGTCAGGGGTTTGGCGATGGAGGCCACCGCGAACACGGTGTCGCGCGTCATCGGCGCGGCGCTGTCCAGATCACGCAGGCCCGCAACATGCACCCAGACATCCGGCCCGCGCGCGATCAGCGCCACCAGCCCCGGCATCCGCCCCGAGGAAATGGCCGCATCCAGCTCACCCTGCAAGGCGCTGAAATCCGAGGCCCGCAACGGATCAGCCCAGCTGAGCGCCAAAGGCAGCGCAGCGGCCCCGGCCAGTGCCTGCCTGCGCGTGAATGTCGTGGTGCTGCACATCATTTCCTCCCGTTGGAATCAGCGTGCCAACTTGTGTAACCGCTAAAACTTGCATATACAAGTTTCAGCTGCGAACCGGGCAAAGACATGCCGATTGCAGCGCGAACAGGGCCGGGCATGTCTACGCTGACCCGCAATCTGTCAGCACTCGAACGCGCCGGGCTGTCCTGCTAAGAGGGGGTATGCGGATCCTCGTGTTCAACAAGCCCTATGACGTGCTCTCGCAGTTCACCGACCGAGGCACAGTGGCGCGGCGCACGCTATCAGATCATATCGATGTGCCGGGCGTCTATCCGGCGGGGCGGCTGGATCGCGACAGCGAAGGGTTGCTGGTTCTGACCGATGATGGCGCGTTGCAGGCCCGCATCGCCAACCCCCGGCACAAGATGGCCAAGACCTATCTGGTGCAGGTCGAAGGGCTGCCCGATGCCGCTGCGCTGGCGCGGTTGCAGCGCGGGGTCGATCTGAAGGACGGGCGCACCCAACCGGCCGAGGTGTGGCGCATTGACCCGCCAGACATCTGGCCGCGCGATCCGCCGGTGCGTTTTCGCAAAAGCGTGCCCGATTGCTGGCTGGAACTGACCCTGCGCGAGGGCCGCAACCGACAGGTGCGGCGGATGACAGCGGCGGTGGGCCATCCGACCCTGCGGCTGGTGCGCTGGCGGATAGGCCCCTGGGCGCTGGACGGGCTGGCACCGGGAGAATGGCGCGACGGCGAACCGCCGCGCGCCCGCTGATCAGCGCAGCATCCCCGCCAGCCGGTCCTGAAGCACTTGCAACGCGGGCAGATAGGCGTCGGCCAGCCCGGCGGCCTGCATGTCAAAGGCCGACACGCCGATATTGAGCGCGGCCACCGTCTGCTTGTGGGCGTTGCGCACCGGAATTGCGATGGAACAGAGGCCGCTCTCGACCTCCTGATCGATCACCGCAAAGCCCTGCATACGAACGCGGGCCAGCTGGTGCAGAATGGCCTGCGGGTCGGTCAGGGTCTGCGCGGTGCGCGCGGGCAGTGGGCCGGGGCCAAGGATGTTGCGGGCCTGATCATCGGGCAAGGCCGCCAGCAGCACCCGCCCCATCGAGGTGCAATAGGCTGGCAGGCGCGAGCCGGGCATCAGCGCGATCGAGATCACCTTGCGCTGCGCGGCGCGGGCCACATAGACAATCTCATCACCATCCAGAATCGACACCGAAGAGCTTTGCCCGATCCTCTCGGACAGCTCATCCAGCAGCGGCTGCACGATCTGCGGCAGCGGCATGGTGGCCAGACAGGCTGTGCCCAGCCGCAGCACCCGGGGCGTGAGGGTAAAGTACTTGCCGTCATAATCGGCATAGCCGTGGTGGGCGAGGGTCAACAGGCAGCGCCGCGCCGTCGCCCGGTCCAGCGCAGAGCGCGCCGCCACCTCGGCGATGGACTGGCGCGGGCGCTCGGCCGAAAAGGTCTCAATCACCGCCAGCCCCTTGGCCAGCCCGCCCATGATGTCGCGTTCGCTGATCATTTGCCGTTCCGGTTTGTGCGATATGTCAACAAATACCGCATATCGCACAAAGCGACTGGACGCAATCGCCGCGCGCGCCTATCCCTTGCCCGCTGTCAGGAGGATTTGCCCATGGACAAGACATTGCCCGATCTCGCCACCGCCGTGGCCGGGATCGAAGACGGAATGAGCGTGATGATCGGCGGGTTCGGCGGCTCTGGCGCGCCGGTTGAGCTGATCCACGCGCTGATCGACCGCTTTCGCGCCACCGGCCACCCCAAGGGGCTGACAGTGGTCAACAACAACGCCGGGAACGGGCATGTGGGACTGGCCGCGCTGATCGAGACCGGGATGGTGGCAAAGCTGATCTGCTCGTTCCCGCGCTCATCTGACCCGGTGGTGTTTACAGAGATGTATCGCGCCGGAAAGATCGAACTGGAGCTGGTGCCGCAGGGCACGCTGGCTGAACGTATCCGCGCAGGCGGCGCGGGCATTCCGGCATTTTACACCCCCTCCAGCTTTGGCACCGATCTGGCCGAGGGCAAGCCGGTGGCAGAATTTGACGGGCGCTCGTATGTGCAGGAACGCTGGCTGAAGGCCGATTATGCGCTGGTCAAGGCGTATAAGGGCGACAAGCTGGGCAACCTGATCTATCGGATGGCCGGGCGTAATTTCGGCCCGCTGATGTGTACGGCGGCTGCCACGACCATCGTGCAGGTGTCGCAGATCGTTGAACCCGGCGCGCTGGACCCTGAAGCCGTGGTCACGCCCGGCATTTTTGTGCAAGGCGTGGTCGAAGTTGCGAACCCCGCGCAGGAAGAAGCCCTCATCCGCGCCAAGGCGGTTTACCCGGAGGTGGCACAATGAGCGCCCATTCGACAACGCGTCTGACCCCCGCACAGATGGCATGGCGCGCGGCGCAGGACATCGCTGACGGCGCCTATGTCAACCTCGGTATCGGCCTGCCTGAGATGGTCGCCCGCTTCCAGCCCCCGGGGCGTGAGGTGATCTTTCATACGGAAAACGGCATCCTCGGCTTCGGTGAGGCACCGCCCCCCGGCGAGGAAGACTGGGATCTGATCAACGCCGGCAAAAAGGCCGTCACCCTCAAGCCTGGCACCGCGTTTTTCCACCATGCCGACAGCTTTGCCATGGTCCGCGGCGGGCATCTGGATGTGGCAATACTGGGGGCGTTTCAGGTCTCGGAAAGTGGTGATCTGGCGAACTGGTCCACCGGGCCAAAGGGTGTGCCCGCCGTGGGTGGCGCGATGGATCTGGTGCACGGCGCGAAACAGGTGGCGGTGATCACCGATCACACCACCAAGGACGGCAAGCCAAAGCTGCTTGAGGCCTGCACCCTGCCGCTGACCGGCGTGGCCTGTGTCACGCGGGTCTATACCAACCTTGCGGTGGTTGATATCGAGGGCGGGCGCTTTGTCCTGCGTGAGAAACTGCCCGCGCTGTCAATGGATGAACTGCAATCGCTGACCGGGGCCACGCTGCACGTGATGGGTGCGGTGGCCGATCTTAACGCGCCCGAGGTATGACATGATCGACGTTTTCATCTGTGACTATATCCGCACCCCCATTGGCCGCTACGGCGGCAGCCTGTCGATGGTGCGCACCGACGATCTGGCGGCGGAACCCCTGCGCGCGCTGATGGCCCGCAACAAAGGTGTGGACTGGGAGGCCGTCGATGACGCCATCTATGGCTGCGCCAACCAGGCCGGCGAGGATAACCGCAATGTTGCGCGCATGGCCGTGCTGCTGGCCGGTCTGCCGCTGTCGATCGGGGGCAGCACCGTGAACCGGCTCTGTGGCTCGGGCATGGATGCCGTGCTGACCGCCGCGCGCCAGATCGCCAATGGCGAGGCCGATCTGATGATCGCAGGCGGGGTGGAAAGCATGTCACGCGCGCCCTTCGTCATGGGCAAGGCCGACAGCGCATTCTCGCGCAAGGCCGAGGTGTTCGATACCACCATCGGCTGGCGCTTTGTGAACCCGGCGATGGACAAGGCCTATGGCAGCGAGTCCATGCCGCAAACCGGGCAGAATGTGGCCGATGACTATGGCATCTCGCGTGAGGCGCAAGATGCCATGGCGCTGGCCTCGCAGGCCAAGGCGTCTGCTGCGCAGGCCAATGGGCGGCTGGCACAAGAGATCGCGCCAGTCAGCATTCCCCAGCGCAAGGGTGACCCGGTGGTGGTGGACCGTGATGAACACCCCCGCGCTGTGACCACTGAGGCGCTGGCAAAGCTGCGGCCCTTGTTCCCCAACGGCTCGGTCACGGCGGGCAATGCCTCGGGCGTGAATGACGGGGCAGCGGCGTTGATACTGGCGACCGAGGCCGCCGCAAAGGCCCACGGCCTGACCCCCATCGCGCGCATTCTCGGCGGGGCCACGGCGGGTGTGGAGCCCCGGATCATGGGCATCGGTCCGGCACCGGCCAGCCAGAAGCTGATGGCGCGGCTGGGGCTGACGCAGGCTGATTTTGATGTGATCGAGCTGAATGAGGCCTTTGCCGCGCAGGGTCTTGCCACGCTGCGCCAGTTGGGTGTGGCCGATGATGACCCGCGCGTGAACCCCAACGGCGGGGCGATTGCGCTGGGGCATCCTTTGGGCATGTCGGGCGCGCGCATCACCGGCACGGCAGCGCTGGAGATGCAGAAGAACGGCGGGCGGCGCTCTTTGTCGACCATGTGCATTGGCGTCGGCCAAGGCATCGCCATCGCGCTGGAGCGGGTCTGAACACACAACCCGGTGCGCCCCCGGGCAAAAGGGCGGGGGGCCGGGGGGATGGGGGGGCGTGCACCCGGCAGTTCTTAGGGTTGACAGGGCCACACATAGCCGCACTGCCCCGGGGGGCGGGCGGGG
>JAFIEK010000021.1 GCA_020832545.1 Pararhodobacter sp. | reverse complement strand
CATGTCCGCAGGTTGGATTTCTCAGCCAATCCAAAAATTTCGCGACAGAACCCACCATAGACCTTCAGTGTGCCACCGACTGGCTGGCCGCACGCAACGAAGGCTGCGACCCTGACGCGCGGATGCTGATGGGGGCGCTTTTTCTGCGCGCAACGGCGCTGGCGGCGACAAAGGTGCCCGAGTTCAATGGCCATTACGAGGACGGTGAATTTCAACCGTCCAGTGCAGTCCATGCCGGGCTTGCGGTGGCGATGCGGGGCGGCGGTCTGATCGCTCCCGCGATCCGCGATGCGCACAGCCTCGGACTTGATGCAATGATGGCGGCGATCCGTGATATGGTGGCGCGCACGCGCAACGGTCGACTGCGCAACTCCGAGGTTACGCAGGGCTCCATCACCGTCTCCAGCATGGGCGAGGGCGGGGCAGACGCGCTTTATGCCGTGATCTACCCGCCGCAAGTGGCAATCCTGGGTTTTGGTGCGCCGGTGCAACGCCCGTGGGTGGTGGAGGATGCGGTTGTGCCGCGCACTACGGTCACCGTGACGCTGTCAGCAGATCACCGGGTCAGCGACGGTCGGCGCGGTGCGCGCCTTCTCGCCGAGATTGAACGCCTGCTGAAGGAGCCGGGAAAACTATGAACGACACTGAAATCCGCCAGGCTTTTCTTGAGGAACTTACCGCCGTCGCCCCTGACCTCGACCCCGAGACAGTGGGCGACAACGACCACCTTCAGGAGGATCTGGAACTCGACTCAATGGATTTTCTCAATCTGGTTACGGCGCTGCACAAGCGCCTTGGCGTTTCGGTGCCCGAAGCCGACTATCCGAAGTTTGCAACACCTGGGGATGCGGTGCGCTATCTCGCCAACGCGCTCAAATGATTTCAGGCAAAAGGAGGTTTATGTGAGGCGAGTGAAAAGAACTGCCTGACGGAGCAGACATTGCTCCTGTCGGGCGACCAGGTTTTTGAGCAAGGCCGCACCGCGCTGCCTATATGGACGCCAGTAATTAACGAGCGTCCGAAGCAGAACGATATCGGGCACAGAGAATCCCGGGCGCCACGCTGCACCTGAGCCGGTGCGGTAGGAAAGGGCACTCGGACGCAATGCGCAGTCAAGGCGGGCAACTTGCCCCTTTCGGCTTGTCCAGAGCGCGGCATCCTTTCCGGTGCTGCGCGTTAACCCGGAGCAGAGACCATGCCACAGACCATGAGACCGAATACGGCTACCGGCGCTGCCGAAATATCATTCCCCCAATTTGCAGGCACCAACAGGGCGAAGCCCGTCATTCTGGCCTGCGTCGATCGATCGCGTCATGGGCGCCGGGTGCTGGCGCATGCCAGTGCGCTGTCCAGCGCCATGGACGGCCAGTTGATTCTCATTCGGGTGCTTGCTCCCCATTTCGACAATGATCTGCCGCCCGACCCTGTCGAATGGGAGGCGCAGCGCCGCGAGGCCGGGTCAGCGCTTGCCCGGATGGTCGAGCGCGCCGGCGTCGATGCCCAGATCGTCCTGACCGAGGGGCGCCCGGTTGCAGAGATCTGCCATGAGGCAGAGCGGCGAGGGGCGGAATTCATCGTCATCGGCCGGTTCGGCGAGGGTGTCGAAGACGGGGATTGCGCGGTCGGGATGGGGGCTACGACGCGTGCCGTTCTTGAACGCGCGCGTGGAAAGGTACTGTTGGTGCCTGAAGACGACCAATGCGCGCCGAATTACCGGCGTATTCTGGTCCCGCTGGACGGCTCCTGTTGGGCCGAGAGCGCGCAACCGACCGCAACGCGG
This sequence comes from Pararhodobacter sp., assembly GCA_020832545.1. Taxonomy (GTDB): domain Bacteria; phylum Pseudomonadota; class Alphaproteobacteria; order Rhodobacterales; family Rhodobacteraceae; genus Pararhodobacter. The sequence continues at coordinate 63,038 of JAFIEK010000021.1, read as the reverse complement.
ATTGCACGCTCAACCGGTGCCGGGGTCGTGCTCGTGCAGGTCGTCACGCCGCCCGAGTTCGTTTGCCCCACCCCGCCCGAGCCCGGAGACGCAGAGTTGCGCGAACGTATCATTGACCGCAACAACCGTGCCGCACGCGGTTATCTTGAGCGCCAGCGCGGCGTGCTCGCCGAACAGGGCGTCGTGGTCCGGACACAGGTCATTGGCGGGACGGATCCGCGTCACCGGCTGCTTGAGCTGACGCGCGAGGAGACGTTCGATCTCGTCGTGCTCTCGGCGCGTGGAAGTGGTTTCCGCCATCTGCCCGGCCTTCATTTCGGGAGCGTCGCGGCCCACCTGAGCCTTCACAGCGCCACGCCGTTGCTGATCGTTCGCTCTGATACGGATGTATCGCAGCGCACCGGTGCACGCCAAGCGGTGGCCACCGCCCCGGCGCGCGCGGCTTTGCACGCATGAGCGAACCCTCGAATAGCTGGACCGTCCAACCGCCCGAAGTGCGGGCTGCATGGGCTCTCGCTTCCGGGCATCATTTGCATGACTGGCCGCCTCGGCCGCCGCCCGCCCTGGCGGAGCTTGGTGCAATAAGTGACTGGGTGCCGCGCGCATTGGCTGGCGCGCGCGCGGCCGACCCCGAGAACCTGACCGCGGCCGAGTGGATGCTCGACAACGACTATCATCTGCGTCGCGCGTTGCGCCAGATCCGCGCAGACCTGCCCCCCGCATTCCTGAACCGGCTGCGCGCGCTGCCGCCCCAGGCGGTTGCTACCAGGTCAAGGCAGACTGATCGCCGCGCCGGGGTGCCGCGTATTCACGCCATGGCGCACGGATTGCTTGCGGCGTCGCAGATGCAGCTGTCGCTGCCGGTCTGCGTGCGCTTCCTGCGTGCCTATCAGGACCGCGCGCCGCTCGATATCGCCGAGTTGTGGGCTTTCCCGACGATGCTGCGGGTCGCGGCGCTGGAGGTGCTGATTGCGGCCGTAAGCCAACGCTTTCCGGCCGTTATTCCACCATTGTCGCGTGAGCAACTGGTGGAGTTGCCGGAGGGGCTTGACGCATCGGAATGCATCGCAAGGGCAATTGCAACACTGTCGGTTCTGAAAACGATCGACTGGAAGGTGGTTTTCGATGCCTCGAGTCTCGTCGAAGAGATTCTGGCCCAGGATCCTGCTGGGGTATACCAGCGGATGGAGTTCCGCAGCCGCGACGATTGCCGAAAGGCCATCGAGGCAATCAGCACAAAGTGCCGTCACAACGAATGCGAGATTGCCGCGGCGCTGGTCGCCCATTGCAGCCGTTATTCGGGCGATCCGCTTCGGGGCCATGTCGGCTGGTGGCTGCTGGGCGAGGGGATGCGAGATTTCGAGGCACGCCTCGGAACGCGTCGGCCGATCATCGGGCGCCTGCGCCTTGCGGCGGTGCAGCACTGCGGAACACTGTACGCCGTAGCGCTGGGGCTGGCGTGCCTGATCGCGCTGGTGGTTCCCGCAGCTTATCTTTGGTGGCTGGCCGCCGGGCCGCTGACCTGGGTTTCGGGCATGGCCCTGATGCTGGTGCCCGCGTCGGTGATCGGAATTACACTGATCAACTGGCTGGTCACGCTTCTGGTTGCACCGCGACGCTTGCCAAAGATGGACTTCCGCCGCGCTATCGCCCCTGACTGCCGCACAGCCATCGCAATTCCGGCGCTGGTGTCAAAGCCCGAAGACGCCGCCGAACTGGCAAAGACGCTTGAGGCGCACCGGCTGTCAAACCTCGATCCGATGCTGCAATTCGTCCTGCTCAGCGATTACGCTGACGCCCATACCCGCACGCTGCCACAAGATACCGAGATCGAGCGCGCGCTGGTTGCAGCCATCGAGGCGCTGAACGCGCGCTATGGCGACGGGCGCGGCGTCGGCCCGTTCCATTTGCTGCACCGCGCACGGATTCACAACCCGGCTGAAGGTTGCTGGATGGGCTGGGAACGCAAACGCGGCAAGCTCGAACAGCTCAACGTCCTGATCCTGACTGGCGAACGAGATGCCTTTCATTGCCGGGTCGGCAACACGCGCGCATTGCGCCGAGTCCGGTTCGTGCTGACCGTTGATGCCGACACGAAGCTGCCGCCGGGCTCGGTCAACCGGCTGGTGGGAACGCTGGCGCATCCGCTAAACACGGCGCGTTTTGATCCGGACTCCGGACAGGTGCTTGGGGGCTATACCGTTCTTCAGCCGAGGGTGGAAATTTCGCCCGAAGTGGCAACACATACGCTGTTCGCACGCTTGTATGGCGGTGACACTGCGATTGATATTTATTCGCGCGCGGTGTCCGATGTCTATCAGGACCTGTTCGGCGAAGGCACTTTCACCGGCAAGGGTCTTTATGAGGTTGCCACATTCGCGCGCAGCCTGGCAGGGCGGGTTCCCGAGGGACGGATACTCAGTCATGATCTGTTCGAAGGTCTGCATGGCCGTGTCGGGTTGACCAGTGACATTGTGGTTTATGAGGGGTTCCCACAAGGGTATCCGGAACAATCTACGCGGATGCATCGCTGGATCCGCGGCGACTGGCAGCTTCTGCCTTGGCTGGGCCGGCGTGTTCCCGGACCCGATGGCACGAAACTGGCAAACCGTTTCACGCTGCTGGGGCGCTGGAAACTGCTGGACAATCTGCGCCGCTCGCTGGTGCCGGTCAGTCTGATAGCACTGGTGCTGGCGGGCTGGACCGTGCTGCCCGGCAACCCCTGGATCTGGACCGGGCTGGCGGTTCTGGTGCCGGGCGCACATCTGTTCACCGACCTGGTTACCGGCTTTGCCGGCGGGCGCAGGCGCGGGGCAGTGCGCTTGACGCTCTTGCGGGCACGCGAACATGCGGGGCGCTGGGCATTGGCGGTCATCTTCATTGTCAATGATGCAGTGACGGCGCTTGATGCCATTCTGCGCACCCTGTGGCGATTATGGCGTGGCCGGCGGCTGCTGGAATGGACTCCGGCGGCACAGGTCGCAGACCGCCTTGCCCGGCACGGATCCCGGCGCGCGGTCTGGCAGGTGATGTGGCACGCGCCCGCGATTGCCTTTCTGGCCGGTGTCGTGCTTGCCATGATTGATCCGACAGCTATAGCTGCAGCAACCGGGCTGCTGGCTTTGTGGTTCGCCGCACCCGAGATCGCGCTGGTCGTCAGCCGCTCTGCAGAGGAGCCCGAGGTAGCGTTCGATGCGCGCGACCGTGCCTTCTTGCGGCGGGTTGCCCGGCGTAGCTGGCTGTTCTTCGAAACCTTCGTACGCCCCGAGGACAACTGGCTTCCGCCTGACAACTACCAGGAAGCGCCGCAGGTCGGAGTTGCGCACCGGACCTCGCCCACGAATATCGGGATGATGCTTCTGTCGTCGCTGACTGCGTGGCGCCTAGGGCATCTGGGTCTGCCAGAATTGGTTGCGCGCACGCGCAACACGCTCGATACTATGGACCGGCTGCAAAGCTGGCGTGGCCATCTGCTCAACTGGTACGAAACCCGTCATCTGGTGCCGCTGGAGCCGCGCTATGTGTCAACCGTTGACAGCGGCAACCTGGCGGTCAGCCTGATCACGCTGGCCCAGGCGGCGCAGGCCGCGCGGCTTGAACCTGCCTTCGGCGCCGCGCGCTGGGACGGGCTGCACGATACGCTTGCTCTGCTGGCGGAAACGTCAGCCATGGAGGCAAACACCCGGGTATTCCCGAACGGTTGCCCGCAGGTGCTGCACGACATGCAGGTGTGTGCCATACGGGTTCGCAATCTGCGCACAGAATGGTCTGAAGTCTTGGCACGGTTTTGCGACGATATGATGCCGGCGCTGGAGGTCTGCGTGCGAGATGCCATCCTGGCCAGCGAGGTTGTGCCAGCCGAATCGTTGCGCGAGGTGCAGATATGGCTGGAACGTACCCGGCACCATCTGAGCGCGATGAGGCGCGACCTGGACGCGCAGCAGGGCTGGCGCTCGATTCTGGCCCAGGTGCCTGCCGAATGCGCCGCGCGGGCCTGGACGGTAGAGAACGTGTTGCCTTTCGATCTGCCGCTTGCCGGTTCAGCGGCGGCATTTGCGGTCGCCCGCCAGCGGCTCATGGCGCAGGGCGCGCTTCTGGAAAGCGGGTTGTCGCGTGCGTGGATCGACGCGCTCGATCGTGCGCTGGAGGCGGCAGCACAGACCCATGCCGAGCTGGAGCGCGCCTTGCTTGTCATTTCGGCTCGGGCGCGGGACTGGGCACTCGGGATGGATTTCCGGATGCTGCTTGATCCAAATACGCGGCTGTTCTTTATCGGTTACGATGTCGGGGTCGGGCGGCTTGATTCCAACCGCTACGATCTGCTCGCCTCGGAAGCGCGGCTGGCAAGCTATTTTGCCATCGCCAAGGGCGATGTGCGCCCGGAGCACTGGTTCCAGCTTGGCAGGCCCGTGACCGGCAAGGGCAGGGGCCTTGCATTGGTGTCCTGGAACGGCTCGATGTTCGAATACCTCATGCCGCGCTTGCTGCAACGTAGCCCGGCCTCGACATTGCTGGGTCAGAGCGACCGCACGGCTGTGGATATGCAGCGCGCCTATAGCGCGCGCCTTGGGGTGCCCTGGGGTATCTCGGAATCGGGCTATGCCGCACAGGATCCTGAAGGGAAATATCGTTACCACGCATTCGGGGTGCCGGGCCTTGGCGTTCGGCGCGGGTTGACGCGCGATCTGGTGATTGCGCCCTATGCCACGCTTCTGGCGCTGCAACTGCGTCCTAAGGCCGCCTTGGCGAACCTGCGCACACTGGCTGAAATAGGGATGATGGGGCGCTACGGGTATTACGAGGCGGCCGATTTCACCGCTGATCGGGTTCCGGTGGGGGAAAGCTTCGTGCCAGTGCGCTCGTATATGGCACATCACCACGGCATGGGGCTTGCAGCGCTTGGCAATGCGCTGTGTGACGACATGCTGGTGAACTGGTTTCATGCCGATCCCCATATGCGCACGGTGGAACTGCTGCTGAGTGAGCGGATTCCATGGGAACTGCCAGTCGAAGAAGAGCGCGTCGATGAAACCCTGCCGCAGCCCGATGGTACGACCGATACGGTTCCGGCACTGCATCCCTGGTTGCCGGCAGCGGATGGTCGCGGTCGTCTGCATCACGCAATTGCCAATGCGGACATGACAGCGCGGCTGGGTGATGGTGTTGGTGGCAGCCTCTGGTGGCATCGGCACTTGCTGACCAGGGCGATCGGCGGGGATGTGGACGGGTTGGGCGGGCGCAGCCTGTATCTTCGCGACTGCGGGGATGGCGCGCTATGGAGCTTGGGCAGACCGGCGGCTGACGATGGCGCGGGTGATCCTCGGCGGGTGGTGTTGCATCAGCATATGGTTGAATACCATCATCGCCAGAACGGCATCGCCATGAGCCTGCTGGTCGGCATCGCGCCCGGCGACATGATCGAGATCCGACGAATAGCGCTGGTCAACGAAACCGACCACCCCCGCAAGCTGTCGATCACCAGTTGTGCCGAGGTGGTGCTTTCCCCTGTGGAGGACCACGACCGCCACCCGGCCTTCAGCCGGTTGTTCGTGGCCAGCGGCCATGTGTCGGCAATGGACGGTCTGATCTTCAGCCGCAGGGGGCGCCGCCCCGAAGAGCATCATCCCGTGCTTTTGCACCGGATGGTTTGCGATGACGGAACCGCCCGTGTATCAGGCTATGAGACTGATCGCCGCGCCTTTCTTGGCCGTCACGGGGACGGGGCGGCCCCGGCGGCGCTTGTCGGCGGGTCACTTGAGGCGCGGACCGGTTGGACACTTGACCCGGTGATGGCGTTGCAGGCCGAGGTGACGCTTCCGCCGCATGGCCGCAGCGAGATCGCCTTTGTTACCATCGTTGGCGAAACGCGCTCTGATGCCGAGGACTCGGCAAGGCGCTTCGCCACGCTGACCACGCTTGACTGGGCGCTTGAAGCGGCAGGCACGCAAGCGGCGCGCAGCGTGCAGGGCTACGGGCTGGCGCCATCGGATCTGCCAAAGGCCCAGACTTTGCTGTCAGAGTTGCTGTGCCCCGGACCGCGCGAAACCGGGCGATTTCCGGATTTCCGAGTAAAGTCCTCGGCGCAGCCAGACCTCTGGGCGCATGGGATATCGGGCGATGCGCCAATCCTGGCCTTGCGGGTTGGCGAGGGGCGCGCGCGCAGTCTTACGGCGACGCTGCTTGCCGCGCACAGGCTGTGGCGCGACAGCGGATTGCGCATTGACCTTGTCATCCTCCACGAGGGTATTCCGGGCTATGTCGAGCCGGTGCGCGAGCGCCTTGTCGCGCAACTTCGTGACGCCGGAGCGCAGGAACTGTTGGGGCACAAGGGCGGGATTCACCTTGTGGCGGTCGATCCCGGTGCGCCCGGCTCCGTGGCGGCGATCGAGGCGGCGGCCTCGGTCATGCTTGATGCAGACAACGGTTCGCTGGAGGCGCAGCTTGCCAGATTGCACCCGGACCGGCCCAAGCCACCACATTTCGCGCCGTCAGGTCCGCAGGACGCCATGCCAGAGCTCAGTGCTCTGGCCGCGCTGTCACCGCCGTCGGGGCTGATGCTGGAAAACGGTTATGGCGGGTTCTGCCGCGAGAGCGGCGATTATGTCATCGCGCTCGATCAGGCCGGGCCACCCCCCGCGCCCTGGGCCAATGTCCTTGCCAACCCCGATTTCGGTACCATCGTCACCGAGGCCGGGCTTGGCTGGAGCTGGGCAATCAACAGCGGTGAGAACCGGTTGACGCCCTGGCGCAACGATCCGGTCAGCGACCCGCAGGTCGAGGCGCTTTATCTTCGGGATGAGGTGAGCGGGCATACCTGGACGCCGACACCGCTTCCCGCAGGCGGAAGTGCCGCGTTCCGGGTGCGCCATGGCACTGGGATCACGGCATGGCACAGCGCCACGCAGGGACTTGAGCAGGAATTGCGGGTCTGCGTTGCAACTCATGATCCGGTCAAGCTTGTCCAGTTGCGTCTGCACAATCGCGGCACCCAGCCGCGCCGCATTACCGCAACCTATTTTGCCGACTGGCTTCTGGGCGCGGTGGCGGGGCGGCCTGACCCGTTCCTGATGGCCGCCTATGACGGCACGGCGCGCGCGTTGATCGCCCGAAACGCGCGCAACCCGGTCTTTGCCGGACGTGTGGCATTCCTCTCTTCCAGCCACGCCGCGCATAGCGTGACCTGTTCGCGCCCCGATTTCCTTGGCTGGCAGGGCGACTTGGCCAGCCCCGAAGCCCTGCGGCGCTGGAATCTGGGCGAGGCAAGCGATTACACCGGCGATGTCTGCGCGGCCTATCAGATTCATCTCGACATTCCGGCAGGCGAAAGCGTCGAGGCGCATTTCCTGCTTGGTCAGGGGGAAAACGCCGAGGCCGCGACCGCGCTGGTCGGGCACTGGAGCGATGCCGCGCGCGTGCGCGCCGAATTTGACCGGGTGCGCGAGGCCTGGACATCGCGACTGAATGCCGTGCAGGTGCAAACCCCCGATCCGGCGTTTGACATCATGGTCAACCGCTGGCTGCCCTATCAAACCGTCAGTTCGCGGATCAATGCGCGCGCCGGGTTCTATCAGGCCAGCGGTGCGTTCGGGTTTCGTGATCAGCTTCAGGACGTGTTGTCGCTGTTGCATGGCGACCCGCAGACGGCGCGCGCGCATATACTGCGCGCCGCTGCTTTTCAGTTCGAGGAAGGGGATGTCCTGCACTGGTGGCACCCGCCCGAGGGGCGTGGGGTGCGCACGCGCTGCTCAGACGATCTGCTTTGGCTGCCCTACGCAACCGCCGCCTATGTCAGGGCTACCGGCGATGCCCTGATCCTGTCCGAGATCGTGCCCTTCTTGGCAGCCCCCCCGCTGAGCGATCTTGAGCATGACCGCTACGCCCTCTTCGGGCATGCCGCTGATGCAGGGCCGCTCCTTGACCATTGCGAGCGCGCACTTCAGCGCGCCCATGTATTGGGCGACGCCGGGTTGCCTCTGATCGGCACTGGCGACTGGAACGACGGGATGGATCGCGTGGGCGCCAAGGGGCGTGGCCAGAGCGTCTGGCTTGGCTGGTTCCTGATCGCCACGATACGCGGATTTCTGGACCTGTGCGCTGCCGCCGGGCGGGATGATCTGGCGCCACTCTGGCGTGATCGGCTGGACGATCTGAGCCGCACCGTCGAGGCTGCGGGCTGGGACGGCGAGTGGTATTTACGCGCGCGCGACGACGAGGGGCAACCCCTCGGCTCGGCGAAAAACAGCGAATGCCGGATCGACTCAATCTCGCAATCATGGGCGGTGCTGTCACACGCGGGCGAGGGCGGGCGCGCCCGGCGCGCCATGAATGCAGCGTCCCGAAACCTGATGCGCGACGATGACACCATCGTTCGCCTGCTTGACCCACCATTCGATACCACAGCGCGAGATCCCGGCTATATCCGCGCCTACCCACCGGGCATCCGCGAGAATGGCGGACAGTATTCCCATGCCGCCGCCTGGCTGGGGATCGCCTTTTCCGAGCTTGGTGATGGTGCGCGCGCGAAGGCGGTGTTCGACCGTCTCAACCCCGTTCGTCAGGCCGGTTCGCGCGCGACGGCCGAGCGCTACCTGACAGAACCCTATGCCATGGCTGCCGATATCGGTGGTGTTGCCCCGCATCTGGGGCGCGGCGGGTGGAGCTGGTATACCGGCGCCGCAGGATGGAGCTGGCAGCTGGCGGTGGAACATATCCTCGGGCTGCGGTTATGTGGAGGCGGGCTTGTGATCCGCCCCTGCCTGCCGCCTGACTGGGACGGTTTTACCGCGCGGCTGGTGCGAAGCGGTGGTGTGATTGAGGTGATATGCGAAAAGCAGCAGGGGCAGGTCGGTGAAATCCTTTCCTTTACCATCGACGGCAAGGCGGAAAGCGGCGAGCGCGTGGAGTTCCCTGACGAAGGACTAACCCGAACCGTCCACCTGCGCATCGCGACCAGTTGATGTAGATCTGGGAAGCTATCTGAACCCTGCCGGACCGCTGGCAGGACTCAGGTGTCCTGGTCCGAAATCGCGCTGAGGCTGCTGTGTGAAGCAAATGCTCCAGATCCTCTGCAAGACGTCAAATACCAATTGTGAACAAACTCCCCCACTTTTGGACAGAGATTTGGATGGGCTTGAAAGAGGTGGCGCGCGCCGTGGATCAAGGCGCGGACCCTTGCTTTGGCGTGCCCTGACAGCGTGCGATCTGCGGGGCGGGGGGATCAGCCCTGTCAGGCAGGCAAGTTCTCGTCGGCAAACAGATTGGGAAAAAGGCGCTCCCGGTAGTCCAGAGGAAATGACAGCCGCACGGGCGTTTTTGGTGAGGCGGATGACAAATATCCTGCCGAAGTGAGTTTGCTGAGCGTATTGCGGGCTGTGCGCTCGGACGTCTTGAGCACGATCTGCGCGTCGCCGCGCTCCAGCGCGCCAAACCGCAGGACTGCCGAGATCAGGTCAGGGGCGCGCTTGTCGTCTATCGTGTCCTGAACCAGGCGCCGATAGCGCTTTTCCAGACCGCGCAGGTCAAACAGTTTCGCCGAAAACGTGATCTGATCCAGTGTAACCTTCAGGAACCATTCGCAATATGTCTTCAGTGCGGCCTCAGACAGGTTGCCCCGCCCGTCGCGGTCGCCGCGTCGTGGGCTGTCGGCCAAATCCATCATGCGCTTGTATTCGCCCCGGTCCAACAACCCGCGTGCCAGTCCGCGTGAAACAGACCACAGCCCTTGACCGCCGATGCCGGCGTCAAGGGCCATCGCATGCGACATCAGGCGGCTGACACGCCCATTCCCGTCGGGGAAAGGGTGGATGTAGTTGAGCCGATGGTGCGCTGACGCGATCGCGATGATCCGCCCGCTCGCCGAGCGCGCCGCGATCTGGAACCGTTTGTCGAAATGCTCCATGAAGGCTGCGATCCGGCCCGAGGCCGGGGGCAGATGACGCCCGACGGCAACTTCGCGGTCCCCTTCTTGCCGCATATGACCCGCAATGATGGGTTCCGTCGTTCCATCCGGGTGTTCGATGCGCCGAAATTCATCGGGCATCTCATCGTAAAAGGCTTTGTGCACCCAAGTCAGGAACTCGACAGATGTGGGCCTGGGCAAGACGCCCTCCCGATGCATCTTGTCGATGGAGCGCTGGGCGATGACATGCGCGCGCGCTTCCAGTGCGAGCGGGCGCGTCTCTTCTTCCAACTCCGCCCCTGCGAGAGCGCGCTCAATGTCGCGCGGCCGCGTGTTGTGACCTTCGATCAGGTTTGAGTAGTAGCAGTTCATCACCCTGACAAGGTCGGCCAACTCAGCTGCGCTGTCCGGGTGCAGTCCCTGTCCCAGTCGGGTCGCCTCGCGCTGGATTTCGACCGACAGGTCCGCCAGGCTGGCAGGTATATGCTCTTCAAAGAAGCATGGCTCGATCCTGCCGGGTGTTTCTAACATTTTTGCCGATCTTAGCTATACGAAACTCATTGTCTTTATAAGCACTTTTTTGCGCAAAAGGCAAGATATTGCCGATAACCGTTGCCGATCTCTGCTGCCGAATGCAGGTATAGGCACGGACGTAGCAAGCCTGTTGTGACAAGGAAAACATCGCGTGTATCGCCGCACCAACAATCTGGCAATGCTGACTGTGGTGATGCGCGGTCGGGCGGCCCCGCACAACCAGCCCGATGCCCGTTGCGCAAGTGATCGTCAGCCCGGAACGCTCTGATCGGACTCAGCCGCCTGCAACCCGTCCTGAGCCCAGTGCGCGCACAGGTGGATGAAAATCACAATCATGGTGATTGGCACCACCGCAACAATCCAGAGCATGGAAATGCCCAGCGTATCGGCGACAAGGCCGCTTTGGCGGCCAAGATAGCCGCGGCCAAAATCACCACGGATATTTTAGAAACAATACCAGACCACCGGCCCGATGAAGCCCAGAACGGCTATGGTATGCACGCCATCCGACAGATAGCTCAGAAAATGCGGGCGGCGGGGGAAAGATGCTTTGCATCAGCACCGCATCGGCCTTGGTCTTGAACGACAGGGTGGCGCCCAAAAGGCCGGTCCAGACCATCATGTAGCGTGCGACATCCTCGGTCCAGACCGGGGGCGAGGAGAAGACATTGCGCGAGATGAACTGAAGCATGACGATGCAGAACATCACAACGATTGCCTCGACGGGCAGCCGCCAAGTATATCGCAGTAAAGCCCGCCATTGCGCCGCGCACGTGACAGCCGGGGCTCGCGCGCCTGAAGCCTGGAGTAACCCACCAGCACCGACAGGCTGTCGGAGAAGCGTTGCGCAAAAGTGGCGGCGGCGTTGCTTTCGCGGTTGAAGCCGTTAAAACCGATGCGCGCCGTTCCGCCGCGCTGGCGGCCCTGAAGCACGTCTTCGGGGTCGATGGTGCGCAACGCCACCACGCCCCCCAGCGCATCCGCCCCCCACAAAACCGAGCCGGGGCCGCGCACCACCTCGGCCTGGCGGGTAAAATTCATATCCAGATAATCGCGCGAGCCATCAACCATCATAAGCACCCGGTTGCCCCCGACGCCGCGCATGTTGAAGCCGTCAAAATCGTTGAACGGCTGGGCGGCGTTGATCTGGCGGTTGACGGTCAGGCCGGGGACATAGCGCGTCAGTTGCTGCATGTCGCTGATACCCTGCGCCTCGATATCCTCGCCATCGATAACCGTGACAGTGGCCGGCACATCCTCAAGCGCGCGGGGAAGACGGGTGGCGAAGTAAGTGATCCGCCCCAGCAGGCCGCCAGCCACAGGGGCGGCAGTGGCATCAGTCTGTGCCATAAGGGGGGCGGGAAGCAGGGCGATACTGGCAGCGGTTACAAGCAAAACCGCACGCCCGTTTTTCAGCAGGGGCATGGTCGTCTCCATTATTGGCCCGGAAGGCCTTTTTTGAGGGGGGTGCTTGCGAATGGCTGGCACTAACGGCAGCGCCGTCAGGGTTCAGCTGGTGTCGTGGCGCCAGTAGGCGGTCACATGGGTTTCCTGCCGCGTCAGGCAGCGCAGATCATGCAGCAAGGTGCGGGCGCGGTCGGCCTGCGTCTTCTCAGCCGCGAACCAGACAAGCCGGTTGGTACTTGCAGGCAGTTTCAGATCGGACAGTGCTGCGCAAAGCGTGTCGCCCGTGCCCCGGTTCAACCAGTGCAGGTGCAGGCCCGGCGGATGCAACAGTGCCTGCCGGTCGGCGGGGTCGCACAGGATGAACGCGGCGCCGCGTGTCTGACGAGGCAGGGCGGCAAGGTGCCGGGCAATCGCTGGCATGGCGGTTTCGTCGCCAAACAGGGCAATCCATTCCGGCGTGCCCAGCGACCGCCCCGCCGGGCCCATCAGTCCCACGGTTTCAAAGGGCCGGGCCTGCGTCGTCCAATCGGTGACGCGTCCGCCTTCGTGCAGGAAAATATCAACATCGGCCCAGCCCGCGTGGGTATCAAGCCGACGAAAGGTATAGACCGGGCGGTGCAGCGCATCCGCCCCTTCGGGCTAGAGCGTGCGACCGTCATCGCCCATGCGCGGCCAGACCGGCGGACGGTCGCGCGGCGGCAATAGCAGACGGAAGTGCAGCGCATCGCGGCCGAAACGCGCCAGATCGGTGCTGCTCAGCCGCAAACGACAATACCCCGGCGAGATCTGGCGCAGGCTGTCGACCTGCCCAAAGATCAGATTGGGCGCAAAGCCGCGCTGCACAAGTACAGGGGCAAAGCTGTCAAGCCGGGACATCGAAAGCCCTCCATCGCCGTGATTGCCTGAAAACAAGGTGTGTCTGGCACGCTGGGCGGCTGGAGTGGCGTTTATCTGACACTTTTTGTCGGGTACTGCAACCATAAAGACAAGACCGCAACGCCATGGCGTGACAAAATGCGGATGCCTGATCAGCGCCTTCTCTGCGACATCGCCAAGAACATGTTTCTGATGATCAGATCGGTATCTCCAATGTCGCTTTCTCGGTTGAGATCACAATCGACGTTCTGAACTTCCGGACATTCTTGTCCGCGAAAAAGAACCTGTGGGTGAACGCCTCGTAATCCGCGATGTCTTTGGCCATGACGATCATCATGAAATCGGCGTCCCCGGCGATGCAGTAGAAATGTGTCACCTGCCGGTCTTCCCGCGCCTTGCGCTTGAAGGCGTCGATCTGATCCACCCGGTCTCTCTCAAGCTCAACGGCCACAATCGCCGTCACGCCGAGGCCAAGCTTTTCAGGGTCGAGAACCACCACGTCTTTCCGGATGACACCGGCATCACGCATTGCCTTCACGCGGCGCTGGACCGAAGCCGTTGAGATCGCAGCGCGTTCAGCCAGCTCCTGAACAGAGGTCTTTGCGTTCTGCTGTAGTGCCGACAGCAGCTTCCGGTCCGTTGCATCCATGTTTCTTTTATCTCTATTTTTCGCGTATTATGATGCTATCACATCGCTAAACAGTAATTTTTTCAGTGTAACACATCATGCAGGATCTGTATTTCTTGTTGCATGAAACATGGTGCAATCGCAATCCTCCCACTGGCCGCCGGCGCGGCGCTGTATGGCTTCGCATTCGGGCTTCTGGCCGCTCAGGTTGGTTTTCCCTGGTGGGGTGTCGGCTTGATGAGTGCCGCCGTTCACGCCGGGTCATCCCAGATCGTTGCCGTGGAACAGTTTGCAAACACGTCTGCCGTGCTTGGCGCAGCCCTCGCCGGGGCCGCTCTCAACCTGCGCTACATCGGGATCATCGCGTCTTTGTCAGAGGTGCTGCAGGGGCTTCCCTTGCGGGTCAGACTGTTCGCAATCCACATCACTGGCGACGAGAACTGGGCCCTCACGATGTCGGAGCGTGCAAAGGCCCCGGCAATCGGCGCATCGTTCCTGATTGGGTCCGGGCTTGTCATGATCAGTGTCTGGACGATGTCCACAACGGCTGGCGCCATTGTCGGTGCCGTCCTGCCTGATCTGGAAAAATTCGGCCTTGGCTTTGCATTCACCGCTGCGTTTATCGCCATGGCGAGAGGGCTCTGGCGCGGGCGGCCAAACGCTTTGCCCTGGCTGGTCGCGTTCGGGGCAACCATCGCAGTTGTTCTGCTTGGCTTGCCCAAGGCCTTTGCAATCGTCGCGGGCACGCTCTGCGGCTTGCTTGCCTCATATGCCGTGCGACGCCACAGGAGCGCCGTGGCATGACCAGTCCCTATTGGGCACTTATCCTCGTTCTGGCGTTCGCGGCCTTCTCTATCAGAGTCGTCGGATTGTTCGCAGGCGACAGCATTCGGGCATCGCGCTACGCTTGGATGCTCGATGATGTCCCCGGACTGATCGTGGTCAGCCTGGTGGCGGCTTCTTTGGCCGGGCAATCATTTCAGACCTGGGTTGCCGCTGTAGTGGCGCTTTCTGTCGCACTTTCGACCAACCACGTCATAGCGACGATGGCAATCGGGGTTCTGGCCTACGCAGGCCTGGCGTGGATAGGGTTCTGAAACATGCGCAGAGGCTGCCGGGTTCTAGGTCATGGTTCATGCTTAGCCCCGCATCGTTGCTGGTCAGCGACCACTGTTGGCCTCTGCCTCACCTGCCAAAGCCCGCGCTGTAGGGAAGCCAGGTTGCGAGCCCGGGAAAGGCAAGCAGCAGCATCAGGCCAACCAGCATCAGCAGCACATAGGGCAGCGCCCCCCGGATAACATCCTTCATGGGCGCGTCGGTGATACCCTTGATGGCAAACAGGTTCATGCCGACCGGCGGTGTGATCATCGCCAGTTCTAGGTTGATCATCAGAAGGACGCCGTACCAGATCAGATCAATCTCCAGCGCGATCAGGGCGGGCAACAGGATCGGCGTGGTGATCAGTATGATGGCGATGGATTCAAAGAACATCCCCATCACGAAGATCATCGCCATGACCATCAGCAAAAACCCGATCGGCCCCAGCCCCATCTGTGTCACCATCTCCGCCAAGGCCATCGGCAGGCGGATGATGGTAATCGCATGTCCAAACATCGCCGCTGAGGCAATGATCAGGAAAACCATCATCGAGGTCCGCATCGCCCCCTGCGTGCAGATCCAGAGGTCACGCCAGCCGAAGTTCCTGTAGACAACGACGGCGACGAAAAGCGCATAGGCCACGCCGACAGCCGCCGCCTCCGAGGCGGTGAAGACGCCCAGATAGATCCCGCCCATGACCACCGGAGGGGCAAGCACCGCCCAGATCGATTTGCGCACCGCTGTGCCGATCGCGGCGAAACCGGCAAAGGGCGGGCGATCGTCGCGCCGGAACATGGCACTTGCGATGCACCAGACCGAGAAGATCGTGGCCAGAAGCAGCCCGGGCACGATGCCCGCAAGAAACAGCGCCCCGATCGACGCATCCGAGACGACGGAATACAGGATCATCGGCCCGGATGGCGGGATAAGGATGCCCAGCGTGCCGCCGGCGGCGACGGCACCAAGCGCCGCGCCGCGCGGATAGCGGTATTTCTCCATCTGCGGAATGGCCGAGGCCCCGACCGACAGGGCGGTGGCGACGGAAGACCCCGAAATGGACGAGAAAATCGTGCAGGCACCGACCGTCGCAACCCCGAGGCCGCCGCGCACATGTCCGATCAGCGTGTGCGTCATTTCGAACAGATCATCGACGACCTTTGCGCGGACCAGAACCTGCGCCATGAGCAGGAATAGCGGTATGGTCACCAGAATGGGTTTGTTGAGATGCGAGAACACCGTGTCGGCCATCGAACTCGTATGCCCCTCGAACAGTACGAGCACGACGGCAGCGACAAGCCCCAGCGCGGCAAAGACCGGAATGCCGGTGAGCAGTAGGATAAGAAGACCCCCGAGGATCAATGCACCCGTCATGCGCCCGCCCCCGGCCAGAAGCGCCCGGCCAGCCGCGCGAGCGCCATGAGCGCGAGTAGCGCGAACCCCAGAAAGACCGGGGTCATCGGTATCCACATCGGCGCCTCCAAGGGGCCGATCGAGTAAAAGCCGAAGGCGCGCGAGAAGGTAACCGAGTCCCAGGCCGCGCGGGCAAGCAGAAGTGCCAGCACCAGCACGCAGAGATCGGCCCAGATGTTTTTCAGCCGGGCGGCGCGCCCCCGCAATCCGGCTGTCACAAGGTCGATGGAGATATGGTCATGCCTGCGGTAGGCCTCGGTCATGCCCGCCATGATCAGCGCCACCAGAAGATAGCCCAGCAATTCATCGGTCCACATGGGCGCACGGTTGAGGATATAGCGCATGGCCACCGCATAGATCGTCAGCCCGAATGCGATGAGAATGACAAGGCTGCTGATCGCCCCGGCAATCCGGCTGAGAGGCGCGACGACCCGTTCGGGGAACGGAGCGTCACGCGCTTCTCTGGTATGATCTGGTCCGGACATCGGGTCAGAGATCGGCGCGCAAGGCGTCGATCAAGTCCAGCAGACGCGCCGCCTCGTCGGCCTCGGTGCGCAGCGCGGCATCGAATGCGGGGCGCATGACCGCTTCAAGTGCGGCGTTCTCGGCATCAGACAGCTCATAGACCGTCACGCCTTGCGCGCGCAGCTGTTCAGGTGCTGCGGCGATGGCTGCCTCGGCGGCCTCGACAGCCCAGAGTGCCGCCTCGCGCCCCGCCTGATCCAGCGCCTCGCGACCGGTATCGCTGAGCCCGGCATGAAAGCGCGGGTTCACATAGCCGTTGAAATAGACCGAGATCGCCGGAACCACGCTGAAATGATCCTGCACTTCGTAATAACGCCGTGCCACCGCTGCGGCGACATCGGTGATCGCGCCATCGATGACGCCGGTGGCCAGCGCCTGATAGACGTCCGAGCCGGGCATGGCGCTTGGCACAGCACCCAAGGCACCGAGTGCGGCATCAAAGGCTGGTGTCAGGCCGCGGAGCTTCATCCCCTGAAAATCCTCAGGCGTGACCAGTTGCCTGCCGCGCGCTGTGAAGACCGAGGAGTTGGTCTGGAACAGCCATGCCACATTGACCAGTCCTCGCCCGGCAATCTGTTCGTTGAGGAATTCGGCGGCCTCGGAATCATGCCAGTTGCGCCAGATGTTCATGTCTGAGAAGGCATAGGGCGCGACAGTCACGGTCATGATCGGCAGCGTGCGGCCCCATTGGAAGTTGACCGAGAACGCGCATTCGATCTCACTGCGTGCGACGGCGATGATGTTCTCGTTCGCGCCGACAAGCGAGGACGCGCCAAAGACCTGCACATCGATCTCGCCTTCCGACAGCTCTTCAACCCGCTCGGCCCAGCGGTCGATCACACCGGCGATTGCGTGGGTCGGTGGCAACTGGTGACTGCAGCGCATGGGTGTCTGGGCGCTGACAGCCATCGTGGTCAGCGCCAGTGCGGCGGCCGACAGGATTACCGTTTGTTTCATTGTCATTCCTCCCTTGGTGCGGGTCCTCCGACCCATTCAGCAAATTCTCAGTACAATGCTCTCTGCCCGCTTCCGGTTTGCGGCAGGCCCGCTTGCGCCAGCGCGCCGTGCATCACCTCGCCCGGCAGGCTGTCGGACAGATGAGGGCGCGCGGCGATGAGGGCCTCCAGCCCGATGTCGGTGTCGAACCCCATCTGCACGGCGAGGAAGGCGAGATCCTCCAGCACAATGTTGCCCGACGCACCCGGTGCAAAAGGGCACCCACCCAGCCCCCCCAACGAGGCATCGAACACGCGGCAGCCCTCGTTCATCGCAGCAGCGGCATTGGCCAGCCCCAGCCCGCGCGTGTCATGCAGATGAAGCACCCAGGGCCGCTGGCCACAAAGCGCGGACATGCGCCGGGCCATCTGCGCGATCTGGCGGGGGCCACCATAGCCCACGGTATCGGCCAGCCCGACCATGTCGGCACCTGCCTCTAGGCATTGCTCGACGAGGCGCAGAACCGTGTCCTCCTCAACCTCGCCTGAGAGCGAACAGCCAAAGGCCATTGCGATGCCCGCATTCACAATCGTATCGCGGCGCTCAGCGTCGCGCAGGGCTGTAATCCGGGCAACAGCCGCAAGCGACTCCTTTTTGCTGCGCCGCGCATTGGCCTGATTATGCGCCTCGGATGCTGATAGAACGACCGTAATTTCAGGCACTTGCGTCGCCAGTGCATCGCGCGCACCGCGCTCGTTCAGGGCAAGCGCAACCCCATGCGCGCCCGGTAGCACCGCAACCGCATCGACAATATCGCGCACATCGGCGAATTGCGGCATCCGGTCGGCGGGCAGGAAAGAGCCCACCTCAAAATGCCGCAGACCGGCTGAATACAGCGCCTCAAGCAGCGCGCGCTTCTGGTCTGTCGATGGCCAACTGCGGGTCAGTTGCAACCCGTCGCGCAAGGTGACATCGCGCAGGATCAGCCGTCCCTCCGGATAGGCGAGGCGCGTGTCAGCCATTGCCATTCACCGTAGACCGGACGAGTCTGGCAAGGATCTCATCGTTGTGCTGACCGATCGACGGCACGCCAAGCTCAGTCGCGACCAGCGGATGCGCGTTGATCTCGACCGGCAACCCCGGCGCGCGGAAATCGCGCTTTTCCGGGTAGCTGGACTCAAACAGGCCCCCCGGACGATTGACATGCGGATCGTCATACATCTCGGCCGGGCGCGCGACCGGGGCGTACAGCAGGCCCGCGCGCTCGAATGTATCGATCAGATCGGCATAGTCGCGCCCGCCGATCACGCCTGCGATCACCGGTATCGTCCGGTCGCGCGCGGCGATCTGTTGTGGACGCGTCTGCAAGCAGGGATCGGCCAGAAACTCTTGCAGTTCCAGCGCGCCACACAGCTTTTCCCACTGTCCATCCGTCGCCGCGCCGACAAAGATCAGCCGACCGTCGCGGGACGTGAACAGGTCATAAACCGGCCATGAGAAAACGCGTTCGGGCATCGGCGGGCTTTCGGTACCCTCGATGGCGAATTGCACCATGTGCTGCGCGACCAGCAGCAGGCAGTTCTCGAATAGCCCGACGCGCAGCGCCGCACCGGTGCCCTGCCGATCACGTTCACGCAAGGCTGCCAGAACGGAATAGGCCGCGAAAAGCCCGCCCATGATATCATTGGCTGAAGACCCGATGCGCAACGGGCGGCCGGTAGGGCCGGTCATATAGGCCATGCCGGTCATCATCTGCACGACCTCATCCATCGCCGCACGCTTTTCATAGGGGCCCTTCAGGAAGCCCTTGCACGAGGCGATGATCAGCTGCGGAAAGCGGGTGCGCAACGCGTCGGGCGCGAGGCCCATGGCCGCAAGCGTCTCATCGCGGAAGTTTTCGACAAAGACATCGGCCGTCGCCAGAAGCTGATTCAACCGCTCAAGATCGCGCTCAGTCTTCAGATCCAGCGTTACCGACTTCTTGCCGCGGTTGAAGGTTGGGAAAAAGCCCGCGCCCATGCC
Source organism: Pararhodobacter sp. (assembly GCA_020832545.1). Taxonomy (GTDB): domain Bacteria; phylum Pseudomonadota; class Alphaproteobacteria; order Rhodobacterales; family Rhodobacteraceae; genus Pararhodobacter. Next base: position 43,704 of record JAFIEK010000021.1, on the reverse strand, counting down.
CGTCAGATCGCGGGTCTTGTCACCTTGGGGCGGCTCAATCTTGATCACCTCGGCGCCAAGGAAGGCCAGGAACATGCCCGCTGACGGCCCCATGACCATGTGGCTCATCTCGACAACGCGGATTCCGGTCAGCGGTGCGATCTGTGTCATGCGTTGGCCCTCCCGATGCGAACGCAATCTAACCCGAAGAAACGAGCCATTAAAAATATAATTGTCTAAACGATGCGTTCTAAAATATAGAAACCATATGGACACACGTCAGCTGAAATACTTTGCGGCAGTCTGCCGCCTGAAAAGCCTCTCGCGGGCAGCGGATCACTGCAACGTCGCGGCCTCGGCACTCAGTCATCACATAGCCAACCTTGAGGCCGAACTCGCCGCGCAACTGTTCGAACGCAAGCCGAGAGGGATGGAACCAACGGCGGCGGGGCTGCGGCTGATGCAGCACGCCCAGCCAATCCTGGCCGCGATGGACGCGGCGGTTGAGGATGTCCGTGACGGGCAGGCCGAAGTGTCCGGCGAGATCACCATCGGCATGCCATATTCGGTCATCAAGGTGATCGGCGCCGCGCTGATGCGGACCGTGCTGAACGACTATCCCAAGGTGCGGCTGCTGCTGCGCGAGGCTCTCTCAGGCACGACGCATGCTTCGTTGAGGGAAAGCGCGCTGGACCTGGCGTTGATCTTCAACCCGCCGCAAGAAGCGCATACTGAACGCGAGCCGCTACTCACTGAAGAGCTGTTCTGCATTGGCGCACCCTCGATCATCGGGCACGTGCCTGAGCCGATCACCTTTGAGGAGATGGCAAGGCTTCCCCTCATGCTGCTGCAAAGCGGCGTGCTTGCCCGCGCGCTTGTCGACCGGCCGGGCGCGCTTGCGCGGCTGGAGGCGGCAGCCCGGATCCAACTTGCATCAGTCGCGGCAACACAGGCTGCCCTGATCGAAGGGTTGGGATGCACGCTTGCGCCGAAGGTTCTGGTGCCCGAACTGCTCGCCACGGGCCAGCTAGTAGCGCGTCCCGTGTCAGATCCGCGCCCGATCCGCACCCTTTACATGGTCACCAACCGCGATGCCCCGCCAACCGTTGTCCGCGAACGCATGGCCGCGCTGACCCGACATCTCGTTCACGATGCGATTGTCGAGGAGCGATGGCAAGCTGCCCGAAGCCTGATCCATAACATTTCGTCTTAACCTGAGATCCTTGACCGGGCATTGGGACCAACACTGCGCAATCGCCACCAATTCGCTGTCGGCAGGCAGCTTGCAGGCAGTTTGAACAGTGTTGCCGGGATTGACCGGCCCGTTTCCTGTCGCGCTACTGCGGCAGAATTTGCAGCGCGTCCCTTCACAGCTGCGCGTCTGTGTTGGCAAGGGGCGACATCAGCATTACCTTCACCTTTGGTTTGCGTTGTGCGGTCGTCTGCGTGAAGTTAACTATTTCTAAACCTCTGACAGGTGTGACATCTGGCCATGATATTGCGCGTCGCCCTTATCCTTGGAGTGCTCGGTATGGCCCTGTCCCCCGTCGCGGGACAGGCAGAGCCGCTGGCGCTTGGCATCGCCACTGCCCGGACACAGGTTGACGGCAACGGCATCAACGAGATCCACATCGAACTGGACAAGGCGGGCCGGGACGCATTCCATGCGCTGACCCGTGAGAATGTCGCCCGCACCCTGGACATACTGATCGACGGCAGGCTTGCTGTATCGGCAATGATCCGGGTGCCGATCCCCGACGGGCGTATCCTGATCACCAGCCAGTACAGCGCCGTCGAGGCTGCCGAGATTGTCAGACGGCTGCAAGACGGCAGCGCCACCGCGACGGCGCGCACGCGGAATTAGGCACCGCCCCTCCTGTAGCACACAGGTCCCTACATCCTGATGCCATCAATTCCGACCGGGTCCTGGGGTGGGCCAGGCGACCGAGAATGGAGCAGCCCACACCGAGTGACCGATCTCAACCACTGACATTGGTTTCATTCGGGTGCGCGGCCCGCGCCAGAATGCGCCGGGCCTGACGCAGATGCGGGCGATCCAGCATGATGCCGTCAAGTTGTGCAACACCGCCGCCCTCCATCGCGCTGATCACGCGGTACGCCCAGTCCACGCGCGCCGGATCTGGCGTGAAGGCTTTCTGAATGACCGGGATCTGCGCGGGGTGGATCGCCATTTTCCCGGTGAACCCCAGCGCGGCGGCGTCCTCTGCCTCGGCACGCAGTCCCTCGGCATCGCGGAAATCGGTGAACACGGCATCCAGCACCTCAACCCCGGCCTCATGCGCGGCCAAAAGCGCCGTGTCACGGGCCAGCGAGAACGGCCCCAGATAGCGGCCGTCGCTGCCCCGGTTGCGTATGGCACCCAGATCGGCGGCAAGGTCTTCGCCGCCCCAAGCGAGCGCGTGCAACAACGGGTGCGACCAGTCGCGGCGCATCAACTGGCGTAGGGCGCGCACGGTCTCGGTTGCGATCGCCACCACCGGCAATGCCCGCCCCTGCCCGCCCATCAGTTCCGCAAGACGGTCCAGATCTTCCGGCCCCTCGCATTTGGGCAGCATGATCCCGGCAGGCCCGGCGGGCAGGACAGCGGCCAGATCAGCCTCGGCCAGCCCCGTGCCAAGCGCGTTGATGCGCACCCAGCGCGGCACCGGTGCCGGGTTGCGCAGCGCTTCAGTCACCAATGCCCGCGCCTGCGCCTTGTCCTCAGGCGCCACGGCATCTTCCAGATCCAGGATCAGCGCATCAGCCCCCGATTGCGCGGCACGATCCATCTTGCGTGCGTCATTTCCGGGAACGAACAGCCATGACACGGCGCTCATAACCGCTTGGCCACTTCTTCCAGCATCACCTCGGTCGCGCCGCCGCCAATGGCCTGCACACGCGCATCCCGCGCCATGCGTTCGATGGTGCTTTCGCGCATGAAACCCATGCCACCATGGAACTGCACGCAATCATACATGACCTCATTCACCAACTCGCCGCACAGCGCCTTGATCATCGAGACCTCGCGCACCTGATCTTCGCCATTCGACAGTCGCAAGGCGGTGGCATAGATCAGCGCGCGCGCGGCCTCGACCCGCGCGGCCAGCATTGAAATTCGTTGGCGAATGGCCTGTTTTTGCCACAGCGGCGCACCAAATGCCTGTCGCTCGCGCAGATAGTCCAGCGTCAGTTCCAGCGCCGCCTGCGCCTCGCCCATCGTCATCGCGCCCAGAACCAGCCGTTCGTTCTGGAAATTCTTCATGATCTCGTAAAACCCGCGCCCCTCCTGCCCCAGCACGTTCTCGGCGGGCACGGCGCAATCGACCAGCGACAACTCGGCCGTGTCGGAACTGCGCCAGCCGTGTTTGTCCAGCGCGCGCGAGACCGAGAACCCCGGCGTGCCCTTTTCGACGATGAACATTGTCACCCCGCCGCTGGAGCCCGGCGCGCCATCGGTGCGCGCGGCCACACAATAAACATCGCCAAGAACGCCATTGGTGATGAACATCTTGGTGCCGTTCAGGATGAATTTGTCGCCGCTGCGCCGCGCCGTGGTGCGGATGCCCTTTACATCCGACCCCGCGCCGGGCTCGGTCACCGCGACAGCGCAGATCACCTCACCGGTGATCATACGCGGCATCCAGTGGCGTTTCTGTGCCTCGGTCCCGGCGTTGTAGATATGAACCGAGGCCATGTCGGTATGCACCAGCACCGTGATCGCCACGCCAGCAAAGGTGGAGCGCCCCAGTTCCTCGGCCAGAATGACGCTGGCCATCTGGTCCATGCCGCTGCCGCCCAGCTCATCAGGGTAGCGGATGCCAAAGAACCCCAGCGCGCCCATCTGCCGCAGCACATCGCGCGGCACGAAACCGGCCTCTTCCCAGGCTTGCGCCTGCGGCTTGATCTCGTTTTCGACAAAGCGGCGCAACTGGGTGCGCAGCGCACGATGCTCGTCGGTGCAGAAAAGCGCGCTGTCCCCCAGCGTGTCAAAACCTGATTGCGGCATGGTTCCCCCTTTTGCCGAATGCCTTCAGATGGCGGAAATGCCACCCGTCACGGATATGGTCTGCCCGATCACCCGCGCGGCCTGCGGGCTGGCCAGAAAGACCGCCATGGCCGCCAGATCCTCTGGCGTAACGACCCCCAGATGCGCCATCGCCTTGGCCTTGCCAAAAAGCTTGCCCGCGAACGGGTCATCCATCAAGCGCTCGTGCAGAGGTGTGCCCTCGACAATGGAGGGCGTCAGGCAGTTGACGCGGATGCCGTCACGCTTGGCTTCATACGCCATCGCGCGGCAGAACATGATGATCCCGGCCATGGCCGTGCCGATGGCCACTTCGCCGGGCGTGGCCAGTTTGCCTGCATCTGATGCGATGCACAGCATGCAGCCCCCACCCTGCGCGGCCATGACCGGCAAAACGGCACGCGCCGGGGGGAGTGGGTAAAACTTGGTGGTCATGCTGCTATCTCGAGGGATGAGACTGAGAGCCTATCGTCGAGCACGGCTGCTCTTGTAACTGCGACTCGGTGAGCGCCTTTGGGGGACCATCGCATCCGTCGGCGTTTTCCCATGCGGGTGTTGCCGATGTCGTCCATACAGCCGCAAACCTGAAAACTGTCCTTGTGAGAACGGCAGTGCAAAAGTTGGCCACGGATGGAGTGCGCCCCTCGGGCTGGACAGTTTGAGCTGATGATATTGACTGGTTGTGGTTCTTTTAAGCGGAACCGCATGACCAAGAAGCACCGTCGTCACAGCACGTCCAAGAAACGCGAAGTCGCCGAAGCCTATTTCAACGGCGAGTCGATGCGCGCGCTCAGCCAGAAGCACGACATCTGCCGCACGCTGATCCCGATCTGGATCGACAAGTATGAGCGCGGCGAGTTCGACGATGACGCCATCGAAGAGGAATTGCTTCCAGAATACGAAACGCGGATCGCGGCGCTCGAAAGGCTTGTCGGCCGCCAGGCGCTCGAGATCGAGTTTTTAAAAACGGCGCGGGCGCGCGCAGGCCCAGAGGTCCATGTCGCGCGACACGAACTCTGTTCCCTGATCGACCCGGATCGTCTTCGGATAGCCAATCTTTTGGCACACGCGATCAAGCGTCGCGACCACATCCTCGCCGCGGTAGCTGTGGCGCACGTCCAGAACGGGAACGTAGCGGGAGAAGGTGTCGACCACCGTGAGGACCCGCAACTTCTTACCTGTCGCCAGTTGGTCATGTACGAAGTCCATCGCCCAGACGTCATTGGGACCAACTGCCTCTGCGCGAACGTCCCGCAGTTTGGCCTTGACCCGGCGCTTGGGTGTCTTGTTGCGTAGCTGCATCCCCAACTCCTTGTAAATGCGATAGACCTTCTTGATGTTGATGCCCCAGCCTTCGCGGTCCAGCAGGACGTGAACGCGTCGGTAGCCATACCGGACACGCGTCTCGCAGATCTCACGGATCCGCTTCGCCACGGCAGCCTGATCGGTGCGGCGGGACTTGTAGTGGAACGAGGACCGGTCGAACCCGATGGCCCCACAGGCCGTCCGGATCGATACCGCCCAGTCGCTGCACATCCCGCGAACCAGTTCGCGCTTGCGACTAGGCTTCAGAGCTTTCGGCGGATGACGTCCTGCAGCATCTCCCTGTCCAAGGTCAGGTCGGCCACGATCTTCTTCAGGCGGGCGTTCTCGTCCTCGAGCTGCTTGAGCCGCCGCATCTCGTCGGCCAAGAGCCCGGCGTATTTCTTCTTCCAGGCAAAGTAGGTCGCTTGGCTGATCCCCGCCTTGCTTCAGGATGAACGCCTTCTGCGCGTCCGAAAACTTGCTCGCCTTCATACGATTCCACTCCTCTCCCAGCCGGGAAAGCGTAGCGGAAAACTCCAGCTTCAAACGGTCCAGTTTTCGGGGTTCAGATCGGTCCGAATTGTCGAAACCAGCCCGGGTTGTATAGGTTCTGCAGGGACAACCACAACTAACGCCGGGCGCATCTCACTGACTTCATGGCGGCCGATAATCTTGCGCGTAGACTAAAGACGCTCGGCGGCCGCACGCCCTACGAATACATCTGCAAGATCTGGGCATCCGATCCAGACAGATTCATCCTAAGCCCGATCCACCAAATGCCGAGCCCGGGCCGACAAGTTACGATCTCATATCGGCACTTCACGAACGCCTTTGATCAAACCTGTTTTAGACAGATCAGCCCGTTATGAGCCTGAATCGACGGCGGCAGGATCGCCAAGTTTGACGAACGTGTCGATTTCGTGTTTCAGCCACGTACCAAAGCAGGCAACATTTGGGTTTTCGGCGAACTTGCGCGGAAATACGTAGTAATACGCCTCATGGCAACGCATCGGGAGTTCAACGGCACGCAGCAGGAGCCCACTTTTCAATTCGCGCCGGACAAGGAACTCAGGCAGGAGCGCAACACCGATCCCGGCCACCGCCGCCTCAATCACCAGGGCGTAATATTCGAATTTCGGCCCGACGGTCCCATTGACCGAGGGCACGCCCGCGAAATCCAGCCAGTCGCGCCAGAGCGTCGGCCGCGTCGTGTGCTGGATCAGCGTCATGTTTGCCAGCCCGGTCGCGTCGGCTAGCGGTCGGGAGCCGATGAGCGAGGGGGCTGCCACCGGCACCACCGTTTCGTCCATCAAGTAGCGCATCTCGGCGCCGGGCCAGTCGCCGGCACCGAAATAGATCGCTGCGTGCGGGCCCTCGCCCTCAAAGGAAAAGCGCGAGATCTTGGAGACGAGGTTGATGTCGATGCCCGGGTTGCTGTCCAGAAACCCGTTCAGTCGTGGCACCAACCATCGCGAACCAAAGGTCGGCAGACAGGCCAGAACCAGCGCGCCGCCTTTGCGGCCATGCGTCAGAATTCGCGTTGTCGCCACCTCGATACCATTGATCAACTGGTGCAGGTTCTCTGCATACTCCTGCGCCGCCAACGTCGGGATCACCTTCTGTCTTTCGCGGATGAACAGTTTCTGACCCAACATCCCCTCCAGAAACGAGACGCGGCGACTGACGGCGCTTTGCGTCATGTTGAGCTCCTGCGCCGCACGAGTAACCGAGCCGTTGCGCACGACTGCCTCGAAACAGCACAGGTCGCGAGTCGAAGGAAGTGTTCGGCGCATGGAATCGATCCTCGGTCATTCTGTATCGGAATGATAGGCACACAGAACGGCAATGTACAATGCGTCGCGATCGACCCATTATCCGGCGCATGAAGCCGATGAACGCCATAGCCGATGCGATGCCGACATGATTGCGGTGGAGAATCTTGCCAAGCATTACCAGCTTGCCAGCGGGCTGCGCGCCATTTTCGACGCGCGCCGCGACCAGGTGCTGCGCGCGGTCGATGGCGTCAGCTTTACATTGCAGGCGGGCGAGGTGCTTGGGCTGGTGGGCGAGTCCGGCTGCGGCAAGTCGACAATGGGTCGGTTGCTTGTGGGGCTGGAGGAACCGGGGGCCGGGAGCGTCCGCTTCGGGGGCACCGATGCGCAGGCGCTACGTCGAACGGACCGGCGCGCTTTTCACCGCCGCGTGCAGATGATCTTTCAGGACCCTTATGGCTCGCTCAACCCGCAGCACACTATCGGTGAGATCGTGGCGCGGCCACTGATCTACCAGGGCGTACAGCGCGGAGCGGCGATGCAGGCGCGCGTCATCGCGGCGCTGGAACAGGCGGGGCTGTCGCCGGTCGAGCAGTATCTGCACAAGTTTCCGCACCAGATCTCGGGTGGGCAGCGCCAGCGTGTCTGCATCGCGCGCGCCATCGTGCTGGAGCCCGAAGTGCTGGTTGCAGATGAGCCGATTTCGATGCTGGACGTGTCGATCAAATGGGGCATCATCCGGTTGCTTCGTCGGCTCGTGCGCGAGCGTGGCATCGCACTTCTCTACATAACGCACGACTTAGCGACGGTCGGAGCGGTTTGCGATCGGCTGGCGATCATGTATTTGGGCCGCATCGTCGAGATTGGACCGACCCAGCAGGTGCTGACGGCGCCGCGCCACCCCTATACTGCAGCGCTGGTCTCTGCCATTCCGAACCCCGAGCCAGGGGCGAAGCGCGCCGCACCCGCGATTCACGGTGCCATCCCCGACGCGAGCGCGTTGCCCCCGGGTTGCCGCTTCGCGCCGCGCTGCCCGCGCGCGCTGCGAGCCTGCGCCGCGAGCGACCCTGCCCTGAGCGCGGAAGCGGTGCACAGCGCCGCCTGCATCAACCCGCTTCCAGCGCGCGAGGAGGAGTGATGGGACGCTATATCCTGCGCCGGTTTTTCCACATGGCAATCACGCTTTTCGCGATGATCACGCTGATGTTCTTCCTCTTTCGCCTGCTGCCGGGCGACCCAACGGCGACGGTGATCAGCCCGGCGCTGGATGCCGAGGCGCGCGAGGCGATGCGCGCGCGCTTCGGCCTCGACCGGCCGCTGATCGAGCAGTATCTTGTCTATCTTGTCAATCTGGCGCAGTTCGATTTCGGCCTGTCGTTCCGCACCTCGCGGCCGGTCTGGGAACAGATCGAGCTGCGGTTGGTGAATACGCTGTTGCTGATCCTTCCATCGATGATCGCGGCCTATATGATCGGTGCGTTTGGCGGCGCGCTGCTGGCCTGGTATCGCGGCGGGCGCGTCGAAGGCAACGTGGTGCTGGCCGCGACCGCACTGCAATCGGCGCCGGTTTTCTGGCTGGGAATGTTGGCGATCCTCGTATTCTCGATCTGGCTAAACTGGTTCCCTACCGGCCATATCGTCACCCCGGGCCGTTTCCCGGATCCGTCATGGCGGATGTATCTGACACTCGATTTCTTGCACCATCTGGCACTCCCGTTCTTCGTCAACACGCTCTACAACCTCTGCTTTCCGCTGCTCCTGATGCGTTCGACGATGCTCAGTACCATTGGCGAAGACTATGTCGAACTCGCCCGGATGAAGGGGCTGCGCGAAAGTCGGGTGCTTTACAGGCATGCCATGCGCAACTCGCTTCTGCCGCTGGCTACGACGATGCCGATGATCCTAGGGTGGTCGGTGGCTGGCTCTGTTGTGATCGAGACGGTCTTCAGTTGGCCCGGCCTAGGACTCCTGATGATCGAGGGGATCACGCGATCGGACTATCCGGTGGTGCAGGCCGCATTCCTGCTGATCGCGGTTTTGACGATCCTTGGTACCTTCGTGGCCGATCTTCTATACGGCCTGCTCGATCCCCGCATCGTTTACAGGTGAGAAAATGCGCATGCTAAGATCCTTTCTTGCGGCGGTCTGGGACATCCCTTCAGGGCGGATTGCGCTGCTCGTGCTGGGCGTCTTCGCGGTGCTCGCCATGTTCGGCCCCTGGATTGCGCCTTTCGACCCCATGGTGCGAAACTATGGCGCGGACGGCCGCCTGATACGCTTGTCCGGTCCGTCGGCTCAGCACTGGCTGGGCACGACGCTGATGGGCCGCGATATCGCCAGCCAGCTACTTTACGGCGCGCGACCTGCCTTTCTGGTCGGCGGCATGACAGCAATTGGGACCGTGCTTATCGGGCTCAACATTGGGTTGATCGCGGGCTATTTCGGCGGCCGAACCGACGCGATCCTGATGCGGATCACCGACATATTTCTCGGCCTGCCCTTCCTGCCCTTCATCATCGTCGTCCTGGCCATGTCCGGGCGCAGCATCTGGACGATTATCTTTGCCATGACCATCGTCATGTGGCGCTCGACCGCACGGGTGATCCGCGCCCAGGTCCTGTCCCTGCGCGAGATGCCTTTCGTCGCCGCCGCGCGCACCACCGGCGCCAGCGACTGGGCGATCCTGTTTCGGGAGATAGCGCCGAACGTCCTGCCGCTGGCGCTGGTCAGCACCGCCTTCGCACTGGCTTGGGCGATCATTACCGAGGCGAGCATCGGCTTTCTGGGCTTCGGCGACCCGAACGTGATCAGCTGGGGCTCAATCCTTTACGACGCTTACGCAAGCCAGGTCATGTACCGCGCGCCCTGGTGGGTGGTGCCGCCTGGCATCGCCATCATGGTTTTGGTGTCGGCAGTCTATTTCATCGGCCGCGCATATGAGCAGGTCATCAATCCACGACTGAGGACAGTATGAGCCCGCCCATTCTGGAAATCGACGGGCTGCATCTGGGCTATGCCACGCGCACAGGCACGGCCGCCGCCCTGCGCGATGTTCATCTGAGCGTCGATGCGGGCGAAAGCGTCGGCATCGTGGGCGAATCCGGCTGCGGGAAAAGCACGCTTCTGAAGGCGGTGATGGGCGTCATGCCTCCCAATGCTGCGATTGAGAAGGGCGCGATCCGGTTTCAAGACATCGATCTGGTGACCGCCGATCCGGTGGTCTGGCGGCGCGCGCGCTGGTCGGGCATCGCCATGATCGCGCAAAGTGCTCTCAACGCGCTCAATCCGGTTATGCGCGTCAGCGCGCAGATTGCCGAGGCGATCCTCGCGCATGAGAACTGGCCGCGCGACAAGGTCCGCGCCCGCATCCGAGAGCTGTTCGAGATGGTGGGCGTGGATTCGTCGCGGATCGATGACTTTCCGCACCAGTTCTCAGGCGGGATGCGCCAGCGAGTTCTGATCGCCATGGCACTGGCGCTGCGCCCGCCGGTGCTTCTGGCTGACGAGCCGACGACCGCGCTGGATGTCATCGTGCAGGACCAGATCTTCCGCCGCCTGAACCAGTTGCAGGAGGAACTTGGCTTCGCGATGCTACTGGTGACGCACGATCTGGGCCTTGTAATCGAAAATTGCGAGCGCATTGTCGTGATGTACGGCGGCATGATCGTCGAGGCCGGCCCGACTGCGCAAGTGATCGCGGCACCCGCGCATCCCTATACCCTGGGCCTTTACAATGCCCTGCCGCGCCTTGGCGCTGCGGTCGAGCCGATTTCGATCCCCGGCCGTCCGCCGGATCTGGAGCGACCGCCCGCCGGCTGCCGCTTTGCCGACCGCTGCCCCTTTGCACAAGCGCGCTGCCGCACCGATCCGCCAATGCGCGACATCGCTCCCGGCCACTGGGCCCGCTGCCATCGCACCGACGAGATGGAGGCCCTGCGACCCGCCGCGCTCGATCCCGACACCTGGGAAAGGGCCGCAGACACCGCCACCACAACCGACCCTGACATTATCAAGAGGATCTGAGATGAACTATTTCGCCTATTGCAACCTGATGGATATCGAGTTGATGCACAGCGTCTGCCCGTCGGCCAAGCCGCTCGCTGTCGCCCGCCTGCCCGATCACGAGATGCGCTTTGCTAAATGCAGCGATCCTGCGCATGGCGGCTGCACGTTGGCGCATGTGCCGGGCGCCGAGACGTGGGGGGTGCATTATGAGCTTTCCGACGCCGACATGGCTGCGCTCGATACTTCGGCCGGGATCAAGGAGGGACGCTGGGCGCACAAGCCTGTCACAGTATTCACTGCAGACGGCGAGGCGCTGGAAACGGTAACTTATCACATCCCCAACAAAAGCGGCCCGCATGCTCCCAACGACAACTATGTCGTCCCAATTCACCGGGGCGCCAAGGCGCTGGGGCTGCCGGAAGCCTATCGTCAACGCCTGCACGAGATCATCGCGCAAGCCACAGCTGCGGCCAACTGAGGCAGAGCGTGAATGCAAAAGGGGCCCGGGCAGCGATGCCCGGGCCCCTTCGCCATTTCAACGGCCTCAGTCGGGCATGCGCAGCCGACCGCTGTCATCCCAGCTGAACCCGGCGTCGGACAGGATCGCGCGAGCGCGGTCGAGGTTATACGCCTGCACCTCCAGGTCCGGGTGCGACCAGAAGGCATTAACCGGCACCAGTGGCGTGGCGATGGCTACCGCGTCGTCGTTCAGGATGTCCTGAATGATCTGCTGACGAGGAATCGCATACGACAGCGCCTGCCGCACAGCCCTGTTGGCAAGCAATGGATGCTCGACGTTGTAACGCGCCGACATGTGTCCGTTCGACTGCGCGCGGATCAGGTGCAGATGCTCTTCAGTCTCGAAAAGGTCCACCACCGTCGGCACGATCGGTTGCAACGAGACGCCAATCTCGCCGCGCCTAAGGCCTGCGGCAAGGACCTCAGCCGAGCCGTACTGGATCATCAGAAGGTCAGCGCGTGGCTCCATGAAGTGGTTTTCGTTGCGGGTGAACGAAATTTCCTGCCCTTGCCGCCAGTAGGCCAGATTGTAGGGACCCGAGCCCACGGGCGCTGTGTTCGGGTGGCTTGCCGGGTCTTCCATTTCGGACCAGACATGCTCGGGCAGGATAGGGATCTGGCCTAGCGCCTGCGACACGAATGAGGCCGAAGGGCCGGTGAGCGTGAAACGGACGCCTTCCTCTGTGGCCTGCGCATCCGTAAGGCTTTCGAGGACCGACCGGAAGTAGACGGCGCTGTACTCCTTCAGGAAGCGAAAGCTGAAGGCCACATCTTCGGCCGTTACCGGTGTCCCGTCGTTGAACACCAGATCGTCGCGCAGGCGCACATCGATCGTCGTGTCGTCCACAACCTCGATCTCGGTTGCGGCCCACATTTCGGGCCTACCGCCGGGGCCGGTTACAACCAACCGATCGTAGATCAGGCTGACGCGGTCAAGATCCTCAAGCGTGCGCAGGGCGAGCGGGTTCCAGCTGTCCTGATCTATGGTCCAGCCCAGACGGACATCGGTCGCATCGCCCGCCGGTTCCAGCCGGATCAGGTTCCAGATCGAGCGCACACCATCAGGCGAGTCGCGGTAGTCATCCAGATGCGCGACGTTGGTATTGATTGCCATGGTGTTGACGACGGACGCGATAAGCCCCTCGGGCTGTTCGTCGTGCAAAAGCTCCTGGATGCGGTGGATGATCTCGCGCCGCGCTTCGGGGTCGTAGAGGCGGCGCTGCTCGAAATGCAACTCTTCCAGTTTTTCAGAATGGAAACCGCCGACATTCATACCGCCGGGAACCGAGGTCGCTTCAATGAACTGGGTGACGGTGAAGAATTCAGGATCGAGCCGCGCAGGTGAGCCGGACAGCACCGACATAACCACGTCGAATTCCCGCTCAGTGAACCACATGCCCAACATCGGCGCCGGGAAGGGCTGCGGGTTCAGCGTGACCTCCAGTCCCAGCTCGCGCCAGCTTTCGGCGATGTAGTTCGAGGTCTCGTAATAATGCTGATAGCTGGCGGCGGGCCAGGTCAGGAAGGTGATCGGCGGGGCAACGGGCCCCTCTGCCTGCGCGACTTGGGGCGCGAGTGCCGTCGACAGGCAAAGCGCCATCCATAGGCGACGATGTAGCATCTTCATATCCTCCATGGTGGTTTTGTTGTTTTTTCTTTTCCGGAATCATACGCCCGATCGCGCAGGGCCGCTGTTGCCTATTTTGGGAGAAATCATTCCAGTTCGGAATGCTAGGGTCCTCCGATGGTCGAGAGCGCGATACCAGGCTCAATGATACAGCAACCGCGCACCTAGGGTCAGGATTCATAACCAGAACATGACCACGGCAGCTAAGGCGCACGCTGACAGGAAGACCTTCGGGCACCTGTCGTAACGGTTTGCGACCCGTCGCTAGTCCTTGAGGCGGGCGAAGCTGTTCTCGATCATGTGGCGCTTTCGATAACGCGCCTCATCGTGCGGGATGAGGGTCTTGCGGCCTTTTCGGGATGGGGCACAGGGCTTGATCCCCTTGTATTCAAGGGCTTCGCGGTACCAGTCCGCATCATATCCACGGTCCGCCAGCAGGTGTTCGGCGGGAGGCAGGCCGTCCAGCATTGCGCGCGCACCGATGCAATCACTCCGCTGGCCAGCCGTCAGAAACATCCGCAGCGGGCGGCCAGCCGCGTCTGTTACCGCGTGCAGTTTCGAGTTCATCCCGCCCTTGGTGCGTCCGATCAGGCGGCAGCGCCCCCTTTTTTCAGCCCCAGGCTTGAGGCTGTGCGGTGCGTCTTCAGATGCGTCGCATCGATCATCAGCGCATCAGTCCCCCGCCTTGATCAGCCAGTTCCAGAAGCATCCGGGCGAAGATCCCCTTTTCGCTCCATCGTTTCCATCGGCTGTAAAGGGTCTTGTGCGGCCCATACTCCGCAGGCGCATCGCGCCACCGTAAACCATTGCGGTTGATGAATATTATGCCACTCAGAACTCGCTTATCGTCCACACGGGGCTTGCCGTGGGACTTCGGGAAAAAGGGTTCCAACTTGGCCACCTGCGTGTCGCTCAGCCAGTATAGATCGCTCAGGTCACCGCTCCGTTTTCGGAGCCGTGAATCACGCGGCGCAGCGGAAACCAATGCATCCTGACCCTAGGTGCCGGTTTTCCTGTGTTCTGGGTGTATTGCTTTAGGAATATTTAGCCAGATATCCGCGTGCCGGATCTGACAATCGGCGAACTGACGGAAAAACGGCCGCTGGCCTCGGTTTGCGGGTGCATCGCTCTTCGCTCGGACGACTGCTGCTGCGGCTCGGACTGTGACACAAAAAAGGACCTGCAAGGGTGTTGTCACATTAATTCAACCAGTCTTCAGGTTGGCGTGCCGATCTCGCATCAAACGACATTGGCCGCGATTTTCCATGCCTCGAATGCTTCCAGTCGGTGGTAACGGATCAAGAGGGCTGCGCGGCGATTCTTTTCATCTGTCTCAGGCAGAAGCCGCAAACACCTTGCCGGGGTTCAGTATTCCCTTCGGGTCAAGCGTGGCCTTGATCGCCTGCATGGCGGAAAGTTCCGCAGCACTCCGGCTATGGCCCAGCCAGTCGCGCTTCAGTATGCCGACGCCGTGTTCCGCCGATATCGAGCCGCCGAACTCGCGCACAAGCCCATAGACGACTGCATCCACTTCATGGATCTCCGCCGCATCGCCCCCACCGGCAAGGCAGACCGCGACATGCAGGTTGCTGTCGGCGATATGACCAAAGAACGATACATGCGCGCCGTGAAAACGGGCCAGCAGGTCAGCCCGGCAGCGGCAGGCAAACTCGTCCAGCCGACGGGTGGCGAGGCTGATGTCAAGATTGATCAGCCCGGGCAGCGCCGCATCGATCGCCTCGCCTTCGCGCAGGGTCCAGAAACGGCGCGCATCATTGAGCGATTGTGCGATCAGGGCATCAAGGATCACGCCTTCCTCAAGCGCCTGTTCCAGCAGTGTGTCGAAAGCGGGGTCATCGGGCGCTTCAAGGATGACGGCAAAAGGCGGCGGATCTGTGAACAGCGTATAGGGCAGCAGGTACTGGCTGAAGGCGAAATAGTCGTCCCACATCGCCTCGAACGCGGAAAGGCCGGGAAGCTGCGCACGTGCCAGATGCAACAGGCGCAGCACGGCGGCAAAATCCGGCAGGGCAGCCAGCGCGGTGCGGCGTGGGGTGGGCAGCGGGCGCAGCCGGATTACGGCGCGGGTGATCACCCCCAGCGTACCCTCAGACCCGGCAAAGAGATGGCGCAGATCATAGCCAGTATTGTTTTTCACCTCTTTTGTCAGCCGGGTCAGCACCGTGCCATCGGCAAGCACCACCTCGATCCCCAGCAGGTTGTCGCGGGTCATGCCGTCGCGGAGTACCCGCAGCCCGCCCGCATTGGTGGCGATATTCCCGCCGATCTGGCAAGATCCGCGCGCACCCATATCGATGGGCAGCAGGAACCCGGCTTCCTCCGCCGCTCCCTGCGCCGTCTCCAGCACGGTCCCGGCGCGCACCACCATGGCCATCCCCTCGGCGTCGATCTCTTCCACACCGCTCAGCCGCGACAGTGACAGCGCGACCGAGGCCGGATCAGGGTTTGCCCCGCCCGCAAGCCCGGTCATGCCGCCCTGTGGCACCACCGGCACGCCATGCCGGTGGCAGATGGTCAGCGCCGCCGAAACCTCGCTGACCGAGGCCGGGCGCAGCAAGGCCAGCGGCAGCGCGTGTCCGGACCGGCTGGCGTCTGAGCGCGCGGCTTCAGGGATGTCGGCGCCCGTCAGGCACCCGGCGGGGCCCAATGCCGCGCGCAATTCTTCAAGCATGTGCCCTCCAGACACCGGACAGCCCCGTTCATGCCTGCCGCTTCAGCGACTGGGCCATGCAATGGATGCCCCCGCCGGTTTTCGAAATCTCCGACATCTCCACATCCGCCACCTCAAACCCCCGCGCGCGCAACTTGCCGATCAGCGCCTGTGACGAGGTTGGCGCAATGACGCGGTCACCGCCCAGCGACATAAAGTTGCACCCCAGCGCCATGGTGTCCTGAAACGGCACATCGATGATTTCATGACCCTTGCCCTTGAGCCAGTCAACAATCGCAGGGTCGGTGCAGGTTTCGCACACGGCGGTCAGCTTGTCGGCAATCGGCACTACCATCAGGTCGATATGCACGTAATATTCATCGATGAAGGCGATGCGGACTTCCCATCCCTCGGCCTCGAACCAGGCCGCGACCTGGCGCGCGCCTTCTTCCTGGGTGCGCGCCCCGCCGCAGCCAATCAGCACGCAACCCTCTTCGATCACGGCGAAATCGCCGCCCTCAAACGTGCCTGCCGTCACCATGTCATAGATCGGAATGCCCAGCTTCTCATAGGTACGGATGGCCGCATAATTCTCGCCGCGCCGCCACCATTGTGCCATCGCGGTGATCACCGCGCCATATGGGGTCATGACACTGGAATCGCGGGCATAAACCTGCATCGGCAGCTCTGGTGCTGCCTCATGCATATGCACCTTGACGCCGAAATGCTGATAGGCGGCAACCAGTTCGGCATGCTGGGCCTGTGCCACCTGAATGTTGCACGGCGCCTCGCGCAGATGCTTGCGCGACAGGCTGGAGGTGGCGAGATGTTTCAGATGCGCGGGGCTGCCCAGAAGCACATCGGTCAGCCGGTCAGTCTCATTCGCAAAACCCCAGCGCTTCAGCGGCGCGGTGCCGCCGCCGGGGTTGCGGCGCTGAAGGGTGAAGGGCTCGGTTTGGGTCTGCAGGTTCATGGTGACGGCTCCTTATGAAACAACGGTCAGGCCCCCGGCATGGTGGCCGGAATCCACCAGTCGTGGCCGCGCGGGGTGGTGACATATTCCGGCCAGCGGAAATGCAGCGGCGGGTCATAATCGCACAGTGGCGCTATCCAGTCGCTGCCGCCGATGCCGCCGCCGGTACGTTCAGTGAACTCATCCATGGCGCGGGTGCGCAGCGCGCTGTCTTCCAGCACCTTCAGCCCGGAAACCGCGAGCACCTGTGCCGCGCGTTCAACCATCGGGTCAATCGTGGCCGGGATGCCGCCGAGTGCGTTCATCACCCAGGCCGGATAGGCAAAACCCGCAGGCGCGCGCAGCGCGGGGCGGGCGATATAGAACCGCGCGGTGGGGGCGTGCCAGCACATATCGGTGTAATCGTCCGAGGTGGAATGGCTTTGCGAGGGCGGCAGATCCCGGCGCAGCGCGGCCTCGGCACTTTGCGGGTCGGTCAGGCGCGACATCTCGGGGATGAAAGGGTCATCCATCGGCACCAAGCCCAGCTCACGTTGGATCGCGCGGGCGGTATCGCGCGCCGCGTCATTCCACTGCGGCGCGCCAAGCTGCTTGAGGTTTTCCCAGACCATGCCCGCCATGGCGTGGTTGGCCAGACCGGGGCGCGATTTGGACACCCAGTGGCGCTCCCACCGGCAACCGGTCATCAGGGCCGCCGCTTCGGCGTTGCGATCAAGGGCGGCGGTAACGGCATCGGCCATCGCCAGCGTCGGCACCCGGATCATGTATTGCAGCTCGGCCAGACCGGCGGGCTGGTTGTCGGCGGTGGCCTGCCCGTGGGTCAGCACTGCCTCGGATATCGTCCAGCCGCCTTGATGGGTCAGAACCGAATCGCGCAGAGCCTTGCTGGCGGTGAACATCAGGTTCAGCGCCTCACCCGCGCCGGGCGCACGCACCATGCTGTGTGCCTGCGGAATGGGTGCGCCGTCCTGGGCTGCCCATTTTTCAGGCGCATCGCACAAAAAGCGATAGACCATCGCATAGCCCGCACCGCAATGCGTATCCCAGCGCACGGTATTGCACATCGGCAGCATGTAGAACGGATGGAACGACAGGATCGCGGCCAGCCCGTCATAATAGCCCTTCGCCGCATGGATCGGCTTGGAGCCGCGGAGCTTTTCTGCCGGCTCGCCGGTAAACCGGATGCCGCCGGGAATGCCATGGCGCACCATCGCCGCCTTGATCGCCAGCGCGGCGCCAAGCCCGGCAATACCCAGCCCGGAATGCGGGTCGGTATGGCCCCCGGCCTGATAGCCCAGCCCGGAGCGGGGCGCGCGCCGGGGCTCGGCGGCCTGACAATTGCCCGGAATGCCGTCATATTCCGCATAAAGGCCAATCACCGGGCCGGGGCCACAGGGGCTGTTGTGCCATTCGGCGCAAAAAGCCGTGTCCATCCCCGCCGAGCCCTCCTCAACGGAAAACCCTTCTTCCCGCAACCGTGCAACATACCATGCGCAAGAGCGGTATTCGCGCCAGGCGGTTTCACCGAAATCGAAAATTGTGGCGCACCAGTCGGACAAAGCGGCGCGCTGCGCTTCAATATGCTTCAGCGCGCTGCCCTGAGCGGCGGTGAAAGCGGTTTGCGGGGCATCAGGCGAGTCATTGGGGTGCAAGGTCGCTCCTCAGGCGGTTGCCGGGCCAGCCGGGCACAGGGGTGCATGACACCAGCGGTATCGCCCGTTCCCTGTTCCGACTAGTGAAACCTTTTCTTGGGAATGGAAAAAATGATTCACCAAACACTGGCGAAACCGGCACCGCACCGCTACGCTGGCACCAGCACGGAGGTTGCATGCCGCGTATCCCATCGACCCAGGCGCTGCGCGCGCTCGAATGTTTTGCCCGCCACGGCACTGTCTGGCAGGCGGCGGAAGAGCTGAACCTGACGCGCAGCGCGGTCAGCCATCAGCTGCGCCTGCTTGAATACACGCTTGGGTTCCGGCTGATGAACCGGGTGGGTACGCGGGTTGAACTGACGCCGCAGGGGCTGTCCTATGCCAACGAGGTGCGCCACGCGCTGGCAACGATCTCGGGCGCGGCGCTTCGCAATGCATCGCGCGGGGTAAGCGGCGCGCTTGTCGTCAGCTGCCCGCCGGGGATTGCGTCTTCCTGGCTGTGCCCCCGGATCGGCGGCTTTTCGCGGGCTTTTCCGGATGTTTCCGTCAGCGTTGTGTCACCGCGCAGGCTGGATGATGTCAGCAATCCTGATGTTGATCTGTTCATCACCTTCGGCTTTCGCGAACAGCCGGGGATGGATGTGGAACTGCTCAAGGAGGTTGATTTTGTGCCGGTTTGCAGCCCCATCCTGCTCAACCGGATCGGCGGGTTGGAGGGGCCCGAAGCGCTTCGCGGCGTCGAACTGTTGCATCTGAACGATCATAGCGATTGGGAGGCATGGTTTCGTGTGGCGGGTCTGCCCGTCGCGGCGGCAAAGCGTGGGGTCTGCTTTTCAGACATGAACATGGTCTATGCTGCGGCGCTGGCCGCGCAGGGCGTGGCGATGGGCGACAGGTTCATCTGCCAGCAGGCGATGGCCGACGGCAAACTGGTGCGGCCCTTTGATCTGGCGGTGCAATCGGCGAAATCCTATTACGTTGTCATGCCATCGGAAAAAACCGGCAACCCGGCCAGCGCCGCCTTTCGAGACTGGCTGCGCGCCGAGCTGGCCGAAGAGGGTGCCGGGGCTGAACGGCAAATTTCGTTTCACAAAAGAGCGAAGGATTTTCGGTTGCCATGAGGTTGCAAGGCTTCCTAGTTTCGTATGTGCTGGCGCACTGCGGCTCAACAATGAAAACCCGGGGAGCAGATGGCAGGATCACCAGGCAAAGCGGCTGAAATCGATGCGACAGGCATCGGCAAGAGCTTTGGCACCTTCAAGGCGCTGACCGATGTCACGCTGACAATCGCACGCGGCGAGTTCCTGACGTTGCTTGGCCCTTCCGGATCAGGCAAGACGACGTTTCTGATGGTGTTGTCCGGGTTCGAGCCGCCCACCACCGGCCGCCTGATGCTCGATGGCCGCGACATGACGGATATTCCCCCCGAAGAGCGCGGCTTTGGCATGGTGTTTCAGGGCTATGCGCTGTTTCCGCACATGACCGTCGAGGAAAACATCGCCTTTCCGCTGAAGGTCCAGCGGCGCGGGCGTGCCGAGATACAGCGCCGCGTGGCCGAGATCATCGAGATCGTGGGCTTGGGCGAACACCGCCACAAACGCCCCGCCGGGCTGTCGGGCGGCCAGCAGCAGCGCGTGGCCTTGGCCCGCGCGCTGGCCTATGAGCCGCCGGTGATGCTGTTTGACGAGCCGTTCTCGGCGCTTGATCGCAACCTGCGCACCCAGATGCAGGATGAAATGCGCCGCCTGCACCGTGAAACCGGCACAACCTTTGTCTTTGTCACCCATGATCAGGAAGAGGCGCTGACCCTGTCCAGCCGCATCGCCATTTTCGACGCTGGCCGCCTGCAACAGATCGGCCCGCCGCGCGACATCTATGAGCGGCCTGAAAACCGTTTTGTGGCCGAATTTCTGGGCGATATCAATGTCCTGCCGGTTGTGAACAGCACGCTTGAGGGCCGCGCGATTACTGTGAACGGCAAGGCCAGCGGCGATCTGGCGATCCGGCCTGAATACATGCGGATCGCCCTTGAGGCCCCCGCCAGCGGCAATGCCGTCGCCGCCCGGCTGCGGGATCTGACCTATCTGGGCGGGGTGACGCGGCTGAACCTGCGCACCGAAGGCGGGGCCGAGCTGGTTTTGTCGGTCCCCACGGCGGACCTGGCCGATGGCCTGACGCCCGGCACCGAAATCTGGGCAACCTGGTCAAGTGAGCGGGCATTCATGCTGTGAACACGCCAGCAATGCGCGACGATTTGATGAACAACGAAACCAAGAACACTGCAACCAATCGGGAGATTGAAAAATGAACGGACCTTTTCAACGTGACGCGGTGGACATTCTGCAAACGCGGCTGAAGCGTGGCCAGATTTCGCGGCGGGAATTTGCGACCGGGCTGATGATGATGCTGGGTGTGGGTGCCGTCGGGCTGCGCGCAGGCCCGGCGCAGGCGCAACCCGGGCAGCTGGTTTTCGTCAACTGGGGTGGCGATGCGGGGCCCGCCTATGACGCGGCCTATGGTCAGGCGTTTGAGGCAGAGACCGGCATCGTCGTGCGTCAGGATGGCTCTGGCCCGACCGAGGGCGCGATTGCCGCGCAGGCTGAAACCGGGCGGCCAAGCTGGGATCTGGTGGATGTTGACCCGTTCTCGGCCGAAACGCTGGGCAAGCGTGATCTGATGACCGCCATCGATTACGATATCGTTGACCGCGACAAGATGCGCCCGGGCTTTGGCTGGGACTATTCGGCCTCGTCGTATTTCTACAGCTACATCATTGCCTATGACGCGCGCCGCTTTGGCGACAACCCGCCCACCAGCATGGCCGATTTCTTTGATGTCGAAAAGTATCCGGGCCGCCGCGCGATGTATCAGTGGGGCGCGGGCATGTGGGAAGCGGCCCTTCTGGCCGATGGCGTGCCGCGCGACCAGCTTTACCCGCTGGATCTGGACCGCGCGCATGCCAAGATCGAGGCGTTCAAAGAGCATGTCATCGGCTTCTGGGGCGGGGGTGCCGACAGTCAGGCGCTGCTTATGAATGGCGATGCGTCGATGGCGCTGGTCTGGTCAACCCGTGCGAAACTGATCGAAGAGGATTCAGAGGGCGAGATCGGCTTCATCTGGAACGACGGCCTGATCGCACCGGGCGCAATGGGCGTTCTGGCCAACAATCCCGCCGGCAGCGAGGCGGCGATGCAATTCATCGCCTCGGCGCAGGATCCAGAAAAGCAGCTGGTCATGTTCCGCATGCTGGGGCAGGGCCCGGCCAACCCCGCCGCCGATGCCATGCTTCCGCCCGAGGAAGCGCGCTACAATCCCGTCGACCCGGAAAACTTCGCCGTGCAGATCCCGCTTGATATGGCGTGGTACGAAGAGCATTACGGCGCCGCGCTCGACACCTATCTGGGCATCATCTCGGCGTGATGTGACGACGTTTCGCCGCACCGGCCCGCGGGCCGGTGTGGCACACCTGCCGGAGAGATGCCGATGACCCGCCGCCACATGCTTTTGCTGGGCCCGCTTTTGCTGTTTCTGGCAGCGGCCTATCTGATCCCGTTTCTGGGCGTCATGCGCTGGAGCGTGACACTGCCTGAACCGGGCCTGCACCAGTATCGCGCGGCGCTGACCGATCCTTTGGTGCAAAGCGTTCTGATACGAACCTTGCGGATCTGTGCGATGGTCACGGTAATCACGGTCGCGGCGGCCTATATGCTGGCGCTGATCTGGGTGCGCAGCGGCCCGGTGGCGCGGCTGCTGGTGGAGCTGTGTATCCTCATTCCCTTCTGGATCTCGGTTCTGACCCGTGCTTTCGGCTGGCTGGCGCTGTTGTCAAACCGCGGCGTGATCAACACCTGGTTGCAGCAACTGGGCATCATCGACTGGCCGCTGGTGATGGTGCGCAACGAATTCGGGGTGGTTGTGGGGATGGTTCATTTTCTGATCCCCTTTGCGGTTTTTCCCATCGCTACCGCCATGCGCAATGTCGATGAGCGTGTGCTGATGGCGGCGCGCAGCATGGGTGCTTCGCGCACGCGGATTTTCTGGCAGCTTTTCGTGCCGATGACGCGGCCCGGCATCATGGGTGCCATGCTGCTGGTCTTTGTCTTTTCGCTGGGCTTTTTCATCACCCCCGCCATCCTTGGCGGCGGGCGCAGCGTGATGGTGGCCGAGCTGATCTATCTGCGCCTGTTCCAAAGCCCTAACTGGGGCCTTGCAGCGGCGATGAGCGTGGTCCTGATGGCCGGTGTCGGCGTGCTTATCGCGCTGATGCTGCGCCAGCTTGGTGAAAGGACCGCCCGATGACTCGCCTTCAACCCGGGCTTCTTGCCGGTGTCATTGCCGCCCTGCTGGCGCTGTTTCTGCTGATGCCGCTGATAGCGGTGATACCGGTCAGCTTTACGCCATCGCGGTTTCTGTCGATCCCCTCTGGCGAGCTGTCGCTGCGCCACTACCGCGCGCTGATTGAAAACCCGCTCTGGGGACAGGGGGCATGGCTGTCGGTGCGGGTGGGCGTGGTGTCGGCGGTGATCTCGACCGCGCTTGCTGCGGCTTTTGCCATCGGCATCTGGATGCTGCGCCCGCGCCATACCGGCCTCTTGATGGGGCTGGCGCTGTTGCCCATGGTGGCGCCGCCCGTCGTCTCGGCGCTGACGCTGTATTTCTTTCTGGTGACGCTGTCGCAGTTCAACGATTTCATCGCCTATGACCGCTGGGCCGGGGTGGTCATGGCGCATGTGGTGATGGTGTCGCCCTTTGCCGTGGTGCTTATCTCGGTAGGTCTGGCGCAGATCGACCGGCGCATGGATCTGGCTGCGCGCTCGATGGGGGCGGGGCTGGGCACGCGCGTGTTCAAGGTTATTGTGCCCAACATCCGTTTCAGCCTTGTCCTTTCGCTGTTTCTGACCTTCGTGCTGTCGTGGGAGGAAATCGCGGTCACATTGTTCATCACCTCGATAGAGGCCGTGACCCTGCCGCGCCTGATGTGGATGGGGCTGCGCGACAATATAGACCCGGCAATTGCAGCGCTTTCAGTGGTGCTGATCGTGGTGGTAGTGACGGTCATTCTTGGTAGAACCGCTTGGCAGATGCGTTCCAACAAAGGCGACAGGGCATGAACACCGAGACTTCCGCAGGCCAGATTTCTACAGGCATGTATCTGATCAAACTGCTCGCCGCTTACGGTGTCGATACGGTCTTCGGCATTCCTGGTGTGCATACGATCGAGCTGTATCGCGGGCTGGCGGGAAGCGGTATCCGCCATGTCACGCCGCGCCATGAACAGGGCGCGGGCTTCATGGCCGATGGCTATGCGCGCGCCAGCGGCAAGCCGGGTGTCTGCCTGATCATATCGGGGCCGGGGATGACCAATATCCTGACGCCCATGGGCCAAGCCTATGGCGATTCGGTGCCGATGCTGGTGATCTCGACGGTCAACGCCCATGGGCGCATGGGTTCGGGCGCCGGGTGGCTGCATGAATTGCCCAATCAACAGGCCCTTGTCGCTGGGGTGGCCGCGTTCAGCCGCACCATTCACCGGGCTGAGGAGCTGCCCGGCGCGCTGGCCGAGGCCTTTGCCGTGTTCGACAGCGCCCGCCCCCGGCCCGTGCATCTGGAACTGCCCATCGATGTGATGCTGGCGCCTGCCGGGCATCTGACGGTTCCCGAAGCCCCTGCGCGAACCACCCGCCCGGGGCCGGACCCGCAGCTGTTGGAACAGGCAACCATGCTTCTAGCCGGGGCGCGCAGCCCTGTCATTCTGGCTGGTGGCGGGGCTTTAAGCGCCACAAGTCTTCCCGCGCTGGCCGAAGCGCTGGATGCACCGGTGGTCATGAGCACGAATGCCCGT
Organism: Pararhodobacter sp.; assembly: GCA_020832545.1. Lineage (GTDB taxonomy): Bacteria > Pseudomonadota > Alphaproteobacteria > Rhodobacterales > Rhodobacteraceae > Pararhodobacter. The sequence goes on along the minus strand of JAFIEK010000021.1, from coordinate 19,335 downwards.
GGCATACTGCCACCGGGCCACCCGCTGGCCGTCACCCTCAGCGCCTCGATGCCCGAAACCCGCGCGCTAATTGCCGATGCCGATGTCGTCCTCGCCATCGGGACCGAGATGGGGCCGACGGATTACGACATGTATGAGGATGGCGGCCTGGCCATTCCGGGCGCCCTGATCCGGGCCGATATCGACCCGGCGCAGGCGCAACGCGGCTGGCCACCCACGCTTGCCCTGATCGGCTGTGCCGCGCTGACGGCTCAGGCCCTGCATGCGGCGATCACACCCTCAGCCCCCCGGCAGGGTACCGAGCGGGCCGCGCAGGCGCAGACCGGGCTTGCCAGTCTGGACCCGGCGATCCGGGGTGATCTGGCGCTGTTGGCGCGGGTGCGCGAAACCCTAACCGATGCCCTTATCGTTGGCGATTCCACACAGGCGGTCTATGCGGGCAATCTGGGCTTCGCATCGTCCCGTCCGGGGGGGTATTTCAACTCTGCCACCGGCTTTGGCACACTGGGCTACGGGCTGCCTGCCGCCATCGGCGCCGCTCTGGCTGAGGGCAAGCCTGTTGTCGCGCTGATAGGCGACGGAGGCGTACAGTTCACGCTGGCAGAACTGACCAGCGCGATCGAGGCTGGGGTGCAGGTGATCATGCTGCTCTATGACAATCAGGGCTATGGCGAGATCAAATCCGAGATGAAAAGGCTGAATGTTCCCGCCCTTGGCGTCGATATCCTGACGCCCGACCTGCCCGCAATCGCGCGCGCTTGCGGGTGGTCAGTCGCAACCGCAGCAACCCCGGCGCAACTGACCACTGTCATTGCCGAGGCCTCTGACAGTGATGGATGTTTGCTTGTCCATTACAGTGATGATCTTCGGGTTGCGTTTCAGAAGGCGCTTTGCTGCGCGCTTGCCCCGTCTGGGCTGCGGGATTTCTTCAAGAACGACACTGTATTGATCGACCGCCCGCCAAAGCCAGTATGACCGGCACCCAATCTTCACGACTACTTCATCCAAATGCCAAATATCCCCGGGGCGCGGCTGTCGGCGCCGTAGTCTGCGGGCAATCAGAGGGCCGAACTTGACGGTCCAACGTCGGATGGTCCCAAATGAAACATCAACGCCACGTTCCAGCATCATCTCTTCAACTTCGCGAAGGCTCAAGTTGAACCAGGCGTAGAGTCAGACGACATGTGCATGATCAGAGGCGGAAATCGGTGACGCTTGTAGCTGATATTCTGTGCTTGCATCAACACCACCTACGCCCAGATCAATGATCCGGCAACCTCGGGCCCGTTAACGTGACAACACCTCTCAGTCTCATCCCTCAAGATAGCAGCATTACCATCAAGTTTTGCTCACTCCCTATCGGCTGGCCAGATCCGGGTCTTGGAGCTCGGAGGTGTTGGTCTACTCATGCATCCCAGCTACCACGCCGGATTCACAAGATGAATCCCTCAGCCGATTTGCGCATGTATGGATGTATATGGCCCCCGCCTGATTGCAACGCCCTGATCTGGTCTGGATCGAGTTTCGCAATTGCGGACGTATATCCGGCTTCTTTGAGCGGCCCGAACATTCGTCGCCGCGAGCCCCGATGGATTTCCGCGTGCTTTCTCCTCAATGCCCCCGAGGCATCGGCAGGCGCCGTGCCGGTCCACACATCAGGTTTAGAAAGCGATGGGAGCGACCCTTTCACCATCCCCAGCCAAGTTGCTGCAATTTCTCGAGCGCGACGGCGCCTTTGATCAGTGTTCTCGGGGCCTCAACCGACTGCAGTGCCGCGCGCCGGATCGTATTGTTCGTTCCGCGCCAAGACGGACCAAATGATCCTCGCGTTCTTGTTGGCCAGCGCGACAGCTACAACATTTGGATGCCGTCGCGCACGCAGCCGTCCGATCCAGATACTTCTCGCATCCGTCTTGCCATGGGCCTTACCCAGGACCGCTCGGGCGCCATGGATCATCAATGTCCGCAGGTGCCGATCTCCGCGCTTGCTGATGCCAAAGAGCCGTGCCTTGCCGCCGCTCGATCTCTGTCTGGGAACCAGCCCGAGCCAAGCCGCGAACTCCCGCCCGTTCCGGAAGCAACTCTGGTCGCCGGCCGCCGCAACCAAGGCTGTCGCCGTGATCGGACTGATCCCCTCGATCCGGCCGATCCGCTGGCAGGCTTCATTCGTCCGAAACAGCACTCGGATTCTGCAGTTGAAGGAAGCGATGCGCTTGTCGAGCCCAGCCAACTCCTCCCGGACTTCGATCACGAGCTCGCGGATCATATCCGGTACGCCATCATCTCTGCGGCAGCCACCCGCGATCTGCCGAAGGGCGTGGCGTAGACGGCTGATGTCGCGGGCGATCACAACACCATGTTCGGCAAGCAGGCCACGAATCTGGTTCACAAGCCGCGTCCGGTCCGAGATCAGCCTCTGCCGGATGCGGTGGACGGCCTGTATCTCCAGTTGTTCCGGTGTTTTTTGTGGAACGAACCGCATCGAGGGACGTCCGACAGCTTCACAGATCGCTTCAGCATCGTTGCGGTCGTTCTTGTTCGATTTGACGTACGGCGTAACGAATTGCGGCGAGATCAGTCTGACCTCGTGCCGGAACTCGGACAGTATCCGCGCCCAGTAATGCGAGCCGCTGCAGGCTTCCATGCCGACTAGGCAAGGCGGCAACTGGGCAAAGAACGGCACGACGGCTTCGCGCCGCAGTGTTTTCCTTAGTAGGGTTTGGTCGTCGCTGCCAACGCCGTGAACCTGAAACACAGTCTTAGCCAGATCCAGACCGATCCTCACGATATTCATGGTATGTCTCCTTTCTCATCCGCTGGATGTTGAAGTGTCACCGCTGTCGGGCGGCGGGGTCCATACCATTGCCCCCGGTTTTGCAAGCTGATTTTTTGACGGTTGGGCTGGACTTCAATCGGTCGTGTGTCAGGCCTCATGATGTGGCTTGTCTGACGCCACGGGCCGGTATGCTGTTCGGAAGGCAAGGCCCACATCGGTTCAGAGAGCTATGACGCTCGAGCCCCGGGACTGGGTGTCCCCGCCTTGAACTTTGAAGTCCGTGTCGCTTACTCCGTCGGTCGATCACCTTGCCCGGGCCTTGCGGCCATGCCGTTTCCCTGTCCGTGGCTCAGGGTCACGCCATTCTGTAATTCTCCTGTTTGGTCGTCATCGCCCAGAGGGCACGCGCCATCTTGTTCGCCAACGCGATGGCGGCGACCATACCGGCTTGCGGGTCAGCAGGCGTTTCAGCCAGCCGTTTTTCGGCGGATCGAACCGCTCAACCGCCAGAAGGACGGCCATGGCACCGGACACCAGAAGTGTGCGGATATCGCGCTGGCCCATCTTCGATGACTTCCCAAGCCGTGTTTTCCCGCCAGTCGAGCGCTGTTTCGGCACGAGCCCGAGCCAGGCAACAAAATCGCGTCCGCGCTTTAAGGTGGCCAAGTCAGGTGCAAATGCCTCGATCGCCAAAGCCGTGACAGGGCCGACCCCAGGCATGGTGTGCGCCCGGCGCGCCAGATTGGTTTCTTTGGCAGCGCGCTTCATCTTTTCGTCAAGCTCGGCGACCCGAACGGTCAGGCCATCAATCTGTTCCAGATACAGCCGGCCAAACTCCCGAATGTTGTCTGGCAGAGCCATGTTTTCGTCTGCGATGGCGTCCGCAAGCCGCTTGGGATGGGCGGGCCCTCGAGCCGCGACCAAGCCATGCTCGGCAAGATGCCCACGCAAGGCGTTGATCATCTGGGTGCGCTGACCGACAAACATTTGGCGTGTTCGATTCAGCATGGCGCGCGCCTGCTGATCTTCCGTCTTCACAGCAACAAACCGCATGGTCGGACGCAACGCCGCCCTCCGCAATCGCCCCGGCATCGGCCGCATCGTTCTTCTGGCGCTTCACAAACAGTTTCACATAGATCGGTGCGATCAATCGCACCTCATGGCCGAGATTCTCAAATTAGCGGCCCCAACCGTGCGCCGTGGCGCAGGCTTGCATGGCAACAATGCATCTCGAATGTTGGGCAAAGAACGCGAGCAACTGAGCCCGCGAAAACTTCTTGCGAAAGATAACTGATCCATCCACACGCGCGCCGTGCAAATGGAAAACGCGCTTTGCAAGATCGACCCCGATGATGGTAACTTCGGACATGGGTGCTCTCTCCTTTTGTGATGTCTTCAACAAACATCACCTTGGCACATTGCGATGCCGTCGGGAGAGGGCATCCATGCCATCAACTGAGCCTCGCAGAAAGGAAAAACCGGCTCTGGAAAGGTGCATGGCTTATTGGACTGTGCCCTTTATGCGACTTCTCGGGGTTATTCGTTGCTTTCCCGCACCGGCGTTGACTTCGCTGTGCGCACTTCCTAGCGTCGCTGGCATGTCGATCTTCGCTCCTCTTGATTGCAGGTTCCGTATCAACGCCGGTTCACTGCTGACGCGCTCTCTGCCCCGGGCAGAGGCGGTCATCGACTGACGCCTTTCCTCGGGGATTAAACCATCCAGCCAAGCGTCAGAACTGCGGGCCCTGCCCGTCGAGGAGTCGTCCATGTCTTTCAAACGTCAAACCAGCGGCCCGGCAGGGTCCGCCGGGGTAACCCGTAAATTTGTCTCCCGCTCCCCTGCAGAGCCGGAGGCTCGCGATATCACCGCCCTGCGCCCGATCCGCTCTGTCCTGAATTCACATGATTATTGGCAATTGCAGGAACACCGGCGACGCTGTGACGATCTTGGCGGAGCATTGTTCGGACGGCTGGCGCAGCTGATCCGCGCCAAGATGGCGGATGCGCATGTGCCCGGCGCGGTCGATCTGCCGCTTAATGCCGTGACCGGGGGAAGCCGCGTGTGCTTTGCCATTCGGGGACAACGGACCCAGACCCGCACGCTCTATCACTGGGGTTACCCGGACCGCGAACGCAACCGCCTGCCGGTCGGTACCTTTCTGGGCGTGACGCTGATTGGTATGACCGAAGGGCAGCGCACTGTACTGCTTGATGCTGACGGTGTCGCCGGTGAGGTGACGGTGCTGGCGGTGCATCATCGGCCCGAAGACGACTTTGCGCACTACGACTGAGCGCGCATCGCGTTTTAAAAAATCACTTTGAGGAGGACACCATGTCTCGATCCCCGCGCGCTGCACGCCCCACCATTGATACCACCCTTGTTGAACGACTTGAATCGCTGGCCGGAGCTGCGATGGGGCGGTTCCCCGAGGTGGCCTATCCACTTGTTACCAAGCTCAGCCGAGCCAGGCTCGTCGCGGCCAGTAAGTTACCGATGGATTGCGTCACCGTCGGCAGCAGCGTGACCTATCAGGACGAACTCACCGGTCGCGCGCAACAGGTAACGTTGGTGTTCCCCGAGGAGGCCGACATCAGCCGAGGGCTGGTCTCGGTGCTCACGCCGATCGGTGTGGCACTTCTCGGGCTCCGACCTGGAAATTGCGTCCGCTGGGAAACGCGCGCGGGTGAGGAACGTGCGCTCAGTGTTCTGGCGGTCGCGCGCGATACTGCAGCGGCCTAAAAGACGCGCAAACGGTGCATCGGGGGTCCGCAGGAGCGACTGCCGCAACCAAGGCGACAGATTCAACCTCAAGGAGGTCATGGCAATGGCAGACGAATTGACAAGCGATAGCAAATCCCGTGGCGATCATCATCGGGAAATCTTGATCAATGCTGACCATCAGGCGAGGATCGAGGCGCTTGCAGAAGCTGCGATGGAGCGCAATCCGGCGCTGGCTGCGCGACTGATAGACGAGATATCCCGCGCCCGGATCGTCACACCGGAGCAATTCCCGCCCACTGTCGTCGATATCGGCAGCCGTGTGACCTACAAAAACGAAACAACCGGACTGAAAAGAGCCGTGGTGTTGGTGTTTCCGGAAGATACTGACCTGACGCGTCAGCACATTTCAGTGGTGACACCACTTGGCGTAGCGCTCCTGGATCTCAAGAAAGGGCAGGAGTTTTTATGGGATGCACACGCTAACCCGCGGTGGCTTCTGACCGTAACTGATGTCGAACCGCCTGAGCGCGAACATGGTGGGAAAGGCCAGCATTGAGCGCATCCTAACTCATAAGGGGTGTCTTAGCGGAGCTTGGCGTCCATAGAGACCGTGGAAGTCGCCCAATTGTCGGTGCACGCCCTCTTTTCAGCACGAAGAGATGAACAGAATAGATTTTTTTGTGTTGATCGCCGCCGCTTTCGGTGCAGGGATCCTGAACACGATCGCGGGCGGAGGAACATTCCCGACGTTTCCTGTACTTGTGTTCATTGGTTTGCCACCGGTGATCGCGAATGCGACCAGCACTGTCGCGGTCTTTCCCGGCCACTTTGCCGGCGCCATGGGCTTTCGGCAGGAGTTGCGGGCCTTTGATTGCAGAGCGCTTTTTCGCCTTGTCGTGATCACCCTCACGGGAGGACTTGCCGGGTCCGCCCTCTTACTGATCTCGTCAAACGAAGCCTTCTCGCTGGTGGTTCCTTTCCTGCCTCTAGGAGCCACCCTGCCCTTTCTTTTTGGCGACAAGGTTTGCCAGTGGGCTGCCTAAAAGGCGCAAACGATCACAGCCGAAGGAGCTTTCAGACTTTTCGTCGTTGGGCTTTATGGCGGTTACTTCAACGGTGATCTCAAAATTGTCCTGCTGGCGCTGTTTGCGCTTTGAGGCATGGCGGATCTGAACTGCATGAATGCCCTGAAATCCGGGCTGAGTTTTAGTCGGCGCGCCGCTTGTAAGAGCGCTTGCAAAGCCGGTAGTCAAGGCGATCATTGCTACAGTGAGCTTCGGCATGAGCGCGGTGTTTTTGTGGCGTCTGTGCCACTCTGGCTGAGACCAAGTGGTGGGAAATTTGCCCAACACCTTCCGGATACTGTGTGATGCTGGCTCTATTGAGGTAGTTGAACGCCGATGCGTCCCGCTTTCGCGGTCTGCATCGCGCATGCAATATCTTTAGGGGAATTGCAGACCATCAACTTTGTAAGTAATGGTCGGCGGCGTCTCCGGTAAAAACTACGTATGACAGGTCAGCCCGGAGAGGCCGCCGACCTGTGGTATTACCTTGACTTCGGCTTTGTCGCATTTACGGCGACGGAGTTTTTAAGACTGGGGGCGGCTGCGATCACTTTCTCGACTTTCTTCTTCGGCTTTTTCTCATCTCGTCGTCGTTTAGTCATGCCCTTGGCCATGGTTGTATTCCTTATGAATCACTGTCGCCATTCGACAGCATGATGAACATAAGAATCTATTACGGGAAGGCCACAGGTATTTGCGCTGCCGTGCGAGAGGACGGCTGTCCTGGATCACTAATGTGATACGCATCAGATATAGACTGTAAATTTGAAGGCCAGGCCTTCAGAGAAACCGTTGGGGTGAGAGATGTCCTGGCCGCTGCGGCACTCTTGGTCAACCCGGCACATTCTGCCGCGATTTTCATGTTGTCATGGGTGTGGATTTTTAATAGGTATTTAAAATACTGATTCTTCTTGAAGCCTGACTTCGAGCAGGCAGGCTCGCGCGAGGCAGTGGACCTGGCGCGCTCATAGCGAGGGAATGAGATGGCAAACCCTGTTTCCCACGAACTTCCGGATCCAGCGACGCGAGGGTTCTTCGTCCGCTGGTTCATGTCAACAAACCACAAGGATATTGGTATCCTGTACCTCTTCACCTCGGGTGTCGTCGGGTTCATCGCTGTGGCCTTTACGGTCTATATGCGCATGGAGCTGATGGAACCGGGCGTGCAATACATGTGCGCCGAAGGGGCACGGCTGATCGCGGATGGCGAATGCACGCCGAACGGTCATCTGTGGAATGTGCTGGTAACGGCGCATGGCATCCTGATGATGTTCTTCGTCGTCATCCCGGCGCTGTTCGGCGGTTTCGGCAATTACTTCATGCCTCTGCATATTGGCGCGCCGGACATGGCGTTCCCGCGCCTGAACAACCTCAGCTACTGGCTCTATGTCGCCGGGTCCACGCTCGCTGTTTGCTCGCTCTTTGCTCCGGGCGGTGGTGGCGAACTGGGCACCGGGACGGGCGTGGGCTGGGTGCTGTATCCGCCGCTATCGACGACGGCCGAGGCCGGCTATGCGATGGATTTCGCCATTTTTGCGGTCCATGTCTCTGGTGCCTCGTCTATCTTGGGCGCGATCAACATCATCACCACCTTCCTAAACATGCGCGCACCGGGTATGACACTGTTCAAGGTCCCGCTCTTTGCCTGGTCGATTTTTGTGACGGCCTGGATGATCCTGCTGGCGCTGCCGGTGCTGGCCGGGGCCATCACCATGCTGCTGACCGACCGCAACTTCGGCACCACCTTCTTTAACCCGGCGGGCGGCGGTGATCCGATCCTGTATCAGCACATCCTGTGGTTTTTTGGCCATCCGGAAGTGTATATCGTGATTCTGCCGGGGTTTGGCATCATCAGCCATGTCATTGCCACCTTCGCGCGCAAGCCGATCTTCGGCTACCTGCCAATGGTCTGGGCGATGATCGCTATTGCAGTGCTGGGCTTTGTCGTCTGGGCCCACCACATGTTTACGGTCGGCATGTCCGTGACGCAACAATCCTATTTCATGCTGGCATCCATGACAATCGCTGTGCCCACCGGCATCAAGATCTTCAGCTGGATCGCGACGATGTGGCGCGGTTCGGTCACCTTCGAAACGCCGATGCTCTGGGCTTTCGGGTTCCTTTCGGTCTTCACGATTGGGGGTGTCACGGGCATCGTAGTAGCGCAGGCACCGGTGGACCGGACCTATCACGATACCTACTACGTCGTCGCACACTTTCATTACGTGATGTCGCTGGGGGCGGTGTTCGCGCTCTTTGCCGGGATCTACTTCTGGATCGGCAAGATGTCCGGGCGACAATACCCCGAATGGGCGGGCAAGATCCATTTCTGGGCGATGTTCATCGGCTCGAATCTGGCTTTCTTCCCGCAGCACTTCCTCGGCCGCCAGGGCATGCCGCGCCGCTATATCGACTATCCGGAGGCCTATGCGCTCTGGAACTACATTTCGTCGATAGGTGCTTTCCTGTCCTTCGCTTCGTTCGTGTTCTTCATCGGCGTGGTCTTCTACACGCTGCGCTGGGGCAAGCGAGTGACCGAAAACAACTACTGGAACGAGCACGCCGACACGCTGGAATGGACCCTGCCGACACCACCGCCGGAGCACACCTTCGAGACACTGCCCAAGCGCGAGGACTGGGATGTCGCCGTTGATCAGCGATAAAATGGCGTGTTTGAATATCCGGATTTTCCACCACTGTATCGCTCCGGCTGACCGGCGATGGAAAGGCGGTCGGATACTCGCGCGACACCGAAAAATCAGACGGCACCGATGATTCCGACGGCGACCAGGACGTGCTTGTGACGCTGTTTTCAGTCGCGCGCGGACTGCATTCCGCGTTCAGTGATGATCAGGTCCAGGGCGACATCATGGGGTTGGGGAAAGATTGTTTTCAGCTTTGCCGACTGGAACCCGACACCAATTACGAACGCGCGTGGATCCAGTGCGACCAGCGTGCGGTCAAAATACCCGCCACCGTAACCTAGCCGCCAACCTCCTGGAGCCCAACCAACCAGGGGCGCGATGGCGATATCCGGCGTCAATCGTTCGGCCGAGGAGGGGGGAACGGGAATGTTCCAGTCGCCGCGTTCCATCCCCGTTTCGGGCGTCCAGCGGCGAAAGACCAGAGGGGCGGCTTTCTGCACAACAACCGGCAGTGCGATGCTGACGCCTTGATGGTGCAGGTCCGTCAGGAGGGTGCGCAGGTTCGGCTCGGCCTTGATCGGCCAGAATGCCGACAGAACGCGGCCCTGCACAGACTCTGATCCGGCCACGATCACCTGACGGATACGGTGCGCGATTGCCTCGCCCGCGGCCTGCCGGTCCGCCACGCTCATGGCATGGCGCTCGGCGAGCAGGCGAATCCGTTCGGCCTTGCGCCAGCGCGCGACATCGAGCGCCTGTTGCGGATCGACGCCCAGCGGATCAAAGTAGTCCGGTGCAATCTCGCCCGCCAGACAGGGCGGCGAGCTGTTGCGACTGTGCGGCGGGTTAGCGGGGGGTGTCATGCATCACCGCCTTTGTCCGACACAGGTATTCACAAACGTGGCCAGCCGACTGGCCACGCGTTTCAAGGGCAAGGACGAGTGCATCCAGAATCTGATCGGCGATCAGCCCGCTGATGGTCAGCACAGGACTGCTCTGGTCATCCTGCGCACCGACCGAAAAAACCGCCTGCGAGAAACTCATGACAGTCGCTCTCGGACCGCGGGCCATTTCCCTGATCTGGCCCGCATGGGCAGGACCCGTTGATGACGCAAGACGATCAGGCATGCCGCGCCGCCTGCTCGAAGGGCGGAAACAGGATATCGTTTTCTAGATCGATATGGTCTTTCAGCGCGTCAAGGAAGCCGGACAGCCCGGCATAGAGGGCACTCCAGGTTCGACAGGCTCCGACAGGCGGACGCAAGTCGTTGGTCAGGCGGCGGATCTCGGCAATGTCCTCGGCGTGCTCGTCATGATCGGCACGCATGACCGCAATGGGGGTCTCGATCCCCGGCATGCCGCCTCGGCGGATGGCGGGAAACAGGATCAGTTCCTCCTTTTTCATGTGTACTTCCATCGTGCCGATCATCCGCTGCAACAGCACCGAAAGCCCATCCGGGACACCATTGTGTCCGGCATGGCGCTGCTCGACGCGCGTGGCCATCGCCGCCAGATCACGGAGCTCTTCGCGATGACGTTCATGATAGTGCAGCTCGATGAATCGGGTCAGCGCAGCCGGGCTGTCGATCGGGGCAGGGGGAATCATGGGAAACATCCTTTCCTCAACGTAGAGTGGGTGCGGTGATGGCCCTGCGCGCCGCGTCGTGCATCGCCATCTGCAGCGACCGCGCAATCCGTTCCGCGCGTTCGATGACATGGGCGGCACCGGCCGGCGGGCAAGTTTCATTGGCGGTCTGACGAAACAACGCCAGCCATCGCACAAAATGAAGTTCATTGACCGGCAGGCCGACATGGGCCGGCACCGGGGCCCCATGATATCGCCCGGTCATCAGCGCCACCGACGACCAGAAGGCAACCATCCGCTCAAGATGCGGTTCCCAATCAGTAATGCGTTCGGCAAAGACGGGTGCAAGCATTGGGTCGGTGCGCACCTTGTCATAGAACCGGTGCACCAATTTGTGCAGCAATGCCTCATCCAGGCCGGTTTCGGCCATCAATCGGGCAGTTTGTTCTGGGCGGCGGGTTTCGGTGGCGCGCAATTGTGGTGCAGTGGTCATTGGTCACTTTCAGTAATGCATGGCGACCTGGAGCAGCATCAGCGATCCTCCGGCCGCATTGAGCGCCCAACCAAAGGTCAGAACGCGCGCGATCCAACCCCAGGCCTCGCGGTCGATGCCCATAGGGTCCGTGGAAATGTTGAACGCGCTGCGCCAGATACTGACCAGAATGAAGCCCGTATAGATCAAGATGGCTCCGATGCAGACCAGCAGCAACGGAACGGGCAGAGCATCCATCAGGACCGCCGTCAAGATAAAGGCGCCGCCGATTGCGCTGAGCGCGACCCCGTAAACCCAGTAGAGTTTCCACAGCGGCCCTGCTCCCTGCCAGTATCCAAGCAACTCTTCGACAATGCCCTGGTGCTTCTGACTTGCCGTCATGGTGACATTCCCTTCTGAATGGATCGCGAATTGTCTTGTGCAAGATACTCCTACTGAATAAGTAATGTAAATACTTATTCAAGCAAGCCAAGGAATTCCGATGCGCCTGACCTCCTTCACCGATTATGGCCTGCGGATGCTGATGCGCATGGCATCAGCGCCAAATGTGGCCTTTTCCACTTCGGAACTGGCCGAGGAGTTCGGCCTGTCACGCCACCACCTAACCAAGATCATGCAGCGTCTGGCGCGTGGTGGCATCGTCGAAACCCGGCGCGGCGGCGGGGGCGGTGCGGTGCTGGCACGTGATCCGACAGGGATTCGGCTGGGTGAGGTGGTGCGCCTGCTGGAAGAGGGGCAGGCGCTGGTCGAATGCTTCGGCACTGGTGAGAGTTCCTGCACGATTGAAGCATGTTGCAGGTTGAAGTCGCGCCTGCGATCGGCCGAGCGCTCGTTCCTGGCCGATCTTGACCGTTCGACACTGGCCGATATCGCGCTGGCTTCACTTGACTACAGCGCAGCCTGAGGAAAGCGCCGTGATCGCAACGCCGTCCATGCTGGACCGCAAGGTGAAGGAACTGCCTGTCTCGGCGCACTGTTGATCAGCGGCGTGGACGGTGCCGAACGATGATCGCCACAGTGAAGCTCAAATATTCCCACCAAGAAGCAGCAAAGGATGCACCTGATGGAAAACTGGTTACCAAGCCTCAAGACCGAAACCCCGGCGCAGGGCTATGACCTTGCGGTGAAACTCGCGCGCGTGGCAGTCAAACTGACCCAGCCCGATGCCGCCGAGCGCGAGCGGATGCGCCCGGAATACGCCGCTGATGCGGATGCGCTGATTGCCGTGTCACAGGTCGTGGCCACACATTTCGCCACGATTGCCGCCGCGAACGCCTACTGGCGCGATGGGGCATGAGCGGGGTGGATGTCACACCGGATGGCTTCACTGTCGATGCCGAAGTGATTGCGGCGGGCTTCAAACTTGACCCTGCCCATGTGCCGGTGATGCTACGCGAGGGTCAGATCACCAGCCGCTGTGAGACCGGTTTCGACAAAGATGCCGGTCGGTTCCGACTCACATTCTATCACAACGCCCGCGCCCTTCGGCTGACGGTGGATGCGCAAGGCGCGGTATTGCAACAGGCGCGCTTTCCGGTCGGAGCGCCCCGGCGCGCGCGTCCGGAGGCCTTATGAACACTGTCGTGCGAAGCATATGGAGGAGGCGATGCTTGTTCGGGATTTACTGACACATGCCCGGGCGCGGTTGTGCTGCATCGGACTGAGCTCCACTCTGGTGCAGGCTGCGCGACTTCTCGACGATGGCTGCAACATGCTGGTTGTCTGCGACGAGGGCGAACGAATAGCGGGTGTTCTAACAAAGACGGACATAGTTCGTCAGACCGGTCGCTGCGCGGGTGCAAGTTGCACCGCACCTGTCACTGAGGCGATGACGCGTGACCCGATCGCCGTTGAGACCACAGAGCCGTTGCAAGGGGTTTGGAACCTGATGAAGATCAATGGCCTGAAGAATATCCCTGTGCTCGACGCCGAGCGCAAGCCGCTTGGTGTCCTGAATGCCAGCGACATTCTGCAATCGCTTCTGCAGGAGGTCCGTCAGGAGGAGGGCTTGCTCTATGACTACGTCATGGGCATCGGTTATCGGTAGGGCGCGGGCGGTCTGACGCAGGGCCAGAATGCGCCAGATGCGCGCCACGGGAAGGCTGAGACGACACCTGGACCAGGTGGGTGCGCCCCAAAGCAGGAGGCGGGCATCAGTTGCGGTCAAACATGTGGCTGACGCTCAGTCAGCTCACCGCCGGACGAAGGCCAGGCACAGATTGCGGGCGACGTGCCCGGCCCATATACCGCTCGAACCCCAGGTCTGTGCTGCCGATCTCGGTTGCCCGGCCCGCAACGATATCGGTCAGAACCCGCGCCGAGCCTGCCGCCATCGTCCAGCCAAGTGTGCCGTGACCGGTGTTCATGAACAGGTTCGGCACTGGCGAGCGCCCCACCACGGGCGTGCCGTCCGGGGTCATCGGGCGGAGGCCGGTCCAGAATTCGGCATTTGTTGTATCGCCGGCACCGCCGAACAAAGCTTGCACGGAATGCAACAAGGTGCGTTTCCGCTTGTCATTCAGCGTCAGATCGAACCCGGCCAGTTCGGCCAGTCCACCAACCCGGATACGGTCGCCCAGCCGCGTGATCGCAATCTTGTGGGTTTCGTCCATCACCGTTGAAACGGGCGCGCGCGCCTCGTCGATGATGGGCAGCGTGATGGAGTAGCCCTTCACCGGATAGACAGGCAGATGCATGCCCAGTGGCGCAACCAGCGCGGGTGAGTAGCTGCCAAGCGCAAGGACAAAGGCATCCGCGGTGATCTCGCCTTGTGTGGTGGTGACCGAGGCCACGCGACCCTCAACCATGTTCAGGCGGGTAATCGTCGTGTCATGGCGGAAGGTGACCCCCAGCCCGGCGGCGCGTCTTGCCAGCGCCTGGGTGAACTTCAAGCAATCACCGGTTTCGTCACCGGGCAGGCGCAGCCCGCCCACGATCCGGTCTTGCGATCCGCGCAGGCCCGGCTCGGCGGCAAGGCAGCCCGCGACATCCAGAAGTTCGAACGCGACGCCGCCCGCGCGCAGCACTTCGATATCCTTTCCGGCGGCATCGAGTTGTTTCTGGGTTCGGAACAGCTGCAGCGTTCCCTGCTGGCGCTCGTCAAAGCTGATCCCGGTCTGAGAGCGCAACTCGGTCAGGCAGTCGCGCGAATACTCAGCCAACCGCACCATGCGCGCCTTGTTCACTGCATAAGCCGCGCTGGTGCAATTGCCAAGCATTTGCGCCATCCAGCGCAGTTTGGCCATGTCCATCCCCGGTTGAATGATCAGGGGCGAATGTTCCATGAACATCCATTTGATCGCTTTGAGCGGGATGCCGGGCGCGGCCCAGGGCGAGGAATAGCCGGGGCTGATTTCGCCAGCATTGGCAAACGAGGTTTCCATCGCAACGTCGGGCTGACGGTCGATCACCTCGACTTCAAAGCCGGCCCGCGCCAGATACCATGCCGAAGTCACCCCGATGACGCCCGAACCCAGAATTATGATCTTCATGCTATGGCCTTTCGTAGATCAAAAGCGTGCCGAGGGGCAGTTTACACCCAGCTGCAGGCAATGTTCTCACGATTGCGCAATGCGCGGCCGTCTATTTTAGAAGAAATTGTATGTTTTTCCGCCAATGCTAAGACAATCTGCTGCAAATACTTCCCAGAACGAAATATTATCAAGCTTTCATGACAGATTGACGGAAATGTTGCCGAAGCAAACACTGCGGGTCTTGCCCTCACCACCTCTGAAACCCCCGGGCTTCACACGGCGCACCCACGGATTCCGGCCAGCACTGTCTGGCGTGCCAGCACGGCGAGTAGGTCTGAGCGGGTCACGATGCCCTCAAGCTGTCCACTGGAGACAACGGGCGTCGCTTGCACGCCGCCGTCAGCCAGAAGCTGAACAAGAATGCCGATCCCGTCCTCGGGGCATCCTTTTTGCTCAATCTGGAGGATGTCCCTGCCTCCCAGCAGGCGAAGGTGCGCGCGGCTGCGTACCTCGAGGCGTTTTCCGCACCGCTTCCCGGCTGACGACAGCGCGGAAGCGGGCCGTGAGGGGCCAGAATACTTGTGCTTGGCTTGTCTGAAGCAATCGGGCAGAATCGACCAGCAGCGTTCAGCGGAGGCTGACGATCATGACATTTTCCACCGATTTTCTTTTCGACGAAATCCTTCTTCTGCGCACCGAGCCGGAGTTCAAAATGCGCCGCTTTTATGCGATGAGCGTTCAGCGCGATCTGTTCGGCGGGTTCCGCCTGGTGCGCGAGTGGGGCCGGCAGGGCACCCGGGGCCGCGAGATGGCTACCCATTATCCTGAGCGGATCAGCGCGATCGACGCTCTCGTGGCGATGGCGGCGCGCAAGCGGCGGCGGGGCTACTGTGACGCGGGGCAGGGGTAAGCGGCTTTGCCGTAAGACACCCTGACAAATATATTGGCATTTCTTTGATGGAGGCGGACATGTGCGAGACGCGGACCACAAAGGTCGGCAATTCGGCGGAGGTTGCACTGTCGGACGAGATGCTGGTGGCTCCGCAGGCGCGAGAGGGCGACACCGTCTATATGCTTCCTGCCGATGATGGCTGTCTGAAGGTCACGCTCGACCAGCCGGATCTGGCGCTGGCCCTCGCAGCGGCGCAGATCGTCGTGAATGAAAACCGTGACATGCTGCAGGCGCTTGAGCGTGGCGGCCCGAGCTGCACTGCCTCGGCCATGTGGAACCTTTTCCCAAACTAAGTGTTCCTCTTGTTGGTGCCGAAAAACCCACAAGGGAACTCGCCCGAGCGGTTTACCCGGCGTCCGATGCAAAGTGAGGGAACGCCATGCTGATCAGATCCGCCTTGTTCGCCGTCTCCGCCGCCACCATGTCACTTGTCGGCTGGACTGCCCACGCACAGGATAATGCGCCTGCCGAACTTGCAGCGCCGACAGGTGATGCGGTTGCTGGCGAGGCGCAGTACCGTCAATGCCGGGCCTGCCACACGATCGAGGATTCCGCCGGCGAGGTTATCCAGCGCGGCAGTCGCGTTGGCCCGAATCTCTATGGAGTGGTTGGTGCTCAGGCCGCGACCGCAGACGAGGATTTTCGATACAGCGACGTGTTGGTCGCGATCGGCGAAGAGGGCCTGATCTGGGATGAGGAGAACTTCGTCGCCTATGTTCAGAATCCCACACACTTTGCCAGGGAAGCGAGTGGTAACACCAGCGCGCGCTCCCCGATGGCCTTCCAGATGCGTTCCGGCGCAGAGGACATGTACGCCTACCTAGCGCAATTCACCGAGGCTGATATTGGTGAAGACGAGCCCGGGGGCGAGGCAGATTGAGCGTATCGCCGAGAAGCGACATCGCCCGGTCAAGACTGTCTTCTTAACCGAATGACGCGGCCGGTGCTTTGAGGATGCCGGTCGCTATTTACCGGCGTTTGTTTGCCAGTTCACCCAGCCGCGCAAACGAGTCACGGTAAGATCGCGCGGTCCGACCAACCTGTCGGATTCCGCCCAAGCTTCCAGAGGAGAAGAACATGTCTGAGCACGTCCGCCGCCCCGGCAACTCCCACGATCCGGTGCGGGAGCCTAAGCTCAATCGCCGCAGTCTGCTTCTCGGTACTGCCGGCCTGGCTGCAGGCGCGACCCTGGCCGCGCCCGCAGCCTTCGCTCAACGCAGGGATTTTCCCAACCGGATGCTCCACCAGGCAAGCCACGACGTGCACGGTGGAAGCCTCAGTAGCCGCGTCTATACCGTCAATCCCTTGTATCCCGACATGGCGGACATCGCCGAGAACCCAGCGAATGTGCCGCCCCCGATCGAGCGGCGGGAGCCCGCGACGGTCCAGATCGAACTTGAGACGATCGAGATCGAGGCACATCTTGACGCGCACGCGACGTACCGATTCTGGACCTTCAATGGCACCGTTCCCGGCCCCTTCCAGCGGGTTCGCGTCGGCGATACGGTGGAGGTCCTGCTGCGCAACCACGAGGACAGTTGGTTTGCCCACAACGTTGACTTCCACGCCGTGACTGGCCCGGGCGGCGGCGCCGAGGCGACGACCGCTTACCCCGGCGAAGAGCGGCGCTTCCGCTTCAAGGCGCTTAATCCGGGCCTCTACGTCTACCACTGCGCCGTGCCTTCGGTTGCCATGCACATCTCGAACGGCATGTACGGGCTCATTCTTATAGAACCCGAAGAGGGGCTTACGTCGGTGGATCACGAATACTACGTTATGCAGGGCGAGATCTACACCGAGGAACGCTTCGGCTCGTCCGGCCTGCTTCACGAGAGCTTCGACAAGCTCATGGACGAACAGCCGGAATACTACGTATTCAACGGCCATGTCGGCGCGCTGACCGACCACTACCCGCTGCGCGCGCAGGTGGGCGAGACGGTGCGGATCTTCTTCGGCGTCGGCGGGCCGAACAAGATGTCAAGCTTCCACGTGATCGGCGAAATCTTTGACCGCGTCTATCTGGAGGGCTCAGTAACCAATCCGCCGCTTCGGGACTCGCAGATGATGCAGGTTGCGCCCGGCGGTGCAGGCATCGTCGAATTCACCTGCGAAGTGCCGGGGCGCTACGTGCTAGTAGACCATGCACTGTCGCGGGCTGAGCGGGGACTCGCCGGGTATCTCATCGTCGACGGTGAAGAGGATCATGAGATCTTCGCCGCGCTTGACGAAAGCGGCGAGGTCATTCCGCATTCAGAACTCGACACCGGTGCCCACGGGCACTGAACGCCGGCAACTCGTCCTAGTGCTTCACGGCCCGCCGCGTGGCGGGCCGCTTTGTATCGGATGCCTTTTCGAAATCGGGAGGCCCGGATGAACATGCGATCTTGCCCTCCGTGAATCAGGAGGCAGGCATATGCAATTTGTTCAACCACAGCACGGCGGTCGAAGCGATGCGGGGCCTCCTCCGGGGGCTGGAGAACCGCGCGGGCAATCTCGAAAGCGGCGACATCTATCCGGACCGGATGGCGCCGGTCGTCACGCGGGAAGGAGGGGGGCACGTTCTGAGCCAGGCGCGATGGGGACTGCCCTCGCCGCGGCAGTTCCACAGCAAGTCCGGCATCGATCGCGGCGTCACCAATGTTCGCAATTCCGGCTCGCCGCACTGGCGCCGCTGGCTCTCGCCTGAGTTTCGCTGCCTCGTGCCGCTCGCCCGTTTTGCGGAGCCGCGGGGCGGGAAGGGGGGCGGCAATGCCTGGTTCAGCGTGACCGGCGAGCGGCAGGCGTTCTTCGCCGGCATCCGGATGGATGCACTGGACCAGCATCCGCATGCTCAAGGATGGCGAAACCATCGACGACCTCTTCGCCTTCCTGATCACGGAGCCCAACGCAATCGTGGCACCCATTCACCCCAAGGCGTTGCCGGTGATCCTGACGGAACCGGACGAATGGGAGGTCTGGCTGCGCGCGCCCTGGGCCGCGGCGAAAGTGCTGCAGAGGCCGCTGGCCGATGAGTTTCTGGGGCTTGATCCCCTTCCGTGACAGCCAATGAAGCTAGGCGCTCCGACGTTGATCCTAGCTTCAGAAATAATGTGAGAAAATCGATTGGCGCGCTGTAGCCAGAAAGTGTGCGAACCGATGCGTGCCAGTGGAGTTGACCTGCCACTGATCTTTCATCCAGCCGCGACCGGAGCCCGGTTGTGTTTGATCCGACCCCCAACGTTGGACCGCCCGAAGGCAGAGTTTTCCGGCTTCGATCAGGGTGACAGGCTGGTGGTGTCCCCCGATTTCGTCAGCGTGATCGGGACCTTGTTGCCGATTGCGCCGTGAGGCCGTTCCTCGTTGTAGTATCTATGCCAAGTCTCCAATTTTTCGGCCGCATCTGCAAGCGTCAAGAACCAGTGCGCGTTCAGACATTCGGTCTTAGGTAGCAAATGCACCAAGGCTTGACTTTGAAGTCAAAAATAGAACACAAAGGGAACATATTCGATGTTGTGAGGTAATAATGGCTCAGCATTTTCTGCTTTCGGCGGCGGCACGAACGCTTTCTCTCAAGTCGATATTCTCGGAGGGTGGACGGCCATACCGATCATGGATGAAGTAATGCGACAGAAACCCGCTGAACAGC
>JAFIEK010000065.1 GCA_020832545.1 Pararhodobacter sp. | reverse complement strand
CCCCCCCCCCCCCCCCCCCCCCCCCCCGGGGGGGGGGGGGGGGGGGGGGGGGGGGGGGCCCCCCCCCCCCCACGCCTGGGATATCATCGTGGCCTCAGGCGATGCGACGCAGGAGGCGATGCTACTGGGCGCGGCGGGGCGCAAGCTGTGGCATCTGGGGCCGGGCAAAGATGAGGACCTGTTCAGCGAGATCCCAGAGGCACTGGCCGACCAGCCACTGATTGAACGGGTGTCACTGGAGCAGGCCGAGGGGATCATCTGTACCGGCCCGTTCGACGAGTTCAATGACCAGCTTGAGGACTATCGCGGGCGCTTCCTGTCGGCCAAGGTGCGGGGGCTGACGATGCTGAATGCCAATCCTGATCTGGTGGTGGATGTAGGCGAAACCCGGATCTATTGTGCGGGGGCGCTGGCGCAACTTTATGCAGAGATGGGGGGCGAGGTGTTGTCCTTTGGCAAACCGCACCCGCCAATCTATGATCTGGCGCGACGGCGGCTGGGGGCGATGGGTATCAACTATGACAACGATCAGGTGCTGGCGCTTGGCGACGGCATCCTGACCGATATCGCAGGCGCGCAGGCTGAGGGGATTGATGCGCTGTTCATCACCGGCGGGCTGGAGGCGCGGCGCTTTGGCCCACAACTGCAGGCCGAAGCGCTGAACGCCTGGCTGGCGGAAGAGGGGCGCGCGCCGCGCTATGCGATCGCCGGGTTGCGCTGAGAGCGGCACAGCAATAAAGTTGCCAGATATCCGCGCTTTTCGTATTTTTCTTACTTGTCCGCCTTGCACATCCGCAGCGGCATGGCTATGCTGCGCCGCAGTATCAGCCGGATCAGCCCGATGACCCCCAGCAAGCCCGGAGCGCCCGCCATGCTTGACACCCGCCCCAACGACAACCTGCCACGCGGCACGATCTGTATCGAGGATCTGGAAGTCGGCATGATGCGCAGCCTGCGCAAGACCATCACCGACCGCGATATCGAGTTGTTCGCCGAGGTTTCGACCGATCATAACCCGGTGCATCTGGATGACGCCTATGCGCAGGACACCATTTTTGAGGGCCGCATCGCGCATGGCATGCTGACTGCCGGCCTGATCTCGGCGGTGATCGGTGAGCAGTTGCCGGGTCATGGCACCATCTATATGGGCCAGTCGCTGAAGTTTCTGGCCCCCGTTCGCCCGGGCGATACCGTGCTGGCCGAAGTCAGTGTGCGTGAGATCGATTATGCCAAGCGCCGGGTGACCCTTGATTGTCGCTGTTTGGTGGGCGATACCACCGTCTTGAAGGGTGAGGCGCTGGTTCTGGCACCAAGCCGCAAGTTCGACTGAGGCGGCGGGCCCCATCCCGTCCTGAGAGATAGGGCCGGGCGGGGCGCGTATGAAGATCACAACCCATTGGACAAAAACCGATCCGGGATGCCGCGGCGCCTCGGCTGCGATGGGCAATTTTGACGGTCTGCACCGCGGCCATCAGGCGGTGATCGACAGTGCGCGCCGCACTGACATGGCCCTGGGCGTGATCACATTCGAGCCGCATCCGCGCGAATACTTCGCCCCCGATGCCCCGCCCTTCCGGCTGATGAATGCGGAAAGCCGCCGCAACCGGTTGGCACGGCTGGGGGTGGACTGCCTGTTTCAATTGCCTTTCGATGCCGAACTGGCGGGCCTGACGCCTGAGGCGTTCGCCCGTGACGTGCTGGCCGGGGGGCTGGGCCTGCGCCATGTCGTTGTGGGCGCGGATTTCTGTTTTGGCCAGCGACGCGCGGGCACCGCCGAAATGTTGCGCGATTTTGGCGCGCGATTCGGCTTTGAGGTTACGATCCTGCCCCTGATCGGCAGCGAATCCGGGGTCTTTTCCTCAACTGCGATCCGCGAGGCACTGAGCGAGGGCCGCCCGGAGGATGCAACGCAGATGCTGGGCCACCGCCACCGGATCGATGGCGCCGTGCAGCATGGCGAGAAGCGCGGGCGCGACCTGGGCTACCCCACCGCCAACATGTCGCTCAACGGGCTGCACCTGCCGCGGTTCGGGGTTTATGCGGTCAAGGTGCAAGTTCTGTCGGGGCCGCACAAGGGCGAGTATGATGGCGTGGCCTCATTGGGCGTGCGGCCGATGTTTGGCGAGAACGCGCCCAATCTGGAAACCCATCTTTTTGATTTCGATGGCGATCTTTATGGCATCCATCTTTCCGTCGGGCTGGTTGCGTTTTTGCGCGGCGAAGAGAAGTTCGACACGCTTGAGGAACTGATTGCCCGGATGGATGATGACAGCGCCCGCGCCCGCACCATCCTGGCGGGCACCTGATGCGCCCCCGGTTCTGGGAAACCGTGCCGTTGGATCGTATGACCCCCCAAGAATGGGAGGCACTGTGCGACGGCTGTGGAAAATGCTGTCTGAACAAGCTGGAAGACGCCGACACCGGCGAGGTGTTTTTCACCAACATCGCCTGCCGCCTGCTCGATGACACCACCTGCCGCTGCGGCAATTACGCGATCCGCAAAAGCCTGGTGCCGGAATGCGTGGTGCTGACCCCCGGCACACTGAAAGATGTCGCCTACTGGCTGCCAAGAACCTGCGCTTATCGCCGCCTGCATGAGGGGCGCAAACTGGCAATCTGGCACCCGCTGATCTCGGGCGACCCTGAGACGGTGCATACGGCCGGGGTCTCAGTTCAGGGGCGCACGCTGCCGGAATACGAAATCCCGGAGGAAGACTGGGAAGACCATATAATTGAAGAGGATATCTGATGTTCTTTGCCTCGGACAACAGCTCTGGCGTGCCAGTGCAGGTTCTGGAAGGGCTGGCGCGCGCCAATGAGGGTTTCGCGCCCGGCTACGGCGGCGATGCACTGACAGAGCAGGTGCGCGCGCGCATCCGCGAGATATTCGAAGCCCCCGAAGCAGCGGTTCATCTGGTCGCCACCGGCACTGCCGCAAACGCCCTTTCACTGGCCACCTTCTGCCCGCCATGGGGCGCGATCTATTGTCACCGGGTCGCTCATATCGAAGAGGATGAATGCGGCGCGCCGGAATTTTTTACCGGCGGCTCCAAGCTGGTGCTGCTGAACGGTGAACATGGCAAGATTTCGCCGCAAACCCTTGCCGAAAAGCTGCAAGGCGCTGCCCGTGTGGGGGTGCACAATGTCCAGAAAGGCATGCTCAGCCTGACCAACCTCACCGAATGCGGCACCCGCTATTCGGTGGCCGAAGTTTCGGCGCTGGCCTCGGTCGCCAAAGACCATGGCCTGCCCGTGCATCTTGACGGCGCGCGTTTCACCAATGCGCTGGTGGCCGAGGGGTGCACGCCGGCCGAAATGACCTGGAAAGCCGGGGTTGATGTGCTGTCCTTCGGAGGCACCAAGAACGGCTTGATGGGTGTCGAGGCGGTGGTGATCTTCGATCCCGCAAAGGCCTGGGAGTTCGAACTGCGGCGCAAGCGCGGCGGGCATCTGTTTTCCAAGCACCGGTTCTTGTCGGCACAGATGGATGCCTGGCTGACCGATGATCTGTGGTTGTCGCTTGCGCGCCACGCAAATGCCATGGCCGCACGGCTGGAGGCGGGGCTGAAAGCGGTTCCTGGCGCAACGCTCGCGCATCCGCGCGACGGCAACATGCTGTTCGCCACCTTCCCCCACGCCGCGCACAGCCGCGCGCAAGACGCCGGGGCGGCCTATTACTTCTGGCCCGGCACGCAGTCGCCAGCAGGCAACGACAGCGCCCCCATGAATGCGCGGCTGGTGACGTCATGGTCCACGACCGAGGCGCAGGTGGATCAGTTTCTGGCATTGCTCGCGCAGCGTTAGCGTGGCGAGAGGCGTCAGATGGCGCTCAAAAGCCAGATCATGTCGCGCTTGATCAGGCGCATGGCCCAGATTGCGGCCAGCGCCAGCACCTGCACGGCAATGATCCCGTTGAGTTGCTGGCGAAAAGGCTCGGTGCGTATCTTGTGGCGCAGGATCATCTGCGCAAGTTTTGCCCCCAGCGCGCCCCCCAGAAAGGCGATCGCCAGCAGCCGGTCTTCTGAAATGCGCCGCTGTCCGCCGATCGCCGCACGTTTGTCATGCGCGAACGCCCACCACGCCAGCAGGTTGGCGGCGGCAACATAGACCAGCAGGACAAGGGACAAGGTCACGTCATATTCTCTGTCTGAAAGCTGGCTTTTACGTTCGCGCGCGGCGCTTTGCAATCGCAAGTGTTGACGAAACCGGCCTGCAGCATGGCCGACGCCACGGCCAGCCCCTCGCACCAGGTCCCCTACGCCCAGCCCGAAGTTAGCGCCAACATCGACCAGATGAACAAGGTTTGCGCTAACGCCTTGCAAAACGGCGCTTTTCGCCCTTTCTTAGCCGTCATCGCGAAGCTATATGCTAAGTAATACCGCGCGCGCCGCTCCCGGTTGCCCTGCGGATGACCCTTTCACGGATTCGCGGAGGCTGGATCATGACCATCACAATCGGCATCAACGGGTTCGGGCGCATTGGCCGCTGCACGCTTGCACATATCGCCGAAAGCGCGCGCAACGATGTCGAAGTGGTCGCGATCAATGCCACCGGCCCCATCGAGACCAATGCGCATCTCTTGAAATACGACAGCGTGCATGGCCGTTTTCCCGGCCAGATCCGGGTTGAGGGCGATACGCTCGATCTGGGGCGCGGGCCGATCAAGGTGTTCTCCACCTACAACCCGGAAGAGCTGGACTGGACGGGCGTCGATGTCGTGCTGGAATGCACCGGCAATTTCAACGAGCGTGACAAGGCCGCAGTCCACCTGACGCGCGGTGCCAAGCGGGTGCTGGTGTCGGCACCTGCCAAGAACGCCGACAAGACCATCGTTTACGGCGTCAACCATCGCACGCTTTTGCCTGAGCATCTGGTGGTTTCGAACGGCTCGTGCACCACCAACTGTCTGGCCCCGCTGGCCAAGGTGCTCAATGATGCGTTCGGCATCGAGTCTGGCATCATGACCACGATCCATTCCTATACCGGCGACCAGCCGACGCTGGACCGCCGCCACGCCGACCTTTACCGCGCCCGCGCCGCCGCTATGGCGATGATCCCCACGTCAACCGGGGCCGCCAAGGCACTGGGCGAGGTGCTGCCGGAACTGGCGGGCAAGCTGGATGGCACCGCGATACGGGTGCCGACGCCCAATGTCTCAGCGGTCGATCTGACCTTTGTCGCGGGCAAGGATGTGACAGTTGACGAGGTCAATGCGGTGATGCGCGCGGCTGCCGCTGGCCCAATGGGCTCGGTTCTTGCCTATGACCCCGAACCCAAGGTCTCGATCGACTTCAACCACACCACCCATTCTTCGATCTTCGCGCCGGACCAGACCAAGGTTGTCGGCAAGCGCACGGTGCGGGTGCTGGCCTGGTATGACAACGAATGGGGCTTTTCCTGCCGTATGGCCGATGTCGCTGCCGCCATGGGCCGCCTGATCTGAGCGCGGCCTGAACAGCAGTTCCGCGCATTGAGCCTTGCGCGCAGTGACCGCCTTTGCAAGGGCGGTGCAAGGCGCTTCCAAGTGGCTGGGTCTTTTCCCGCTGAGCAGGCAACTGCGGCATCCGGACGCTTTGTCCTGCCCCTCACGCAATGGTAGGGGCGAGCCATTGCCCGGACCGGAAAGCCCCGCCATGCGCCTTGTGATCGCTTTGATTGCCCTGCTGATCCCCCTGCCCCTCGCCGCGCAGCAAATTTTTACCGCCGCCCCCCCGGCCGAGGAGCTGGCGCGCGCGCCGGTCCTGCTGGTCGATATCCGCCAGCCCCAGGAATGGGTGCAGACCGGCGTTCTGCCCAATGCCCTGCTGATCACGTTCGACGACCCTGCCAGCTTTCTTCAGGCGCTGGCACCGCATCTTGAGCCCGGTCGCCCGGTTGCACTGATCTGCCGCTCAGGCAACCGCACCAGCCGCGCTGCGTCACTGATCGCCGGAGCACTGCCTGTGCCTGTGATCGACATCCAGGGCGGCATGCTGCGGCTTTTGTCTCAGGGCTATTCGCCAGCTCCGCCAACGCGCGAAGCGGGCTGCACGATCTGCTAAAACGGCCCTTCGACCGCGCCCTTTCGCCGATCCGGCTTGAAATCGCCGCTCCGAAGGTTTTTGTTAGCGGTAACGATGCCCATGTCGGGCCATAACCGCCCCAACGAACGGAGCCCCTAATGACCACTCGTCTCGCCATCAACGGATTTGGTCGTATCGGCCGTCTGATCCTTCGCGCCCTTGCAGAGCAGGATCGCAGCGATCTTGAGATTGTCGCCATCAACGATCTTGGCCCGGTTGAAAGCAATGCCCATCTGTTGCGCTTTGATTCAGTACATGGCCGCTTTCCCGGCACCGTCACCACCGGCGAGGCGACGATGGATGTCGGGCGCGGCCCGATCCGCGTCACCGCCGAGCGTGACCCGGCCGCGCTCGACTGGTCGGATATCGATCTGGTGCTGGAATGCACCGGCATTTTCAAGGATGCCGACAAGGCTCAGGTCTATCTGAAAAGCGGTGCCGGGCGGGTGCTGGTCTCGGCCCCGTCCAAAGGCGCTGACCGCACAGTGGTCTACGGCGTCAACCATGACAGCCTGCGCGCTACAGACAAGATCATCTCGAACGCCAGTTGCACCACCAACTGCCTCGCCCCCGTGGCGCAGGTGCTGCATCAGGCGGTGGGGATCCGGCGCGGCTTCATGACCACTGTGCATGCTTATACCGGCGATCAGCCAACGCTGGACACCTTGCACAAGGACCTGTATCGCGCCCGCGCCGCCGCCGTCAGCATGATCCCCACCACCACCGGCGCGGCCCGCGCCGTGGGGCTGGTATTGCCTGAACTTGAGGGCAAGCTGGATGGTGTGGCGCTCAGAGTGCCCACGCCCAATGTCTCGGCGGTGGATCTGACATTCGAATCCACGCGCCCCACCTCGGTCAAGGACATCAACGCCGCCATCATCGCTGCCGCCGAGGGGCGGCTGAAGGGCATTCTGGGCGTCACCGACCAGCCAAATGTCAGCGCCGATTTCAACCATGACCCGCATTCCGCCGTGTTCCACCTGGATCAGACCCGCGTGATGGAGGAACAACTGGTGCGTGTACTGGCATGGTATGATAACGAATGGGCCTATGCCCTGCGCATGCTGGACACCGCCGCCGCGATCGGGCGGCTTTCATGACCTGCATCAACGCGCAACACCTCGCTTTCCGCGAGACTGGCACAGACATCTGACAGGAGGACCACATGCCTTTGGAGAAACGGAAAATCTGGGCGCTGGTGATGAATTCGGCACATGCTCGGATTGTGCGCAGCCTGGGTTGGACAAGCGACCCGGCAGACCCCGCCTCGCCGCCCGATGAGCTGGAATTCGCCACCGAAAACCGCTCGATGAGCGATGTGATGGCCGACAAGCCGGGCCGTAGCTTTGCCTCGTTTGGCGGCGGGCGACGCTCAGCGATGGAATACAACAGCGACCCGCTGGCCGAGGAAACGCGCGGCATGATCCGTGACATCATAACCGCGCTGGAACACCATCAGCGCAAGGGCGATTTCAAGGAACTGGCAATCTTCGCCGAGCCGCAGGTGCTGGGCGAATTGCGCAAGATGCTGCCCGGCCCGCTGCGCGACACCGTCTCGCGTGAGGAAACGGCCAATTACCTGCAACTCTCGCCGCAAGAGCTGGGCAAGAAGCTGAACGCACAGCTGGGGCTTGTCAGCGGTGGCCTTCGCTGACCGGACTGATGCGGGGCGCGCACTTGCCGCCCTGCTGAGCGACTGGCGCGCCAGCGATGCGCTGGTGCTCGCCCTGCCGCGCGGCGGCGTGCCAGTGGCGGCAGAAATCGCAGCCACGCTGGGCTTGGAGTTGGGTCTCGTGCTGGTGCGCAAGATCGGCATGCCCGGCGATCCTGAACTGGCCGTCGGAGCGCTCGCCGGGCCCGCGGGTGATACCTTGGTCACAAACCCCAATGTCGCCCGCGCCGCCGGTCTGGACACCGCACAGATCGAGGCGCTTGCCGCCGCCCAACGCTCTGAGCTGCAACGACGCGCCAGGCTCTGGCTGGCCGGGCGCCCGGCCCCCGTATTAAGCGGTCGCACCGTGATCCTTGTCGATGACGGCCTGGCCACCGGTGCCACAATGCGCGCAGCGCTCACCTGGGCCCGCAGCCAGCAGCCCGTCAGGCTGATCGTCGCCGTTCCGGTCGGTGCACCAGAGACGATCAAGGACCTCGCACCGCACACCGATCAACTGATCTGCCCACTGATCCCGCAGCTGTTCCACGCCGTCGGCGCCCATTACCGGAACTTCGATCAGGTCGAGGATACACAGGTCACACGCCTCCTTGCCGCGCATCCCTCCCCCGGGGCCTGACGCCGCCCCTTTCATC
The DNA here is from genome assembly GCA_020832545.1 of Pararhodobacter sp. Lineage (GTDB taxonomy): Bacteria > Pseudomonadota > Alphaproteobacteria > Rhodobacterales > Rhodobacteraceae > Pararhodobacter. The sequence continues at coordinate 7,176 of JAFIEK010000065.1, read as the reverse complement.
TTGCCGGATACACGCCCGGGGGCGGCCGAAGGCCGGCGGGGGCAGGCAGCCCCCGAGCGGGCCGAGCCCCCTCAATGGGGGCGAGGCCCGCACCCTTGCCTGGCTCGCCTTCCTTTCCACCAATTTTTGATCATTGTTTCGGCATCGACACGAAAAGTGACGCAGCCCCACTTTGCTGCGCCTGCGCGTCAAGCTACTGATCATTCATGGACCTTGTCGTGATCGTAGCCCTCGTTGCGGCGCTCTTCGCCGTCATCGGCCTGTCGGAGCCCATCGCCGACCGGCTGCGCCTGCCTGCGACGGTGATTCTGGCCATGATGGGCATAGCCATCGCCACCGGTGCCACGCTGCTGTTGCACACCACGCTGACCAATGCGTTCGACCCGCTGGCACAGGCCATCCTGGCGCTTCCGATCCGCTCGAACCTGTTCTTGTATGTCTTTCTGCCGACCTTGATCTTTCAGGTCGCCCTGTCGATCGATTTTCGTCGCATGCTCGATGACTGGGTGCCGATCCTTGTGCTTTCAGTGTTTGCGGTTCTGGTGGCCACGCTTGTGGTGGGCTACGCGCTTTACATGGTGGCAGGGCTGTCGCTGATGGCCTGCTTCCTGATCGGTGCCATCGTCTCCACCACCGATCCGTCGGCGGTGGTCAGCATTTTTCGCGGCACGCCGGCGCCGCAGCGGCTGGCCCGGATTGTCGAGGGGGAAAGCCTGCTCAACGATGCTGCGGCCATTGCGCTTTTTGGCCTCTTCTTTGCCTATGTCGCCTTTGGCATCCCCACGCCACAGCCCGCCGATCTGGTGTTCCATTTCCCATGGCTGGTCTTTGGCGGCGGCTTCATCGGCTGGGCGGCGACGCGGCTGGCGCTGACCGGGCTGTCACGGCTGGGCGATCATCCGCTGGGGCAGGTCTCGGTCTCGGTGGCGCTGCCTTATCTGGTCTATGTGCTGGCCGAATCCCTGCTCAATGTCTCGGGCGTGATTGCGGTGGTGGCGGCGGGGCTGACGCTCAACTACCTCGCCCCCGGCAAGCTGTCGCCCCCTTCGCTGAAGAAGCTGCGCGACACCTGGGACCTGCTGGGCTACTGGGCCAGCGGCATGATCTTTGTGCTTGCGGCGCTGCTGATCCCGCGGCTTCTGGCCAATGTCCGCCCCTTCGATCTGGTGCTCATTGCGGTGACGGTGGTGGCGGCGCTCATGGCCCGCGCGCTGATCCTGTTCGCGGTCTTTCCGCTGCTGACACGGATGCGCGCCTCACCCAAGGTCGAGGTGCCGTACCGGCTGGCGATCATGTGGGGGGGCCTGCGCGGGGCGGTCACGCTGGCACTTGCGCTGGCCGTGACCGAAAGCTTCCGCATCCCGCCCGATGTCAAGCGCCAGGTCGGCATCATTGCCACCGGGTTCACGCTGTTCACGCTGATGGTGCAGGGCACCACGCTCAGGCTGATAATCTCGCGGCTGGGGCTTGACCGGCTGTCACCGCTCGATACCGCGCTGTCGGCGCAAGTGGTGGCGGTGGCCCTGCAATCCGTGCGCGAGACCGCCACCAGTGCGGCGCGCGATCTGGGCCTGACGCGTGAGACCGTGCGCGACGAGGCCAAGCGCTTCGCCGAGCGGGTCGACCGGGCGGTGAAGGCCGCCGACGAGGGCACCGAGATCGCGGACCGTGACCGCATCACGCTGGGGTTGGTGGCGCTGGCCGGGCGCGAGCGCGATCTGATCCTTGAAGGTTTCCGCGAGCGCACGATCCCCGCACGCCTTGCCAACCGCATGCTGGTTGATGCCGACCGGATGATCGAGGGCACGCGCACCGGCGGGCGGCTGGGCTATCTGAACACAGCGCGCCGGCGGATGCGCGCCACCGGATGGATGCGTCCGGCCGAGTTTTTGCACAACCGCCTGCGGCTGTCGGGGCCCTTGTCCAACCTCACCGCCGACCGTTTCGAGCAACTGGTGACACAGGTGCTGATCCTCAAGGAGCTGCATGGCTTCATCGACACGCGCATCCGCCGCATCCATGGCAAGCGCGTGGCCGAGCTGTTGCACGATCTGCTGGAACGGCGGCTGGAGGAGACCCAGAAGGCGCTTGATGGCCTGCGGCTTCAGTTTCCCGGCTATGCCGAACGGCTGGAACGGCGGCTGATCCGACAGATGGTTCTGGCGCAGGAAGAGCGCGAATATGCTGCCCTTGTGGCCGATGGGCTGATCGGGCCAGAACTGCGTCAGGTGCTGATAGGCGGAATTGCCGAGCGTCATGCCAAACTGGCCGAACGCCCGCCGCTGGATCTGGCGGTGCAGAAGTCCGAACTGGTGCGCCAGTTCCCGCTGTTCACCGATATGGACGAGGCGAAGCGCAAAGGGCTGGCGCGCCATCTGCGCACCGTCTATGCCGCGCCGGGCACCGTGCTGATGCGCCGGGGCGAGATGCCGCGGCAGGTCTGGTTCATCGCGTCCGGCGCGGTCGAGGTGGCGCGGGCCAATCAGGTCATCCGGCTGGGACGCGGCGAGATGTTCGGCCATCTGGCGCTGTTACAACGAAGCGCCCGGCGCGGGCAGGTGACCGCAATCACCCATTGCACGCTGCTCACGCTGGATGAGCCGCGCTTTCTGGCACTGGTGCAGCGCAATGTGGCGCTGCGCGACGCGGTTCTGGAAAACGCAGCCAAACGCGGTGTGACGGTTGATCCGGCCGTTATGAAGGCCCTTTGATCCCGGCCAAACCGCCGGGGATCAGACCCCCACCGTCACCGGCCCCAACCGGTCGCGCAAGGCGGCATTGATGCGCGGCGGCACAAACTTGCTGACATCGCCGCCCAGCCGCGCGATCTCTTTCACCAGCCGCGAGGCAATCGCCTGATGCCGCGCGTCGGCCATCAGAAACACCGTTTCGATCGACGGGTCGAGGGCGCGGTTCATGCCCACCATCTGGAATTCGTACTCAAAATCGGCCACCGCCCGCAAACCGCGTACGATCAGCCCCGCCCCCACATCGCTGGCGCAGTCGATCAGCAGGTTCTCGAACGGATGCGCCACAATCTCGGTGCCAGTGCGTTCGCTCAGCGCCACGCATTCCGCCTCGATCATCGCCACCCGTTCCTCCAGCGAAAAGAGCGGGCCCTTGTCGCGGTTGATCGCCACACCGATCACCAGCCGGTCCACCAGCACACTGGCGCGATTGATGATATCCATATGTCCCAGCGTCAGCGGGTCGAAAGTTCCGGGGTAAAGCCCGATGCGCATGGTCAACTCCTTGGCGGTCCAGTCGGCGGGGCCCACGCAACAATATTACCGGGCAGGATGCAAGGGCAGAATGATTGCAAACGCCCCAATCGCCGGCTCATTTTGTGTCTGCAAATATCCTCGGGGGTGAATGGCCGAAGGCCAGAGGGGGCAGACAGCCCCCTCGCCCACACGGGCGCACACAGAACCTCATGGGCGACTCAATGCCCCATGATCATCCCGGTCAGCGCGTCTTTCTCCGATTGCAATTCGCTCAACCGCGCAGCCACCACGTCACCGATCGAGATCAGACCGATCATCTTGCCATCCTCCATCACCGGCATGTGGCGAAAGCGCCGGGTGGTCATGGTTTCCAGCACCTGATCGGCGCTGTCACCGGGCGCGCAGGCATAGATCGCGCGGGTCATCATGGCCTCGACCTTGTCATCAAGGCACCCGGTGCCGCGCTTGCCAAGTTCGCGCACGACGTCGCGCTCGGACAAGATGCCCTGCACCGTCACGCCATCGTTCGACACCACCACCGCACCAATGCGGCGCGCCGACAATAGCTCGGCTGCTTCGCGCACTGTGGCCTCCGGGGCGATTGTCACCACGCCCCCCGCCTTTCCTTTGAGGATCTGGCTTACCAGCATCTTGGCCTCCCGTCGCTGTCAGGCGTCAAGGGTCGGGCAGCGCCGTCCATCTGTCAAGAACCTTCGCCCCTTGTGGCCCACCGCTTCGCAAAGCCTTGCCGCTTTGTGCTGATTGTCCATGCCCGGCAGGCATGCTAAATTGACGCCGCGCTCAACCCGGGCGCCTTTGCAGAGCATCAGCAGACCCCATGAAAAGCCGCGCCGCCTTGCACCTTCTGGGTGTCGTTTTAGCTGCGGGACTGACCACAACTTCGGCAGCCTCTCCCGCCGCCGCCCAAACGATCGAGTATCAGGGCAGCGCCATTATCCACGATTTCTCTGCGCCATGTCAGCAGGCCGGGTGGTATGCCACGTCGCAGGCCGTATTCATGCGCTATTATCCGGCAAATGTGGGTGACAACCCCGCCAGCGCCTCGTTCTCGTTCAATCAGTCGCTGGGTGCGATGGGGTTCCATCAGCCGGATGGCGGGTTCGACAGCACGTTCCGCCCGGTCGAGGGGCAAGCGATCTTCGGCAGCTTCTGGACCTTCGACAATGCGCGCGCCCGCTTCACCCGGCAGGTGCCCCAGCGCCTGACCGCCGGCACCACCGGGCCGGTCAGGATTGCCGGGCAGATCCGCAATTTCGTGGGTGCGCGCCAGTGCAATGTGCGGTTCGAGGCGGTGCTGGTGCGTGTTCCCTGAAAGACCCGGCCGAAAGGTTCAAGGGAAGGACCACTGAGTCGGAAAGCGCCGGCAGCTCAGTCAGCGGCGTTTACCGCGCGCTCCATCCGCGCAACCTCGCGCCGCAGTCCGGCCACCAGTGCGCCCGCAAAGCGTTCCAGCCGGGGCACGCGGCGGTCGTCTGCGTGGCGGATCAGGTGAAAAGCGCGCGTCAGGCTGAACTGCGCGCGCAGCACACGGCGCACACCCGGCGCAAAAGGCAGCGCGAAATCATGCACCACGCCCAGCCCGGCCCCCTGCCGGATCAGGTTCAGTTGCACCGACACCGAATTCGAGGCGACAGGCGGCGTATCCACCCCCAGCGCGCCCAGGTAGTCCAGCTCACGGTCAAAGATCATGTCGGGGATATAGCCGATCAGCCGGTGCGCGCGCAGATCTTCCAGCCCGTCGAGCGCCGGTGCCTGCGCCAGATACGGCTCTGACGCCGCCAGATGCAGCCGGTAATCGGTAATCTTCTGCGTGATCACGCGCCCTGATTCGGGCAGGCTGACAGCAACCACCATATCGGCCTCGCGCCGGGTCAGGCTGAACACGCGCGGCAAGGCGACGATCTGCACCTCAAGCCCCGGATTGTCTGCACAGATTGCCGTGACGACCTGCGGCAGCAGGTAATTCGCACAGCCGTCGGGCGCACCGATACGGATTTGCCCGGTAATACCTGCACCGGGCCCCGCCACGGCGTCGCGCGCGGCCTCCATCGTCGCTTCGATCTGCTGGGCATGCGCCAGTAGCCGCGCGCCCTCGTCGCTGAGCGCGTAGCCCTGCGGCGACTTGGTGAACAGACGCACCCCCAGCGCCCCCTCCAGCCGCGCCACACGCCGACCCACGGTTGCCGGGTCCAGCTTGAGCACCCGCCCGGCCCGACTGAGGCTTTCGCCCCGCGCCACGGCCAGGAACACGCGCAGGTCATCCCAGTCGGCCATTCCGAAACCTTTGCAGAATTGCAAAACCCTTTTTGGGAATCTGCCCCTGTTCAGGTCAATTTTGCAAGGCTATTGTGCGGCCAGAGTAATCAGGAGGTTATCATGAAAGACATCGGTCACTGGATCGACGGCAAGCTGGTCGCGGGCACCTCGGGTCGCTTTGCCGATATCTACAACCCGGCCACCGGCGAGGTGCAGGCGCGCGTGGCGCTGGCCACCAAGGCTGAACTGGACGCCGCTGTCGCATCCGCCGCCAAGGCGCAGATCGCATGGGGCGCCACCAATCCGCAAAAGCGCGCGCGCGTCATGATGGCGCTGGTGGGCCTGATCAACCGTGATATGGACAAGCTGGCCGAGAAGCTGTCAAGCGAGCATGGCAAGACCTTCCCCGACGCCAAGGGCGATATCCAGCGCGGGCTGGAAGTGATCGAATTCTGTGTCGGTGCGCCGCATCTGCTGAAAGGCGAATTCACCGACAGCGCAGGCCCCGGTATTGACATGTATTCGCTGCGCCAGCCGCTGGGCGTGGCCGCAGGCATCACGCCGTTCAACTTTCCCGCCATGATCCCGCTGTGGAAAATGGGCCCGGCGCTGGCCGCAGGCAATGCGTTCATCCTCAAACCATCCGAGCGTGACCCCTCGGTGCCTTTGATGCTGGCTGAACTCTGCAAGGAAGCCGGGTTGCCCGATGGCGTGTTGCAGGTGATCAACGGCGACAAGGAATCGGTCGATGCGATCCTTGACAACGAGACCGTGCAGGCCGTGGGTTTTGTCGGCTCTACCCCAATCGCGCAGTACATCTACAGCCGCGCGACCGCCAACGGCAAACGCGCGCAATGCTTCGGCGGCGCCAAGAACCACATGATCATCATGCCTGACGCCGATATGGATCAGGCCGCCGATGCGCTGGTGGGCGCGGGCTTTGGCGCAGCAGGCGAACGCTGCATGGCGATCTCGGTCGCGGTGCCGGTGGGTGAAGGCACTGCCGAGGCGCTGCGCGAGCGCCTGATCCCGAAGATCGAAAAACTGAAGGTCGGCCCCTGGACGGCGGGCGATGATGTCGATTTCGGCCCGGTGGTGACCGCTGCCGCCAAGGAAAACATTCTGCGGCTGGTGGAAACCGGCGTGGCGCAGGGGGCCGAACTGGTGGTCGACGGCCGTAACTTCAGCCTGCAAGGCTATGAAGACGGCTTCTTTGTCGGTGCGCATCTGTTTGATCATGTGACGCCGGATATGGACATCTACAAGACCGAGATCTTCGGCCCCGTCCTGTCGATGGTCCGCGCCAAGGATTATGAAGAGGCGATCGGTTTGGCGATGGATCATGAATACGGCAACGGCACCGCGATCTTTACCCGCGATGGCGACACCGCGCGCAACTTCGCCAACCGCATCAACATCGGCATGATCGGCATCAACGTGCCGATCCCGGTACCGCTGGCCTATCATACCTTTGGCGGCTGGAAAAAGTCTGGTTTTGGCGATCTGAACCAGCATGGCCCCGATGCTTTCAGGTTCTATACCCGCACCAAGACCGTCACCGCGCGCTGGCCGAGCGGGATGAAGGAAGGTGCGGCGCTGAACTTCAAGGCGATGGACTGATCTGAAACGGCAGGAGGGGGGCGTTGCCCCCCTCTTCGGCTGCGCCGAATTCACC
>JAFIEK010000064.1 GCA_020832545.1 Pararhodobacter sp. | reverse complement strand
AGCCAGGTCTTCAAGATGGGTTTCTTTCTCACGATCGGGCATTGCAGCTACTCCTTAGGTTCGCCGCGGCGAACCGATAATTTCAAACAATTGTGCGCCTCGCAGCACGGTTCACTGCGCAGGCGCAAAAGCGGCGCGGACAGAAAGCTGATCTGCAAATGAGCGCGTGTCAGGTCGAGCGCAAGATTTGCACTGTTCCCGAGCCAAACCACACCCCGCGGCAGCCTTCCTTGCAGGCCACCCCCATGGCCCGTCGTCACAAGGACAGGTAAAGTATATCCAAATTTATGTGTGGGGCAAAAAAAGTTTCTGAAATGAGTTAATTTACGTTCAACTCGGAGCAAATAGCATCAGGCAGGTGTGAAATCATCGCCAACTGCAAGAGTTCTTGCTGTTTCGCAGATGAAAACAGTATTTTCCGGGTACCGGCACCGAATCAGAGCCGGAAAGGTGTTTGCGTGCCCGCGCTTCGGGACACTGTTCGCAATCAAGAAACAGTAGCCAAGCAAGCGCCTCATTCGCCAACGATTTTTTCGCCTTATCTTTGCCCGATTCTGGTCATAATCAGGTTGCAAGCAAGATTCGTGCCAAAGCAGCCTATTGTTTTCGTTGGATCAACAATTTTCCGGTAAGCTCGTGAACAGTTTCCTGAATGTGCGCGCACTGATTCGCGGTACTGAATCCGTTCCAGCCCCAGAGTCCGAACCGAAAGCCGCTGCTGATCAGGTGCGCCGCGACTGCCTCCCGGGGGAAGCAGCGAACGCCCCTCCCCGTCCCTGAAGGCGACCTCGGCGCAGCACCCAATCGCAGACGCAGCGACAAGACAGCCGGTGCCTAGCCAGAACCAGGAAATCAGACCAGAACTGGCTGAAAAAGCCAGATCTGAGAGAGTGCCGGAGAGATCATATGATTCGGCTGATCGGTTTCCAAATCCGCCAAACCATTGGTGCCCGAGGTGAGATTCGAACTCACACACCCGTTAGGGCGGAGGATTTTGAATCCCCTGCGTCTACCGTTCCGCCACTCGGGCCCGGATCTGGATTACCGCGCGCTCCGGAAAGCGTCAACCGGTGATCGCCGGGCCTTGACTGGTAGCGCCTGCTTAGGGCAAGTCGGTGCTCAGTGGTGGTAGCGAACGTATGATCAGGGCACTTTACGACTGGACACTTTCGCTCGCCGCCCATCCGCGCGCGCTCTGGGCACTGGCATTCGTGGCCTTCATCGAGGCGTCGGTTTTTCCGATCCCGCCCGATGTGCTGATGGTGGCGATGATCATCGCGACACCGCACCGCGCCTTTCTGATCGCCGGGGTGGCGGTACTGGCCTCCGTGCTGGGCGGGCTGGCAGGCTATGCGATCGGCGCCTTTGCTTTTGAATCGATCGGTCGCCCGGTGCTGGAAACATTGGGCAAGGCCGATGCGGTGGCGGCCTTCAACACGCGGTTCCATGATTTCGGCTTCTGGTCGGTGCTGGTGGCCGGGGTCACCCCTTTCCCGTTCAAGGTCATCACCATCATGTCCGGCTGGACAGGGTTGCCGCTGACCACCTTCGTGGTGACTGCAATCATCGCCCGGGCGTTGCGCTTTTTCTTCGTCGCCGCGCTGTTGTGGCGATATGGCGCACCGATTCGTGACTTCATCGAGCGCTGGCTGGGCTTGCTGTCGGTCTTGTTTGTCGTACTGCTGCTTTTGGGATTCTACGCTGTGAGGTATTTGTGAGACCGATCAATTGGGCTTTCCTGGCGGCACTGGGCTCGGCGGCGCTGCTCCTTGGGGCGCTCTTCTTTCAGTATGTCCTGGGGATGGCGCCCTGCGCGCTGTGCTACTGGCAACGCTGGCCGCATCTGGCCGCGGTGGGGCTGGGCGCGGTGCTGCTGGTGGTGCCGTCACCGGTGTTGGCCGTGCTGGGGGCCGGTGCGGCGGCAACCTCGGGCGGGATCGGCATTTACCACACCGGGGTAGAGCGCGGATGGTTCGACGGGCCCTCGGCCTGTTCAGGCAACATCGATTTCTCCAACTTGACCGCAGGAGAACTGCTGGACCGGGTCATGGCCGCGCCGGTTGTGCGCTGCGACGAAGTTCCGTGGGAAATGCTGGGTCTGTCGATGGCCAGCTGGAACGCAGTGCTGTCCTTCGTATTGGCCGGAATGTGGCTGATGGCGCTGCGGCAGCGGGGCTGACCCGCCCTTTGATTCACACCAGCGCCGGGTCGCGCGTTGCAAGTATCGGGCGCGTCAGTGCAGAAAGGCTCTGGCGCTGCTGGCCACTCTCATCAAAGTTCTCAGGCGCCAGCCAGTCACCAAAAGCGGTCCGCAAAGCCGGCCAGTCCGCATCAATCGCGGCAAACCAGGCGGTATCGCGGTTGCGCCCCTTGACCACGCCCGCCTGCCGGAACAGCCCTTCATAGCTGACGCCAAAGCGCTCGGCCGCGCGGCGAGAGGGTAGATTAGCCCCGTCGCATTTCCACTCAAAGCGCCGGTATCCGGCCTCAAATGCCCATTGCATCAACAAAAACACCGCCTCGGTCGCCGCCCGTGTCCGTTGCAGGCGTGGGGCAAAGGTCAGCCAGCCGGTCTCGATACTTCCCGCGCGCGGCTCCATCCGCATCAGGCTGAGGGTGCCCCCCAGCCGCTCGTCCTCCATGCGTATCGCAAAATGCAGCGGATCATGCATCAGCCGCGCCCCGTCCAGCCAGACGCGATATCCCGCCAGATCGGCAAAAGGCCCATGCGGCAGATAGCGCCACATCTCGCCCGCTTCATCCTCGGCAAAAGCCTCAAACAACCCCTCGGCATGCGCAGGGGCCAGTGGCTCCAGCCGCACATACCGCCCCTGCAAGGCCATGCGGGGCGGCAACGGCGGCGGCACCCAATTAACCAGATCGCTCATCACCCTGCCCCTTCATCTTGCCACAAATACGCACGGGGGGTTCTCAGGGGGGCGCGTGCGCCCCCCTGAGGCGGGGGTGCGGGGGCGGCAGCCCCCGCCGCCGCCCGTCACGTCTCCAAAGGCACCACACGCAGCCGCAACTCGCGCAGCTGCTCATTCATCGGCTCCGACGGCGCACCCATCATCAGGTCTTCCGCGCGCTGGTTCATCGGGAACATGATCACCTGCCGGATATTCGCCTCATCCGCCAGAAGCATCACGATCCGGTCGATTCCGGCTGCGCAACCACCGTGCGGCGGCGCGCCATAGCGGAAGGCCTTGACCATGCCGCCGAACCGCTTTTCAACCTCCGAGGCCGGATAGCCCGCCAGCTCGAACGCCTTGAACATGATCTCCGGCTTGTGGTTACGGATCGCGCCCGAGACCAGCTCATAGCCATTGCAGGCCAGATCATACTGATAGCCCAGCACTTTCAGCGGATCACCCTCCAACGCCTCCAGCCCGCCCTGCGGCATGGAAAACGGGTTATGCGAGAAATCGATGCGGCCTTCGTCATCCTTCTCATACATCGGGAAATCGACGATCCAGGCGAATTTGAACTGGTTTTCGTCGATCAACCCCAGCTCACGGCCAATCTCGCTGCGCGCCCGCCCGGCAACGGCCTCGAACTGCTCTGGCTTGCCACCAAGGAAAAACGCGGCATCGCCCTCGCCGAGGCCCAGCTGCTGTCGGATCGCCTCGGTCCGCTCGGGGCCGATGTTCTTGGCCAGCGGCCCTGCGGCCTCCATCGTGCCGTCATCAGACTTACGCCAGAAAATATACCCCATCCCCGGCAACCCCTGCGCCTGCGCAAAGGCATTCATCCGGTCGCAGAACTTGCGCGAGCCGCCGCCCGGCGCGGGAATCGCGCGGACCTCAGTGCCCGCGTTCTCCAGCAGTTTCGCGAAAATCGCAAAGCCGGAGCCGCGGAAATGCTCAGACACCACCTGCATCTCGATCGGGTTGCGCAGGTCGGGCTTGTCGGTGCCGTATTTCAGCAGCGCCTCGGCATAGGGGATGCGCGGCCAGTCGGGATCAACCCGCCTGCCCTTGCCGAACTCCTCGAACAATCCCTGCACCACCGGCTGGATGGCGGCAAAGACATCCTCCTGCTCGACGAAGCTCATCTCCATATCGAGCTGGTAGAAGTCAGTCGGCGAGCGGTCAGCGCGCGGGTCTTCGTCACGGAAACACGGCGCGATCTGGAAGTATTTGTCGAAGCCCGCCACCATGATCAGCTGCTTGAATTGCTGCGGCGCCTGCGGCAGGGCGTAGAACTTTCCGGGATGCAGGCGCGAGGGCACCAGAAAGTCGCGCGCGCCCTCGGGTGAGGAGGCTGTGATGATCGGCGTCTGATACTCGGTAAAGCCCGTGTCCCACATCCGGTTGCGCAAGGAGCGCACGACATTCGAGCGCAGCATCATGTTGGCGTGCAGCGTTTCGCGCCGCAGGTCGAGAAAGCGATAGGTCAGGCGCGTTTCCTCAGGGTATTCCGGCTCGCCAAAGACCGGCAGCGGCAGCTCATCGGCCTGTCCCAGCACGCGCATTTCCTGCACATAGACTTCGATCGCGCCGGTGGGGATCTTGGCATTGACCAGCGAGGCATCACGCGCCTTCACCACCCCGTCGATCGAAATCACCCACTCCGCGCGCACTTTCTCCAGCTCGGCAAAAGCCGGGCTGTCGCTGTCAGCCAGCACCTGGGTGATGCCGTAATGGTCGCGCAGGTCAATGAACAGCACGCCACCGTGGTCGCGCACCCGGTGCACCCAGCCGGACAACCGGACGCTCGCGCCGACATGCGCGGTGTTGAGGTCGGCGCAGGTATGGCTGCGATAGGCGTGCATCATGGGCTCCGTTCGCGGTAATGGCGTTCAGGCCGCGATACACCCCGTGTGAGGGCCGAAGTCAAGCCCGGCGGGCAAAACCGGCCCTCAGTCGGCAGCGCCCAGCATGTCCTGACCGGCGGCAAAAAAGACGCCGTCGCGCAGCACCGCCGCGACGGTTGCGCGTTTCACCACCTCGGCCCCTTCGGCATATGCGTAGGTCAGCGACAGATCGCACAGCTGGTTGACCAGACGTGGTGTGCCGCCGGTGGCGTGGTGTATCAGCTCTGCCGCCTGTCGGCTGAAGATCGCCGGGCTACCCCCCGCCTTGCGCAGCCGTGCCGCAATATAGCCCGCCACGCCCTCGGCCCCGAGGCGTGGAATATGGTAGCTGGCGGCGATGCGTTGCGCGAACTGAACCAGATCAGGGCGTCGCACCATATCGCGCAGCTCAGGCTGGCCGACCAGCAGCAGTTGCAGCACCTCGTCCTTGCCCGCGTTGATATTGGTCAGCATGCGCAGATCTTCCAGCGCCTCGCGGGTCAGGTTCTGTGCCTCATCGATAATCAACAGCACAGAGCGGTACTGGCGGTGTTCTTCTTGCAGGAAATCCTGCACCAGTGAGAAATGCTCGGCGCTGTCATCGTCCGGCGGACCCTTGAGCCCAAGCGCCGCGCACACCCGGTGCAGGATGTCGTTCACCCCCGGTCGCGGGTTCGAGATCAGCCCGATGGTGACATCTTCGTCCATGGAGCCGATGAAATGATGCATGAGCGTGGTCTTGCCCGCCCCGATCTCGCCGGTCAGCAGCGTGATCGGCGCGCGGGTGGACTGGCCATATTCCAGCATTGCCAGCGCACCGCGGTGCTCTGGCGACCAATACAGGAATTCCGGGTCCGGCGTCAGCGAGAACGGCCGTTCCTCCAGTCCGAAATGGTCGAGGTAGTAACTCAACGCCTGCATTGCTGCCCGTTCCAACGACGCCCGACTGCTCACCGGACATGGTCTGCTCTATAGATCAAGTTTGACGACAATACCAAATTCTCGCGGCGCTTTCGGGGCAACGCGAAACGACGGGTCGCCCTGAGGGGCCAATGTTGCGCCACGGCCCCTCGCCATCGCGCACGTGGCGCCACTTTCGCGCCATATTGACGCCGCATTCCCTGCGCCATTTCGTCGCGTCTTGCGTATCGGCAGACCTCGCAAAACGCAACAATGTTGCTAAATGAGCAAGATTGACCATATTTTTGCGGCGGTTTCCGTCAAAGCCAGCCGAGATGCTGAATCGGAAACAGTGTTTTTCCAAAAGCGGATACATTTTGCGGCCACATTGTGGCTTCATTTGCGCAAAAATATGTCTAAATGGTGGCTTGATTTGGGCTGCTCTTTTCCTGCCCTTCGCAGGCGGCGCTGGCTCTGTGTAATTGGTTATTGTGATTGCCCACAGGAACGACCATGTCCCCCGACTCGCTTGCGCCGCGGCGACGTCAGGCACTCGACGGCCTGTCTGCCAAACCAGTAATTGGTGAGCTAACCCTAGGGGTGCCGCATGGTCTGGCATCTTCCGGATCAGAACACGTTCTGCCTGCTCCGGCCTTCCTCGCGCCACGTCCGAACCAGAACGCCCCTGCGCGCGCCGCATACAGCCTTTACAGCATCTATTTCAAACGCGGCATCGACATCACCTTGGCGCTGGTTTTGCTTCTGGCAGCGGCGCCGGTGCTGGTCTTGCTGGCGCTGGCGCTGTGGCTGGAAAGCGGCAATCCTTTCTACAGCCAGCCACGCCTGGGCCGGAACGGGCAGATGTTTCGCATGTTCAAACTGCGCACCATGGTCATGGGTGCCGACCAGTTGCTGGCGGGGTGCCTGGAACGTGACCCGGATCTGAAAGCGGAATGGGACCGCAACCAGAAGCTGCGCAATGATCCCCGCATCACCGCGGTTGGTCGCCTGTTGCGCAAGACATCGATGGATGAGCTGCCGCAGCTTTACAACGTGCTGGCCGGACATATGAGCATCATCGGCCCACGCCCGATGCTGGCCGACCAACTGCCGCTCTATCGCCACCCGGAGGCCTATCTGTCACTGCGTCCCGGCCTGTCTGGCCTGTGGCAGGTCAGTGCGCGCAATGATGAGGATTTCGACACCCGCGCGCATCTGGACAAACGCTATTTCGAGCGGGTCTCGTTTTGGCTGGACCTGCGCATTTTCTTCGCCACCTTCCGTGCCGTGTTCCGCGCGACCGGCCATTAAGCCGGGCTCAGGCCTCGGCAACGACCCCGCCGCATACTGGTGGGTTTTTCGGCCCGGGTGACGTCGCGCCGAGGTGATAGCGGATGGGCTGATACGCCCTTGCGCGCCCCTGCGCTCCCTGTCATGGCTTTCCTATGTCGCAGAACTTCCGCCCCGGCACGGACCGGCACGCCCCCGTCGTTCTCTGGATTGTCGCGCTGTGCGCCTTGCCCGAAGTGGCGTTGACGCTGGCCGGAACGCCACTTTTCAGCCTTGGCGGGTTGCGCCGCACGGCCATCATGCATGGCGCGTTCTGGCCCGGCCTGCTGCGCGGTTGGGAACAGATTTTTCCTGGCCAGACGGCGATGATGTTCTTCAGCTATGCATTTCTGCATGGCGGGTTCATGCACCTGTTGTTCAACATGCTGATGGTGCTGCATCTTGGCCGCGAGGCCGTGGCCCGGCTGGGGCAATGGGGGTTCTTGTTGCTGTATCTGCTCACGGCGGCGGGCGGCGCGGCCGGGTTTGCGCTGCTGTCTGCGTCATCAGGGCCGATGGTGGGGGCCTCGGGCGCGGTTTTCGGCCTCTTTGGCGCGACACAGTTCTGGGACCTGCAACGCCGCCGTGCCGCAGGCGTTTCGCTCGCGCCGTTCTGGCAAATGATGGCGGGGCTGGTGCTGATGAATGTGGTGTTGCTGTTCATGGTGGGCGGGTTGCTGGCATGGCAGGCGCATCTGGGCGGATATGTTGCCGGATTTGTGCTCGCATGGGTGATCACACCCACTTTGCGCCACCGCTTTCGCGGTTTCGGTTGACAGAATCGTCTTTCCCCCATTGCATTCTGTGACGTTTTGCGCACAAGTTGAAAATATGATCAAATCTGATGGGCCCCTCGTGACCGCATCCAGTCTTGCCGCCTCGTCCCAGCCGGAAGTAACACCGGTCATTGCCATTCATGGCCTGCACAAGTCTTACGGCGAGCTTGAGGTGCTCAAGGGCGTCGATGTCACAGCCATGCCGGGCAAGGTGATTTCGCTCATCGGCTCATCGGGCTCGGGCAAATCCACGCTGCTGCGCTGCTGCAATCTGCTGGAAGACAGCCAGGATGGCGAGATCGTCTTTGAGGGTGAGCCGGTACGCTGGCGTGGCACTGGGCTGAACCGTCAGCCCGCAGACCGCAGGCAGGTGGCACGCATCCGCACCAATCTTTCGATGGTCTTCCAAAGCTTTAACCTGTGGTCGCACATGACGGTGCTGCAAAATGTCATGGAGGCGCCACTGACCGTGCTGCGCCAGCCGCGCGCCGAGGTTGAGGCGCGGGCGCGGGCGCTCTTGGAAAAGGTAGGGATCGGCGACAAGGCTGATGTTTACCCGGCGCAGATGTCCGGCGGCCAGCAGCAGCGCGCAGCGATCGCACGCGCGCTGTGCATGGAGCCGCGCGCGCTGTTGTTCGACGAGCCCACCTCGGCGCTGGACCCTGAGCTTGAGCAGGAGGTGGTGCGCGTGATCAAGGCCCTGGCCGAAGAGGGGCGCACGATGATCATTGTGACCCATGACATGCGGCTGGCGGCAGATGTGTCCGATCACACCATATTCCTGCATCAGGGCCTGATCGAAGAGGAAGGCCCGCCTGACACGTTGTTCGGCGCGCCGAAATCTACCCGCCTGCAACAGTTCCTCAGAGCCACGCAGCCAGCCTGAACCGAGGCTGAAAAACGATAACAAGAAACCACAACCAACATGGAGTGTATCATGAAAAAACTGACCCTCAGCCTTGCGTCACTGGCGCTGGCGCTCAGCACTACGGGTGTTATGGCGCAACAGGTGGTGCGTATGGGCAGTGAAGGCGCCTATCCGCCGTTCAACTATATTAACGAGGCCAACGAACTGGTGGGTTTCGAGATTGATCTCGGCAACGAGCTGTGCCGCCGGGCCGAACTGACCTGCGAATGGGTGATCAACGACTGGGATACGATCATCCCCAACCTGGTGGGCGGCAACTACGACACCATCATGGCTGGCATGAACGCCACCGAATCGCGCGCCGAGGTGATCTCGTTCACCCAGGCCTACAAGCGGCCGGACCCCTCGGCCTATATGGCGCTGGTCGGCACTGACCCGTCGGTCATTCAATCGGGCGTGATTGCGGCGCAGTCGAACACTGTGCAGTCGGGGATGGTGGCCGATACCGAAGCCACGCTGATCGAATTTCCCACACCCGATGAAACCATCGCCGCCGTACGCTCGGGCGTGGCCGATGCTGTGCTGGCCGACCGTGATTTCCTTCTGACCTATCAGCGCGATTCTGACGAGTTCGAATTCCTTGATACCGTCATGCCTCCGGGCCAGGGTGTCAGCATGGGCACCCGTCAGTCGGATGACGAATTGCGCGCCACCTTCAACGCCGCAATCGACGAGATGAAGGCCGATGGCTCGCTGAACGAAATGCTGGTTGAGTGGTTCGGCGACGAAACACCGCTGTTCGAATGATCTGAAAGCACGCACCCTCCGCGACTGTGCGGGGGGTGCAGATCCGCATCGCGCATGTTCCCCTTTTGCACCGATCCCACCGTGCTGCCGGACTGGCAGTGGTTCGCCTGTTATCTGACGACGGCGACCCATCTCGCCATGTATCGCTCAGTGCTGGTGGTCCTGCTTCTGATGGCGCTGGCCGCGCCGCTGGCGCTGGCGCTGGGGTTTCTGGGGGCGCTGGCGATGCGCTCAGCCTTTGTGCCGTTTCGCGCCGTGGGCACGGTCTATGTGTCGATGGTGCGCGGCGTGCCCGATATCATCTTCTTTCTTTTCGTGCCGTTGGCGCTGGATCAGGCGGTGGAATACGTTCTGCACAAGATCCGCTGCCCCGACTGGTCAGAGCCGATCCGGCGGGGCAATGATTTCGTGGTCTGCGCACAGGCCAAGTTCCCGTTGTCTTCCTCGCCTGCGTGGATCCACGACATATGGGGCTTCACGCTGGCGCTGATCGCCTTTGCACTGGTGTTCGGCGCCTTTGCCGCCAACACCTTGCACGGCGCGATGGCCGCCGTGCCCCGTGCGCAGACAGAGACAGCCGAGGCCTTTGGCATGTCGCCCGCGCAGGCCTTCCGCCGGGTCTTGCTGCCGCAGATGTGGGTCTATGCCCTGCCCGGCCTGTCCAATCTTTGGATGATCCTGACCAAGGCGACACCGCTTCTGTTTTTGCTGGGCATACAGGATATTGTCTATTGGGCACGCGAGTTGGGAGGCCAGAAGACCGGCCTTTACGCCTATCCGCATCCGGACTGGCGGGTGTGGTATTTCCTTGGTGTGCTGTGTTTTTACCTGACGCTGACATGGGTCAGCCAACGGGCCTTCGACCGGTTGATGGTGCGGATGAATCACGGGCAGGCGACATTTGGCGGTGACGCGCTGCGAAAGGCTGCGCCATGAGAACCTGCGCGGAAAGCTTTCAGGGTCTGATCCTGCGCTCGATGGGCCGCCAGCATGGCGATGCGCTGTTGCCGCGCGGGATGGAGATCACCTTCTGCGATCAGGTGTTCCTTATCGGCTCGGGCCTGATCTGGAACCTCTATTTCGCCGTCCTCGCGCTGGCCTTCGGCTTTTTTCTCGCGACCGGGTTGGCACTGGCCAAGGCCAGCCCCCGCGCCTGGCTGCGCAAACCGGCGGGCGGGTTCATCTTTCTGTTCCGCGGATCGCCCCTCTTCATCCAGTTCTTCTTTGCCTACGAGGCGCTTTCGCTTCTGCCGCGCACCGGCGTCGATATCCCGCTTCTGGTCACCACCATCACGCTTGAGACCCAGTGGTTGACCCGCGCCTGGGCCGGGGCGCTGATTGTGCTCTTCTTCAACACCGCCGCCTATTCGGCAGAGATCTTTCACGGCGCGCTGAAAGCAATCCCCAGGGGTGATCTGGAAGCCGCCGATGCTTATGGCCTGACCGGTCTGGCCCGGTTCCGCCGGGTCATCTGGCCCACCATGCTGCGCCTTGCCTGGCCCAGCTATACCAATGAGGCGATCTTTCTGTTCCATGCCACCGCCCTTGTCTACTTTTCGGCCTTTCCGGCATGGCAGCAAATGGGCGATGCCCTATACTACGCGCGCTACTTCGCCGATCAGACCTTCAACCCGTTCGTGGCCTACCCTATCGCAGCCGCCTATTTCGTGCTGCTGACGCTCGTGTTGATCGGTGTTTTCGGCTATATCAACCGACGGCTGAACCGACATCTTCCCCGGGCCGCGCGCGCCCGGATCAGGTTCAGACCGCAATATATCAGGTGAATCATGCGTGACTGGCTTCGCCATCACCCCGACGTCAAGACCATCCGCGTAGCCGCTGCCGATCTGAACGGTCAGGCGCGCGGCAAGCGTGTTCCGGTGCGCTTTGCCGACAAGATCGTCAAGGAGGGCACCCGGTTCCCCTATTCCGCGCTCAACCTCGACATTTGGGGCGAAGACATCGAGAACAGTCCGCTGGTCTTTGAGACCGGCGATGCTGACGGCGTTCTCAAACCCACCGAGCGCGGCTTTCTGCCGATGCCATGGCTGGACGCACCCACCGCTCTGCTGCCAATCTGGATGTTTCACGAAGACGGCACCCCCTTTGAGGGTGATCCACGTCAGGCATTGGCCCGCGTGGTCAAGAAATTCCATGACCGCGGGTTACGCCCGGTCTGCGCGACCGAGCTGGAATTCTACCTGATCGATGATTCCGGTCGCGAGTTGCGGGTTCCGCCCTCGCCCCGCTCAGGCAAGCGCCGCCCGGGCGCCGATACGCTGGCCCTGCGCGCGCTTGATGCGTTCGATCAGTTCTTCACTGATCTTTATGAAGCCTGCGAGGCGATGGATATCGACGCCGACACCGCCATATCCGAGGCCGGGATCGGCCAGTTCGAAATCAACCTTCTGCATTCCGACGACGTGCTGAAGGTGGCTGATGATACCTGGCTGTTCAAGCTGCTGGTCAAGGGGCTGGCCCGGCGCCACGGCTTTGCGGCCAGCTTCATGGCCAAACCCTATGACAACTGGCCCGGCAACGGCATGCATATGCATTTCTCGATAACCGACAACGAGGGCCGCAACCTCTTTGATGACGGCGGCCCCAGGGGCACAGACTTGCTGCGCCACGCGGTTGCCGGTTGCCTCAAGGCCATGCCCGGCTCGATGCTGCTGCTGGCCCCGCATGCCAACAGCTATGCGCGCATGGTGCCCGGGGCGCATGCCCCCACCGGCATCGCCTGGGCTTATGAAAACCGCACCGCGGCGCTGCGCATCCCCTCAGGCAGCCACCGCGCGCGGCGGATCGAGCATCGGGTGGCGGGGGGTGACATCAACCCCTATCTGATGATGGCAGGCGTTCTGGGATCTGCCCTGATCGGCATCGAGGACGCGCTGGAGCCGCCCGCGCCGGTCACCGGCAATGCCTATGATCTCGACCTTCCGCAACTGCCCGTGACATGGCAGGATGCGATTGATACCTTCGAGCAAAGCCCCGAGATGGCGCGGATCTTCGCGCCGGAGCTGATCGACAATCTGGTGCGCACCAAGCGCCAGGAAATTCACTATATGGCCGAGCTTTCTGAAGAGGAGGTGCTCGACCTCTATCTGGATACGGTTTGAGGCCTCATGCGCATCGGCATTCTGCAAAACGACAGCGCGACCCCGGCGATGCTGCCCCATGGCGACATCCCGGGTCTCTTTGCACGCTTTCTGCGCAGGCGGGGGTTCACCTTTGAAGCCTTCCGCTGCCACGAGATGACGTTTCCGGCCAGCGTGTCTGCCTGCGATGGCTGGCTGCTGACCGGCTCGCGCCATGGTGCCTATGAGGAGCGGGCCTATCTTGGCCCGTTGCAGGATTTCATCCGTGCGGCCCATGCGGCCGGGGTGCCGATGGTCGGCATCTGCTTTGGCCACCAGATCATGGCGCAGGCGCTTGGCGGCACGGTCGAGAGATTTGCAGGCGGCTGGGGCATCGGCGCGACCGCGTATGATTTCGGCACCGAAAGCCTGATGCTGAACGCCTTTCATCAAGATCAGGTCACCACCCCACCGCCGGACGCACGGACCCTCGCGTCCAACCCGTTCTGCCGCTATGCGGCGCTCGGTTACGGCGGGCGGGCGCTGTCTTTCCAGCCTCACCCCGAAATCGACGACCCGCTGATGGCCGCGCTGATCACCGAGGCCCGCGGCGAGGTGCCCGACGCGCCGCTTGATGCGGCGCAGGCGGGGCTTGGAACCCCACTGGACAATGCCCGCATCGCCGCGCGGATTGCCGAATTCTTCCATTCCGCCCATGAGCGCACCCCCTCCAACTCGTTGAAAGAATCATGCTGATCGGAATCCTGCAAACCGGCTATGCCCCGGAAGCCCTGCGCGACGCGGGCGATTATCCTGACATGTTCGCCCGCCTGCTGGACGGGCACGGCTTTGACTTTCGCACCTACCGCGTGGTGGATATGGAATTTCCCGCCAGCGTGAGCGAATGCGACGGCTGGCTGATCACCGGCTCGCGCCATGGCACCTATGAAGATCTGCCATTCATTCAACCGCTGGAACAGCTGATCCGCGATGCCTTTGCCGCAAAGGTGCCGGTGGCCGGTATCTGCTTTGGCCACCAGATCATGGCGCAAGCTCTTGGTGGCACGGTGGAAAAGTATAAAGGCGGCTGGTCGGTGGGGCCGACTGCGTATGACTTTGACGGCGAGACACTGGCCATGAACGCCTGGCATCAGGATCAGGTCATCACCCCGCCGCCGGGCGCTCAGGTCATCGCCTCCAGCCCGTTTTGCCAGTATGCGGGGTTTGCCTATGATGAGCGTGGCCTGTCTGTGCAGGCGCATCCCGAATTCGGCGATGAGTTCGTCGCCGGGCTGATCGATACCCGCGGCCGCGGCCTGGTGCCCGACCCGGTGCTGGCGGAGGCGCGCGAGAAACTGGGCGCACCGCTTGACAGCCCCGAGATCGCCGGGCGGATCGCCGCCTTCTTCAAACGAGACCGAAACTGAGCACACCCAAACCGATCGAAGGATCACCCAATGTCCGACTGGACCAGCCTGATACCCGAAGCTGCCCGCGATTACATCGCCGGGCGCAAGCCCGATGAGGTCGAATGCATCGTTCCCGACCTTGCCGGCGTTGCGCGCGGAAAAGCCATGCCGGCCTCGAAATTCGCCAAGCAAGAGAAATTCTACCTGCCGGATTCGATTTTCCTGCAAACCATCACCGGCGACTGGGCCGAACGCCCCGGCTCGTCCTTCACCGAGCCCGATCTGGTGTTGCGGCCTGACTTCTCCACCGCCTCGGCAGCACCCTGGACCGCAGATGTAACCTTGCAGGTGATCCATGACGTGATGGATCAGGACGGGAACCCGATACAGGTCGCACCGCGCAATGTGCTCAAGCGGGTCATGGATCTCTACCAGGCCGAGGGCTGGAAACCCGTGATCGCGCCCGAGATGGAATTTTATCTGGTCGCCCCAAACACTGACCCGGCCCACCCGATCAAGCCACCCATGGGCCGCACCGGGCGGCCCGCGGCAGGCAAACAGGCCTATTCAATGTCGGCGGTCGATGAATACGGGCCGGTGATCGACGATATCTATGACTTCGCCGAGGCACAGGGGCTGGAGATCGACGGCATCCTGCAGGAAGGCGGTGCAGGCCAGATCGAGATCAATCTCAACCATGGCGATCCGGTTCAGCTGGCCGACGAAGTGTTCTATTTCAAACGCCTGATTCGCGAGGCGGCACTGCGCCACCAGATCTTCGCCACTTTCATGGCAAAACCGATCGAGGGTGAGCCGGGATCAGCCATGCATCTTCACCACTCGGTAATCGATATCACCAGCGGCCAGAATATCTTTTCCGATGCACAGGGCAACTCGACGCAGCTGTTCAAACATTTCATCGGCGGCATGCAGAAATACCTGCCCGCCGTGATCGCGATTCTGGCACCCTATGTGAACAGCTACCGCCGCTACGTGCCGGATTTCGCGGCACCGATCAATCTGGAATGGGGCCGCGACAACCGCACCACGGGCATCCGCGTGCCGGTCTCCAGCCCGGCCTCTCGCCGGGTGGAAAACCGGCTGGCCGGGATGGACTGCAACCCCTACCTGGGCATCGCCGCCAGCCTCGCCTGCGGCTATCTGGGGATGAAAGAACAGCTGGAGCCGCGGCCTGAATACAATGGCGACGCCTATCTGGCCGAAGACGAGTTGCCCTTCACTCTGGGCGATGCGCTGGACCTGCTGGAAGACTGCCAGCCTGTGCGCGAGGTGCTGGGGGTCGAGTTCTGCGCGGTCTATGAATCGGTGAAACGCATGGAATACAAGGAGTTCCTGCAAGTCATCAGCCCTTGGGAACGCCAGCACCTTCTGCTCAACGTCTGAGCCGCGCTCAGATGCCACGCAGAGAAGTGCGCGCACGCGCCATTGAGCGGGCTCCGCGCCCTCTCCTTTCAATCAAAAGAAGGGGGCGGAGCCCCCTCTGCGCCTGCGGCCCATTCACCCCCAGCGTATTTCCGGCAAGATGAAACGAGGTGCCACGCCCCTTTCATTTTGTGTCTGAAAATATCCCGGGGGAGTCGCCCGGAACGGGCGGCGGGGG
>JAFIEK010000063.1 GCA_020832545.1 Pararhodobacter sp. | reverse complement strand
CCCCCCCCCCCCCCCCCCCCCCCCCCCCCCCCCCCCCCCCCCCCCCCCACCGCCCCCTCCTTCTTTTCCGCCCCCGCCCTCTTTCCAAACCCTTCAAACTACTCTATTGGCCCGCGGATGCGTGCATCCACCCTTGGAGGGGCGCGCTTCACTTAGAAAAACTGGAGTATCCAAAATGGCTGGTGAGATCCCTGATCTGATCGCCGAGGTACGGACGGGGACAGGCAAGGGGGCCGCCCGTCAAGCCCGTCGCGACGGCAAAGTACCAGGCGTGGTTTATGGTGGCGGTGCAGACCCGATCGCCCTGACCTTTAACTACAACTACCTGCTCAAGAAGCTCAAAGAGGGCCGCTTCCTCTCGCAGCTCTGGAACCTCAAGGTCGAGGGCCAGGACGATGTGCGCGTGATCTGTCGCGGCGTGCAGCGTGACGTGGTGCGCGACCTGCCCACGCATGTGGACCTGATGCGCCTGCGCCGCACCTCGCGGATCAGCCTGTTCATCAATGTCGAATTCATCAACCACGCGGCCGCCCCCGGCCTGAAACGCGGCGGTACGCTGACCGTGGTGCGCAACGAGGTTGAACTGAGCGTGATCGCCGGTGACATTCCTGAGAAGATCACCGTTGATCTGACCGGGTTCGAGATCGGTGACGTCATTCACATCAGCGACATTCCACTGCCCGAAGGCGCAAAAGCCACCGTGGCCCGTAACTTCGTGATCGCCAACATCGCAGCCCCCTCGGGCCTGCGCTCGGCTGATGCCGAAGGCGACGACGCGGACGACGACACCACTGAAGAGTGATCGCCCGCCCCTGCGGGGGCTGGTTCACTGGATTGACAGGCGCGCGGTTCCCCGCGCGCCTGTTTTCGTTTGCCGCGCTCAGGCCTTGATATGCTGAAAGGATTCGAACACTTCCAGCGCGTTGCGGTCCACCATCAGATCGCTGGCACTGGGGCGAGCCTTGACCTCGGTGTCGCCCTCGGTGCCTGGCTTGCTGCGCCCTGCCCCGGCGTGCGCGCTGCGAAACGCGTCTGACGTCGTCCAGGCCTCGAACGCCTCTTTCGATTCCCACATCGTATGCGAGGAATAGAGCCTGTAATCATCGCCCTGCGGCCCGCGCAGCATATGAAACTCCAGAAATCCCGGCACTTGCGTCAGCTTGCTTTCGCGGCTCAGCCAGATTTCCTCGAACGCAGCCTGCGACTCGGCGTCAGGCTTTACTTTGAAACGGTTCATCGTCAGATACATCGGTGTGCTCCATTTTGGGGAAAAGGCTGGACCACGGGCCGCACCCGTCAATCTGGCAACTCGGCGCATTTCGTTGCATTCAGGGGGAAAGGTCAAGGAGGGTGTGACATTATGATGCTATGGGCAGGGCTGGGCAATCCGGGCGCGAAATACGCGATGAACCGCCACAACATCGGCTTCATGGCGCTGGACCGGATCGCCGTGGACCACGGATTCAGCCCGTGGAAGGCCCGGTTTCAGGCACTGGTTGCCGAGGGGCGGCTGGGTGGCGAGAAGCTCTTGCTGCTCAAACCACAGACCTTCATGAACCTCTCAGGTCAGGCGGTGGGAGAGGCGATGCGCTATCACAAGCTGACACCCGCTGACGTCACCGTTTTTCATGATGAGCTTGATCTTGCGCCCGGCAAGTGCCGTCTGAAGCAAGGCGGCGGACATGCCGGGCACAACGGCTTGCGCTCGATCACCGGGCATATCGGCGAGGATTTCGCGCGGGTACGGCTGGGGATTGGCCATCCGGGGCGCAAGGAGCTGGTCTCGGGCTATGTGCTGCATGACTTTGCCAAGGCCGATGGCGACTGGCTGGATGACCTGATGCGCGGGATCAGCGATGGCGCAGGGGCGCTGGCGCAGGGCGAGGGCGCGAAATTCCTCAATGCCATTGCCAATCGCACCGCACCGGCACGCAATTCAGGCACCAAGGGCGATGCGGCTGCAAAACCGCACCGCGCAAGCCCGGGCACAACCGGGCCTGCGTCTGGAATGATCGCCCCCTCCAGACCGGCAACCGAAGCGCCGCAACCGGCGGATACGCCCGACAGCCGCAACGCCTTGCAGAAGCTTCTGGACCGGTTCCGATGACCGCAGCTCTCCGCGATGCCTTTCTGCGTCAGGCAACAGCCTGCGCCGATCTCGGCTCACCCTTCATGGCGCGGTTGTGCGCCCTGCTGGCCACGCGACTGCAAGCCGACAGCGTGCTGACCCGGCGGCTGTTCGGCTGGCCCGGCGATGTCAGCGCGCAGGGTGACGCGGTGCCGCTGCGGCTGGCCGGGGCGCTGCATGCCTTGAAGCTTCAGGGCCACGCCCCGCTGGTGGCCACCTACCCGCCCCTTGACTGCGATGATGAGACACTCTGGCAGGCCGTGCAGGGCACGCTTGACAGCGAGGCCGGTTTTATCGACCGGTTCATCGACAGCGCGCCACAAACCAACGAGGTGCGGCGCTCAGTGGTGCTGATCGCCGCCGCCCACTGGTTGACGGAACGCTTTGGCCTGCCGGTCGATCTGTCGGAACTCGGTGCCAGCGCCGGGCTGAACCTGATCTGGGATCGCTACGCACTTGCCCTGCCCGGCCACACCCTCGGCCCCGCAGACCCGGTGCTGACCCTGACACCTGACTGGACAGGCCCCCTGCCGCCAACTGCGCCGCCGGTGATCGCCAGCCGCGCCGGGGTTGACCTGAACCCGATCGACCTTGATGACCCCGAAAAGCGCCTGCGGCTGCTGGCCTATCTCTGGCCAGATCAGCCTGAACGGCTGGAACGCACCCGCGCTGCCATCTCCGCCCGCCCGCCCCGGCCTGACAGGGCCGACGCCATCGACTGGCTGGAGGCGCGCTTGCAGCCGCGCCCGAGCCGCCTGCACCTGATCGCCCATACTATCGCCTGGCAATATTTCCCCGCCGAGGTCCGCACGCGCGGGGCCGCCCTGATTGCAGCGGCAGGGGCGCAGGCGCGCGCCGATGCGCCGCTGGTCTGGCTGGCGTTCGAGGCAGATGGCCGCACACCAGGTGCAGCGCTGTCGCTGCGAATCTGGCCGGGAAATGAGGGGGTGTCGCTGGGACGGGCCGATTTTCATGGCCGCTGGATAGAATGGCACCCCACCACCGCCAATGGCCGGGCAGGCCCCAATGGCCCGCTTTCGGCCCCCTGACACGACAAGGATACACACGCACCCATGACCGATCCTGCCAACGACACCGCCTTTGACCAGCAGAAAACCCGTGCCGCAGACTGGTTTCGCACCCTGCGCGACCGGATCACCACGGCGTTCGAGGCGCTGGAAGACAGCCACACCAGCGGCCCCCTGTCGGACCGTCCGGCGGGGCGGTTCGAGGTGACGCCGACGCAGCGCGACAAAGGGCGCGGCGGCGGCGGGCTGATGAGCGTGATGCGCGGCGGACGGGTATTTGAGAAGGTGGGGGTGAATGTCTCCACCGTGTTCGGGACACTGGGCGAACGCGCGCAAGCGGCGATGGCGGCGCGCGGCGTGCCCGGCATGACTGAGGACCCGCGCTTCTGGGCCTCGGGCATCAGCCTTGTGGCGCATATGCAAAACCCGCATTGCCCGGCAGTGCATATGAACACCCGCATGTTCTGGACCCCGCAGGCATGGTGGTTCGGCGGCGGGGCGGACCTGAACCCCTGCCTTGAATATGCCGACGATACCGCGCATTTCCATGCCACTCTACAGGCAGCCTGTGACGCCCATGACCCCGCCTATTATTCCCGCTTCAAGGCATGGGCGGATGAGTATTTCTTCATCCCCCACCGCGGTCGGGCACGCGGCGTCGGCGGCGTTTTCTACGACGATCTGAACACTGGCGACTGGGAGGCCGATTTCGCCTTCACCCGCTCTGTGGGGGATGCCTTCCTGCCCGCCTTCCTGCCCCTGTCAGAGCGCCGCCGGAAAAATGACTGGTCCGAGGCCGACAAGGACTGCCAGCTTGTCCATCGCGGCCTCTATGCTGAGTACAACCTCGTCTATGACCGGGGCACCAAATTCGGCCTGGAAACCGGTCATGACGCCAATGCCGTTCTGATGAGCCTGCCGCCACTGGCGAAATGGGTCTGAGCGACCATACTGCCTGCTTGCGCAGAAGCCAGTTTGTTCAGAAAGGGGGCGCTGCCCCCGTCGACCGTGCCGGGCGACTCCCCCGGGATACTTCCAGACACAAAATGGTATCTTCTGTTTATCTCATTTTGTGTCTGAAAGTATCCTGGGGGTGAATGTGCCGAAGGCGCAGAGGGGGCAACGCCCCCTCCTCTGCTGTCTCGCCTGGTTGGAATGTGGCGCTTGGTTCCGACCATGCTGCTTGTGCAACATTCTTTCGCGGGTTATGGACTTTGCGCACGAACAGCAAAGCCCGGCCTTTCGCCGGGCCTGAAGAATGGGGGACCTAGCGTGAAGATCGGCGCTCCAAAAGAGATTTTCCCGGGCGAGAACCGGGTGGCGATGACGCCAGAATCGGCGATCCAGCTCAAGAAGCTGGGCCACGAATGCCTGATTGAAGCCGGGGCCGGGGCCGCTGCGGGCTTCGAGGATGCGGCCTATGCGGCAGTGGGGGTGACGGTCGTTCCGAGCGCAACCGCGCTGTTCGAGCAGGCCGCGATCATCGTCAAGGTCCGCGAGCCTTCAGCTGCCGAGATCGCGCGACTGTCCGCGGACAAGACGCTGATTTCTTTCTTCTGGCCTGCCCAAAACGCGGAAGCGCTTGAAAACGCGAAGGCAACCGGCGCCAGCGTCATTGCCATGGACATGGTGCCGCGCATCTCGCGCGCCCAGAAAATGGATGCACTGTCTTCCATGGCCAACATCGCCGGCTACCGCGCCGTGATCGAGGCCGGGAACAATTTTGGCCGTTTCTTCACCGGCCAGGTGACGGCAGCAGGCAAGGTGCCCCCGGCCAGAGTGCTGGTAGTGGGTGCAGGTGTTGCCGGTCTGGCCGCGATCGGCACGGCAACCAGCCTTGGCGCGATTACCTATGCCTTCGATGTGCGCCCCGAAGTGGCCGAGCAGATCGAATCGATGGGCGCTGAATTTGTTTATCTGGAATTCGAGGAAGCGCAGGACGGTGCCGCCACGGGTGGCTATGCCGCCCCCTCAAGCCCCGAGTTCCGCGAAAAGCAACTGGCCAAGTTCCGCGAACTGGCGCCCGAGGTCGATATCGTCATCACCACCGCGCTGATCCCCGGCCGCCCCGCGCCCAAGCTCTGGACCGAGGACATGGTCGCACTGATGAAGCGCGGCTCGGTCGTGGTGGACCTGGCCGCCGAGCGTGGCGGCAACTGCGATCTGACGGTGCCGGACCAGAAGATCACCAGCGCGAACGGCGTCACCATCATCGGCTATACCGATTTCCCCTCGCGCATGGCCGCGCAGGCTTCGACGCTTTATTCCAACAACATCCGGCACATGATCTTTGATCTGACGCCGGGCAAGGACGGCGTCATCAACCACAACATGGAAGATGACGTGATCCGCGGCGCGACGGTCGCTCATGCCGGTGAGATCACCTTCCCGCCGCCGCCGCCCAAGGTGCGCGCCATTGCCGCCGCCAAGCCCAAGGAAAAGCCGAAAGAGCTGACGGCCGAGGAAAAGCGGGCAACCGAAGTTGCCACCTTCCGCGCCCAGACCAAGAGCCAGGTCACGCTGCTGGCCGTGGGCGGAGCGCTTGTGCTTGGGGTCGGGCTGATCGCGCCTGCGGCCTTCATGCAGCATTTCATCGTCTTCGTGCTGTCGGTTTTCATCGGCTTCCAGGTGATCTGGGGTGTGGCGCATTCGCTGCATACGCCCTTGATGGCCGTGACCAATGCGATCTCGTCGATCATCATTCTGGGGGCGCTGATGCAGATCGGTTCCACCTCGATCCTGATCACGCTCCTCGCGGCCCTCGGCATCTTCATGGCAGCGGTGAATATCTTCGGCGGTTTTCTGGTGACACGGCGCATGCTCGCCATGTTCCAGAAGTCCTGAGCGGGCAGAGGTAGGAAATATGGATTTCGGTTTCACAATTGCGGCTTATGCAGTCGCAGCCGTGCTTTTCATTCTGTCGCTGGGCGGGCTTTCAGGTCAGGAGAGCGCCAAGCGCGCGGTCTGGTATGGCATTGTCGGCATGGCCATTGCGGTCATTGCCACGATGATCGGCCCGGGCGTCGGCCTTTGGTGGTTGTCGCTGGTCCTCATCGCAGCCGGTGGTGCGGTGGGCTTCCAGTTGGCCACAAGGGTTCAGATGACCCAGATGCCCGAGCTGGTCGCGATCATGCACAGCCTCGTGGGCCTTGCTGCGGTCTTCGTCGGCTTCAATGCTCATCTGGAGCTGGTCCGCGTGGCCCAGACCCTGACCGAGGCCGGCCTGCCCTTCCCGCAGCCTGCCGGGCCCTTGAGCATGCAGGCCTATGAGATGCTGGGCACGTTGTCGAATTTCGGCGCGCTTCTGGGCAAAAAGACGGCCGTGGAAGTTGGGATCCTGCGCGTTGAGCTGATGCTGGGCATCTGGATCGGCGCGGTCACCTTCACCGGCTCGGTCATTGCTTATGGCAAGCTGGCGGGGCGCGTGGATACGGCTGCGAAAAAGCTGCCCGGCGGGCATATGCTGAACGCCGCCGCAGCCGTGCTGTCGCTGCTTCTGGCGATCCTCTATCTGCAGGGCTGGGGGATCTGGACGCTGCTGTTGCTCACGGTTCTGGCGCTGTTCATCGGCTATCATCTGATCATGGGCATCGGCGGCGCCGACATGCCGGTGGTGGTGTCGATGCTCAACTCATATTCGGGCTGGGCGGCGGCCGCGATCGGCTTCAGCCTTGGCAATGATCTCTTGATCGTGGTCGGCGCGCTGGTCGGCTCTTCAGGGGCGATCCTGAGCTATATCATGTGCAAGGCGATGAACCGATCCTTCGTTTCAGTGATCCTCGGCGGGTTCGGCGGCGTAACCGGCCCGGCCATGGCCATTGAAGGCGAGCAGATCGCCATTGATGCCGATGGCGTGGCCGCAGCGCTGAACGAGGCTGATTCGGTTGTTATCATCCCCGGCTACGGCATGGCGGTGGCGCAGGCGCAGCAATCGGTCAGCGAACTGACCCGCAAGCTGCGCGCCAAGGGCAAGAACGTGCGCTTTGCCATCCACCCGGTGGCGGGCCGCCTGCCCGGGCATATGAACGTGCTGCTGGCTGAGGCCAAGGTGCCCTATGATATCGTGCTGGAGATGGACGAGATCAACGATGACTTCCCCTCGACAGACGTGGCCATCGTCATCGGCTCCAATGACATCGTGAACCCTGCGGCACAGGATGACCCCAACTCGCCCATCGCCGGGATGCCGGTGCTGGAATGCTGGAAGGCCAAGCAGGTCTTCGTGTCCAAGCGTGGGCAGGGCACGGGCTATTCCGGCATCGAGAACCCGCTGTTCTTCAAGGAGAACACGCGCATGTTCTACGGCGACGCCAAGAAATCGATCGACGCGCTCTTGCCGATGATCGACTGAACACTCCTGTCGCTCTGCAAAAGGCCCCCGCTTCTCCGGGGGCCTTTCTTCATCGTTCAAGACTTCGCCAGTTCTTGAATTGCGCTGCAGGGCCACGACCCTCGTTGGAGAAAGCGAAGCCAATCTACAAAACCAATCCTTTTTGTTATTCTCCCGGAGAAGGATAAGCCTGCGGGGCTTTCCGCCATTTCTCCAACTCACTTAAATAGCTATTTGCGCCGACGTTCGGCAGTATCCGATTGGGCCAGTGTGCGGGCCAACCAACTGCATCAGACAAGACTACGCTGGCATCGCCAAAAGCAGATTTGACTTGATCAGTTGAAATTATGGTCTTGGACAAATCCATGTTTCTGAACGCAACACCTTCGAACAATGTGCCGGATAATCCTGTTCGGTCGCTAAACCCAACCTCGTTCAAAAACGCCGCCTCAAGTTCGGCCCAGTCCAAAGATGCTTCAGAAAGTCCAGTATCCGTCAAAATCGCTGATTTCAGACACGCGCTCCTAAGGTCAGCATAGTCAAGAATCGTACCAAGTAGATGCGCCTTCTCAATCTTTGCATGACTGAGATTCACACATTCCATCTGTGCCAAACTGAGATCCGCACCTTCAAGTATTGAACGGCGCATATCCGTGTTGCCATTCATACTTGCTTGTAAAAAAAGCGCAGCTTCCAGCCGCGTACGCTCCATCTTGGCACCGCACAGCCTCGTGCTCTGCATCGACACGCCCGCTGCGCTGGCATCGGAAAAGTCCGCCGCGCTAAAGTTCAGCTTGTCCAGATCAAATCCCTGCAAGTTTGCATTGCGCAGATCGATCCGAACCCGGACCTGGTCAACCCCTGGAATATCCTTCAGCCGACCCAGCGTTTGTGCAGCTTTCTCCATATCGTTGCGCACTGGAGTCAGAGTTCGTGCCCATTTCTTCATTGTTTCGACTGATACGGCATCTGGATTCAGATCGAGCCGAGAAAGTGCATCGTTTTCAGACAGCGCTCCTGTATCATCTATAGGCTCCACCAGCCGCATCCACCTGTACCGCGCATGCACCTCCGGCGGATTCTCTCGCGACAACTCCCGCACATAGATCGACAGCATGCTGGCTACACGCGGTGCAACCCCGGGGCGTTCGCGCACCAACCCCTCCAGCCGGTCAATAGCCGCGCTGCGTTGCAGGATGTCGTCCTGCCATTCGGTCAGAACCTCTTCCCTTCCATCAGCCTCAACCACCCTCGAGACTTGCCGCCGCGAATAAAGCGCCTCTGTCGCGGCATTGATCTTGTCGTTGAAATGCGCCTCATCACCCAGTTCCAGCGTGCGCTGCTTCACAACGGTCGACCAGATGACGAACGGCGCACCCAGCAAAGCCACGATCACCGCCCCCGGCCCCAACGTTGCCGCACCGGACAACGGCGCACCCAGCCCTGAGAAAATCTGCCAGAGCGACCACAGAACCGCCCCAAAGACCGCAAACCAGATCACACCATAGACTCCGGAAAATGCCCGGATCAGAAGCCGGAAGGTCATGCGCCGCTCTCGCCCGGCGACGCCGAGCAGGATACCCCAGACCAGAAGCGTAAGGCCTGCGACGACCGCGCCCATCACCAAGACATTCAGCCCCTGCGATGTAATCGGAAATTCAATCGTTACACTGTCCATCACGTCAGTCCATCACGTCACTTTCTGCCGTTTCCGGCCCAGCCTACCCGCACCCTTCACAACCACCAAGCCGCTTGCACTTGCCCCGCCCCCAGTATCATCGCTATCCATGGCCGCAATCACGCCACGCAGAAGGAATACGCCATGAAACTGTTGCGCCACGGCAAGCCCGGGCAGGAGAAGCCGGGCATCCTTGCCCCGGATGGCTCGCTGCGCGACCTCTCCGCCCATATCTCCGATCTCGCCGGGGCGGCGCTGTCACCGGACGGGCTGCGCGCCCTCGCCGCGCTGGACCCGCTCACGCTGCCCGAGGTCGCGCCCGGAACAAGGCTGGGGCCGCCGGTGGCGGGGATGCGGAACTTCGTCTGTATCGGCCTCAACTACGCCGATCATGCCGCCGAAACCGGGGCCACGCCGCCGAGAGAGCCAATCATTTTCCTCAAATCGCTGGGCGCCATCGCCGGGCCGCACGACGATATCCTGATCCCGCCAGGATCGGTGAAAACCGACTGGGAGGTTGAATTGGCGATCGTCATCGGCACCACGGCGCGGCGGGTCTCAATCGAACAGGCGCTGGCGCATGTGGCGGGCTACACCGTCTGCAACGATGTCTCGGAACGCGAATGGCAGTCCGAGCGCGGCGGTACATGGGACAAGGGCAAGGGGTTCGACAGCTTCGGCCCCCTCGGCCCCTGGCTGGTCACCGCAGATGAGGTAGCTGACCCGCAGAACCTCGCTATGTTCACCGACGTCGATGGCAAGCGCATGCAGGACGGATCAAGCAGCACGATGATTTTCGGCGTGACTGAGCTGGTCAGCTACGTCAGCCACTGCATCACGCTGCATCCGGGCGACATCATCGCAACCGGCACGCCCCCCGGCGTCGGCCTTGGCCAGAAGCCGCAGCCGGTCTTTCTGCGCGCGGGTCAGACGGTGCGGCTGGGTATCGAGGGGCTGGGCGAGCAGGTCCACAAAACGGTGGATGCCTGAGCGCGCGACGACCCTTTCATGTGTTCATAAATATCCTCGGGGGGGTGAATTGGCGCAGCCAAGAGGGGGGCAGACAGCCCCCCTTCCCGGTCTCAGCTTGCGAAAGACCCCGCCTCAGCGCAGATTGGCGCAAAAAGTCTGGATGCGGGTGCAGGCCTCGCGCAGCGCTTCGTCCGAGGTGGCGTAGCTGACGCGAAAGTTCGGGCTCAGCCCGAATGCCGCGCCAAACACCACGGCCACGCCGTTTTCCTCCAGCAGTGCCGTGGCAAAGGCCTCGTCATCGCTGATCACGCTGCCCGCAGCCGAAGTCTTGCCGATACAGCCCGAGATGTCGGGATAGACATAGAACGCCCCCTCGGGTGTCGGGCAGTTGATCCCTTCTGCGGCATTCAGCATCGACACCACCATGTCGCGGCGGCGCTGAAAGGTTTTGCGGTTCTCGGGCAGAAAACCCTGCGGGCCGGTCAGCGCCTCAAGGGCCGCATATTGCGAGATTGAACAGGGGTTGGAGGTGGATTGCGACTGAATCGTGCTCATCGCCTTGATCAGTTCCACCGGCCCGCCCGCATAGCCGATCCGCCAACCGGTCATTGCATAGGCCTTGGAGACACCGTTGGTGGTCAGGGTCCGTGCATAGAGGCCCGGCTCCACCTGCGCTGGCGTGCAGAATTCAAAATCGTCGAACACGAGATGCTCATACATATCGTCCGACATCACCCAGACATGGTCATGGCGCATCAGCACATCGGTCAGCGCCTTTAACTCGGTGCGCGTATAGCCCGCCCCGGTGGGGTTTGATGGCGAATTGAAGATGAACCACTTGGTCTTGGGCGTGATCGCGGCTTCCAGCGCCGCGGGCGTCAGCTTGAACGCGGTGTCGATCCCGGCGGCTACCGGCACCGGCGTGCCACCCGCCAGCAGTACCATATCGGGGTAGCTGACCCAGTAGGGCGCAGGGATGATCACCTCGTCTCCGGGGTTCAGCGTCGCCATCAGCGCGTTATAGAGGATCTGCTTGCCACCTGTGCCCACCGTGATCTGGTTGGGCGCATAGCTCAGCCCGTTCTCGCGCGCGAATTTCTCGCAGATCGCCTTTTTTAGTTCTGGCAGGCCATCAACGGCGGTGTACTTCGTCTTGCCCTCATCAATCGCCCGTTTGCCGGCGTCCTTGATATTCTGCGGCGTGTCGAAATCAGGCTCGCCCGCGCCCAGCCCGATCACATCGCGGCCAGCGGCCTGAAGCTCGCGCGCCTTGTTGGTGACGGCAATGGTCGCCGAGGGTTTGACGCGGGCGAGGGTGTCGGACAGGAAGGGCATCACGGGCGCTCCGGTTTGTGTTTTCACGGCTCATCTTCTATGGTGGTGCCATATCGCATTCAAGGGCATTCGCCGCGCGAAGCAAAGCCCGCATCAGGGAAGGAGACACCGGTGAAAGACGAAATCGAGGACGCCTGGTACTCAGACAGTCAGGCCACACTGGGTGACCGGCTTGCCGCCGCGCGCGAGGCCGCAAACCTCAGCCAGTCGGCGCTGGCGACACGGCTGGGGGTCCGGCTGCGGACCTTGCAGGGCTGGGAAAACGACCTGTCCGAGCCGCGCGCCAACCGGTTGCAGATGCTGGCGGCCATGCTGGGTGTCTCGTTGCGCTGGCTCTTGACCGGCGAAGGCGAAGGCGTACCGCCCCCTCTGACCGAGGAGCAGGCCCGCGATGAAACGATGGAGCGCACCGTCGCCGATCTGCGCCGCATGCGCGCCGAAATGCTGGCCATGGGTGAGCGGCTGGGCCAGATGGAAAAGCGCCTGCGCCAACAGACCGGGGCCGTGCATGTCTGACGACGACAATACACTGAAGCGGTTGCGCATGCGCGCCTGGCGGCGCGGCATCAAGGAAATGGACCTGATCCTCGGCCCCTTCGCCGACACCGCGCTGAGTGATCTCGATGCGCCGATGCGCGCGCAGTTCGAGGCGCTTCTGGGTGAGAACGATCATGACCTTTATCAATGGGTAACCGCACGGATCGGCCAGCACACCGCTCAGGCCGGGCGTGGCCCGGCGGCTTATGGGCCGCTTCTGGATCGCATTGCAGCCCATGCCACCACACGTCTGGCACCGCAGTAGCGCCAGAGCGCAACTATAAAGCGCAAGGCCGCAGGACGCATCCTGCGGCTTGAGTTACTTCACCGGGGTCGACCCACCGGGCTGGTAGGAACTGACGCTCAGTTGCGCATTGCACAGCGTGTTGCCATAAGTACCCACCCATATGTCATAACGCCCGCTCTCGGCCGCCTGAATGGTGATCTGCGGGTCCAGCCCGTCATAATCATCATTGAACCACCAGCCGGTCACTGCGTCATTGACCAGCAGCAGGGTGTCGCATTGTCCGTCTACCGCGAACTGCAGGTCCCAGGCACTGGACTGCGCGGTATAATAGAGCGTGAAATCCGGGGCTTCGGCGACATGGCCATGCCCACCGGTGCCGCAATCATTGGCGGACAGGTTGACAGTGCCCCCCGCCACCACGGCCTGGCGATCGCTCGCGCCGGACCCAAGCTGCAACTCGGCCCCGCCCAGCGACCAGTCGGGGCAAGTGCCCGCGCCTAAAGGCGCGCCGCCGGGGAAGGTTTCCAGCACCAGCGTTGCCTGACAGGTCTGCGCCCCATAGGTGCCCACCCAGACATCATAAATGCCCGAGGGGGCATCCGCCAGCCGCAGCCGGGCATTGAGCGTGCCATCCTCATCATCGTTGAAATGCCAGCCCGCCCCCGCGTCATTAATCAACATCACCGTATCGCACTGGGATTCAATACGAAAATCCAGATCATAGCCCGTGCTGCGCGCGTCATAAGTTATGGTGAAGCTGGGCGCGACAGTGACATGGCCTGCACCGGAAATCGTGTTGCACATCCCCAGATTGAGCGGACCACCCGCTTGCACCGGATAGCGTTGCGGCGCCCATGCCGTTTCGGCATCGATCGAGATCGTGGTTCCGTTCTGGCGCCAGTCCGGACATTGCTGGGCTGCGGCTGGCACGGCGAATGCCAGGCCAAGTGCGGTTGCAGCGGCGGCCAGCATGTGGCTGGATCTGAGCTTGCGAAAATGCGTCATGAATACTCCTGGGAACATGGCCCGAAACGGGCGCGCCGACGGGGGGCCGCCGCGCCCAATACCTCAGAAGGTTTCGACGATCAGTCGTGCCGAGCACAGGCTGGGATCGTAGGTGCCGATCCAGATGTCATAGATCCCTTCCGGCGCGCGGCTGATGCGGATCCGCGGGTCAACGCCGATATCATCGTCGTTGAAGTACCAGTTGGCGTTGGCATCATTGACCAGAAGCACCGTGTCGCAGCTGCCCTCGACACGGAATTCCAGTGCCCGGCCCATACCGTTCCCCGAGAACTGCATCGTGAAGTCCGGCGCGGTCGCGACATAACCATGGCCCGGCTGCGGGCAATTTGACAGATTGACCGAACCACCTGCCGTCACCGAATGGGCACGCGGACTATAGGCCTGATCCGAGCTGTAGTTCAGACCGGCACCGTTGCGGCCGTAATCAGGGCATGCCAGCGCGACCGCAGGCAGGCACACGCTCATCGCCACCGCGAATGCGGTGCGGGTTACAAAAGACATGAGATTCTCCAAAGGTTTAACGCGCGCGATCATGCGCCCGGTTGACTGGTTGGTCAACTTGCATCTTGGCGCCGGTTTATGATTTTTTTTCGCACTCCAAAGGGCCTTAACGCATTGTTGGTCATTCTGCATCAGACTGGCACGAACATTCCTTGCCCAGAGATCCGGATGAGCTTTCACACCCGCTTGAAGCCCCCCGCCAATGCGCGCAAACGTGCCCCGTCAAGCCCCGGTGGCGCGGCGCTGAGCACCATGCGCCAAGCCGCTGATGATGGCCCCTCGCCAGACATACTGGTCGGCTATCTTGAAAGCCTTGCGCTCATCGAACGCATGCACCGGCTGTTGCTGGATGTGATCAAGGATGAATTCGAACGGCTGGGCGTGCTGGATGTCAACGCAGTGCAGGCACTGATGCTGTTCAATATCGGCGAGCAGGAGGTGACGGCGGGCGAGTTGAAATCACGCGGTTATTATCAGGGGTCGAATGTCTCGTATAACCTCAAGAAACTCGTTGAAACCGGCTATATGCATCACCAGCGCTGCGCGATCGACCGCCGCTCAGTCCGGGTGCGGCTGACCACCGAGGGGCGCAGGATCCGCACGGTGGTGGCCGAGCAGTTCGAACGCCATGCGCTGGGGTTGCTGGAGCGTCAGGTCACCGATATCGATGAGCTGGATCGCGTGAACACCGCCCTGCGCCGACTGGAACGCTACTGGAGCGAGCAGATCCGCTATATCTACTGAAGCCCGCGCGGCAAACGCAGCCATGCGACGCCAGGGCATTGCAGACGCGACGAACGCCCCCCGGCCTGCAACCTACCCGCGCGCCAGCCGCGCCATCCGTGCCGCGCGCAACCGCGCAAAATCATCCCCCGCATGATAACTTGACCGGGTCAGCGGCGTGGCCGAGACCATCAGGAACCCCTTGCCATAGGCGGCCTTCTCATAGGCCGCGAATTCCTCAGGGGTGACAAAGCGATCAATGCGGTGATGCTTGGATGTGGGCTGCAGATACTGGCCGATGGTCAAAAAATCGATGTCCGCCGCGCGCATGTCGTCCATCACCTGCAACACCGCCTGCCGGTCCTCGCCCAAACCGACCATGATACCGGATTTGGTGAACATCGCCGGGTCCATCTCCTTCACCCGCTGCAAAAGCCGCAGCGAATGGAAATACCGCGCACCGGGCCGCACTTCCGGGTAAAGCCCCGGAACGGTTTCAAGATTGTGGTTGAACACATCGGGCCGCGCCTCGACCACCAGTTCCAGCGCAGAGGGTGGGCATTTCAGAAAATCTGGCGTCAGAATTTCGATCGTGGTCGCGGGCGCACGGTGGCGTACAGCGCGAATCGTCTGGGCAAAATGCTCGGCCCCGCCGTCGTCCAGATCATCGCGGTCGACACTGGTGATCACCACATGGTTCAGGCCCAGTTTCTCAACCGCATGCGCCACACGCCCCGGCTCGAAAGTATCCAGCACCTGCGGCTTGCCTGTCGCCACGTTGCAAAAAGTGCAGCCGCGCGTACAGATCTCGCCCATGATCATCATGGTCGCGTGCCCCTGGCTCCAGCATTCGCCGACATTGGGGCACCCGGCCTCTTCGCAGACCGTGGTCAGATTGTTCTCGCGCATGATCCGCCGGGTCTCGTTATAGCCTGTGCCGCCGGGGGCCTTGACGCGGATCCAGCTTGGCTTTTTCGGCTGCGCCTGATCGGGGCGTCTGGCTTTTTCAGGGTGGCGCTGGTCCGGCAACTTGAGATCGCGCATCGCGGTTCCCTTTGTTCATGACTGACCTGCTAAGTAACCCTCCCGGCCCCGCCTGTCCATGTCCGCGATGTCGCTTCATCTACTCAGAAATATCCTCGGGGGT
>JAFIEK010000062.1 GCA_020832545.1 Pararhodobacter sp. | reverse complement strand
GGGGCCCCGGCGCCCCCACCGGCGGTGTTTCGCCTTTGGTGAAGGTGGCGGGGGGCTGTCTGCCCCCCGTCCCCGTTTCACGGGGACTCCCCCCGAGGATTTTTTCAAGTAGATGAAAGGGCGCGGAGCGCACGAATGGCACGGCTGATCCTTCCCTTGATGTTCGGCATAGCCGGGGTGGCGGTGCTGATGGCGCTGGGGTTCTGGCAGTTGTCCCGGCTGGACGAAAAACAGACGGTGATCGCCGAGATCGAGGCGCGGATCGGTGCCGCACCGGTTACATTGCCCGAGGCGCCCGAGGAAGCGCGCGACCGCTATCTGCCAGTTTTTGCCGAGGGGTATTACACCGGCGAGGCCGCGCATGTTCTGTCGAGCCAGCGCGAGCAAGGCACCGGCAGCCGGGTGATCGCCGTGTTTGAAACCAATGCGGGGCGGCGGATTCTGGTGGATCGCGGGTTCCTGCCAGATGTGGCGCGGCCGGGTGCGGATTTCGCCAGCGACACAGTCAGGATTGTGGGCAACCTGCACTGGCCGCGCGACGCCACCTCCTCGACCCCGCCGCCGGATCTGGCGCGGGGGCTGTGGTTTTCGCGCACCGTTGCACCACTGGCCGCGCATCTGGACACCGAGGCGCTGTTGATCGTAGCGCGGCAGGACGGGGCCGGTGTGGCGGGCCTGATCACCATGCCTGTGGCCACTATCGACATTCGCAACGACCATCTGGAGTATGCGATTACCTGGTTTCTGTTGGCCCTTGTCTGGGCGGGGATGACAGGGTTTCTTCTGTGGCGTATCAGGCGCGGGACGGCCTGAAGGAGTTCGCATGCAATACCTATCCACCCGGGGCGCTGCGCCCGCACTGAGCTTTGAGGCGGCGATGCTGTCCGGGTTGGCCCGCGACGGCGGTCTTTATGTGCCGGCTTCTGTGCCGGTGATGTCAAAGGCGGAGGTTGCCGCACTGGCGGGCCAGAGTTATGAGGACGTCGCCTTTCAGGTGATGCGGCCTTTCCTTGGCGAGACCTTCACCGATCCCGAGTTCCGCACCCTGATCGCGCGCGCCTATGCGGGCTTTGGCCACCCGGCCCGCGCACCGCTACGGCAACTGGCACCGAACCATTTTCTGCTGGAGCTGTTCCACGGCCCGACACTGGCTTTCAAGGACTTCGCAATGCAGCTGATCGGCCAGCTGTTTCAGGCCGCGCTGTCGCGGTCAGGCGAGCGGGTGACAATTGTCGGCGCAACCTCGGGCGATACGGGGTCGGCGGCGATTGAGGCGTTCAAGGGGTTGAGCAATGTCGATGTGTTCATCCTGTTCCCGCATGGCCGGGTCAGCGAGGTGCAGCGCCGTCAGATGACCACACCCGCAGAGGCCAATGTTCATGCGATCGCTGTGGACGGCGATTTTGACACCTGTCAGGGCCTTCTCAAGGACATGTTCAACGATTTCACCTTTCGTGACCGGGTGCGGCTGGCGGGTGTCAACAGCATCAACTGGGCGCGGGTGCTGGCGCAGGTGGTCTATTACTTCAGCGCCGCCGTCAGTCTGGGCGCGCCGCATCGGGCGGTCAGCTTCACGGTGCCGACCGGTAATTTCGGCGACATCTTTGCTGGTTACATTGCGCGTGCCATGGGCCTGCCGATTGAGAAACTGGTGATCGCCACCAACCACAACGACATTCTGCACCGCTGCCTGAGCACAGGAGACTACCGCACAGAAGGGGTGCGGCCCTCGATCAGCCCTTCGATGGATATTCAGGTCTCCTCGAATTTCGAGCGTGTGCTGTTCGATGCCTATGGCCGCGACGGGCGGGCCGTGGCGCAACTGATGGACGAGTTGAAAGCCACCGGGGGCTTTGCCATCAGTCAGGGCGCGCTGGAGATGTTGCGTGCAACATTTGCCTCGGGCCGGGTGGGTGAGGACGAAACGCGCGCGACGATTTCCCGTCTGCATCGCGAAACGGGTGAGGTTCTGTGCCCGCATACGGCAGTGGGTGTGGCGGTGGCCGAGGCCCATCAGGGCGCGACGCCGATGGTGACGCTGGCCACAGCCCACCCCGCCAAATTTCCCGATGCCGTGGAGGCTGCCACCGGCCTGCACCCGGCATTGCCCGAGCGCATGGCCGACCTGTTTGAGCGACCAGAGCGGGTCACACGCATGGCTAATGACCGCCAGGCGCTTCAGGCGCTGATCCTTGAACGGACGGAGGGCTGATGGTCAGGGTTTCCACACTTCCGAACGGATTCCGGATTGTCAGCGAGTTCATGCCGGGGCTTGCCTCGGCGGCAGTCGGGGTCTGGGTGCAGGCTGGTGCGCGCCATGAACGGCCCGAGGAAAACGGCATCGCCCATTTCCTTGAACACATGGCATTCAAGGGCACGCAAAGGCGTAGCGCCTTGCAAATCGCCGAAGAAATCGAGGATGTGGGCGGTTATATCAACGCCTATACATCGCGCGAAACCACCGCCTATTATGCGCGCGTCCTGGCCGCCGATGTGCCGCTGGCGCTGGATGTTGTGGCCGATATCGTTCTCAACCCGGCGTTCGCGCCGCGCGAGATCGAGGTGGAACGCCAGGTGATCTTGCAAGAGATCGGCCAGACGCTGGACACACCTGATGATGTGATCTTTGACTGGCTGCAGGAGGCCAGCTACCCGGATCAGGCGCTGGGACGGCCCATTCTGGGCCCGTCAGAGCGGATCACGGGCTATGGCGAGCGTGACTTGCGCGGGTTCGTTGCCAGCCACTATGGCCCAGGGCAGATGATCCTGGCAGCGGCCGGGGCGGTTGATCATGACCGGCTGGTGGACCTTGCCGGAGAGTATTTTGGCCAGCTCACCCCCCTGCAGATGCCCGCAGCCGAGCCCGCAAGTTTTTTCTGCGGCGAACGGCGCGAGGTGAAGCGGCTGGAACAGGCGCATTTCGCGCTGGCCATTGAGGCCCCGGCCTTTCGCCACCGCGATGTGTTCACCGCGCAGATATTCGCCGGAATCCTGGGCGGCGGAATGTCATCGCGACTGTTTCAGAAACTGCGCGAGGAGCGGGGGTTGTGCTACACCACCTTCGCGCAGGCGGGTGCCCATGACGATACCGGATCAATCACCATCTACGCGGGCACCGGGCCGGACGAAGTGCCCGAGCTGGCGCGCCTGACCATCGACGAGATCCGCCGCACCACCAGCGATATGACCGAGGCCGAGGTGAACCGGGCGCGGGTGCAGATGAAGGCGGGAATGCTGATGGGGCTGGAAGGCCCCAGCGCCCGGGCCGAGCGGCTTGCCCGGCTTCTGGCGATTTGGGACCGGGTGCCGACACTGGAGGAGGCCGTGGAGAAAATTGACGCCGTTGATCTGCCGACCATCCGCAGCTTCGCCGAGCGCACGGTGACCGAGGCGCGGCTGGCCATGGCGCTCTACGGGCCGGTTGCAAAGGCACCCGAACTGGGCGCCTTGCGGGACAGGCTTGTTGCGTGATGCTGGGCTGGTCGCTGGCTCCGAAACGCAAGGTGCGGATCGAAACCGAGCGGTTGTTGCTGCGCCTGCCGGAACATCGTGATTTCCACCAGTGGCGGGGGTTGCGTGCCGCCAGCGCCCATTTTCTCATGCCCTGGGAGCCCACCTGGTCAACCGACCACCTGACGCGCCGCGCCTTCACCGCGCGGGTGCAGTGGGCGGCGCGCGCGGCCGCGGACGGCACCGCGCTGCCGTTGTTCATGATCCGGCATGAA
The DNA here is from genome assembly GCA_020832545.1 of Pararhodobacter sp. Classification (GTDB taxonomy): domain Bacteria; phylum Pseudomonadota; class Alphaproteobacteria; order Rhodobacterales; family Rhodobacteraceae; genus Pararhodobacter. The sequence goes on along the minus strand of JAFIEK010000062.1, from coordinate 12,199 downwards.
GACAGTGCGCTTTTGGGGGCGATCACCCTCGATCAGATCCGCCGGGGACCGGCGCAGGCGACGACAATCGGCTATTGGGTGGGCGAGGCCTTTGCTCGGCAGGGATATATGCGTGAAACCATCCGCGCGGTCTCGCACCATGCCTTCACAGAAATGGACCTGAGCCGGATCGAAGCCGCTTGCCTGCCGGAAAACACCGCCTCACGCGGGGTGCTGGAGCGCTCAGGGTTCAAATACGAAGGCGTGGCGCAAAGCTATCTGCAGATCAACGGGCGCTGGCGCAATCATGTGCTCTACGCCAATCTGCGCATGGACAGGCGCGGGCGGACGGACGCTGGCTAGGCACTGATCCGGCGCTGCACGGGGTGGCGGCTGCGGGAGCCTCCGGCGGGGATATTTGGAGACAGAAAATGGTACAGGCGCAGGCACTGAACGCGGCGGATGCAGCATTTTGCGAGGCTTTGGCCGCGCGGTTGCCCGAAGGCATCCTGCGCAAGCCCGAGGCGCGTCACCTGGAAGAGCCGCGCGGGCGCTACGCCGGGCAGGGCGGGGTTCTGGCCTGTCCGACGGATGTTGAACAGGTCTCCACGATCCTGCGTGCGGCACAGGCTGCGCGGGTAGGGGTGGTGCCCTATAGCGGCGGCACAGGGCTGGTCGGCGGGCAGGTAGCCCCGGACGGAGCTGCGCCGGTGATCATATCGCTGGAGCGGATGAACCGTTTCCGGCTGGTTGACGGGCCGGGCAATGTGCTGGTGGCGGAGGCGGGCTGTATTCTGGCCGATGTGCAGGCGGCAGCGGAAAATGCGGGGCGGTTGTTTCCGTTGTCGTTGGCCTCGGAGGGGTCGGCGCGGGTTGGTGGTTTATTGGGCACCAATGCCGGTGGCACGGGGGTGTTGCGTTGGGGCAATATGCGCGATCTGTGCCTGGGGTTGGAGGTGGTTTTTGCGGACGGGCAGATCTGGCAGGGCCTCAAGCGGCTGCGCAAGAACAACATGGGTTATGATCTGCGCCATCTGATGATCGGGTCAGAGGGTACACTGGGCATAATCACTGCCGCCAGTCTGCGACTGGTCGCGCGCCCAGCACGGCAGGGGGCTGCGCTCATGGTGGTGCGCGACCCGGGCGCGGCGCTGGAATTGCTGGCTTTGGCACAGTCGCGTCTGGGCGAGGGGATATCGGCATTTGAGCTAATGGGCGGGATGGGCCCGCGCTTTCTGGCCGAGACCATGCCGCAGGTCCGTCAGCCCTTTGCCCAGGTCCCTGACTGGATGGTTCTGATTGATCTGGGCCTGCCCGAGGGGTTGGACCCGGGCGCGGCGCTGGAGGCTCTCTTTGAGGCCGGGGCCGAGGGCGGCATGGTCAGCGACGGCGTCATTGCCCAGTCGGAGGGGCAGCGCGTGCAGTTCTGGGAACTGCGCGAGTCAATCCCCGAGGCGAACCGCCGGATCGGTGCGATCTCAAGTCACGATATTTCGGTGCCGCTGGGCGCTGTGCCTGCTTTCATCGCGCAGGCGGGCCCGGCGCTTGCTGCAATGGGCGATTACCGGATCAACTGTTTCGGCCATCTGGGCGACGGTAATCTGCATTACAACGTCTTTCCCGCAGCCGGTCGCAACCGCGCCGAGCACGAGGCCGAACGCGGTGCAATCAAACGACTGGTGCATGATTTGGTGCATGCGTTGGGTGGATCGGTCAGCGCCGAGCACGGGGTGGGGCGAATGAAAACGGAGGATCTGGAGCGCTATGGCGACCCGGTGGCGCTGGGTGTGATGCGCCAGATCAAGGCGACGCTGGACCCCGCCGGCATTCTGAACCCCGGCGCGGTGCTGCGGCGCTGATCAACCTTCATCAGGGCGCGCCAGCGTGAAGGTCTCGCGCACCACCGTATAGTCGCGATAGCCCAGTCGGGCGACGGGGCGGAAGCGGGTGATGTCGAATATACCCTCATTCAGGCAATCATCGCGCAAATGGATGCCCACAACCTCGCCGAAAACAACCGTGTTGGCCGCGCCTGCAAGCTGCACGATCTGAGTGACGCGGCATTCCAGTGCCGCGGGGGCACCATAGATGCGGGCGCAATCGATCTCCCGGCAAGGCGCGCGGTCAAGCCCCGCGCGGTCAAATTCCGAGATTTCGCGCGCAAAGGTGGCCGAAGAGGTGTTCATGGCTTCGATCATCGCTTCTTCCACGATATTGGCGCAGAATACTCCGGTTTCACGGATATGGGCCACGCTGTCCTTGGTGTTGTCGCGATCAGGCTTGGCGCCGGTTGAGGCGAACATCACCTGCGGCGGCACATAGGCGACGGCATTAAAGAAGGAGTAGGGGGCGAGGTTGTCTGCCCCGTCTTTGCCCCGGGTTGAGATCCAACCGATCGGGCGAGGAGTAACCAACGCGTTGAAGGGGTTATGGGGCAGGCCGTGGCCATCGGCGGGGCGGTAGAACATGCGGGCTCCATCTGGTTTGCTCTTGACTTAGCGCCATGCTAGGGCCGGGGCCAGCATTGTCCAGCAGGGGGCGGCGGGGTTGGATCTGGGGCAGGAACAAGCCGACGACTGGTGGGAAGTTGAGGCGCTTTACGATCTGTGCTTCGCCCCGGGGCGCGAGGCCTTGTCGTCCTACCGGTTGCGCGACGGTGTCAGGCCGGTTGCCGAGCTTTGCCTTTGGCTGCGCGATGACACCGGCGCGTTGGCGGCGGCGATCAGGTTCTGGCCGGTTCAGGTAGGCGCTGAGGCGGCGCTGTTACTGGGGCCAATCGCGGTGCACCCGACACGGCAGGGCGAAGGTCTGGCGGGGATGTTGATTCGTGAAAGCCTGAACAGGGCACGCGCATTGGGTTGGAAACGGGTGCTACTGGTCGGGGATGCCCCCTATTATGCGCGTTTTGGCTTTGTCCGGCTGGCGGGAGTGACGATGCCGCCGCCCACCAACCCAGAGCGGGTTCTGGGCATTGCGCTGGTTCCGGGGGGCTGGGACGGCGTGCAGGGGGCAGTGACGCAATTTTCAGACGATTGTTGAAAAAATGCCATAGGTCGGCAGACCTGGAGGCGCGTTCCGTGCCGCATCAGCTGGCGTTCGGTAGGGTCAGACCGGCGCTAATTGTCTGACATAATCCATCAGGACCGGTCGAAGCTGCTCTTGGCCGCGATGCTGCGCGGCCTCGATCGCGGCTTTGACCTCGGCGATATCTGAACGGATAATCAAGTCTTTGACAGGCCCAATTGACGCCGGGCGCATGGACAGGTTGCGCAGTCCGACAGCCACCAGTGCCAGCGCCTCCAGCGGCCGCCCCGCATCTTCGCCGCAGAATGCCACCGGTGTGTCAGCCTCTGCGCAGCGTTCAACGAGTTTCTGGATCAATGACAGAAAACTGAAAGACAACGTGTCATAGCGGCGGCGCACAAGCTCGTTTTCGCGGTCGGCAGCGAAGAAGAATTGTTTGAGGTCATTGCCGCCGATCGAGATGAAATCAGCCATTTTAAAAAAGGCGTCGGGCGCAAACGCGAGGCTGGGGGTCTCCAGCATCGCGCCGATTTCCAGCTTCTCGGGCAGTGGGTGACCCAGATGCGCCTCGCGCTCGATCTCGCGCAACAGCATGTCGCGGGCGGCAGAAAACTCGCCCATCTCGCTGACGAGCGGGAACATCACTGTCAGCGGTCGCCCACGTGCCGCACGGATCAACGCCTGAAGCTGCATCCGCATCACGCCGGTCTTGTCGAGCCCCACACGCAAGGCGCGCCAGCCCATCGCCGGGTTGGGCTCATCGGGGCGCTTCATGTAGGGCATGACCTTGTCCGAGCCGATATCGAGCGTGCGGAAGGCCACGCGGCGGCCGTCGGCGGCGGCCATCACACGGGCATAGAGCGCGGCCAGATCTGAGCGCCGGGGCATGGTGTTGCGCAGCAGGAACTGCAACTCGGTACGAAACAGGCCCACACCTTCAGCACCTGATCCGGCGAGCGAGGGAAGATCTGCCATGATACCCGCATTCATGTGCAGCCCAACGGTGGTACCGCAGCGCGCCGTGGCCGCGCGCTCGCGCAGCGCTGCGAAGCGGGCCTGGGCCTGCGCCTGCATGGCGATCTTGTCACGGAAGGCGACGGCCACGCTGTCATCGGGGCGCAGATGCACCACACCATCGTCACCGTCGACGATAATCGGATCGCCATTCAACGCCTCAGTGGTGATTCGCCCGGCATGGACCACCAGCGGTATGGTAAGTGCGCGCGCAACAACGGCGGCATGGCTGCCGATCGAACCCTCTTCCAGCACCACACCGCGCAAGCGAGGTCCGTATTCCAGCAGTTCACCGGGACCGATGTTGCGCGCAACCAGAATGGGGTTTTCGGGTATCGCAGCGCCGGTTTCACTGCCCTGACCGGTGAGAATGCGCAACAGCCGGTTTGACAGATCATCCAGATCGTGCAGCCGGTCGCGCAGATAGGGGTCAGGCACTTGTTGCAGACGTGAGCGTGCGCCCGATTGTTCCTTTTCCACCGCAGCTTCTGCAGAAAGACCGCTTTCGATGCTCTGTTCCATCCGTCGCAGCCATCCGCGCGAATGGGCGAACATGCGATAGACCTCAAGCACTTCGCGGTGTTCTTTCTCAGTCGGCCCGGCAAGGGTCAGCAGGTCATCGACCGACACGCGCAACTGGTTCACGGCAGCGCGCAACCGCTCGACCTCGGCCACCGGGTCGTCGTTGACCAGATTGGTCACGACGACGCGCGGCTCGTGCAGCCAGACCTGCCCCTCGGCTGTACCTTCCTGGCCCGAGGTGCCGCGGATCATCACCGGGTTCTTGTGGGGATGCGCCAAGGTGGCATCGTCGCCGATGAAAGCGCCCAGCTCTGTCATTTCGGCCAGAACCATGGCCACAACCTCAAGCGCATAGACCTCATCTTCAGAGTAAAGCCGCTTGTCGCGCGACTGCACCACCAATACCCCGAGCTTTTCGCCCAGACGCTGAACCGGCACGCCCAGGAACGACGAAAACACCTCTTCGCCGGTCTCAGGCATATAGCGGAACCCGCGTTCGCCGGGGGCGTCGGCGGTGTTTACCGGCTTGGCGCTGCGCGCAACGCGGCCGACAAGGCCCTCACCCATCCGCAACCGGGTCAGGTGCACGGCATCGGCCTTGAGCCCGCGGGTGGCACAAAGTTCCAGCGTGTCGGCATCGCGGAAAAGGTAGATCGAGCACACATCGGTGTGCATCGATTCCGATATCAGATGGGTGATCCGGTTCAGCCGTTCCTGCCCTCGGCCGGGTTCGGCGAGGGTGTCACGCAACCTGCGCAGCAGGCGACGACTTTGGGTTTCAAGGCGTTCTGGCATATCCCCTCCCCTGGCCGTCAGGGCCGGGTATCAGTCCGCCTTCTCCAGCGCGAAGGCATCATGGAGCGTTTGCACCGCCAGTTCCATGTACTTGCGGTCAACCAGCACGGAAATCTTGATCTCGGACGTGCCGATGACCTTGATATTGATGTTTTCGTCGGCAAGTGCCTTGAACATGCGCGATGCGACACCGGCATGACTGCGCATGCCGATCCCCACGACCGAGACCTTGGCGACATCGGTATCGACCACCAGATCGTCGTAGACGATCGCTTTGGCGTCGCGTGCGCCCTCAATGGCGCGGCGTGCGCGTTCCACCTGATCGACCGGGCAGGAAAAGGTCATGTCGGTGACCGCGCCCACGTGATCCTCGTAGTCCTTCTCGGATATGTTCTGGACAATCATGTCCACATTCACCCCCGCATCGGCCAGCGGGCCAAAGATGGCAGCAGCGATACCCGGCCGGTCCTCGACGGTGACGAGGGTGATCTTGGCTTCATCGCGGCTGTAGGCCACGCCAGAGACAACTTTCGATTCCATGATTTCATCCTCGCCACAGACCAGAGTTCCGGAAGTCTCGTCCGTTTCATCGAACGACGACAGCACCCGAAGGCGCACATTGTAGCGCATCGCCAGCTCGACCGAGCGGGTTTGCAGCACTTTCGCGCCGAGGCTGGCCAGTTCGAGCATTTCCTCGAACGAAATGCGCTCAAGCTTGCGCGCCTTCGAGGTAATACGCGGATCGGTTGTATAAATTCCATCGACATCGGTATAGATATCGCAGCGCTCAGCCCCGAACGCGGCGGCAAAGGCAACGGCGGTAGTGTCAGAGCCGCCCCGGCCCAGCGTCGTGATGCGGTTTTCCGGGCTGACGCCCTGAAAGCCTGCGACCACAGCGACCTTCATGCCCTCAGCAAACTTGGCGTCAATATTGGCGCGTGGGATGTCTACAAAACGTGCCGCCGAGTGCTGGCTGGTGGTCTGGATCGGCACTTGCCAACCTTGCCAACTGCGCGCGGGTATGCCCATTTCCTGCAATCTGAGCGCCATCAGCCCGGCGGTGACATTCTCGCCGGATGAAACCACGGCATCATATTCGCGCGCATCATAGAAAGGCGAGGTCTGGTTCACCCAACCGACCAGTTCGTTGGTTTTGCCGGACATGGCCGAGACGATGACGATCACATCATAGCCGCGTTCGACCTCGCGCATGACCTTGTTCGCGGCGTTTTCAATCCGCTCCAGATCGGCCACCGAGGTGCCGCCAAATTTCATCACCAGAAGCGGCATACCTGTCCCCGCCATTGTCTCACGTCGCCCCGGGTGCGGCGCGCGCTCCTCATACGCGCGAGGGTTGCGCAACGCAAGAGCGCGCCTTTGGCCGCGCTTTAGTTCAGTTGGTCCATATCTATTTGTCGGTCTGTGTCTTGGGGACAAAGGGTAGCGGCGCGACCGGAATGCCTTCGCGCGAAAGAGCCTTGGCATCGTCGATACGGGCCTCGCCGTAGATCGGTCGCTCAGGTGCCTCGCCGTAATGAATAGCGCGTGCCTCGGAAGCAAAGTTCAGCCCCACATAGTCCGAGTTTTCCTCGACATGGCGACGGTAAGCGGCGATCCGGCTGGCGATCTCGGCCTCGGTCGTTTGCGGCTTGTCCGGCGTGCCTTCAGCGGGCTTTCTGCGCGACGAGGTGACGGACGGGGCCATCAGCGCCTTTTCCACCTTCTTCACACCGCAAACCGTGCATTCGATCCGCTCAGCCTGTTGCAAGCGCTCGAACATGTCGTTCGAGGCGAACCAACTGAAGAAGTGATGGCCGTTCTCGCAGCGAAGGTTGAAACGGATCATGGCGATCTGTGTGTTGTTGCTCTCAGGCCATTAGATATGCCACTGGCGGGCAGGTGCAAGGGTCAGCTTCCCTGCTCCTTGACCGATTCCATTGCCACATGCGTCGAGGTTGAGGAGACATGCGGCAGATTCGAGATATGCTCGGCCAGGATCTGGCGGTAGCTCTGGATATCCTCGCTGCGCACCTTCAACAGGTAATCAAAGGCTCCCGCGATCATGTGGCATTCCTCTATCTCGGGGGTGTCACGCACTGCGGCGTTGAACGCTTTAAGCGCGCTTTCGCGGGTATCTGACAGACGGACCTCGACAAACACCACATGCGCCGCGCCCAGCCGCTTGTGATCAACTAGCGCCTGATAGCCGGTGATGAAGCCCGCGCGTTCCAGCCGTTTCAGCCGGGCCTGGGTGGGTGATTTTGACAGGCTGATGCGGCTGGCAAGTTCGGTGACGCTGATGCGCCCCTCACGGCGGAGAATGCGCAGGATCGAACGGTCGAAATCATCCAGGTCGTTACGGGACATTGTACCGCCATATGCTTTATAATTAGCCAACTGGCCTGCCAATAATTTGTAATAAGGAAAACATTGGCGTGCAATCGCGTTATTCTCGGGACATCCGAAAACCCATTTTCGCACAGGTTCCCCATGCATCCCGCCGACCCTCTCGCCGCGCCGATCCTCGCCGACGAGGCTGCCGCCGTTTCCGCGCTTGCCGCCGTTGCCAATCTGGACGTGGCCGCGCGTGGCCGCATTGCCGCGCAGGGCGCGGATCTGGTGCGCGCGATACGCACCAGCGCACGGCCCGGCCTGATGGAGGTGTTTCTGGCCGAGTATGGTCTGTCCACCGACGAGGGTGTGTCGCTGATGTGTTTGGCCGAGGCGCTGCTCAGGGTGCCCGACGCGCCGACCATGGACGCGCTGATAGAGGACAAGATCGCGCCGTCGGACTGGGGGCAGCATCTGGGGCATTCCTCATCCTCGCTGGTCAATGCCTCAACCTGGGCCTTGATGCTGACGGGCCGCGTACTGGATGAGGGCGCGCCGGGTGTGGCGGGCCATCTGCGCGCGGCTGTCAAACGGCTGGGCGAGCCGGTGATCCGCACCGCCGTAGGGCGGGCGATGCGCGAGATGGGGCGCCAGTTCGTGCTGGGCGAAACCATCGGCGCAGCTTTGAAGCGCGCCCGGACTTCAGAGGCCGAAGGTTACAGCTATTCCTATGACATGCTGGGTGAGGCCGCGCGCACAGGCGCAGATGCCGCACGCTACCACGCCGCTTATGCAGAGGCGATCAAGGCAATCGGTGCGGCCTGCACGGCGGGTGATATGCGTGACAATCCGGGCATCTCGGTCAAGCTGTCGGCGCTGCATCCGCGCTATGAACTGGCGCAGCGTGACCGCGTGCTGCGCGAACTGGTGCCGCGGGTCAGCGATCTGGCACGCATGGCCGCCGTGCGGGGCATGGGCTTCAACATCGATGCCGAAGAGCAGGACCGGCTGGCCCTGTCGCGGGACGTGATTGCCGCCGTTCTGGCCGATCCGGCACTTGAGGGGTGGGAGGGTTTTGGTGTGGTGGTGCAAGCCTACGGCCCGCGTGCCGGGGCGATGATCGACTGGTTGCACACAGAGGCCACGCGGCTTGACCGGCGGGTGACGGTGCGGCTGGTGAAAGGCGCGTACTGGGACACCGAGATCAAGCGGGCACAGGTTCTGGGCCTTCCCGGTTTTCCGGTTTTTTCCGCCAAGACGGCCACTGACATCAGCTATATCGCTAATGCCCGCAAGCTCTTGGGCATGACCGACCGGATCTATCCGCAGTTCGCCACGCATAACGCGCATACGGTCGCGGCGGTGCTGGAGATGGCGCAGGGACTGGGGCGCGACGCCTATGAATTTCAGCGCCTGCACGGGATGGGCGAGCGGTTGCATGATCTGGTGCTCAAGGCCGAAGGCACGCGCTGCCGCATCTACGCGCCGGTGGGCGCACACCGGGACCTGCTGGCCTATCTGGTGCGGCGGCTGCTGGAGAACGGCGCCAACTCGTCCTTCGTCAACCAGATCGTTGATGAGGATGTGCCGCCCGAAGTCGTCGCGGCCTGCCCATTTGCCACCCATACCGAACAAACGATCTTGCGCACCGGCCCTGACCTGTTTCGCCCCGAACGCGCCAATTCGCGTGGGTTGGACCTAAGTGCCACGCCCGATCTGGCGTTGATCGAAGCTGCGCGCGCCCCCCATGCAGAGCGGGTGTTCGATGCCGCGCCGGTCCTTGCCGTGCCGGTTGGCCCCGCGCCGGGTGTGCCGGTTTACAACCCCGCCCGTCCCGCCGATCAGGTGGGCACCTTGCGCAGCGCTACCCCGACCGAGGTGGCTCAGGCGCTGGGGGCGGCACAGGTCTGGCAGGCCACGCCAGTGGAGCGCGCCGAAGTCCTCAACCGCGCGGCGGACCTCTATGAGGAGGCGCTTGGCCCCCTGTTCGCCCTTCTGACACGTGAGGCCGGAAAGACGCTTCTGGACTGTGTCGGCGAGTTGCGCGAGGCGGTGGATTTCCTGCGCTACTACGCCGCGCGGATCAGGCCTGACATGCAGCCGCGCGGGGTAATCACCTGTATCTCGCCGTGGAACTTTCCGCTGGCCATTTTCACTGGCCAGATCGCGGGGGCGCTGGCGGCGGGCAATGCGGTGCTGGCCAAACCGGCCGAACAGACCCCGCTGATTGCCGCTGCCGCCGTGGAGCTGCTGCACAAGGCAGGGGTGCCGCGCGCCGCGCTGCAGTTGCTGCCGGGTGAGGGGGCGGTGGTCGGTGCGGCGCTGACATCTGATCCGCGTGTGGCAGGGGTGGTGTTTACCGGCTCCACCGAAACCGCGCTGACCATCCGACGCGCTATGGCCGACCATCTGGACCCGGGCGCGCCGCTGATTGCCGAAACCGGCGGTCTGAACGCGATGATCGTCGATTCTACGGCGCTGGCCGAACAGGCGGTGCGCGATATTCTGGCCTCGGCGTTTCAGTCGGCGGGGCAGCGTTGCTCGGCGCTGCGCTGCCTTTATGTGCAGGAAGATGTCGCCGAACATCTCTCAGACATGCTGTTTGGCGCGATGGAAGAGCTGGCCTCGGGTGATCCCTGGCATTTGGCCACCGATATTGGCCCGGTGATCGATGCCGGGGCCGCAGGCGAGATCCGCGCCTATGTGGCCCAGGCCCGGCGAGCGGGGCGGGTGCTGAAGGAGTTGCGCGCGCCCAGCGAGGGGCATTTCGTGGCACCGGTGGTGATTGGTGTGGGCGGGATCAACGACATCCCGCATGAGGTGTTTGGGCCGGTGCTGCATCTGGCGCGGTTCAGGGCGCGCGATCTGGGGCGGGTGATCGCGGATGTGAACGCGCGCGGCTACGGGCTGACCTTCGGGCTGCACACCCGAATTGACAGCCGCGTTCAGGACGTGGTCGAGGCTGTGACGGCCGGCAATATCTATGTCAATCGCAATCAGATCGGCGCTGTGGTTGGCAGCCAGCCCTTTGGTGGCGAGGGGCTTTCGGGCACCGGACCCAAAGCGGGGGGGCCGGAGTATGTGGCGCGGCTGGCGCGGCCTGCGGCGGGCGGGCCGGGCGGCGCAATGCCAGGTCACGCAGATCTGGCAGCGCTTGCGGCACGGCTGGCGGCTGCCAGACCTGACGGACCATTGCCCGAGGCTGCAGACCTGCCGGGCCCGACGGGCGAATCGAACCGCCTGCGGCTGGTGCCGCGCCCGCCGATCCTGTGCCTCGGACCCGGGGCCGAGACCGAGGATGCGCAGGCTGCCGCCGTGCAGGCGCTGGGCGGACTGTCGGTTGCGGCGGGCGGGGATGTGCCCGTCGACTGGCTGCGCGGGGCAGAGGGGTTTTCGGGCGTTGTGTGGTGGGGTGACGGAGCGCGCGCGCGGGCAATCGCACAGGCGCTTGCCGCGCGCGAGGGGCCGATCCTGGCCCTGATCACCGGCCAGCCTGACCGGGCGCATACCCATCTTGAGCGGCATCTGTGCATCGACACCACGGCCTCGGGCGGGAACGCCCAGCTTCTGGCGGCGGTTTCGGGCTAGGGGGCGCGGCGGGCTGACCCATCGAGGGTCAGCCCGCCGCCGACGGCTGCGCCGCCGCAGCGCGCCTGCCCGGTCTTCGGCGAATGGAATGCCGGATTGACCTGGCCCGCGCCTTCGTGAAACCTGCGCCGATGCTTCCGATCCGCGATCATCATCCCTCTGCGACCCTGCCGCTGATCACCTATGCGCTGATCGTGCTGAATGCCGGGTTGTTCCTGGCCTATTGGCCGCTGGGCAATGAGGAGGCGGTTGCGCAGGTATTCCGGAGCTGGGGCCTTGTGCCAGCGCAGTTGAGCGAGGGCGCGGGCTGGACGGGCCTGTTCACCGGGCCTTTCCTGCACGGCGGCTGGTTTCATCTGGGCCTCAACATGCTGTTTCTGTGGATATTCGGCGACAATCTGGAAGCGGAGCTGGGCCGCGCGCGGTTTCTGGGCTTTTATCTGGTCTGCGGCGTGATGGGCGGGTTTGTGCATTGGGCTGTAGCACCCGGCTCGGCTGTGCCTGTGGTGGGGGCATCGGGCGCTGTTGCGGGGGTGATGGGGGGGTATCTGCTGCTGTTCCCGCGCGCCCGGGTTGATGTCGTGCTGTGGTATGTGGTGGGGCTGCGTGTGATCGCGCTGCCCGCATGGCTGCTTCTGGGTCTTTGGTTGGTCTTGCAGCTTTGGGGCGGGCTCAGCCAGCCGGTGGGCGGTAGCGGGGTGGCGTTCTGGGCGCATCTTGGCGGGTTTGCGACGGGCGTGGCATTATGCCTGCGCCCTTGGCGTCGGCGGGGCGGGCGCCATTTCTGGCGCCGGTTTCATGGTCACCCGCCGCAATCCGGCCCTGCCGTGCCGGTGGTGCGGCGACGGGGTATGGCGTTGCCGCCGCTGGTGCGGGGGCCGTTTCACCGGGACTGAACGCTCAGCCCTCGTTTCGGATGATGCGGGTGAAGGGGTCGAAGATCTGG
>JAFIEK010000004.1 GCA_020832545.1 Pararhodobacter sp. | reverse complement strand
CCGGATGCTGGCGCACGCTCATGCGGCAATCTCGCTCGCCCAAAAGTGGCAACATTTTGCGCTGCCCTTTGGCCCACTTTTACTCTGCCGTTGACAATTTCACAGGTGCATGTCGAAGGTCTGGAATGGGCCAGCACGATGCTGCATTCGTAAAAGGGCTTGCTTTGCCTGGGCACGCCTAAATGCCGCTGATGGGCTCCTAGTGTCGAACTGCGGCGCAGCATCGGCCTGCTGACCCTCTCGCGTCGCCGGCAGCGGCGTTACCGACCCATTCCGGCCCGTCGGCATTCAGTGCAGCGCTCACGGAAGCGGCCGCTCAGGCACTCTGCAGCACTTTCGGTGGTATGGATCAAACGATAACGGGCTATGGCAGTCAAGAGGATGGCCCACGCCCGATCGGGCGGAGAAGTCGCGGCCGATACGTCGATCCGAGGACGCGGAAGCCTTTGCAGCAATGATGCGCTTCTTTTGGTCCTGGACGGTCTGATCGTGAGTTCGAGGGAACGGCGCATCCATTGCTGTGTTACCTTGTAGTGACCTATGTCGCGAAGTCCGACGCTCGGGGTGTTCATCGATCGCCTCATTGCTGACTGACATGATCCTGGGCCCTTGAACCTAGAACGGGATGCAGCCGGCCACGACCCTGCAGGGGGCTCCTGTTGCCGCTTGTCCCATGATTCGGGAGCAAGGAGAACACAATGCCGAACCATCAACTATGCCCACCGGTACGGGTCGTTACGCATTCGCTCGCGGGGCTGAAAGGCGGTGGCCCCACCGACCTCGGTATCGGTTGCTGGATGACCCAGCGGGATCCTAGCTGCGCCTCTCACAATCCTGGCGAGGGTCGCGGTGCAAAAGCTTTGGGTCGAGCACCCGCTGGGGGAGAAAGTGAGAAAGGTCGTGCCCGGCTGGCCGAGCGGGCCGCAGACGAGTCGAGTTCACATGCCGCACCCTGCGGGCCGGAAGCACAAGAGAGGTGAAGGTGTCAGCGGCCGAAACATATTCGCCCGAGCCGAACCTGCTGGAGCGCAGGTTTGCCGCCCATCTGGCGCAGCGCGGCGCGGAAAGCGGCACGAGCGGCCATCCCTCGCGTGAACGCGTGCAGAAGATCGGCCGCGTCACTAGGTGGGTCATCGGGCTTTCGGCGTTCGCCGGCATCGTCTCGGGCGGGCTGATCGGTGGCGCCGAGATCTGGATGCGCCAAGGCATCTTAGACGGCATGGAGGACACCGGCTGGCGAGAGGTGCTCCCGTACTGGACTGTCTTCTACCTCTTCGTCGGCGCGATCAGCGCGGTGGAGATCGTCCTGCTCTACGCACTGGCGCTGACCGGGATCGCGCGCGTCACGCAGAACGCCGGCCTGCCGTTGTCGCGCCACGATGGGCGCGGGCTCTTTGCCCACAGCCTGGCGCGCGCCGCGCTGGAATTTCCCAACCCGCAGGTGCACATCTACGGGATCGACCCTTATGCGCATGTGTCGAACTGGAAGCTCACGGCGCTCAGCATCGCCTACAAGCTGAAGGTCGGGGTGAGCAGCTTCCTCTTGCGGGTCTTTCTGCGCAGGGTGGCTGCGCGCATGGTGGTTCGCGGCATGGTCCCGCTCATTGCAGGCCCGCTATATGCCGTATGGAATGCCTATATTGTCTGGCGCATCATGACAGAGGCACGGGTGCGCACGCTGGGACCGTTCGCCGTGGACAACCTGATTGCGGCGCATTTCCAGAATGTGGCCGATCTGGGGGATTCGGAAAAGGACGTGATCCTCAACGCTGCGGGCGAGATGCTGAGCAGGGGGCGTGATGCCCATCCCAATCAGGTCTATCTGATGACCCGTCTGCGAGAGGCGCTGAATCGCGACGGGGATATCGCGCTCGACTGGACCGCCGTGCGCGACGACCTGCCAGAGCTGGACGCCGCCCGCCAGACCCGGGTTCTCAATCTGTTAGCGCTGTCTTGCATCATTGGCGCGCGCATCCATAGGGAACAGTCGGCGCTTCTTCGCAGCGCCTGTCAGGATTGCGGCGCGATGCTGAATGAAGACCGCCTGAAGGACCTGCGTAAGAGGCTCAAGCACGGCCATCAGGTGACAGCCAAGGATCTATCAGCCACCCGCCGCGACGCCAACTCAAGTTCAGCTTGAGCGCCGCGAAAGCACGCGGACGCGGCGTACCGGCGGCTGAATGCGCGCTTCCTGGGCATTGCCGGCAGCGAGGCCGAAGCCGTACAGGAGGCCGTGCTGATCATACTTCTGTGCCCCTCGGCTACGGATTCTTGATGCGAGCTGCGGTCTGGCAAGCGTGGCGCACCGACTGCTGGCAGCCGAGTCCGGGCTTGAATTGACATTGGTCGATAACGACCCGCGGATGCTCGGACAGTTCTGCGATCTGGCTGCGATGCAAGTTCAGGGTTTGCTCACGCGACTGCTGCCGAATGGCTGCTATCCCAGATCATGCAGATGCAGTGCCTCAGTTGCATTTGCCCGGTATCCGCCCCTTGCGCGGACGACGATCACATCGACATGTTCGGCCCTGAGCAGACAGTCAACGTTGGTCGTCAGTGCTGCAGTGCGGCCCGGCATTGCGGCCATTCTCTGCGCTCGCAACATCCGAAGTTGGCTAAACTAAAAATATGCTGGACAAGCCGATCTGTCGCCGCAAGTGCGCCGCTTGCTTTTTTCTGCCGCCGCGCGACGGCAAGGACTTCTGCCTGCAGCGTCAGCGAACTCATCCATGCCATGCATCCGCCCACAGCATGCGCAACACAGGAAATTGATCCTGTGCCGCTATAAGCTCAGCTTTTAACCGCGAGCGCTTTCTTCGGGTCATAGAACGGGATCGGAACGATAACCCCGCCGCGCGTTTCGCCCAGCTTGTCCACTATCAGCTCCGTGCCGATCGCTGCATGTTCGACACTCATCATCCCGAGGGCGATGTTCTTTTTCAGCCGCGGGGAATAGACCGCCGAGGTGACCGTACCGACCTGCTTGCCATCCTTCATGACCGGCCAGAAGAAATCGTTGACACCCACGAAGGGAGCCCCCTCGATTTCCATGCCGACAAGTCGCTGTTTCACACCCTTCTCCTTGATCCTGGCCAGTGCCTCCTTGCCGACGAAATCGGCCTCCATGTCCAGATCGACCAGTCGGTCCATGCCCAGCTCGTAAGGGTTGTTCACCAGGGTCATGTCCGCGTGATAGGACAGCATTGCCGCCTCGATCCGGCGGATGCCGGAGGTGTGGCCGGGTCTGAGGCCCATCGAGTAACCGATATCCAAGATGTATTCCCAAAGCCGCCCCCCGGCGGACCCGTCGCGCAGGTAGATCTCGTAACCCAGCTCGCTTGTCCATCCGGTGCGCGAAATGATCAGGGGAACGCCGTGCCAGTCGTATTCCATGAACCGGAAGTACTTCAGTTCGGTCGGGGCGTCGCCAAAGCACGCGCGCAGGATGTCGCGGGACTTGGGGCCCTGAAGCTGAAGAGGCGACACATCGGGCTCTGACAGCTCGACATCCATGCCGGCATTCACGGCCACGCCGCGCGCCCAAAGAAGGACATCACTGTCCGCAATGGACAGCCAGAAATGATCCTCGGCCAGCTTGAGCAGGATCGGGTCGTTGATAACCCCGCCGTCCTGATCGGTGAGCAGCACATATTTGCACTGGCCGACCTCGCATTTCGACAGGTCGCGCGAGCATAGATACTGCGTGAATCTGGCCGCATCCGGCCCTTTGATTTCAACCTGGCGCTCGACCGACACGTCAGACAAGGTTGCGTGATTGATCAGGTTCCAGAAGTTCTGCTCCGGATCGCCGAAATCGCGGGGGATGTACATGTGGTTGTAGACCGAAAAGCCCTTGGCGCCCCAACGCAGGGCCGCGTCGGAATAGGGGGATTTCCGGACCTGAGTGCCGAAGCTGAATTGTGCGAATTCCAGTTCATGCGCCATGGTGTGTATCCAATTTGATGCGTTTGGGGTCAGGTTTTCTGGCGGACCAGATCGCGGAGTTCGTTTTTCCGGATTTTGCCGGTGGTGGTTTTCGGCAGTTTGCCAAAGATCACTTTCTTGGGGCGCATATACCCCGCAAGCCGCACCCTGGCATGGGCAAGCAATTCTTCTTCGGTTGTCTCGCGCGACAGCTCGACAAAGGCGCAGGGCACTTCGCCCCACTTTTCGTCAGGCATCGCCACCACGGCGACGAGGCTGACGGCGGGATGGGAATAGAGCGCCTTCTCCACTTCGATGGACGAGATGTTTTCCCCACCCGAAATGATGATGTCCTTGGACCTGTCGCGAATTTCGATGTAGCCATCAGGGTGCTGCACCGCGATGTCGCCGGACCAGAACCACCCGTCCCTGAAAGCCTTGGCAGTTTCCTCGGGGGCCTTCAGATAGCCCTTCATGACAATATTGCCGCGAAACACGATCTCGCCCAGCGTCTGGCCGTCCCATGCCACGGGGGTTCCGGTCTTGGGGTCGAGGACCAGCACGTCTTCCTCGAGCTCATAGGCGACACCCTGTCGGGCCTTCAGATCGGCCTGTTGCTCTGGCGGCAGCGCCGCCCAGCCGGGTTTTTCGGCGCAGACGACAGCGGGACCATAGACTTCGGTCAGCCCGTAAACATGGGTGACCGAGATCCCCATCGCCTCCATCCCCTTGATGACACTGGCCGGAGGTGGGGCGGCGGCGGTCATCATCCTGATCTTCTGCGGGAAGTCCCGCTTTGCCGCGGCACCGCTGATCATCGACATGATGATCGGCGCGCCGCAGAGGTGGGTGACGCCATGATCGGCGAAGGCGTCATAGATCGCCTCCGTTCGTGGCGCGCGCAGGAACACATGGGTTCCGGCCAGCATGGTGATCGTCCAAGGAAAGCACCAACCGTTGCAGTGAAACAGCGGCAGCGTCCAGAGATACACGGGATGATGCGGCATTTCCCACGTCACCACGTTGTTGACCGCGTTGGTCCACGCGCCGCGGTGGGAATAGACCACGCCCTTGGGCCGCCCCGTGGTGCCGGACGTATAGTTCAGCGCAAGTGCGTCCCATTCGTCGTCCGGCAGGGTATAGGCGAAATCGGAATCGCCCTCGGACAGCAGATCGTCATAGCTCAGCGTGCCGATCCGGTCGCCGTCCGGTCCTTCGCTGTCTTCAATGTCGACAACCAGTATGTCGCGGCCCGACTGCGCGACAGCCTCGGCCGCCGTAGCCGAGAACTCGGTATCGACCAGCAGAACCTTCGCTTCGCCATGCTCCAGAATATAGGCGATGGTGGCGGCATCGAGCCGCGTGTTGTTAGCGTTCAGAACCGCGCCCAGTATGGGCACCGCCAGCGCGCATTCCAGCGCCTCGGGAATGTTCGGGGCGATCAGGGCAACCGTGTCGCCCTTGCCGATGCCGCGCTTGGCCAAGGCCGAGGCAAGTCGCTTGCAACGCGCCGCGACCTCACCCCAGTTGCGCCGGATACGCCCGTGGATCTGCGCGGGCAGTTCCGGGTGTACACGCTCCACGCGCTTGAGGATCGAAACCGGGGACAGAGCCGTATGATTGGCTGCGGTCCGCGCAAGCTCGGGGCCGTTAAACATCATTCGCCGGTCCATTCGGGCATGGTTTCCTTGCGGGTGAAGGCGCCGATTCCAGCCACCGTATCTTTCGCCATCATGTTTTCCGCCATTGTTTGGCCGGCAAAGGCATAGGCTTCCTCCAGAGGCATTTCGAGCTGCTGGTAAAAGGCGCGTTTGCCGATCTTGACGGCAGCCGGGGATTTGTCGGCGACGATGCGCGCTATTTCCATGCTTGCGTCCTCCAGCGCTGCCATTGGCACGACACGATTCACGAGACCCATTTCGGCAACGCGCGCTGCGGGCAGGAATTCCCCCAGAAGCAACATTTCCATCGCCAGTTTGCTCGGCACATTGCGCGCCAGCGCGACCATCGGGGTTGAGCAAAACAGCCCGATATTCACGCCGGATGTGGCGAATTTCGCATCATCGGCTGAAACGGCCAGATCGCAGGACGCCACGAGCTGGCAGCCCGCCGCCGTGGCGATCCCCTTGACCTCGGCGATCACTGGTTGCGGCAGGCGCACGACGCGCAGCATCATCGCCGAGCACTGGGCAAAGAGGTCCTGGAAATACCGGAAACCACCGTCCTCGTCGGCGCGGCGCGCGGTCATTTCCTTCAGGTTATGGCCTGCACAGAAGTGGTTGCCGCCGCTGCGCAGGATCACGACCTTGACGCTGCGGTCCGCCGCGATGTCATCCAGCATTGCCGACATTGCCGCCAGCATCGCCTCTGACAGGGCGTTGATCGACTTGGGCGCATTCAGCGTCAGGACGGCGATCCCGTCCTGATCCGAGCGCAGGATGAGGGTGTCGTTTTCCATGCTACCGTCCATGATCTACTCCAACGTGCCCCCGGCCTTTTTCCAGGCGTTGACGCCGCCAGACAGGTTCACCACCGGTTTCAGCCCCATATCCATTGCCACGAGGGCGGCTAGTGCCGACCTTCCGCCCACGGCGCAGTAGAAGACAAAGGTCTTGTCCTGACTGAATTCAGGTTTGTGCGCGGGGCATTCGGGGTCGATGTGAAACTCCATCATGCCGCGCGAGGATGCGACAGCACCCGGGATCGTCCCGGTTTTTGCCTGCTCGGTCCCATCTCTGAGATCGACAAAGACGTGATCGGGCGAACCAACCAGCGCCATCGCTTCGTCCACGCTGATGGCGGGCACGGCATCCATAGCTGCCTTGACGATTTCGCTGGAACTTTTCGTAATGGTCTGGGGCATGGTTGGTTTCCTGTTTCGAGTGCCGGCGTATCAGGCAATCACGTATTCAGCGGCCATTCCACCGCGCCGGCACTGCCGCAGGCACAGGCTGCGGGCACACGCATATCGGTGCCGGAGCGGTTCATATCGCGAGGTCCAGTCGGGGCTTCCAGAACGGGCGGAACAGCTCGATCTTGGGGCAGCGGTTCATCACCACTTTCAGGCCCGCATCCTCTGCGAGCTTCGCCGCACGGTCGTCATAAACCCCGATTTGCCCCCAAAGCACTTTCGCACCAATGGCAATCGCCTTGTCGGCGATGGCATAGAGTTCCTCTTTCGGCCGGAATACCTCGACCATATCGACGGGGCGGTCGATTTCCTCGAGCGAATGATACACCGGGATGCCGCGGATTTCTGTCAGGTTCCGGTTCGGGTTCACCGGGATCATGTCGTATCCCGTTTCGTGCAAGACCCGCAGCACCCCGTAGCTGAACTTCGTCTGATCAGCGCTCGCCCCGACCATCGCGATGGTCTTGACCGATTTCAGGATGTCGGCCAGATACTTCGGGTCGTAATCATAAAGGTCGTCCAGTGCTTCAACGGGCATGGTTCAGGCCTCCTTCGGGGTCGCGATATCCGCCTTCAGCTCATGCGGTTCCAGCGGGTCGAGGAACGGGTTGCGGTATAGCTTGTCGTGGCTTTCGACGCCGATTTCCAAAGTGCAATCGGTGACGGCGCGCGCGACGCAGAGCAGGAC
This sequence comes from Pararhodobacter sp., assembly GCA_020832545.1. Taxonomy (GTDB): domain Bacteria; phylum Pseudomonadota; class Alphaproteobacteria; order Rhodobacterales; family Rhodobacteraceae; genus Pararhodobacter. Next base: position 175,387 of record JAFIEK010000004.1, on the reverse strand, counting down.
ATAGCCATTGTTGATCTGACGATTGTTCAGCGCCACCTGGCGGCGCTGGTCAACCTCACCTGCGGTCAGCTTGGCCGCGCAAGTGATGCAGCCGCCGTATTTGCAGCCGTAAGGCAGATCGACACCCTGCTCGCGCAGGGTGTCCAGCAACGGGCGGCGGGCGTCGACCTGATAGGTCGCGCCGCCGCGATTGGCGATTCTGATGGTGCGGGTCTCGCTCACAGCCAGATATCGCTCGTGCAGTCGCCGCCGGGATAGCGGGTTTCGTGGCAGCGCGAGGGGCCGTTCGGCTCCTTGCCGAAATCGACGACGAAATCCTCGTTGATCTTCATGCCGCCGTTCTCGACATCGCAGTCGATCATCAGCATGACACCACCTTGTGTGCGGATCTCGGGGTAGAACTGGTTGTCCCAGGTGCTGAACAGCGAGGTAGTGACATAGAGCCGCTTGCCGTCCAGCGAGAGTTGATACATCTGCGGCCCGCCCGCGACCTTGACGCCATTGACCACGGGCGCCTTGCCCAACAGGCCGCCCATATAGACCTGCCCCGTCAGCACAGGGTTGTGCGGATCGCTGATATCGTACTGGCGCATGTCGCCGTGCAGCCAGTTGTTGAGATAAAGGTATTTGTCATCCATCGACACAAGGATCGCGCTCATCACGCCCGGAATCGGAATGGGCCATTCCGGATGCGGCTCGTTCCCGACGTCGATGATCTTTTCCCATTCCCACTTGCCGGCCTCGGATTTCCAGAAATGGATCACGTTGGCTGAAAGGGCAGCCCCGCAGAAGCCGTGGCTGCTGTCAGGATTATGGTGGAATTTGACTTCCAGCGGGATCAGCCCGTCTTCGCCAAGATACAGGGTCTGGACCGGTTTGCGCGCCTCGAAATCCCAGATGTGCAGCCGACGGCCATATTTCAGGTGTCCTACCTCTTCCAGATCGAACCCCGGCATGAACGTGTTGGGAGCCGCCCATTCGGACGACACCATGACGTTATGGCGCGGCTGGTACCAGAAATCATAACTGAACGGTATATCGCCCATGGTTTCTTCCCACCGGCCCACGATCTCGAAATCCTTGTTGAGATGCAGGTAGCCACCGGGGGCGTTGCCCTGCGCGTCGCCAAGGAAGGAAATGATGATCTCGCTGCCCAGGCAATGCACTGTGTGCGGGGCGCTGAGGTTGGTCTTCGACTTGATCTCAGCCCCGTCGATCACCTTGTGCAGGCGCGGCGCGCGCGGGTCGGTGGCGGTGTCAATGACATGGATGTTGTTGGACCGGACCCCGGGCACCAACAGATACTTGCGCGACATGCCCGCGTCATCATGGCATGACGAACAGGCATTCCATCCCATGTGGTGCAACTCGTCCCCGATGCCGGGCATCTCGAGCCGGTGTATGACCTGAGAATAGGTCGGGCTTTCGGGGTCTGCATCAACCGTCGCCAGGTAATCCGGTTTTTGTATCCCGGTGCCCGTGTAGATGGCGATGGTGTAAAGCAATTTCTCCCGTGGTGCCTTTATGGCTTCGGCAGGGCTGGCGTAGCCCGGGCCGCAACATGCGCCGTCCATACTTACACTCCTCCCTTGCGATTATGCCTTGTTTCTCGTAAATTGATAATCTGATTCTCGCAAGGTAAAAATATGCATCTCGAACGCCTCATTTGGATTCTCGAAATCGTCGGACAGAAGGGCGAGGCAACGGTGGCCGAGATCTGTGCCCATTCGGATCTGCCCAAGCCTTCCGCCTACAGGTTGGTGCAGGACCTCGTTGCTGTCGGCCTGTTGGAACCTGTCGCGCGCGGGCGGTTTGCGATCGGCACCCGCCTGAGGCAGATGACGCACAGCGATCAGTCCGACCGCGCACTGCTGGAAGTGATCGCGCCGACGCTGAAACAGGCGGCCACCGAATTCGGCGCAGCGTTCTTCCTGTCACGGCTGCGCGGGAAATCCGTGGAAATCATTCATGTTGAGACGCCGGACACGGGTGTATCCTATCTTCATCCGGGTCTGGGAAAGCGCCCCCTGCATGCCTGTTCCTGCTCAAAGGCTGTTGCCGCCTTTTCCCCCGACTTGTTCTTGATCAGTGAAATGGAAGGCCGGTTGCGCGCCTACACTGAATTCACCCTGACAAACGTGGATGACCTGCAAGCGGAGTTCGAGATCATCCGCAAGCGCGGTTTCGCCGAATGCGTGGAAGAGATCGAGCGCGGCATGTGCTCTGTCGCCGCCCCTCTTGCGCCAAGCGGGCCTGGGGCCTTGATGTCCATCGGCGCAGCCGGATCCGTGCGGGTGTTCACGCATGCGTTTCGTGCGAAACTGGGCCCCCGGATCGCCAGGATCGCGCGCGAGATATCGGCAAGTCTTGGCTGGAGTATCGCGCAGGATACCAGAAAAACAAGCCTGTCCTGATTTCCCCGCGGCCTGCGTCCTATGCATGTCGGCTTTTCTCAATCTGAGACAGCACGCACGCAGATGCAGCGAATGCCCGCTGTCCGCTCTTCGGCCGAGCTTGGCTTGAAGCGGAAACTGTCGTTTCCGGTATCCAGGATGTAGCGGCGGTGGGTGAGGCGGTCGAGCAAGGCCGTGGTCATCTTGGCATCGCCAAAGACCGTGGCACATTCGCCGACGCAGAGGTGTATCGACTCAGTGAAGATCTGCTAATGCTACAAAGGAGAAGGTAGCAATGAGTGTGACGATGGACGACAGCATCAAACGGTGGACGTCGAAGCAGAAATCAGCGTTTGTGGTCGAGATCATGCAAGGCAAGACGCCGGTGGCAGACACCAGCCGGTCTTTCGACCTTTAGCCCTCGGAGATCGAGGGTTGGATCGACGACGAGAAGAAGGGCATGGATTTCGAGGGGACCGTGGCCCCTGATGGGGCCGCGCAAGCCCCAAAGATGGCGCTGCGGGCCAATCCGCGAGCAGTATGAAAAGCAGCTGAAGGATCTTCAGAAGCCTACGGCGAAGCAATGCTGGAGCTGCGTGCTCGAAAAAAGTTCCAGTCCCTTATGGAGCGGGAGGACGGCAGTTGATCCGGACGCTCCATGAGGGCCTGCTGGCGGACGGGATCGCGGTGCCGCTGACCAAGCTCTGCGCCTGGTTTGGCGTGCCGCGGCGGACGGTCTATTACAAGCCGACCAAGGCCGCGCCGAAGGTCGATCCCCGTTTAGGCACCCCGATCAAGGCGATGATCGAGAAGGAGCCTTCCTTTGGCTACCGCACCTTGGCCTGGCTTCTCGGCTTTAACAAAAACACGGTTCAGAGGATATTCCAGATCAAGGGCTGGCAGGTGTGTAAACGCCCGGTCGGCATGCGCCCCCGTATCGAGGCCCTGCCGTCATGCGGCCTTGCGCTATGAAATGGCTGCCTGTTAATCGGTTCCGGCGGTGAATAGCATTCGATCCAGGATGACTGACGTCAGCCACCCTAGGATTGCCATTCGTTCATCAATCAGTACCGGCACGAAGTCCATTGGCAGCGCACAGCCCCGTTTCAGCGTTGCGGCGCCTGCGGAAGTCGAAGCAGAATGGCGGGGCGGAGCGGAAGTTCCGCCAACTCAGGCGGTTTACTCCGCGCCAGCGCGCGCAACCCACCTGCCTCGACATTTCTAGCAAAATCGGAGGCCATGCCGCCAAACCGCAACAGCTACTCTACGCGACCGGTGGGTACAGCGGCGACGCTGTCATGGTCCTTTCGTGGCAAGGTTTGCTCCGCTCTCGGTTCGTCATGAACATGGCCCGAAACCCCTGACGATGGAGCGGGGCGCTGCTCAGGCGGTACTTTTGCGCAGCCGGATCAGGTGCCAGCGGTAGATGAGCGGGGCCAGTAGATGATCGTAGAGCGCCGAGGCGATCTGCCTGACCCCCGGCAAGCCCACGAAACGGGCAAGCCACCGATACTTCGGCATCTGCGCCCAAAGGACCAGGAATGCGGGTATGCCGGACGTTAATTGACCCTCATGCAGCACATAAAGCCGTCGTGCCGCGGTATCGGCATCAAGGCCCCATTGCTCCCGTGCGTCCGAGTTCAGGTCATCAAACCGGATCAGTAAATCGTGCGCATCCGCATAGCGCGCATACTGCGAAATCTCGAAACTGCAGACAGGGCAGTTGGCGTTATAGAGAACGGCTGTTTCGGGTTCGTTGCTCATAGCTATGAAATAGGCCGATCCAACGCAAGTTCCAGAACACGGCTTTGCGGGCCGGGAGAAGAAAATTTGAAGCCCGGCACAAATGCCAATTGTCTGGCAGGTCAGCCGGGCAACGGCAGGGTTGCCAGTGCGGAGACGAGCCTGTGCCATTCAGGCGATCCCGGCCCGCTTCCCAATACGTCCCTACGGATTTCGATCATGACGGCGTGTTTCGCGCCCGCGTCGATCACGCCGGAATAGGGTGTGTTCTCTTCGACCGTGAAGCCATGTCGCTCGAAATGCGCCCACAGACCTGCGGTCCATTCAATCGGCGTGATCCCGGCGCTCGTCCCAAGGTCGATTTCCGGGCGCGCTGCGTCGATCCGGGGTTCAATGGGCCACGCTTTTTCGGGGTAGGTGTGGAGGTCGATCAGCACGGCATCCGATGCATCTGCGCGCAGTTTCTTCCAATGCGGATGATAGAACGTATCGAGCAACTGGCCGCGATCCTTGGACGAGACAGTTCTTTGCAGGGATCCGCCCGAACAATCATGCGTGTAGATGACACCGCGTCCAACACGAGCCATCTGTTCCAAGGCATCATCGGCATAGCGCTCCACATCGAGGAGCACGCGCGACACACGGGCTTCGACAATTTCTGCTTGTGGCCATGCCTGTCTTGCGAGGAGATCCGTGTGAAGATCGGCTGATTGGTGAATTTCCGTTTCAAGCGCCTCATCCGAAATGCCGAATTGCGCACGATGTCCCTCCGGCATGACGGTTGAGGCATGCGGCACATGGATCACCAAGCGCGGTCTTGTCTTGCTCTCGAATTCGCTATCAGACATCTGTGCCTCCTTCGGCAGGGGGAGTTTCCCAGGTCAGGCGCGTAATGCGGCGCATCCCCATCCGCATCGTCAGGTTCTGGCGCCCGTCACGCTGGCGGCCGGAGACTTCATTCTGATCCCTGATCTGCAGAGATTTCGCATGGCCAGCAAGGGGCCTCCGAACCCACGCGGGCCGGGCCGGCCGCTTGAAACCGGTCCCGGCCGTGTTCGCCTCGGCCCGGCAGGTGCCCCCGTGGAGATGCGCGCGCAGGTCCGGCATTGCCGCTTTGAGGCGCCAGACAGCAACCTGCTGGTGTCACTGCTGCCCGAGATGATCCATGTATCGGGCCACGACCGCCTGGTGGCCCTTATGCCGGTGATCCAAGAGGAAACCCGCGCCGCCCGGCCCGGGCGTGGGCTGATCCTCCATCGGTTGCGGATCCGTCAGCGCCTTTGGCACGGCATTTGTTCGGCACGAGGGCCTTTCTCCCGGTGCATTTGCAGGCAGGGACGCCAGGGACAGAGCTTGAAAGGTCATGCTCTCGTTTGAGCGTCTCAGCCTTTGCCTGAATCGGTAAGGGATTCCGATACCGGGCTTGATGTGATTCAAAATCCATACTGGTGAAAGAGGCCAGCATGGATGACGAAATCGTATTCAGATGACCTTCGGGAGCGCGTTGAAGTAGCGATATAATCGGGGGCGAGTTGCCGTATCCTCAGTGCTCACAGGTTCATCCCAAGTTGCACGCGTTCATCGAGCACATCAGGAGCCACCCGAAACCCTTGGAGGAAATGACCTTTGCTAGGACGATCGCGAACGCATCGCGGCTTCCAAAACCCGCGCCGGCGTCAATCAACCCTTGGCGGGAAAAGTCCCGTGGCTTTCGAACGGAAAAGCGGCAGGCAAGCGCGACAGGTCCACAATGCAATGGGATCTGCGCCGAACGGAACTGCCAAAGTCGGTGAGCCCTGCGTCACCTATGAGCGCGAACTGGTGGCGCGCAGCAGCGGATATGGCGCAAGTAAAAGCTGTATCTGCCCCAACCCGTGACATTGCGTCGGCAAGATCTTGCGAGTCCGGGGGGTTATGGCGAGAGTAATGCAACTGCAGCATGGCAGCGCGCCGCAGGGCAGCGTAGTATCAGCTTTCGTCTTCCGTTCTCCGGCGCGCAAAGTTGACAATGATTCCAATGACCATGTCTGCCCTGACCCGCCGCTCGTTTCTTGCCAGCGGCTCTGCCCTTGCCGTTCTTGCGGGCATTTCGCCGTCGCGGGGCGAAGAGCCTGCCGACACGCCTTTCAGCTTCGACATGCTGACCGAGAACGCCCGCCAGCGTGCCGGTGTCGCCGATCCAGAGGCATCGGCGCTGGACCCGCTGCTGGCCCGGCTTGATTATGACGATTACCAGCGCATCGCGTTCCGGCCTGCGCGCGCGGTATTTGCGGGTGAAACCCCCGGTTGGCAGCTTCAGCCGTTCCACACCGGCTGGCTGTTCGACCGGCCGGTGCACCTGCATGAGATTCACGACGGGGTGGCGCACCCGCTGAGCTTTTCAGCGCGTGATTTTGAGTACCGCCCGGGGCTTTCGGTTGACCTGCCAGAGGATTTCTCGCTTCCAGGTGTCGCCGGTTTTAAGCTGACCTGGCCGCTCAATCAGGCGGATCTTCAGGATGAGGTGCTGTCGTTTCTGGGGGCCAGCTACTTCCGCGCGCTTGGTGCAGGCAACCGCTATGGGTTGTCGGCGCGCGGGCTGGCGGTCGATTCGGTACTGCCGATCCCCGAGGAATTTCCAAGGTTTTCCGAATTCTGGATCGAACGGCCCGCGCCGGGTGCGTCACACATCACCGTCTGGGCATCGATGGATTCAGCGCGCCTGACCGGTGCCTGGCAATTCGTGATCCTCCCGGGGCCGACGACGGTCATGGAGGTCACGGCGCGGCTGTTCTTCCGCGACAGCGTGACCCAGCTGGGCATCGCGCCGCTGGTTTCGATGTATATGTTTGGTGGGGTCAATCGCGCGCAGTTCGACGATTTTCGCCCGCAGGTCCACGATTCGGACGGCCTGCGCATCGAACGGGCCGATGGCGATGTGGTCTGGCGCGCGCTGAGCAACCCTGATGTTCTGGCAACCTCGTACTTTTCCGAGACCCGCCCGAAACGCTTTGGCCTACACCAGCGCAGCCGCCGCTTTGACAATTTCGAGGATGCACAGGCACGCTATGAGCTGCGCCCCTCGCTGGATGTAGAGCCGGTCGGCGACTGGGGAAGCGGCAAGATCCGCCTGTTCGAAATTCCCACAGATCTGGAAGTGCACGACAATATCGGTGCCTTCTGGGTTCCCGACGCGCCGGTCGTACCCGGTGAAATGCTTGAATTCGCTTATCGTCTGCACTGGGGCCGACTGGACCCGGACCCCGCCGCTGATCTGGCATGGGTCGCGCAGACCTCTGCCGGTGTCGGCGGTGCGGCAGGGCTGTCGAACCCGCCTGACACACGCAAATTCGTTATTGATTTTCAAGGCGGGCTTCTGGGGCGTACCCCTGCAGGGAACCAGGATGTCGTTGCGGTCGTTAACGTCGATGGCGGAACAGCCGATGTGGTCGTTCTGACGAAATTGCCTGAGACCGATCGTTGGCGCCTTGCCATCGATATCGCCGCTCAATCCGGTGATCTTGTCGAGGTCAATGCCCATATCGCCGGAAACGACCGCAAGCTGAGTGAAATCTGGACGTTTCAATGGAGAAAACCGTGATCGCATTGTCGGACCACAAAAGCCCTTCAACAGAGCCGCGGGACAATCCGACGAAGGTCTTTGCCCTGCCCGAGGCACCGATGCCGATGCCGGTGCAGAACCTGTCGCCCGCCGACAGGCCCCGGTTTTCGCTGGGGCGGTGGCTGCGGCCCCAGTTGATGGTGCGATCCTGAACGTCCTTCCGGAGAGTGGCAAAGGCGCCCCGGAGGCTGTCGGGGTGATCGGCATGCGCGCGCTGGGGTTCGTTCTGGCGCTGTTGGCGGGGGCCATGGCGGCCATTATGTTCATCCAGTACGCCGCCATCACCCGGCTGAGCGAATGGTTCTGGCTGGCGGCAGTGCTGTTGGGCATTTCCACCGCCTGGCTCGCTTGGGGGGCGTTTCTTGGCATTCTGGGTCTGGCCCCGATGCGACGACGCCCCCCCGAAAGCGACGCTATCACCGCGCGCACTGTTGTTCTGGTGCCGATCTGCAATGAAGATGCGCTGAACACCTTTTCGCGCGTGGCGGCGATGCAGAGGCAATTGTCGGACGCACCGGCGCAGATCGATTTTGCCATCCTGTCAGATACCACAAGCCCGAAAGGCGCGCGCGCCGAAGCGGCCGCACTGGCACGCCTTGAGGACGAGGTGAGTACGACAGGTGGCAAGGTTTATTACCGCCGCCGCACGCAGAACACCGGGCGCAAGGCGGGTAACATTGCTGAATTCATCGCCCGCTCAGGGGCGGCGTGGGATTTTGCGCTGGTTCTCGATGCCGACAGCCTCATGGAAGCGGCGACAATCCTCACTATGATCCGCCGGATGGAGGCAGCGCCTGATCTGACGCTCTTGCAAACCCTGCCGCGCGTCGTGCGTGCACGCTCGGTCTTTGGCCGGGCGATGCAGTTCGCCGCGGCGTTCCATGGCCCGGTCTTCACCCGGGGACTGGCGCGGCTTCAGGGCCGCACAGGCCCCTACTGGGGGCACAATGCGCTGGTGCGTATCCGCGCCTTTGCTGAAAGTTGCGGCCTGCCTGATCTGCCGGGGCGCGCGCCGTCAGGCGGGCATATCCTGAGCCATGACTACGTCGAGGCTGCCTTGCTGGCGCGGGCCGGCTGGACCGTGCGCGTTGACCCCGATCTGGGCGGCTCTTTTGAGGAAGGGCCCGAGCATGTGGTCGCGCATGCGCGCCGTGATCGCCGGTGGTGCCAGGGAAACCTGCAACACGCGCGCCTGCTGCGCACCGACGGGCTGCGTTTATGGAGCAGGGCGATCTTCGTGCAGGGGATCATGAGCTATCTGTCATCGGGTTTCTGGGCAACGTTTCTGATTGCAGCGATGCTGGCGGGCCTGTGGCAGGCCGCGCCCGATTATTTCCCCGGCGTGGTCGCTATCTATCATGAACGGATTGGGTTTCTGCCTGTCCTGCCGATCGATGCCAGCGGGCGCGCGATCGGGCTGTTTCTGGGGATCGTCGGGCTGCTGCTGCTGCCCAAGCTGCTGGTGATGCTGGAAGCGGCAGTGACCCGGCGCACGCGGGCCCATGGCGGCAACGGGGCGGCGCTGATGTCAGTTCTGGCCGAGCTGATCCTGAGCGCGATGCTGGCGCCGGTGCTGATGGCCTATCAGGTGCGCTCGCTCTTGCAGGTATTGGCCGGGCAGGATGGCGGCTGGCCTTCGAACGCGCGCGGTGACGGGCAACTGACCCTGCCCGAGGCATGGGCCGCCTCAAAGTTCATCACCTTCGCAGGCACCATCGCGCTTGGCTTCGCTCATACGATGGTGCCGCAGCAATTGCCCTGGTTGCTGCCGGTGCTTCTGCCCATGCTTTTTGCTCCGTTGCTGATTGCCTGGACATCCCATCCGGCACGGCTGAAAACGATCCACATGACGCCGGAAGAGGTTGACCTGCCGCCTGTCCTTGCGTTGCATGATGCCATCTTCTCCCGATGGCAGGAGGACGCAGCATCCGGCCGGGCGGTGGCTGCGGCCTGAGCGATGAGCGCCACTCCGCCACCGGTCGACTCCTCACGAACCGCGCGCGATCACCGCATTGACGTGATCCGCGGTCTGGCGCTGGCAATGATCTTCATCAACCATGTGCCGGGCACGGTGTTTGAACGGCTGACCAGCCGCAACTTCGGCTTTTCCGACGCAGCCGAAGCGTTTGTGCTGCTGGCCGGGGTATCGGCGGCGCTGGCCTATGGCCGCGGGTTTGCTGCGCCGCCCTGGTGGCCCGGGATTGCGCGGATCTGGAGCCGGGCATGGACGCTGTATCTGGTGCATCTGCTGATCTCCATGGTCGCGCTTGCCATCGTCGCGTCAATGGCGCGCTGGAGCGGCAGTGCGCGCATGATGATGTCGGACAATTTCAGGGCGCTCTATCAGGACCCTCTCGGGGTCTTTATCGGGCTGCCGACGATGCTGCACCAGTTCGGCTATGTGAACATCCTGCCGCTCTATGTGTTGTTCATGCTCGCGGCACCTGCCGCGATCTGGCTGGGACTGCGGCGCCCTGCGTGGTTGCTGGCATTGTCGGTCGGGCTGTGGGCGCTGGCCGGAACCACGCGGATCAACCTTCTGACCTATCCGGGCCTGAACGGCTGGTTTCTCAATCCGCTGGCATGGCAACTGCTGTTTGTTCTCGGGCTGCTGATCGGTCTGCGCCTGAAGGACGGGGGCAGGCTGGTGCCGGTGCATCCGGCTCTGGTGGGTCTGGCGGCGGGCTATGTGGTGCTGGCCTTGCTGTGGGTGAAGGTGCCCGTCGTGCGCGAGGTGGCGAATGGCGGCATGATCTGGCTGTCGCGTCAGGGCGCGCCGCGGCTGATCACCCATTTTGACAAGGGCCATCTGGAGGTTCCGCGCCTGTTTCACATACTGGCGCTGGCCTATCTGATAAGCGTCTGGCCCTGGTTCCGCCAGCGGGCCGGGTTGTGGATGTTCTGGCCGCTGGCGGTCATGGGGCGGCAGGCGCTGCCGGTCTTTGCGCTGGGAACGATCCTTTCCTTTGTTGCCCGCGCGCTACGCGAACTCTGGTCGCTGAATGGCAACGCCCCCTCATTCGGCTTCGATGCCGTTGTCATCCTTGGCGGCCTGTTGCTGCAACTGGGGTTCGCGGTGCTGCGTGAACGCGTGGGCGTCGTGCCCGGGCGTCGGCAATCGGCACGGCCATCAGACCGGACGCGCCGGGATATCTGGCCCGTGACGGCACAGCAGCAGGCTGGCCAGCGTCATCAGATCGAGGTGACCGCCCGTGTCGGGACCGAGTAGCGCCAGCGGCACCCTTCATTCAGAACGGTCAAACCCGTCTGCTCTGCCACCGGTTGCCGACGAGGGCAGAGGCCAGCCGGGGAGTTGGGAACATGCGCCGTCTCACGCGTGCTCTGACTCGGTTCCTCACCACGATACTGGGGGAAACGCTGCTGGCGCGCTGCCGCCGGCAATAGCGCAACGGCGAGCTGGCTGGTGATGCTGCGCCGGCTGCGATTCATGCCTGTGACGCTCACTGGGCGGGACGGGCCGAAGGCCCCTTCGTTCCCGCCAAAAGCGATTAATTGGCCCATTGGAGTTTATTCAAGCAGCCTGGCCGGTTGGTTGCAGCGTGCCGTCGAAATTGAGCAGCGCCGCGCGGCCCGCGCCGCCGCCGGTGCCGATCACCTGTCCGACCAGCAGGGTGTGGCTGCCAGCCTCGTGCCGCGCAGAAGGGGCGCAGATCAGGCTCTGCAGGCAATCGCGCAGCACCGGCGCGCCGTGCGCCGCCTGCTGCCAGCGCGCATCGAAGCGCGCAGCGCCGTGAATGCCTGTTTGCCCGGCAAACCGCATCGCCAGTTCGGCTTGCCCGGCGGCCAGAATGTTGATGCTGTAAACCCCATCGCCCGTCAGCCTAGCATGGGCCGAGGACGCGCGGTTGAGGCAGACCAGCACCAGCGGCGGATCGGCTGACACCGAGGTGAAGGCCGACACCGTCATGCCGCAGCGCTCTTCGCCCGCGCCGGTGGCGACGATGCACACACCCGAGGCAAAGCGCCGCATTGCGGCACGGAAAACATCGGGGGCGACGGGGATGGCGGCTTCAGTGCTTTCGATATGGGCGCGGATGCGGCCATGTGCGTCGGTCCATCCATGCTGCGCGGCAAAGCGTAGCATGGCGGCAAAGCCTTCCTCCCAATCGGATTGTCCGGCATGGGGAGACAGGGCGCGCAGGGCATCCGGCCGGACCCAGGCATGGCTGTCCCCATCGGCCTCGCCCACCGGGGCCAGAGCGGTGAGATGGTCATGGCCGGGCACGAGGTCCAGCCGGAGGCTGAACCGCTTGAAATCTGTCGCGCTTTCCAGCCGGGGTGCGCAGCCCGTGGTGATGACCAGGCGCATCAGATCACTCCGCTGCGGCAGAGACGCGGGTGCGCTCTCCCACCGCCTTTTTCACCGCCGGGATGATCGTATCGCCCCACAGCTCCATCTGTTTGAGCATGGTCTTCTGATCGAAATCGCCCAACTGGGTCTGGATGGCCATGTGGTCCGGGCGCAGAATCTCGATTTCCTCGATCAGTCGGTCGATCACCTGATTGACGCTGCCCACCGGCAGATTGACGCGCATCTCGTCGATTGTCGGGTCGTCCTGCGCGGGGATCTCTTTCATCAGATAGCCGTCATCGGTCTGCTGTGTGCGATCTTTCAAGCTGAACGACAGCCGCCGCTGGAACCGCGCGTTTTCCAGATAGGAATCGATCTCGGCCTTGTTGTCGCTGGCATAGGCGCAGCGTAGAAAGCCAAGCCGTGAGCGGCTGCCGTCAGTGCCGGAATTGGCGATATCGGCGTCCAGCTTCGCACGCAGCCCGCGGATGGCGTCCAGCCCGCCCAGAAGCGCGGTGGTGAACAGGTTGTGCCCCTCGCGGAAGGTGCGTTCGCGGACCTTGGGGTTGCCCGTGGTCACCCAGATTGGCGGCATCGGGTCCTGCACCGGACGCACCGCGATGGAGCTGGGCGGAATGTTCAGATATTCGCCATGGTGTTCAAAGATCTTCTGAGTGAGCGCTTTGGGAATGACATCCAGATATTCTGCAAAGATCTTGCCTGCCTCGTCCAGCGATGTGCCGAAACGCTCGAACTCGAACTGCTGATAGCCCGAGCCGATACCTAGCTCCAGCCGTCCGTTCGACAGCGTGTCCACCAGCCCCACTTCGGCCAGAAAGCGCGCGGCGTGGTACAGCGGCAGAATGCACACCGCCGAGCCCAGGCGGATGGTGCTGGTCTTTGCCGCGCAATGAGCCACCATCATCAGCGGCGAGGGCGAGAGCGAATAGTTGTTGAAATGGTGCTCAGCGTACCAAGCGTTCGCAAAGCCCGCCTGTTCGGCAACCACCGTCTGCTCGACCGAGTTGTCGATGACCTCTTTCGAATCCTGATGATAGCCGCGCTGCTGCGCCAGAATGAATGCGCCGAAATCCATGAGAGCCTCCTCCATAAAGGGTGTCCCAAGGGTAGCTGCTTGTGTTTTGCGCGATAATAGCTAATTGTGAACTTCAGCTTTTCATTTTGTGAAAAGGTATCCATGGACAAACTGCGCGCTATGGCGCTTTTCGTCGCGACTTCGGAGCGTGGCAGTTTCTCTGCCGCAGGGCGGCTTTACGGCCTGTCGCCTGCCAGTGTCTCGCGCCATATCAACGAGTTAGAGGGCGCGCTGGGTGTCACGCTGATCCACCGCTCAACCCGAGCGCTCAGCCTGACGGAGAGCGGGCTGAACTATCTGCATGATGCGCGCGATATTCTGGCCAAGGTCAAGGCCGCCGAGACCGCTGTGGCCGATCAGCATGAACAGCCGCGCGGCGTGCTGCGGGTGCATTCGCGGACCATGTTCGGAGCGTCTGTGCTGGCGCGGTTGCAACCGGGCTTCACTGCGCTGTATCCGGATCTGGTGGTGGACCTTCACCTGTCCGAAAAGCCCGTGCGCCTGCGCGAAGACGGGTTCGACCTTGATTTCCGCATCGCCCCGCCCGCCGAACACGGGCTGGTCCGCCGCCGCCTGTTTCTGAGCCGTCGCATTCTGGTTGCCGCGCCGGGTTATCTGTCGGCCCGCGCGCCCGTGGCGCATCCGCGCGATCTGTTGGCGCATGCCTGCCTGACCTACTGGATCAACCATGAGCGCGTGTGTTGGCGCTTCCGTGAAGGCCCGCGGGAGGAGGAAATCGACATACCCAGTGCCTTCAGCAGCAACAACGGGCTGGTTTTGCTGACCATGGCGCTGGCGGGACAGGGGGTCGCCCTGTTGGACGATTACACCGTCAACGAACATCTGCAATCCGGGGCGCTGGTGCAACTGTTGCCGGATCTGCGGGTGACCAACACCACCTTTGAAGAGGGAATTTTCGTCACCTACAGCGAAACGCCGTTCATGCCCACCAAACTGCGCTGCTATATCGATTTCGTGGTTGATCACTGGGGGAAGGCGCTGCAACGCAGCGGAAAAGGCGCAGACAGGACTTGACCGTCCGGTCGGTCTGGGTTCAGGGTTCGACATGATGAATGACCATGGACAAAACCGATGAACGGACAAGGCGTGACAACCGACACGGCGGATCCGGACGAAACCAGCAGCCGGGTGCGCGCGTTGCTGGACATCAGCGCGCAGCTTTTCGCCGAACGCGGCTATGAGGCGACCTCGATGCGCGACATTTCGGCCGCGGCAGGGGTGTCAAAGGCACTGCTGTACCATCATTTCGCCAGCAAGGATGATATCTACGCCCGGATTGCCTTTAACTCTACCAAGCATCTCTATGGCTTTGTCGAGGAACGGATTCCCACCGATGGCCCCTCGGCCGAAAAAATCCGGGCCTTCATGATCGCCACCGCCAGTTTCTTTTCGCAGCATCGCGCGGCATGGATCGCGGCCTCAAATGCCTTCTGGGTTGACCGCAACCGGCACCGCATGGGCAACCGCATGGCCCGGCGGCAGCAGTTTGAACACCGCCTGCGTGACCTGATCCGCGAAGGTATCGAGGCCGGAGAGTTCCGCGACATCGACCCCGCTGATGCCGGGCGCCTGATCCTGTCGTCGATCAACTGGATGCACCGCTGGTTCGACCCGGCCAAGGAACACACCGCCGAAGAAATCGCTGCGCGCTATGCCGATCTGATCCTGAATGGTATGAAACAGTCCTGATCGCCACATTTCGACCGGTCAATGCAAAACGCCCCGTCATTGACGGGGCGTTTGCGACACTCAGGTAGCGGGGTGGTCTTATTCCAGCGTGATCTCGTGTTCCGCGATCACGCCGCCCCAGAATTCCGAATCCCAGTCCAGCTGGGCCTGCATTGCATCAGGGCCACCGACATGCGGCTCCATCCCCGAGTTGCGCATGCGCTGCTGCAGTTCTTCGTCGCTCATGGCGCGCTGAAGGGAGGCGCTGAAGCGCTCCACCTCGGCGTCAGGCGTGCCGGCGGGGGCAAGGAAACCGAACCAGAAAGACGAGACCAGTTCAGGATAACCCAGCTCGGTGGTGGTGGGCAGATCAGGAAAACTCGCATCCCGCTCGGGCGAAGAGATGGCCAGCATCCGGACATCCCCCGATTCCTCGTGACTGATCAGCGAGATGGGCGTGGCGAAAACCAGATCGACTTGGCCTGCGATCAGATCGATGATCTGCGAAGGATTGTCACGATAGGACACATCCACCATCGGCACGTCCAGCGCGCCTTGCAGCACCAGACCAAACAGATGTGTCACGCTGCCCGGACCGAGCGTCGCATAGCGTAGCGGGCGCCCGGTGCTTTCGGCGTGAGCCTTCAGCGCGTCCAGATCATGCACATCCAGCGAGGACGGCACGGTCACGGTCAGCGGACCGCTCATCATGGGGCCGACCGGATCGAACGAGTCCATGTCATAGGTCAGGTCATCGCGCAGGAAGACGTTCAGCGACAAGGGGCCAGTGGCACCGATGAAATAGGTCAGCCCGTCAGGCGCGGCATTCGCGGCCATTGTCGCGCCGATGATCCCGTTTGAGCCGGGACGGTTCTCGATGATCACGGTCTGGCCCAGATCGGTGGACATCTTGTCGGCGACTTCGCGGACCAGACCGTCCAGCAGACCGCCCGCGCCATAGGGCACGATCACGCGAATCGTCTCGCCGGACTGGGCGGAAACCCCCAGCGGCGCGACGGTAGCGGCGAGCGCAAGGCCCGCTGCAGCAAGGAAATTACGGCGATTTTCGATAGGCATGGATATGGCTCCTCCCAAGTTCCGTGCAGGGTACTTCTTTCGAACACGATAAACGCTAACCGCTGACCGGTCGGTCAGTCAAGGGGGGAAGTTTTCGAGAAAATGGTTGCTCGGCGGCGTTCAGGCTGTTAGATCGGGGCGGGTGACTGACCGACCGGTCAGCGAGAGAATCGAGAGGAGGAACTCGTGTTTGACAAGAAAAACGTGCGTGTCGAGATGCATGGACATGTGGCGCTGGTCACGCTGGACCGGCCGCCGGTCAACGCGCTGGACCGCCTGACCCGCTATGAGCTGATCTCGGTTTTCGACGAAATCTCGCAACGTGAGGATGTGCGCGCCGCGGTGCTGACCGGCGCAGGCAAGACCTTTTGCGCCGGGGCCGATCTGAAGGACCGCCCTGACCCGGCCCTGCCCGGCGATTTTCTGGAACACAACCGTGCCACGCGCGAAACGGGCAATGCCATTAAGGAATGCAGCAAGCCGGTCGTCGCGGCGGTGAACGGTGCGGCATTGGGCGCAGGCTTCGGGTTGATGGCGGCTTGCGACATCTTCTATGCCTCAGAAGAGGCCGTTTTCGGCATGCCGGAAATCAACGTAGGATTGGCCGGTGGCGCTTCAATGCTGCATGCGCTCTTTGGCCGTTCCACCACGCGGCGGTTGTTCTTTACTGGCGTGCGGCTGAGCGCGCAAGAGCTGAAAGACCGCGCGGTGATCGAGGAAGTGACCAGTGCCAAGGATCTGATCCCCACCGCCATGGCCGTCGCGCAAGAGATCGCCACCAAGGCGCCGCTCGCCATCGCCTATGCCAAGCAAGCCGCCACCATGGTCGAGAACATGCCCCAGCGCGATGCTTACCGGCTGGAGCAGAACTATACCATGGCGCTGTCAAAAACCGATGATGCGAAGGAAGCGCGCACGGCATTTCTGGAAAAGCGCAAACCGGTTTTCAAGGGGCGCTGAGATGACGAGCACATCCACCGACCGGGGTGCTGCGGCGATCTTCTCCCCCCGTTCCATCGCTATTGTAGGCGCCTCGACAGAGCCGACAAAGACCGGCGGTCGCCCCGTCTACATGCTGCGCAAGCACGGGTATGCCGGGGCGATCTACCCGGTCAATCCGAAGGTTGACACGGTTCAGGGCTTGGCCGCCTTCGCCTCGCTTGATGACCTGCCCGAGGTGCCGGATCTGGTGCTGGTCGCCGTACCCGGCGCCGCCGCAGTTGCTGCGCTTGAGGCGGCGGCGGCGCGCGGCGTGGGCGCGGCCATCGTGCTCAGCGCGGGGTTCAGCGAAAGCGGAGCCGAGGGCGAAGCGCTGCAACGCCGGGTGAGTGCCCTTGCGCGCGAATCGGGCATGCGGATTGTCGGGCCTAACTGTCTGGGTGCGATTGGCGTACGCGAACGCGCCATCGGCACCTTCTCGATCGCGCTGGAACAGGAGATGCCGCTCGCGGGCGGCATTTCCATCGTCTCGCAAAGCGGCAATATTGGCAGCGCGGCGCTGAGCATGCTGGCCGACAGCGGTGTGGGCCTCGCGCGCTTCATCGCCACCGGCAACGAGGCTGATGTGCAGGCCGCCGACGCCATCGGCTGGCTGGCCGATGATGCGGAAACCCGTGTCATCCTGTGCTGCCTTGAAACCTGCCGCGACGGCCCGCGGCTGACCGATGCGCTGGAGCGGGCCTTCAGGGCTGGCAAAACGGTGATCGCGCTGAAGATAGGCACTTCCGAGGCCGGGCAGAAGGCCGCGCTGTCGCATACCGGCGGCCTCGCGGGCAGTGACCGGGTGTTCGACGCCGTGTTCGCGCGCCATGGCGCGGTGCGGGTGCATTCGCTGGAAGAACTGGTCGAGGTCGCCGCCGCCGCCGAGGCGATTGGCAAACGCCGGATCGGCGCGCAGCCCTCGGCTGCGATGATCGCTGCCTCGGGCGGGTTTGGCGTGATGATGGCCGATGCGGCCTCGGCCCACGGCGTCGGTGTGAACCCGCTGGGCGACGGGGCGCAGGCGCGTATCCGCGCGATCCTGCCGTTGGCGGCCACCGCCAATCCGATCGATGCCACCGCGCAGATGTCTGCCAGTCCGGATGTTCTGGAGGCGCTGCTGGATGCCACGCTGGCCGACGACGCAAACACCACCGCCTGCCTTATGCTTGCCCTGGGCATGGGCATTCCGCGCCTGCGCAAAGTCTTTACCGAGGCGCTGACCCGGGTCAGCGCGCGCCATCCGGACAAACTGCTGGTGGCGTGCATAGCCGGGCCGCAGGCGGCCGTGGCCGATTTGCGCGCGCAGGGAATTGCCTGCTTTCCCACCATCGACGCGGCGATGCGCGGCATTGCCGCCCTTGGCCGGGTTGAGCGCGCGCGGCTTTCCCCGCCGCCGCCCGTGGTCCCCGTCACGCCTGCACCGCTGCCCGATGGGGCCACCCGCAACGAAGCCAGCGCGAAAGCCGCATTGGCGGAGGCCGGGTTGCCCTTCCCGCCCGAAATCTCAGCCACAAGCGCCGATGATGCGGCGCAAGCCGC
This sequence comes from Pararhodobacter sp., assembly GCA_020832545.1. Taxonomy (GTDB): domain Bacteria; phylum Pseudomonadota; class Alphaproteobacteria; order Rhodobacterales; family Rhodobacteraceae; genus Pararhodobacter. The sequence continues at coordinate 156,956 of JAFIEK010000004.1, read as the reverse complement.
AGATGAACTGGGCGTCCCGCTGGCGATGAAGATCCTCTCGCCCGATATCCAGCACAAAAGCGATATCGGCGGCGTGGCGCTGAACGTCCATGGCGCGCAGGATGCGCGCGCGGCCTATGAGCGCCTGATCGCTGCCGCCGCGCAGCACGCACCAAAAGCCCGCATCGACGGGGTGCTGATTGCCCCCATGACCACCGGTGGGACCGAGCTGATCCTGGGCACCATCACCGACCCGACCTTTGGCCCGGTGGTGATGGTCGGCCTTGGCGGGGTCTTTGCCGAGATCTTCAAGGACACCGCCCTGCGCCTTGCCCCCGTGACCGAGGAACAGGCGCTGGACATGCTGCGTGAGCTAAAAGCATTCGCGCTGCTGGACGGTGCGCGCGGGCGCACACCTGCCGATGTGCAGGCCGCCGCCAGTGCCGTGGCCGCGCTGTCACGCTTTGCCATGCGCCACGCCGATGCGGTGGCGGAAATTGATATCAACCCCCTCTTGGTCCGCGATGCGGGGCAGGGCGCCGTTGCGCTGGACGCTCTGATCATTGGCCGGACGCAACCCTCACAGGAGGCCGCTGTATGAACCCTCACCCCGCCCGGCAAGCCTCACCGGTGCCAGCTGCTGGCAGCCCCGCCGCCCGCACCCGCGCATGGCTGGCTGATAACCTGACCGACCGGCTGCGAACCGACCGCGCGCATGACACCCCCGCCACGCTGTCAGAACTGATCGGCTTCGAGAAAGCCCTGCACGAAGCCGGTTTCGCCGGGATCACCTGGCCCAAAGCTTATGGCGGGCACGGGCTTGGCCTGCGCGAGCATCTTGAGATCAACCGCGAGATCGGGCGCGCGCCCGTGCCCAATTCGGTGAACTCCATCGGCAAGGAACTGGCCGGGCCGATCATTCTGGCAGTGGGGAATGACCGTCAGAAGGAAAGCTTTCTACCCGCCATCCTGACGATGAAACACATCTGGTGTCAGGGCTTTTCCGAACCCGGCGCGGGATCGGATCTGGCCGCATTGCGCACCCGTGCTCAGCGCTCGCAAGACGGCTGGCGCATCAATGGCCAGAAGATCTGGACCAGCGGCGCGTCGAAATCGCAACGTTGTCTATTGCTGGCGCGCACCGGCACCGCCGACGAGCGCCACAAGGGCCTTGTGCTGTTCGCCGTGCCGATGGACCTGCCGGGCATCGATGTGCGTGAGATCACCTCAATCGACGGCCAGCGCTCGTTCTGCGAGGTGTTTTTCAACGATGTGATCGTTTCTGATGCGGACATGCTCGGTGCCCCGGACGAGGGTTGGGCCGCCGCCACCCGCGTGCTGTCGATCGAGCGCGCAACGAACCGGATGTATCGCTCGTGGCGCTTTCAGAGCGAGCTTGAACACCTGATCGCAGCGTGTCGCACCGATGCGCGCGCCCGGTCGATCATGCAGCCCTATGCAAGGCAACTGGCACAGGTCCGCATCGAAGTGGAGATCCTCAAAGGGCTGGTCGAGACGCTGGTGGAGCGCCTGATCGCGGGCGAGGAGATCGGCCCCAATGGCAGCTTTCCAAAGCTCTACTGGTCCGAAGCGCATCAGCGTTTCGCGCGCATCGGCCTTGAGATCGTCGCGCAGTTCCCTCCCGGCGTGGACGGGCCGCTCCCCGATCTGCGCGCCCGGATGCAGGACATCTATCTCAGCAGCCGGGCTGAGACCATTTATGCGGGCACGACCGAGATTCAGCTCGATATCATCGCCAAACGCATCCTGAACCTGAAAAGGGCCGCTTGAGCATGCATGATGAACTTGACCCGAAAGAGTTCGAGGATACCGCCCGCGCGGTGATCGAAACCTGCGCCAATGCCGGCGATACCGCCACGCGCGGCCGGTTGCTGGCCGAGGCCGGATTGCTGGGCGTCATGGCGCCCGAAGCCGTGGGCGGGATGGACCTGCCGATCCGCTTTGGCGTGCCCATCGTCAGCGCGGCAGGGGCGGGGCTGCTGGCCTTTCCGCTGATTGAATCGATCCTTCTGGCGCGGCATCTGGCACTAGTTGATCCTGATCTGGCCGGTGCCATCGCTGCGGGCCAGACCATAGCCACCATCGCCTGGACCGGCGACGCCGGGGCGGGCACTGTCGGCGGCGCACCCATGGGGGCCGGGGCCGCGCAGGTTCTTGTGTTTCTTGCCGATGGCGGGGCGGGGCTGGTCCAGCCCGGCGCGGGGGTTGCGGTGCGCCCCGGCGGCGCGCTGGATATCGACGCGCCCGATTGCGCGCTGGATCTGAGCGGCGCCAATCCGCGCCCGGTGCTGGATGCCAGGGCAGTTGCCGCCCTGCGCGCTGATGCCGCGATCCTGCGGGCGGGGTTTATCATGGGCTCGGCTGCGCAATGTCTGACGCTGGCTGCCGGTTACGCGCAGGAGCGGGTACAGTTCGGCAAACCGCTTTCGGCCTATCAGGTGCTGCGCCACCGCCTGTCGCGCGATGCGCTGGCGGTGGAAACCCTGCGCGCCGGGTTGACCCGGGCGCTGTCTGAGCCGGCCGAAGGGGTGGCAATGGCGCGCGAGGCCGTCTGGCTTTCGGCGGCCCGGATCGGCCCGGAAGTCGCCGAAAGCGCGATCCAGATTTTTGGTGGCATGGGTTTCACCTGGGAGGTGCCGCTTCATCGTCACCTGCGCCAGATGCATACGCAGGCGGCCAATGGCGCGGCGATGGCGGGGCTGGATGCGCTGGCCGCTGACCTGTTCGCCGCAACTGACAACGAATGGTATGGAGATCTCGCCAATGCTGGCTGACGCAAAAACCGCCCTGATCACCGGCGCAGGCCACGGGATCGGCCGCGCCACGGCGAAGCACCTGGCCGCGCGCGGCTGGATCGTGGGCGTGAACGACCTGCGCGCGGAGTTTGTCACCGAAGCAGTGGCCGAGATCGCGCAGGCGGGCGGCCGGGCTTTTCCCGTGGTGCAGAATGTGGCCACGCGCGAAGGCGTGCAGGCCGCCGTTGATGCGGTGATGGCGCAGACCGGGCGGCTGGACGGGCTGGTCAACAACGCCGCCTGGGTCCGCTATCAGGCGATCCCGGATATCGCGCCGGAAACCGTGGACCGGATGTTGCAGATCGGCTTCAACGGGATCATCTGGGCAATTCAGTCTGCCGCGGCGGTCATGGACGACGCGCGCGGCGGCACCATCGTCAACGTGGCTTCGGCTGCCGGGTTCCGCTCGGCCCCGAACTCGTTGGTTTACAGCGGGATCAAGGCCGGTGTAATGGGCATGACCCGCGCCGCGGCGGTGGAGCTGGGCCCGCGTGGCATCCGCGTGAATGCGGTCGCCCCCTCGGCGGTTCCGACCGAGGGCACGGCCAAGCACCGCTCGGCAGAGCGTGACGCCAGGCGAATTGCCAACACGCCGATGGGGCGGCTAGGTACTGTCGACGACATCGCCCGCGCCATCGTCTACCTGCTGGACGGCGAAAGCGATTTCGTCACCGGGCAGGTTCTGTCGGCCGATGGCGGCATCGGCATAGCAATCACCTGATCCGGCGAGCGGGAACCATGGCGACAGAGAGCACATCAGACAATCCGGGCGCGGCGCTGGTTACCGGCGGGGCGGGCGGTATCGGCTGGGCGATCTGCCAGCGGCTGGCGGACGCTGGTTACCGTGTGATCATCGCTGACCTTGACGCTGATGCGGCGCGCGACCGCGCTGCCGATCTGGGCACCGGACATGCGGCGCTTGGGGTGGATCTGACTGACCCGCAGGCGGCAGCGGCGCTGGTTGCGCGGGCGGCAGAGCTGTCGCGCGGTGGGCTGCGGCTGGTGGTGAACAACGCGGGCATGACCGACAGCGGCGGGCACACGCTGTGCGCCATGCCGCAGGCGGCGTTCGAGCGGATTGTCGCGCTGAACCTGACAGCGGTCGAACGTATCTGCATGGCGGCGCAAGAGGCGCTGAAGCCGGGCGGCGTTGTGATCAACATCGCCTCGGGCGCGGCCTGGCGTCCATTGCCGCTGCGCGGGCCATACAGCGCGACCAAGGCTGCGCTGGCGGCCCTGACCAAAGCGCTTGGCCCGGCGTTCGCCGCGCGCGGTCTGCGCATTGGCGGGGTCGCGCCGGGCTATACCCTGACCCCGCTGGTTGAGGAGTTGCACCGCACCGGGCAGCTGGATCTGGACGCGGTCGCCGCCGGTATTCCGCTTGGTCGGCTGGCAATGCCACACGATATCGCCGATGCCGTGGCGTTCATGGCCTCGGACGCGGGTGCGGTCATGGCCGGGCAGACGCTGCTTGTCGATGGCGGCAGCGCGCAGGGGCAGGCACCCCGGACCGGCGCGCCCGAACCCGGGACGCAGGCAGGGCCGGGTGAGATGGTCTGGCTGGGCGCGCCCGACGACGCGACAGGCTTTGTACCGGCAAGCTTTGAAAACCTTAGTACAATTACGCCGCTGGGTGCAGTGATCGATGCCACCCACCGCCATGGCGGTACGGCGCCCGCGGATGTTCTGACCGGTGCGCGCGATACAGCGCGCGCCTGCGCCGCACATCCCTCCCGTAGCCGCGATTTCGCGCTGGTTTTTGTCTTTGCCCCTGGCGATACGCCGCTGGACAGGGCCGCTCAGGCGGCTCAGGCCATGCTGGCGCGCACGCTGGCGCTGGAATGGGCCCACGCGGGGCTGCGCGTCAACGCGGTGGCATGGCGGGGCGGTGACGACAAGGATCTGGCGGCGCTGTGCCGCTTCCTTGCGGGGCCCGGGGCAAGTTACATCACCGGCCAGACCATTACCGCCGGGCAGCTACCGGACCAAGCGGGCAGGCCGTGATCTGAGAAGAGGAGGGGAGGAAGATGCACTACATCAAGGACCGACTGGAAGACATTATCGCCGGCCTCGTGACCGTGGGCATCGGCCTGTTCATCTTTGTCGAGGCCGGGGGCTACCGGATGGGCACACTCTACAGCATGGGGCCGGGATATTTCCCGCGGCTGTTGGGCATTGGCATGATGGTGCTGGCGGTGGTGATGATCGTCACCGCACGGCCCAGCAAGGTGACCCTGTCTTTCCGGTTTGAGCAGTTTCGCGGCATTCTGTTTCTGGGCGCGGCGCTGGGGGCTTTTGCTCTGACGGTCGAGCGGTTTGGCCTGCTGGTGTCGGTGTTTCTGGCGGTCCTTCTTGCAGCGATGGCCAACCAGCGCACGACGATGGTGGGTGCGCTGACGCTGGCAATTGGCACCGCCATTGTCTCGACGCTGATCTTCCGTGTCGGGCTTGGCCTGCAGATCAGGGCGTTCTGAAATGACCCAGTTGTTTTCCGACATCGCGCTGGGGATGAGCGTTGCAGCCTCGCCCAGCGGGTTGTTCTATGCCTTCCTCGGGGTGTTTCTGGGCACATTCGTGGGCGTCTTGCCGGGTATCGGCATCATGGCGACGCTGGCGATGCTTCTGCCGATCACCTATCACCTTGAAACCACCTATGCCCTGATCATGCTGGCGGGGATCTATTACGGCGCCTCCTACGGCGGTTCCACGGCCTCGATCCTGATGAACCTGCCGGGCACGGCCACCAGCGCGGTCACCGGGCTTGACGGATATCCGATGGCGCAGCAGGGGCGCGCCGGTCAGGCGCTGTTCATGACCGCCATCGCCTCGTTCGTGGGCAGTATCTTCGGGGTCATCCTGCTGGCGGGTTTCGCTGTTCCGCTTTCGCGGGTGGCCTTGAATTTCGGGCCTCAGGAATATGTCGCGCTGATGGCGCTGGGGCTGATCGCGGCGGCGGTGATCGGGCTGGGCAAGCCGATCCGTTCACTGGCCTCGGTGATGCTGGGGCTGGCGCTGGGGCTGATCGGGCTGGACCTGAACAGCGGCGTTGCGCGCTTCACCTTCGGGCAGACAGCGCTCTATGACGGGCTGCCGCTTGTGGCGGTGGTGATCGGCCTGTTCGGTCTGCCGGAAATCATCGCCAATGCCGGACGACGCGATATGCCGAAGGTGCAGGCCACGTCGTTCCGTCTGCGCCACATGCTGCCCACCCGCGAAGACTGGCGCCGGTCTTCCATGCCGATGCTGCGCGGTTCTGGCATCGGCGGGCTGTTTGGTGCGCTGCCGGGCACGGGTGGGCTGGTGGCCACCTTCCTGTCCTATGCCGTCGAGCGCAAGGTCAGCAAACACCCCGAACAGTTCGGCAAGGGGGCCATCGAAGGCGTCGCTGCGCCTGAGGCTGCGAACAACGCAGCCGTGCAATCGGCCTTCATTCCCACGCTAAGCCTGGGGATACCCGGTGATCCGGTGATGGCGATCATGCTTGGTGTCATGATGGTGCACGGCATCCTGCCCGGTCCCGGTGTGATCCAGTCTTCGCCAGACCTGTTCTGGGGGCTGATCGTCAGCTTCGTGATTGGTAACCTGATGCTTCTGGTGCTGAACCTGCCGCTGGTCGGCATGTGGGTGAAGCTGCTGCAGATACCCTACAACCTGCTGTTCCCGGTGATCGTGGCCTTTATCTGTATCGGCATCTACAGCGTCAACTATCAGGTGTCCGACATTCTGGTGCTGGTGGCCTTTGGCTTTCTGGGTCTGGGGATGCGCGCGCTCAACTTCGAGGTGGCGCCGCTGCTTCTGGGCTTCGTCCTTGGCCCGATGCTGGAGGAATACTTCCGGCGCGCGCTGATCGTCAGCGGTGGCGAGCTGACCACCTTCATTGACCGTCCGATCTCAGGAACGCTGGTTGCGATCATCACGCTCATGCTCGCCTGGACGCTGGGGTCTGCCCTGTGGCGGCTGCTGCGCGCCAGAAAGGCCGCGGTCTGAATTTGCGATCTGCCGAGGCACGCTGTTTCACAGATGTGAATGGTGCTGCCATGTTGATGCAAAGCTTGTTTGAGGGTCAGGCAACCCTCTAGGCTATGCACAACGGCGTGGAGGGCGCCGAAGGGGAGGGAACGCATGACACAGGTACCGAGTCTGTTTGCCCCGTTCCAACTGGGCGGGCTGCGTCTGGAAAACCGGATCGTGGTGTCGCCGATGTGCCAGTACAGCGGCGTCGATGGTGTCGTGCAGCCTTGGCACCGGATGCATCTGGGTGGGCTGGCGCTGTCCGGCGCGGGGCTGGTGATCGCGGAAGCCTCAGCGGTCTCACGGGATGGCCGCATCACCCACGAATGTCTGGGCCTGTATTCCGATGCGCAGACCGAGGCACTGGCCTCGCTGCTGGCGGAAATCCGCAGCTATTCCAGCGCTGCGCTGGGTATCCAGCTGGGCCATGCCGGGCGCCGAGCGTCGGCGCGCAGCATCTTTGCCCGTTCCAAAGGCGAGGCGCTGCCGCCCGACGAAGGGGCCTGGCAGACCATCGCCCCTTCGGCCCTGCCGGTCAGTACCGACTGGCCGGTGCCCCGCGCCATGACCGAAGAAGACATCGCCCAACTCATCGATGATTTCACCGCCGCCGCGCGCCGCGCCGGGCAGGCAGGCATTGACCTGATCGAGGTTCATGCCGCCCACGGCTATCTGCTGCACCAGTTTCTGTCGCCGCTGTCGAACCACCGGCAGGACCTTTGGGGCGGCGATCAGGCCGGGCGCAACCGCCTGCTTGTGACGATCATGGAACGGCTGCGCGCGCTCTGGCCCCGCGAAAAGGCGCTTGGCGTGCGCATGACCAGCACCGACTGGCACCCGGATGGCCTGACCATGGATGACGCCGTGGCGCTGGCGCTTCAGCTGAACGCGATCGGCGTCGATTACGTTGTGATGTCAGCGGGCAACTTGTCGCCCGATGTGCGCATCCCGCCCGCGACGCCTGGCCATCAGGTGCCCTTTGCCGCGCGCATCCGACGTGAAACCGGGCTCGCCACCATGGCCGTGGGCCAGATCCTGAACGGGCCGCAGGCCGATTCCATCATCCGCGCAGGTGATGCCGATCTGGTCGCCATTGCCCGGGGCATGCTGGATGACCCGCGCTGGGGCTGGCACGCCGCCGCCGCACTTGGCGTCGATATCGACTATCCGCCGCAATACATCCGCGCGCGCCCCAACAACTGGACGGGCCACGCCGTGCTGCGCCCTCAAACCCCGGCGGTCACCACGAGCCGTCAGGCCGACCGCCCGGCCAGCGGCCTTTGGGATCGTCCCGATACCGCCGCGCCGCGCTGACCAAGAGAGTGACCATGACCAATGCCCTGAAGAACCGCCAATATGTCTTTGCCGCCCGCCCCGAGGATCAGGCCACCGCCGCGCGTTTTGGTCTGGTCGAAACCGATCTGCCTGAACCTGAGACCGGCCAGATCCTGTGTCGCAATCTCTGGCTGTCGGTCGATCCCTATCTTCGGCTGAAGATGCATGATCGTGAAAGCTACACACCGCCCCTTCAGATTGGCGAGGCGATACCGGGCACCAGCGTGGCGCAGGTCGTCACCTCGACCGATCCGGCGTTTCAGGCGGGCGATCTGGTGGCGATCGCGGGCGGCTGGCAGGAATACGCGGTGGTCAAGGCGTCTGGGGCGCAGCGCGTCGATCCCGCATTGTCGCGCCCGGAATCGTGGTTGGGCGCGCTGGGTATGACCGGGTTCACCGCTTACGGTGGCCTGATCAGCATCGGCCAGCCCAAGGCTGGCGAAACGGTGGTCGTTTCGGCGGCGGGCGGGGCGGTGGGGTCGCTGGTCGGTCAGATCGCCCGCCAGATGGGCTGCCGTGTGGTCGGCATCGCGGGCGGACCTGAGAAATGTCGCCGCACGGTCGAGCGTTTCGGCTTCGATGCCTGCGTCGACTATCGCGCAACCAATTTTCCCGAGGCGCTGGCTGACGCCTGCCCCAACGGAATCGATGTCTATTTCGAGAATGTCGGCGGGCGGGTGTCGGCAGCGGCCATGCCGCTTCTGAACATGTTCGCGCGCGTCCCGGTCTGCGGGCTTATCTCGCAATATGACGGGCAGTCGGGCACCGATCCAAATGCGCTGGAAGAGTTCATGCGCTGGGTATTGGTGCGCCGCCTGACGCTGCGGGGGTTCATTGTCTATGACCTTTATAAGAACCACCCCGAGTTCACGCAGACCATGGCCGGGTGGCTGCGCGACGGCAAGATCCGCGAAGAGTTCAACCTGCATCAGGGTTTCGATCAGGTGGTTCCGGCCTTCCTGTCGATGCTGAAAGGCAAGAGCTTTGGCAAGACCCTCGTGCAGATCGCCGAGCCGGTGTGATGGGTGTTCCGGGGCCGGGAAACCGCGACGTAAACGGGGGCAGGATCGGGGCCGTTTTCACACTTGTGAAACTCCATGCCCGCTATGCGATAATCTTTGACTTCCGGCGTCCGGCCCCGTTTCCTGTAACCAGAGACTGCGCGGGCCAACGGTCGCGCCGGGGAGGTTACCATACATTTGAGCGCGCTTCGCCTTGGGCGCGCGGCTCGTCCTGTGCCGCTTTGCCGGACCCGTTCGCCCGCGCGGGGCGCGGGCGAACGCGCTGAACGCCACGCCCGGTTAACCCGAAGAAATGCGACTGGCGTTGCAACACGCCGAAAACGCCGCCTGAAAGGACAGTGGATGAAGAACGACCTGATCAAATGCACCATCGACGACCATGTCGCCGTCGTGACCATGGACGCGCCGCCAGTGAATGCGCAGTCGCGTGACTTCGTCGAGGAACTGATCGAGGTTTTCGACGAACTGAACGAAACCCCGGGCGTGCGCTGCGTGGTCCTCACGGGCAACGGCAAATGCTTTTCTGCCGGGGCCGATATCAAGTCGCGCGCCAAGGTGGGGCAGGGCAAGCCGGGCGACACATATCGCCATCTGCGCCGCACACGTGAAGTGGGCTTTGTCATCACCGAGATGAACATCCCCGTCGTTGCTGCGGTGAACGGCCCTGCGCTGGGGGCGGGGATGGGGTTGGCGCTGTGTTCCGATATGATCGTGGCCTCGGACAAAGCGGTTTTCGGCCTGCCGGAAATCGACATCGGCCTGATGGGCGGCGTGCGCCACACGATGCGCGCTTTCCCGCTGGCGCTGACCCGGCGCATGGTGCTGACCGGTTGGCGCGTTCCGGCCGAAGAGCTGTATCGCCGCGGCCTCATTGAGGAATGTGTCGCGCCCGAGGCGCTGATGGACACCGCAATGGAGATCGCGCACGCCATCGCCTCGAAAAGCCCGGCAGCGGTGCGGCTGGCCAAACGCGCGATCAACACGGTCGAAACCATGGGGTTGAAAGATGGCTACCGGTTTGAACAGAACCTGACCGTCGAGATGACGCGCCATGAAGACAGCAAGGAAGCCATGCGCGCCTTCATGGAAAAGCGCCCGCCGGTTTTCAGGGATGAGCCGTGAAGCGGCAGCAGCACCTGACCGCACCGTCCGATGACGCGTCTCGCGCGATCAACGCACCATCCTGGCCGTTTTCGGCCTGCCATCGCGTCGAGAACCAAGGGAGGGCCGCACGCCATGTCCGTCGCTATCACGACCGCCGCACCCACGAATCCGGCGCCTGAGGGCGATTACGTCCTCGAAGCGCGGGGTCTGAGCAAGTCCTTTGGCGGTTTCCATGCCGTCAGGAATGTCGATCTGAAGGTCAAGCGCGGGTCCATCCATGCGCTGATCGGCCCGAACGGGGCGGGCAAGACGACCTGTTTCAACCTTCTGTCCAAGATCCTGACGCCCACCGAAGGGCAGGTGTTGTTTGACGGGCAGGATATCACCGGGCTGCGCAGCGCACAGGTGGCGCGGCTGGGGCTGGTGCGTTCGTTCCAGATATCGGCCACCTTTCCGCATCTGACCTGCCTTGAAAACGTGCGCGTGGCGCTGCAATCCAGCTATGGCATTGCCTACAGTTTCTGGCGCTCGCTCAGGGCGCTCGACTCGCTCAATGACCGGGCGATGCAACTGCTGGCGCAGGTCGGGCTGAAGGCGCAGGCGGATCTGCTGGCCACCGAGTTGTCCTATGGCAAGAAGCGCGCGCTGGAAATCGCCACCACGCTGGCGATGGACCCCAAAGTCATGCTGCTGGACGAGCCGACGGCGGGTATGGGCCGCGAGGATGTCGAGCCGATCACCGATCTGATCCGCGAAGTCTCGCCCGGTCGCACCATACTGATTGTCGAACACAACCTCTCGGTGGTGGCCAATCTGTGCGAACGCATCACCGTTTTGCAGCACGGCGAGATTCTGACCGAAGGCACCTATGGCGAGGTGTCCAGCAATCCTGACGTGATCACAGCCTATATGGGAGGCGTCGATGACGAATGACCCCTTGCTGACCGTCGCGGATCTGCACGCCTGGTATGGCGAGTCCAAGGCGCTGCATGGCATGAACTTCACCGTCCGCCCGGGCGAGCTGGTCACGCTGATCGGCCGCAACGGCGCGGGCAAGTCCACCACCCTGCGCTCGATCATGGGGATTGTGAAGAAGCGCAAGGGGTCGATCCGCTTTGACGGGCAGGAAACGATCAACAGGCGGACCTATCAGATTGCGCGCCGGGGCATCGCCTATTGCCCGGAAGAGCGCGCGATCTTTGCCTCGCTTACCGTGGCCGAGAACCTGACCCTTCCGCCGGTCCTGAAACCCGGCGGTATTTCCGATGACGACCTTCTGCGCCAGTTTCCGAACCTGCAACAGCGGCTGCGCAGCGGCGGGGCAAAGCTGTCGGGGGGTGAGCAGCAGATGCTGGCGATCGCGCGCATCCTGCGCACCGGCGCGCGGTTTCTGTTGCTCGATGAGCCCAGCGAGGGGCTGGCGCCGGTGGTTGTGCGCGAGATCGGTGAGAAGATCCTGCAACTGAAGGAACAGGGGTTCACCATCCTTCTGGTGGAACAGAACCTGCAATTCGCGCGCCGTGTCGCTGACCGGCATGTCGTAGTGGAGAACGGGGTCGTCGTCGACACCCTCGATGCCGCCGAAGTCGAGGCCAATCTGGGCCGCGTCAAGAATTATCTGGGGGTCTGATCCGATGTTCGACCACATTACCATCCAGTTGCTGATGGGTCAGCTGTTGATCGGGCTGATCAACGGCTCGTTCTACGCGATGCTGGCGCTCGGCCTCGCCATCATTTTCGGCCTTATGCATGTCGTCAATTTCGCGCATGGCGCGCTTTACATGTTGGGCGCTTTCGTGGCGCTGATCCTGCTCAACAGCTTCGGCGTGCCCTACTGGGGCGCGTTGATGATCGCGCCAATTGTGGTGGGGGCGTTCGGGATTGTGATGGAGCGGCTGATCCTCAAACCGATACAGGAGCTTGATCACCTCTACAGCCTGCTGGCCACATTCGCTGCGGTGTTGATCATCGAGGGGCTGATGCGGCTGCAGTTCGGGGCGTCGGGCCTGCCCTATCGATCGCCCCTGCCGGGCGGCGTAAACCTGGGCTTCATGTTCCTGCCCTGGTATCGTGCCTGGGTGCTGGTGTTTTCGCTGATCGTCTGCGTGGCGGTCTGGTATCTGATCGAAAAGACCAAGCTGGGTGCGTACTTGCGCGCCGCCAACGAGCGTTCGGAAATCGTTGAATCATTCGGCATCAACGTGCCCCTGATGAAAAGCCTGACCTATGGTCTGGGCGTCGCGCTGGCCGCGCTTGGCGGCGTGCTGGCCGCGCCGATCTATCAGGTCTCGCCCTCGATGGGGTCCAACCTGATGATCGTCATCTTCGCCGTGGTGGTGATCGGCGGCATGGGGTCGATCATCGGGGCAATCCTGACCGGCTACCTGATCGGCATTGTCGAGGGGCTGACCAAGGTCTTTTATCCCGAAGGCTCGCACCTGGCGATCTTCGTGATCATGATCCTGGCCCTGATCCTGCGGCCCCAGGGCCTGTTTTCCGCAGCGGAGAAATCCAGATGACGCGCTATGTCCTGTTCGCGGCCCTTGGCATCGCAGCCCTTGCCGCGCCATTCCAAGTCTATCCGATCCTGCTGATGACCATCTTGTGCTTCGTGGTCTTCGCCGCGTCGTTCAACCTGCTGCTGGGCTTTGCCGGGCTGTTGTGTTTCGGCCATGCTATGTTCTTCGGCACCGCCGCCTATATCGCGGGATGGCTGCTGAAGAACACCGCCATCACCATCGAACTGGCCTTTCTCGCTGCCACGTTGGCCATGGCGGTGTTGGGGTATCTGGTCGGCTTGATATCGGCGCGGCGCGGGGGCATCCAGTTTGCGATGATCACCTTCGCCATTGCGCAGTTCATCTACTTCCTCTTGCTGCGCGCGCCCTTCACCGGAGGTGAGGATGGAATGCAGGGCATTCCGCGTTCGGCGCTTTTCGGGGTCATCAATGTCTCCAGCAGTTTCACGCTCTACTATCTGATACTCGCCATCACGGTTCTGGCCATTGCGGCGGTCTACCGTATCGTGCATTCGCCCTTTGGCGAGGTGCTGCGCGCGATCCGCGACAACGAGGCGCGGGTGGATTCGCTGGGCTTTAACCCGGTGCAGTTCAAGATCCTTGCCATCACGCTGTCGGCGGGGCTGGCCGGGCTGGCGGGCGCGATGAAGGCCACGGTGTTCCAGATCGCCACGTTGCATGATGTCTCTTGGCATGTCTCGGGCACGATCATCTTCATGACGCTTCTGGGCGGGCTGGGCACGCTGGCCGGGCCGGTGGTGGGCGCGGCGCTGGTTGTCGTGCTGCATGACTATCTGGCGCATTTCGGCGAATGGGCGCTGATCATTCAGGGCAGTGTGTTCCTGGCGGTGATCCTGTTCATGCGTCAGGGCATTGTCGGCGCGGCAAAGGCGCTCTATCGGCGCGTCGTTGTCAGGTCCTGAGGGGCTGCCCGCCCAGTCTGCGATACATCTGATAGAAAGACGCCGCCTTCATGAAGAAGGCGGCGTTTTTGTGTCAGTCGCAGTGTTCAGGCCCCCGTCTCTGCGGTGATCAGGTGGTTTATGTACTGCTTGCGCAGCACCTTCTTGTCCAGCTTGCCGGTGGCGGTCAGCGGCAGGTTGTCGACGAAAACCACATCATCGGGCAGCCACCAGCCCACTACCTTGCCGGCCAGAAAATCAAGGATATCCTGCGCTGTCGCACTGCCGCCGGGCTTGCGGATAACCAGCATCAAGGGGCGCTCCTGCCAGCGTTCATGTGCCACACCCACTACGGCGGCGGCTTCAACTGCGGGGTGGCCAAGGGCGGCGTTTTCCAGCTCGATCGAGCTGATCCACTCGCCGCCGGACTTGATCACGTCCTTGGAGCGGTCAGTCAGGGTGACAAACCCTTCACTGTCGATGCGCGCGACATCACCGGTGGCAAACCATCCCTCGCCGTCCAGTACATCCCCGCCGACCCCGCCATAATAGCCCGATGTCACCCAGGGCCCCCGGACCATCAACTCGCCCGTGACGCTGCCGTCATGCGGCAGATCAGCGCCATCCTCGCCCACGATCCGCAGCTCAACCCCGAACATCGCCCGACCCTGACGCGCCAGCACGTCTATCTGCTGGTCGCGCGGCAGTTCGCGGTGATGGGGCAGTAGTGTGGCGACGGTGGCAACGGGGCTTGTCTCGCTCATGCCCCAGGCCTGAAAGGCGTGGATACCGGCATCATGGAAGCGCTGCAGCAGCGCACGCGGCGCGGCAGAACCGCCGATCAGCAGGCGCTGGAAGGGCAGAAGCGCCGGGTCGATCCCGGCATCCTCCAGATACTTGAAAAGGCCGATCCAGACGGTCGGCACGCCCAGCGAAAAGGTGCATTCCTCGGCGCGCGCCAGCTCATACAGGCTTTGCCCATCCAGCTTTGGCCCCGGCAGAACCACCTTCGCCCCGCACATCGCCGAGGCATATGGAATGCCCCAGGCGTTGACGTGAAACAGCGGCACCGCCAAAAGCGTGCTGTCCGCGCGCGACAGGTGAAGCCCGTCGGCCTGACAACACAGGAAGGCGTGCAGCACTGTCGAGCGGTGGGAATAAAGCACCCCCTTGGGATCACCCGTGGTGCCCGAGGTGTAGCAAAGGCCCGAGGCCGTGCGCTCGTCAAAGGCGGGCCAGACCAGATCGCCGGATTCCGCCGCCAGAAGCGTCTCATAGCACAGCAGATCATCGCGGCCGTCGGGCATATGCGCGGCATCGGTCAGCACCACCTTGTGGCGCAGATGCGTCAGTTTGGGGGCGAGCGAATCCACCAGATCCAGAAACGGCAGATCAAAGGCCAGAACCCCGGCCGCGCCGTGGTTGAGGATGTAGTCCAGCTGCTCAGCGAACAGGCGCGGGTTGACGGTGTGCAGCACGGCCCCCATGCCCGGAACCGCGAAGTAGAGCTCAAGATGGCGATGGGTGTTCCATGCCAGCGTCGCCACCCGGTCGCCGGGGTTGACCCCCAGCCGCGCCAGCGCCTGCGCGCCCTGCCGCGCGCGCAGGGCGGTTTCCCCCCAACTTGAGCGGACGATTCCGCCTTCGCAGGGGGCGCTGACGATGGTGTTCTCGCGGTGATAGGTTTCGGCGTGGGTCAGAAGGGACGAGATCAGCAAGGGCCGATCCTGCATCAGGCCTAACATAATATGCTCCGGATCAAGGCGGTCGGCCCATTGGGGCCGGGGCCGCGCATTGCAGGGGCGCGCGTTATTGCGCGGCGGCGGCTTTGACATTGGGGCTGGCGGCACTGCCCGCACTGTCGAACACCAGATCGCGGTAGCCATTGGCGGCGATCGCCTCGCAGGCTTCGCGATACTTGTGGAACCCGCCGGTGAACATCAGCATGCCCTGAGGCTTGCCCTTCACGTTCGAGCCCACCCACCAGGTTTTGGCCTTGAGCATCAGAGAGTTGCTCGCCGTCTGGTGAATCCGCTCCATCCAGGAGTCCTCGGCCTCGGTCGAGGCTTCGACGGCGGCTTGCCCAGTCTGGTCCATATGGGTGATCACATCGGCGATCCAGTCCACGTCATTTTCGCTGATAGTCACGATATTGGCCAGCGCCGCGGGGCCGTTGGGGCCGGTGGTCATGAACAGGTTGGGGAACCCCTCGATTACGATCCCCAGAAGCGAGCGCGGGCCGCCGGCCCATTTCTCGGCCAGCGGGCGGCCCTGACGGCCCGTGATCTCGAACGAGAGCATGGCGCCGGTCAGCGCGTCATAGCCGGTGGCAAGGATCAGCACATCCAGCTCAGTCTCGCCCGACTGCGTGCGCACGCCGCGCGGTGTGATCTCGGCAATCGGATCTTCTAGACAGTCGATCAGATGCACATTGGGCAGATTGTAGGTCTCGTAATACTCCGTATCCAGACAGGGCCTGCGCGCAAAAATCGGATAGCCGCGCGGCTTCAGCTTCTCGGCCAGTTGTTGGTCGGTGACGATCTGGGCGATCTTGTCGCGCACGAAATCGGCGACCTGATCATTGGCCTCCTGATTGGTCATCAGGTCCGAGAAGATACCCAGGAACGTATGCCCGCCATGCGCCCATGCCTGTTCCATCAGCTCTTGCCGGTGATCGGCTGGAAGGCTGAAAAAAGGCCGGGTGGACACAGGCCGCGCACCGCCCGTCGGGTTCATGCGGCAGGCCGCGCGGATAGCGGGGTAGTTGCGCTTCAGCTCGGTCTGATAGGCGTCATCCAGTTTGCGGTTGCGCATCGGAAGCGTGAAGCTGGGGGTGCGTTGGAAAACGAAAACTTCGCAATCGGTGCGACCCAGCGTCTGGATGATCTGCATCCCGCTGGAACCCGTGCCGATCACACCAACCCGCTTGCCCTGCAGATCGACAGGATCATGCGGCCATTTCGCGGCGCGCAGCACCATCCCCTTGTAGCTGGAAAGGCCGGGAATGTCGGGATCTGTGGGCATCGACAGCGGGCCGGTGGACATGACGCAGAACCGCGCCTCGAACACCGCGCCATCGCTGGTGCGCACGGTCCAGAGGTTGCGTGTGTCATCCCATTTCGCGCTGATCACGCGGGTGCTGAACCGGTAATGCTTGCGCAGGTCTAGCCGGTCGGCCACGAAATTTGCATAGGTCAGAATCTCGGGCTGGGCTGCGAATTCTTCAGACCATGACCATTCCTGCTGCACCGCGTCGGAAAAGCCATAGCTGTAGTCGACCGACAGCAGATCGCAGCGCGCGCCCGGGTAGCGGTTCCAGTACCACACGCCGCCGACATCGCCGCCTTCCTCGATGCTGACGATATCCAGCCCCATTTCGCGGAATTTCCAGGTGGCATACATGCCCCCGAATCCCGCGCCCACGATGACCATGTCCACGCACTGTGCGCGCGAAGTGTCTTGCGCCATGTCCGCCCCCTCCGTTCGAATTGCACGCAGCAGGCCGGGGCGCACAGGGAAACCCTCCTGTCCCCGTGACGACCTGTGATAATGGAAAGCCGCTGCTGTCAGAGAGGATGAAAGCCTGTTTGCGCCGATCAGGCAATGATTCAGCGGGCTGTCGCTGAACATTCACATTTGTGAAAGAGCGGGTGCTACAGCTCGATGTGAATGGGGGTGGCGAACTGTTCTTCGGATTTCGCGGCGCGCGCGGCGTCCTGCAGGGCGGCAAGGTATTTGTCGAAGTTCTTGCGCACCCTTTCCTGAGCGCCGCCCAGACCCAGCGTTACCGGGCTTTCCAGAATCGTGCCGGGCATCAGCACCGCGATGGTCGCCCCGCCGGGAAAGGGTACGCCCTCGACCCAGCCATAGCCACGCAGCCGGATTTCTTCGATGCGCCGGAAGATGTCGCTGACCAGTACGCGCTCAGTCGGATTCGGCGTGGCGATATTGGCGCGGCGCACCATGTTCTCGACCTTGTCATCGGGCATGGTGGACAACAAGACCCAGCCCGCGGCGGATTGCGTGATCGGGCGAACCGTTCCTTCGTCGATATAGAAGCGTAGGGCGTGGATCGACTGTTTGGTTTTCAGATACTGCAGGTAGACATCGTTGCGGGTGCCGATGAAGATGCCCTCACTGGTCTGCGCGTGCACGTCGTTCATGGCATCGATGATCTTGGATGGGCCGAACAACGCGCGCGGCACCCAGTCGCCCAGCCCGGTGACCTTGGGCGTGGGGAAATAGACGCGCCGCACCCGGTCGTAATTGAGGTAACCAAGGTTGACGAGAGTCTTCAGCAGAACCGTGGTGCTCGACAAAGGGTAACCCAGATCGACGGACAGTTCCGACATGGTGCGCGGCTGCTGCGACAGGCGGAAGTGCTCAAGGATCTCGAACGCGCGCACGGCAGATTTGACCTGGACATTGGACATTGGCGCGCTCCGGGAATTCACAAGTGTGAAATTCATCTACATCTACAAAATTTTGTGGCCGCATGCAAATCCCCGTGCAATCTTCAGGGCACTCACGAAAGGCAAAGGGTTCGCGGCAGAGGAACCGCGCTTTTCCGCCCCGAAAACGCGCTAGTGCCCCAGGGTTTCAGGCGCGGCCGGGCGATGGATTCGCACGCCTTTCGCATCGAGCACGATCAGGAGGGCGGTCAGCCCGAAGGGCGCGACCTGAAGCGAGGAAGGAATACGACATGGCAGGCAGGCTGGCCGGGCAGGTGGCATTGGTCACGGGTGGAGGGCGCGGCATCGGGCGGGCCATTAGCGAGGCCTATGCGCGTGAAGGGGCCGCCATTGGCGTCATGGATCTGAAACTTGACGTTGCGCAGGAGGCCGCTGAAGCCATTCAGGCGGCGGGCGGGCAGGCCATCGCCATTCAGGGCAATGTCGCCATCCGCGAAGAGGTCTTCACCGCTGCCGCGCAGGTGCGCCATGCTTTCGGGCCTATGACCACGCTGGTCAACAACGCCATGTGGAACCGCTATGGACCGCTGGAGGAGCAGTCAGAGCCGATGATCGGGCGGATGATCGATGTGGGCTTCAAGGGTGTGATCTGGGGCTATCAGGCCGCCATACCGCAGATGCGCGAGCGGGGCGGCGGGGCGATCGTCAACATCGCCTCGCCCTCGGCCGTTCTGGCGATGAAACACGGCATCATGTATAGCGCGGTCAAGGCCGCCGTGGCCGCCGCCACACGTTCGGGCGCCGCCGAATACGGGCCGGACAACATCCGCGTCAATGCCATCGCGCCGGGGCCGACGCAGACCGATGGCGCCAATCTCGTGGTGACCGAAGAAGGCTGGGAACGCCGCCGCCAGCGCATGCCGCTGGGCCGTCTGGGCCAGCCCGCCGATATCGCCAATGCAGCCGTTTTCCTTGCGTCCGATGATGCGTCGTTCGTGACCGGGGACATGATGTTCGTGGACGGAGGGGTGACCTACGCCTTCTCGTAGGGCCGCGCCGTGAATCATGGGGGCGGGAGGCCCCCTTCATTTCAATGGGAGGAAGACAATGACCAACACGAAAACCGGGGCGCTGGGTGCGCTTCTGGCCTGCACGGCGCTGACCGTGACCACCACGGCAGCGTTTGCTGAATACTCTGACGATGTGATCCGCATTGGCATCATGAATGACCAGTCCGGGCCCTATTCGGACAATTGCGGCGGCGGGTCGGTCGCCTCGGCGCGCCTCGCGATCGAGGATCACGGCGGGTCCATCAATGGTGTGCCGGTCGAGGTGGTGATCGCCGACGACCAGAATCTGCCCGACATCGGCCTGTCCGTCGCGCGCCGCTGGATCGAAGAGGGCGGCGTGGATGCCATCGTCGGATGCTCGGCCTCGTCCATCGCGCTGGCGGTGCAGGATCTGATGCGCGAGCACAACCGCCCCTATCTGATCGCCGGAACGGCGACCTCCGAGACGACGAATTCGCGCTGCTCGCCGATGACCACGAACTGGGCCTATGACACCTATGTTCTGGCGCGCGGCACCGTGAATGCGCAGTTGGAGCAGGGGAACATGTCGTGGTATTTCATCACCGTGGACTATACCTTTGGCCACCAGTGGCAGGCCGATGCCGAACGCTTCATCGAGGAGGCGGGCGGCACTGTCGTAGGGTCCACCATGCACCCGTTGGGCGCGCATGATTTCTCGTCGCAGCTCTTGATGGCGCAGGCCAGCGGCGCGCAGGCCATCGGCATTGCCAATGCCGGTGCCGACCTAGCGAACCTCATCAAGCAGGCAGAAGAGTTTGGCATCATAGCAGCGGGCCAGACCCTGGCACCGCTGGGCATGCAGGTGAACAACGTGCACGGCATGGGGCTGGATGCGACGCAGAACATCATCCTGTCCAGCGCGGCCTACTGGGACATGAACGACGAAACCCGCGAGTTCACCGAGCGCTACCAGGCGGCCTACGGGGGGCGTTATCCCAATGAATCGCAGTTGGTGACCTATTCGGCGGTCAACCACTTTCTGCGCGCCGCCGAAGCCGCCGGAACCGACGACGGTGTTGCGGTGATGGAGCAGATGCGCGAAATCCCGGTTAACGACATGATCATGCGTGACGTGCCGATCCGCGCCGATGGCGTGGTCATGAACCCGATGCTGGCGGTGCGGGTGAAAACGCCCGATGAATCCACCGGCGATTGGGATTATTATGACGTGATCGGCCAGATCGCGGCCGAAGACGCCTGGCGCCCGCAGTCGGAAAGCGCCTGTCCGCTCTTCGCGGACTGATCTCGCAATCATGTGTGGCGGCTGGCCTGACGGCTGGCCGCCGACCAACCGGAAGACGCCATGACCGCCTCAAACGAGACCAGAATCGTCGCAAAATGCCTCTCGCCCACGCCCGACATGCTGGGCGAAAGCCCGGTCTGGGATGACCGGATCAACCGGCTTTACTGGATCGACAGCGTGGCGCGCACTGTGCGCCATCACGACCCCGAAACCGGTGCTTTCGGGTCGGTCGAGCTGCCCTCGACCATCGGCTCCATCGGCCTGTGCGCGGATGGTCGGCTGGTCGCGGGGCTGGTCGATGGCATCTACCTTGTCGATCCCGCGACGGGCGATTGCACCTTGCTGTACCGCGTCGATCCGCCAAACGCGCGGATGCGGCTGAACGATGGCCGGGTTGACCGGCAGGGCAGGTTCCTGGTCGGTGGGATGGGTCTTTTTGCCGAGCCGGTGGGCGAGCTTATCCGCGTTGATCACCATGGCCATACCGATATCCTGGCCACCGGCATCCGCATCTCGAACGCGCTGTGCTTCAGCCCCGACGGCAAGACGATGTATCACGCTGACAGCCTTGACCGCTATGTACGCGCCTATGACTACGATGCAGGGGGCGATGGCAGCGACAACGGGCCTCTGTCGTCGCCGCGCGTCTTTGCCGACACCCAGCAGTTCAATTCCGGGCCCGATGGCGCAACAGTCGATTCCGAGGGCTTTGTCTGGGTTGCGTTGGTCAATGTCGGCAAGCTTGCCCGCTTTACGCCCTCGGGCAAGCTGGACCGGTTGATCGACGCGCCGACCGACCTGCCGACCAGCCTGTGTTTCGGCGGGCCGGACCTGTCGACGCTCTACGTCACCTCGATCAGGGACAGCGGTTCGGGGCGCGCGATCTCGCGGCATCCGATGGGCGGACATATGTTCGCGCTGGAAGGGCTGGGCGTGACGGGCCTTCCAGAGCCGCGTCTGGGCGAGGCGCAGACGCGCCCGTCGCATGGCTGATTGATACCTTCAGGAGGCTTCACAATGACGCCCGAACTTGAACACCAGATCCGTGTGCTGAGCGATCGCGCTGCGATCGAGGATTGCTTGCACCGCTACTGCCGGGGCATCGATCGCGCCGACGAGGTGGCGCTGCGCAGCGCCTACTGGCCCGATGCCACCGACCAGCATGGCCCCTATCAGGGCCCGGTCGAGGGGTTCTTTGACTGGGTGCGCGCCGCATGGGCCAGAGGGCCGCGCAATATCCACGTTCTCAGCAATATCCTGATCGAATTCCGCGGCGCGAACGAAGCTGCGGTGGAAAGCAGTTTCACCGCCCATCAGCGCGGCGAGGGCGCCGATGGCGTGCTGCGGCAGGTCATGCTGATCGGGCGCTATTGCGACCTGTTTGAAAAGCGCGGCACTGAGTGGCGCATCGCCGCGCGCACCGTGGTTTATGACTGGGTCGAGGATCAGCCGCCCCCGCAAGCCCCGGACAGCGCGCGCTTTGGCCCTCGCCAGCCGGTTGGCGGTAGCTGGCCGGATGATCCGGTCTATCACATTGGCCGCGCCGATGTATCGCCGCGCAACGGGCGCGAACAGGACTGACACCAACAGAAAGCGTGTGAATGAAAACGGGTCCGGCGGCCATATCGGTCGATGAATACAAGAATGCGATGCGCCATGTCGCCTCGGCGGTGGCCCTGCTCACGTTCCGTGACCAGGCGGGCTGGGCGGGACTGACGACCACGGCAATCTGTTCGGCCACAACCGAGCCACCGACCCTCGTGGTCTGTGTCCGCAGGGACTTGCCGGTGGCGTCGCGCCTGCGCGCGGCGGGTGTCTTTGCGGTCAACTTTTTGACCGACGCGCAGGCCGACATCGCGCGGCGCTTCTCGACCAGTTCGCAGATCGAATGCAACCCCTTCGATACCGGCGACTGGTCCGAGGGCGCAACCGGCGCGCCGGTTCTGGCCGGGGCGGTCAGCAGTTTTGAGTGCCGGATAGAACGCGCCTTTGAACACGGCAGCCACGATCTGTTGCTGGGCCTTGTCCAGGATCTGAAGATGGCGCCGGGCGAGAACCTGCTCTACCGCGACGGGTTCTTTCGCCGGTTGCTCACGGAGTAGCCGCCACGCGCATCCGGCAAACCCGTGTCATCACCGGCGCGGCTAGGCAGCGTTGGTGTCAGGTCAGAACCCCTGACCGGACGTGCAATAATTCAAGCGATGTAGTGTGAATCCTTGACTGACCCGGTGCCATTTTCCGAGAAAGGCTGCCGTGGGATCAGGGGCTTTCAGCCCGCCCGATAATGCTGGACAATAGTCTGTCGGCATCGTCGTAGTCGGATACCATTCAAAACGATCATGCGCAGAGAGCCCTATGCCACAACACAGCCTTGAACTCAGATCGATTATCACTGCCGAAGGGATGCTGCGGATCTCTTTGGAGAAAGTTACCGTGCCCGTTCCGGCCCCCGGCGAATTGCTGGTCCGTGTCGAGGCCGCGCCGATCAACCCGTCTGATCTGGGCTTGTTGTTCGGCCCCGCCGATATGACAACCTTGCAGGCTGGTGGCACTGCAGACGCACCCGTGCTGACCGCGCAGGTTCCGCCCCAGGGTTTGGCTGCGGTGCGCGCACGTCTTGGCCAGTCCATGCCGATGGGCAACGAAGGTGCGGGAACGGTTATCGAGGCGGGCCCTGACCTTCAGCATATGATTGGTAAGCGAGTCGCCATGATCGGTGGTGCCATGTATGCCGAACTGAGGTTGATCGCGCCTGACAATTGCATCGTCCTGCCTGAGGGCGCGAGCGCCGCCGAGGGCGCGGCGCTGTTCGTCAATCCGCTGACCGCACTCGGCTTTGTCGAGACGATGCGCGCGGAAGGACATACCGCCATCGTTCACGCACCGGCTGCCTCGAACCTTGGGCAGATGCTGGTGCGCATCTGCAAGGATGACGGGATCGGACTGGTCAACATTGTCCGAAGCCCGAAGCAGGCCGAACTGCTGCGCGGCATCGGCGCCAGGCATGTGGTGGACAGCAGCGCCGAAGATTTCACGCAGGCGCTTGAGCAGGCCATCGCTGAGACCGGCGCGACGCTGGCCTTTGATGCCATCGGCGGCGGGGAGATGACCAGCGCGATCCTCAACGCGATGGAGGCCGTGGCCGCACGCGGTCAGAGCTACAGCCGCTACGGGACCGACACGAAAAAGCAGGTCTATATCTATGGCAGTCTGGATACCGGCGCGACGGTCCTCAAGCGTGGCTTCGGCATGTGCTGGGGCGTTGGTGGATGGCTCCTTTTCCACTTCCTTCAGCGCGCGGACAAGTCGACGGCCAAGCGGATGCGTGAGCGGGTTGCCGACGAAATGGCAACGACCTTTGCCAGTCATTATACTGCCAGTATCGGCCTGGCCGATGTGCTGAAGCCTGACACAGCGCTCGCCTATGTAAAGAAATCCACGGGGTCCAAGTATCTGGTCGTGCCTACAGCGATTTTCTGACGGAGGAGGCACAGAAAACCTGAACCGCGAAAACCTGAACCGCCGAGATTGCCTGCCAGTTGCGACCAACGCCTTGCCCGCCCCTACTTCGCTGGCAGGCGGTAGCAGCTAATGGTAGCCGGCTTGAGCCGCGTCGCAGGAAACGTCCGGATTCATGTCAGCAAAGGTCCCGTGCGGTTTGGGCCTCCAGGCCCATACATGAATCTGGTAGAATGGGGGCAACCCGTAGCGGTTAGGCTCGCCGACATAGCTGAACAGGTGGCCGCCAAGGCTGGCTGGTCCGTCGAAGCTGATGTATTCGACCGCCACAAGTTCCAGCGACCCGTCCGGCTGCGGCTCATACATCACCGCCTCTGGTCATGAGATATCGAGTTCCCCGGTTTCCAGATAGGCCCCGTTGACATAGTGGATACCCATGGCGCCACCGTGAGGACCGCTCGCACAGGGAATAGGTGCGTAGCCCTCCTCCACCGCGACGGCCACATCCCTGAAGCGCT
This sequence comes from Pararhodobacter sp., assembly GCA_020832545.1. Lineage (GTDB taxonomy): Bacteria > Pseudomonadota > Alphaproteobacteria > Rhodobacterales > Rhodobacteraceae > Pararhodobacter. The sequence goes on along the minus strand of JAFIEK010000004.1, from coordinate 132,545 downwards.
CGTTGACCTCACGGACCGCATCGACGAGCGGGCCTGCAAGCCTCAGCGCCGCTGGACCGAGCTCACTGCATTTGATCCGAACGGCCTTTCAGGTAGCGTGGTGTCCCTTCTCAGGGTCAATGCGAATGACGACCGAGTTGGCGATGGATTCGATCGCTTCTCCCGGCTTTCCGGCGCGTTCGGCATGCTCGCGGATGGAGGCCGCGTCACGGGCCTGGGAGATGCAGATCGTTCCCAGGCGCCCGTCAGGTTCCGCAGCCACATAAGAGCGGATCCAGCGGATGCGATCTGGCATGTCATTGTCACCGATGCTGGCTGATGTGGCGGCCGCGGCTTCAAGTTCCTCGGCATTCGCCCAGGCACTTCGGCGGCGGATGACATAGAGGCTCATGATCGTTCACTTCCTTGATACAGTTCCTTTTTGATCTGCTTCAGCGTCATGCAGGCCACAACGGTTGCGTGACGACATCAAACCGCCAGTCCGCAAGCGGCCGGAACTGCCTCCGGTTCCGTAGTGAATTCGATTGTTCGCCCGTTTCGGGTTTCACGCCCTTGAATTGAGGCGCTGGTTGATCGCCGTCTTGAGCAAATCGGCTTTCTCCGGCACTGTTGAGATATGCTCAAACGCTCATGGCACGTGCGGCAACTACGCCACGGGCAATGGCGTCTATGTGGCGCTCCCAGGTGCCGCAGCAGCCGCCCCAAATGTCGATCTGCGGGTGGTGTTGTGCCAGTTTGCCCAACATGGCGCCCAATTCCTCGGGGTCACCTTCCTCAATATGGTTGAGCTTGCACAGCGCGATCTTGTCCATCTTGGCGGCGTTCGGCCGGAGCGCCCGGATACGGCTGATCCAACTTCCCGGCTCCAAGGCGGGAAGGAATTCCACCGGATGCGAACAGTTGATGCCGTAGGAATCGGGCCTTGCTTCCCCAGCAAGCGTATCTGTCGCCTCAATGGCCTCGCGCAGTGAAGGGCCAGAGTGCAGCCGATGTTCGCCAGTCAGGGTGAAATGCAGGTTCAGCGGCAATCCAAACCGGGCGGCCGCACGGCTCAGCCCCACGGCCTCTGGAACATTGTTGAAGGTGGCACCCCACACCATGTCGACATTGCACTCTCTGAGGGTTTCAAGTTGTACCGAATGGTACTCCTCGGCCTCTTCTGCGGTGATGTCTCGGTTTATCGCGTAGGCGTCGCCGCGCGGACCGACACAGCCACAGATGGCGATGTCGGGGAGGTCGTTCTGATAGGGCGCGGCAACTTCGCGGAGGAAGTCGATGCAGCGGTGCTGCATCTCGGCAAGGCCCTGGCGTGAATACCCCAGCTTCGCCCCCCAATCGGGGCTCGCCCGATAGTCAAAACCCGCAATCATCGCGGCAAATCCATGCCTGGCAATTGTATCCAGAAGTTTTCGGTAGAGCCTGCTCAGATCATCTACGGCTGCCGGCTTGTCCAGCAACTCGAACATCGCGAATTCGCGCAACTCGTGACCGTAGCGGAACATGATCTCTGTCTCGGTGCCGCCTTCGGTCAGGTAGACCAGACCGGGCTTGCGTGGCTGAAAGCGGGTGGATGCCAGGCGCGTATCGCCGGACACCTCCTGTTCTGTTTGTCGTATCATGGCGAGAACCTTGCTTGCTGCTTGGTGCTTCGACAGGATTCTAAGCTTTCGAGGCAGCGCGGCTCTACTGCCATCATGGTTTGGTTCACCCCCAAATCTGTTTATGCAGATCGCTCAATATGTTAGTATTTCTCGTCTTGCCTTAGCGCGGGCCGGCCTTGCCGGATTCTGTAGGAAAACCGACTGGAGGTGTAGTCCGATGACTGCGTCAGGGACGATGAAGGGTGAGGCCACCCGCCAGCGGATTCTTGATGCCGCGCAGGCCGCCATTCTTGACAAGGGTTTCACAGGCACATCGATCGACGAGCTGATCAGCGAATGTGGGCTTTCAAAGGGCGGGTTCTTCTATCATTTCCAGGATAAGAACACGCTCGCCAAGGCACTTCTGCGCCGCTACATTCAGGATGATGAGCGCGTGTTCGACGAGGTGTTCGCGCGCGCAGCTTCGCTGGTTGACGACCCGCTCCAGATTTTCCTGCTTGGGCTAAAATTTCTAGCCGATGTGATGGGTGATATGCCCAATGGGCATCCCGGCTGCATCGTTGCCATTTCCTGCTATCAGGAGCGCATGTTTGACCGTGAACTCAGACAACTCAACAATGAGGCGGCACTGCTCTGGCGTCGCCGGTTTCGATCAATGATCGCCGAAATAGGTACCCGATACCAACCACGAGAGCCGATTGATCTGGATGAACTGGCTGACATGGTCCCTACAGTCATTGAGGGGGGTATCATCATGGCCAAGGCTTATGGGGATCCTTTGACTCTGAAGCGCCAGATTCTGACTTTCCGGTTTCTGGTTCAGGCCTTGTTTGTGCCGATCCCGGAACATGTAGATTGAGGTCGCAGCGGTCCAGAGCGTTCAACTGCCATTCGTTGTGAAGCAGAAGTTACAGCTTTTCCGTTCGGGTGGTCGGGATGCAAAGCGAAAGGGAAGGACCTGCCGCGCCGGGTGCCCTGCGCCAGACGTGCCGGCTTGTGCTGCAGGCCGTGATTTCGCGCCTGTTCCGCCGCGGGGTGAACGGCCTGCGGCGTTGCGCAGGCGGGCACTCGTTTTGACCCGTGTCATGAGCGTGCTAGACTTAACTCATGTCCTGGAAACCCGCAGGCTATACGTCTGCCAGCCCCTATCTGATCGTGCGCGATGCCGAAGCCACCCTTCGGTTTCTTGAGGATGTGTTCGCCGCCAACCGGCTGCGCGTGCATTACCGCAAAGATGGCGCAGGAATCGAACACGCTGAAGCGCGGATAGACGATACGGTCATCATGATGGGCGAGATGCCTGACGCGGGTGAGGCGCATGTTCATGTTTATGTCGCGAATGCCGAGAAAACCTTCGCGAAGGCCGTCGATGCGGGTGGGCAGATCGTGCAGGAACTGAAACGATCTGGCGATGGCGATTATCGCGGCGGGGTCGCAGACGGAAATGGTGCCGTCTGGTGGATCTCGACACAAGAAGGCTATCGGGAGTAGCCCTGTGCAGTGGCGTGATGTGGTTGATATCGCGATGCAATGGCCCGAGGTTGCGGAAGCCAGTTCCTATGGCGAGCCGTCCCTGAAGGTGCGCAAGCGTTTGCTCGCGCGGCACAGGCTGGGTGACAACAGCATCGTCCTGCTGGATGTGCCGCAGGATGAGCGAGAGCATCTCATCGATCTGATGCCAGATGCATTTTTCTGCGAAGCTCATTATGACGGATATGACATCGTTCTGGCGCGACTGGAACATGTTCACACCGCGGTCGTCGAGCGCATTCTGGAAAGGCGCTGGCGAAGCTCTGCCACCAAGCGCGCAATTGCTGATTTCGACACCTAGCAAACGCTGATCAGGAAAACCTTCGCCGTGCTATCCGCTTGTTGCGACGCCACGAATTGGAGCTGGTTGTCAGGACCGGTAAGCAACTGCCGATACATAGCTCTTAATTCCGCAAGGAAGCTCTCGTTCGCAACTGGCCTTCATAGTCACGCTTGCCAATCGGCACCCCCCGTGTGCGCAGGATATCGTAGGCCGTGACCGTGTGGAAATGAAAGTTCGGCAATAGAAACGACAGGAAGAAGGTTTCCGACGTCAATGCCGTCGGCCGAGGGCTGATGTGTTCAAGTATCAGGTTGAGTTCCTTGCCCGCCCAGCCGTTCACCTCGTCAGGTGTGAACGCATTCAGCGCTACCTCTGTCTGTGCGATCCGGGCCTGCAGGTCGGCGAACGGGACCATTCCAACAAGGTCTGGCGGGGCGAAAGCGCCGCTTCTCATGGCCTCCAACCCCCAGACTGAATAGTTGTCCACGCATTCGATCTGAAAAAAGAACGGCGCCATGTCGGGGAACAGACGTGTATTCACGAAGTCGTCGGGATCAGTTCCCGTCTGCTGGCAATGTGTGATCGCCCGGTCAAGGAAGCCGCCGACGGCCTTCACGGTCTGAAGGAATGTCGGCACGCTCATGTCAAAGAGTGAAGTCGCCACTGGCTTTACCCTGATTGCACGTTCATGCGCATTGTACCGCGTGTTACCTGCCATAAACTTGTATATGCAACATCTTTTGATAAACAAGTCTAATCCGTGATTCACATGCGGTGTGACCGCGCCAATTCAGCTTGCCCAGTCCTGAAGCGGCCCCGCGCCACTGCACCCGTCCGGGTAGGGGCGCAAGCCGACCGGCGGGTCGCTTTTCAACCCCGATCGAACCAGATAGGGAGACATGACATGACCGAAACCGCAACCCTCCCCGACGCCTCCGTGATGCAGGGCGTGATCCCGTATATCGGCTATGGTGGCCGCGCCAACGAGGCGGAGGATTTCTATGCAAAGGCGTTTGGTGCGTCCGATCTTGGCCGGATGCCCAACCCCGAAGCCCCTGAAAGCCTGATGCATGCCCAGATCGAAATCAACGGCGGCGCGCTGATGATGACCGATCATGGCTGCGAGCCCGTGCCGATCCGGGCCCTCTGAACCGCGCGCATATGCAACTTGTTGTCGCGGACGGGCCGATGTGGTGGGACCGCGCGGTTGCTGCCGGTTGCACTGTTGTCATGCCATTTGAGCGGCAGTTCTGGGGCGACGACTGGGGCTTGATCGAGGATCCCTTCGGCATCCAGTGGGCGATCCTTCAGCCCGGACCTGAGCAGGCTGGTTAGCGCATCATCGACAGTTCGAGGCGCGCACGCAGGCGACCGACCATCGCCCGTAGTCCCGGCAAGACATAAGGAGACAGCATATGGCCTGCATCCAAAGCTTTATATGCGCAATGCCCACCGAAAACCGCGTGGCCCTTGATCGCGCTTGGGAAGCGATTGGCGCGGGCGGGCGAATCCACATGCAACTGGATACCTATTCATGGGCGCCGCGCTATGGCTGGCTGAAGGATCGCTTCGGTCTGTCATGGCAAATCATCCCCCGACATCTGACCGAATTGCTCTCTTCGTCTGACCCGAAGGTCATGGAATCCTTCATGCAGATGGGCAAGATCGACATCTCTGCATTGGAACGCGCGGCGCAATGAGCGGGAAAGCCGGGCCGGATATGGCGCCGCTGTCTCTGGCCGTCGTCAGGGACTGGCTGGCCGCTAATGCGTCCGATATCGAGCGGCAGAAACTGCTGCGCTACGGTATCCCGAATGACCGCGCCATCGGCGTCGCCATGGGGCAGATGCTGGCCTACACGCGCAAGCGACCCAAAGACGCAGCACTTGCCGCCGCACTCTGGGCCGATGGCGGTTATGAGATGCGTACGCTGGCGCTTCTGCTGGATGACCCCGCCACGCTGACGCTGCCGCGCATGGATGCGATGGTGGCCGATTTCGACAACTGGGCGATCTGCGACACCGCCTGCTTTCGCCTGTTCGACAAGGTACTGGAGGCTTGGCAGGCCGTGCCGCGTTGGGTGGCATCCGAACGGCTTTATACACGGCGGGCGGGTTTCGCGCTGGTCTGGGGGCTGTCAGTCCATGACAAGCAGGCCGGGGATCAGCTGTTTCTGGATGCGCTGGCTTTGGCCGAAACCTGCGCCCATGATGCGCGCGCGCATATCAGCAAGGCCATTTCCATGGCGGTGCGCGCCACCGGCAAGCGCAATTCCGCATTGCGTAGCGCGGCACTGGACTGGGCTGACCGCTTGGGGCCGCGCGGCAAGGCAGAGGCACGGCTTGCGCGCGATGTGCGCCGTGCGCTGGGGTGAGGGACGTTGGATCGCATGTTGCTACGCGATCGATCAATCCTTGTCCGCCGCGCACGCCCGCGACACGCTCAACTGGTCGCCATGCTACACCGACCCGCTGGCTGCGATGACCGGACAAGGCGCGTTTACGGCGATTTGCTTCATGGCAGCCCTCATTTTCTGGGGTGTGGAGTTGATTGTTCCGCAAGGAATGAGGCGAAGATCGGTCGCATCAACGCTGCCCTTTCCACAATGCGTACAAACGACGCGTGAATACAGTCACGACCTCAGCGTCCATCTGCGTTACCCTGTTTGCCTCAACCAACGGGCTCGAGTTTCCCGATAACCCGCGAGCGCCCGTCCTGTCGCGATCCCACGGTGATGGTCAGTCGAGCGCGTTTTGAAAGAGCACTTTCCTTGATGCCATCGCTGCAAATTCCGCGTGATCGGAAATATTGATGCCGAACACGGTTTCAAGCGTATCGATCAACTCGCCCACTGTCGTAATCTCGTGCCGGCGGCTCGCACCGTCAAGGGAATGCAGTGTTAGCCTGTTGCCCGAAAGGGCATAGCGGTGTCCGGGCTGGGCGCGCGCGGCAATCAGGCCGGTCACGAAATGCGAGGCAGGGTTGGTTGAAAGATAATAGCTTGTGACCGCGTAATCGACGTCATGGTGATCAGACATGTCGAAGCGGTAGAGTGAACGCCATTCGCCGAGAACCTCGGCCTGTACATCGTAATATCCGCCCTTGTGGCGAACGCGGAACCGCTCATGCGGGGTTGACTGGATGAGATCGGTTTCCAGCAACAGCGGCGCGGTCTGGGTCAGTCCCCCGAACCCGACATCGGCGAGCCATGTCCTGCCGCCCAGCTCAACACGCAACAACATATGTCCGCGTGGCGTCAGCGCATCGTCGGGTTGCCCCCAGACTACGCGCGCGGCAAGGCCGCTGACGTTGAAGCCAAGTTCGCGCAGAACCTTCATGAACATCAGGTTATGCTCGAAACAATAGCCCCCGCGTCGGTCGTGGAGCAGCTTTGCTTCGAGCACCGGCCAGTCGAGCCCGACAGGGTGACCGAGAAACGGCGAGATGTTTTCAAACGGAATCACGCATGGATGGCTGAAATGCAGTGCTTTCAACGTCTCCAGCGTGGCTGTTCGCGGGCCGCAATAGCCGATGCGTGCGAAATAGCTATCAATATCAAACTCTTGCGCGTCTGAGCGATGAGCGGTTTGCATTTCCTGAGACATGATGCCCTCCTCCGATATCCGATTGAATCGGACGATCCGGAAACACCCTAAAAGCTCAACCTTGCTTTAGGTCAAGTAATGATTGACGATTTTATCTCCCGTTTCCAAATACGAAGCAGTGCGGTTCGCTGGTCTGTTGAGCTTGCCATTCGGACCGATCTGATCACTCAGCCATCAGCGCGCAGATAGCGCGGCAATACACCCCCTGAGCGGAACGGGCGCGCCCCGAGAAGGTTGAAATCCTTGCGAATACCACCAGATTTGAAAAGAGGATTGCCGCCGCCGAGGATGACAGGCACGAGGCAGAGGCGGATTTCGTCTATGGCCTTCCCCTCCAGAAGCGTTGCGGTCAGGTCGGCACTGCCGAACACGAAGATTTCTCATCTACCTGTCCTCCCTCTGTCGAGTAGCTACGACTTTTAGCGGCATCCCTGTCGGTCAGGTTCTGGCATCCGCTGCGCCGGACATGTCCGCAACGTGATCTGCGAGTTTGTCCAGTGTCTGCGCACCATATTCAGCCGCACCGAACCCGATGACGATAACGCGGCGCTCCGGTGTCGGGTGCAACTGGCGCAAGGTGACGAGCGTTTTGCCGTTGTTCTGCTCATCGAAGGTGACGAGCAGCCGGAAGCGGTCCGGATCATCATCAGTATCCATGCCGTGACTGGCTTCGATCAGCCTTGGCGGTTCAATCCGCAGAAACGCCATGCGGTTGGAGAACCGTGTGCCGTCCGGCGCGACCATATCAAATCGCCACTGGCCGCCCGCGCGGATGTCGATCTCATGGGTCTGCAAACGAAAGCCCTCGGGGCCAAACCATTTCACGATCTGCATGGGATCAGCCCATGCACGAAAAGCCGTTTCGCGGTCGGCATTGACGACACGGGCAATGACGATTTCCCGGTCCAAAGGCCATGCTCCCCGGTGCGGGATGCCGTTGGTGCCATGCTCACTCATTCGGAGCCTCCTTCTTCACCGTTTCAAGATGCGCCTCGAAACGATCAAAGCGCACTTCCCACTGACGTCTGTTTTCAGCCAGCCACCCCTCCGCATCCTGAAGTGCCTGCGGGTTCAGCGAACAGATGCGCCGCCGCCCCTCCTTTCGCGAGACGATAAGGCCCGCGCTTTCCAGAACGCCGAGATGCTGGGTGAACGACGGCAAGGCCATGGCGAAAGGACTAGCCAGTTCAGAAACTGTTGCAGGCCCATTACTCAGCGCTTGAACCACCGCGCGGCGCGTCGGATCGGAAAGAGCAACGAAGGTGTGCTCGATGGATGGACTTAAGTTAGGCATGGGCCTAAGTATAAGAATGCAGGAAGGTTAGGTCAATACCTAATCATCAAGTGCAGCCTGCCGGGCGCCAAATTCGATTCAGACCCAATCTGGCGGCCGATTGACGCATATGGGCCCCGGCATTATTGTTCAAAACAATGGCAATGAACCGAAGGCAACGGTATGGCCCCCACTCCAGGCATTCGCCCTGTCGGCGATCTTCCTGGAACTATTGGCAAAACTGCTGCGCGCGAATTATCCCATCACGGTATCGACAGCCTCGATAGAATGGCCAGCCACTCCAAAAAGCAACTGCTGGCGATTCACGGTGTCGGCCCCAAGGCCATCAGAATTCTGGGCGAAAGCCTGGCCCAAAATGGGCTCGACTTCAGTGCCTCTTAAAAGGGTGTTTTGCCCTGCAGCCCCTCGCCAGCTGTTCAGTCCCGGTATCTGGTGGATCGGATTGACGATGAATCTGTCTGACTCTGAAGTCCAGACTTTGCAGAAGTATTCGTATGACGTGAGGCCATTCAGGGTCTTGAGCCTGCGTGCGAAATTGTAGTCGGCGAGGTGCGCCCGCAACTGGTTTGTGGCTGTCGCAATGGTAGCGCTTCACGGTCGCGTCATTGATTGCGCGGTTCATCCGCTCGACCTGCCCATCGGGCCACAGGTAGTTCGGTTTGGTCAGACGACGCTCGATCCCGTTCGCCTCACAGATTATGTCGAAGCGCATCTGCCTTGACTAAGGGGTGTTCCTGTTGCGGGGCGGCGTGGCGAACTGGATGCCGTAGCATATTGGGAATGACGCGCTGCTGAAGACACCGGAGCAGCGCCGACCGGGTCAGATGCGGGATTGATGACTGCGGGTCATGGAGACATTCATCGGGCGGCAGCAGCATGTGACGCCGAAAAGTGACAATTGCTGCCTCCTCTGCCTCGCTGAGGACGGTGGAGCGCGGATCCTGAGGCCCGGTCTTGAGGTCTTCGACCGTCGCTCGCTTGCGCCACTTCGCGACCGTCTTGGGGGGAATGCCCAGCTCCCGGCTCAACTGCGTGAACGAAGCCTGCGATGACCACGACGACCAGGGCGATGACGGCATGCGCCGGTATCATGACCAAGCGTTGGGCAACACCAGTACTCTGGCACCAGTTCACTGGCTCAAGGTCTTGAATTAAGATTCGCAGAAGCCGGTGCCCCCAGGCGTCAGAGAGCCTTTGCATCATCGTCCGGTCATCCGGCGTTGGTGCCGATAGTAGCTATCCTAAAATCGCCATTTGAAAATCCCCTGGTTCTGCGGGTTTGGGCGCCAACAAGCGGGGGTCTGCTTGTCTGCGGTTGGCAGCGGCCACGGCGTTGACCGAAAGTAGAGTGTGATGTATATTGAAACGACGTTACGATATACGTAACGAAACCATCGTATTTCTGGGGAGGAAACTATGGGTTTCAAGAAGATTGTTCTGGCTGCTTCGCTGGCCCTAGCGCCAGCGGCAGCTGTCGCGCAGGAGCATACGTTCAAGTTTGGGCATGCGGCTTCGTCTTCGCATCTGTTCCAGACAGGTCTGGAGATGTTCGCCGAATCGGTTGCCGAAAGAACCGGTGGGCGCGTCGAGATAGAGATTTACGGCGACAGGCAGCTTGGTGATGATGGCCAGCTTCTTGAGGGCCTTCAGCTTGGCACCATCGACGGGGCGCTGGTCTCGGTTCCAACGATCCCGCTGGCCCTTGATGCCCCTGCCTTCGACGCGCTGCAGCTGCCGTTCCTGGTCTCATCTTATGAGCAGATGGCAACGGTTCTGGCTTCGGATGTCGGTCAGCAATTTCTTGACAGTCTGGACACCCATCAAATCAAGGGCCTTGGCTATATCGAGGCTGGACTTCGCCATTTTCTGACCCGTGGTGACCGGGTTGTCTCGGTCAGTGATTTTTCCGGCCTGCAGACCCGGATCGTGCCGACTCCGCTGCATCGCGCGATCTGGGAAGCGGTTGGGGCGAGCCCTGTTGGCCTTGCCTATGGCGAGGTCTACTCAGCGTTGGAGACCGGCACCATCGACGCAGTCGAGATTAATCTGTCGTCGATCCAGGCCGAAAGCCTTTATCAATCTGCCAGCAATGTCACGCTCACAGGGCATTACTTCTGGCCCGGGGTCCTGATGATGGCCGGAGCGCGTTTTGATGCACTGCCGGAGGACCTGCAAATGGCCATGGTCGAGGCAGGACATGAGGTGATCGAGGCGCATTATGCCCTCGCTGCCGCGCAGGAAGAAGAAACTGCCGCGTTTCTGACCGACAATGGTGTGGTGATCAGCGAACTGGATGATCTGGCCGATATGCGCGCCCGTACCCAGCCGGTGCTCGACAGCTGGGCTGAACGTGATCCGTTGATCGGTGCATTCATTGATGCGGTTGCCGAGAGCGACTGACCCAATGTCTTCCCCTGCCGGGCGCACCGGCGGGGGATGCAATTTCATAAAATCCGGAAATATTGGGCAGGCTTGTGGTGAAACGGCTGCAACATCTCTATGCGTCCGTGCTGCGTGGCGTGCTGGCGGGGCTGATCGGCCTCTTGCTGGTTGTCCTCGTCACGCAGGTCGTGCTGCGCTATGGCTTTGGCATATCGCTGATCTGGGCCGACGAGGTATCGCGGCACATGCTCATCTGGGCGACGTTTCTGGGCGTCGCTCTGGCCTATGAGCGCGGCGAGCTTGCTGGCGTCACGATGCTGCGCGATGCGTTGCCGCGCCGGGCCGGACTGGCGCTTGCGATTTTTGGCAATTTGCTTGCGATCGGGCTTCTGGTGACGCTGGTGATCTACGGGCTGCGCTACGCAGACCGGATCGGGCATCGCCCGATCGCTGCACTGCGTTTCCTGTTTGGAGACCTGTTCGGAGACCGCGTGCCGGCGCCGGATATCTGGTGGGTCTACGTCGCTCTGCCGGTGGGCCTCGGGTTGTTGGCGCTGCGCTTCGCGCTGGACATCGTGCACTATATTCTGCTCTGGCGCCATGGCGGGCGGGTGGGAGATCTGCGTGCGCATCCACAGAACGGGCAGGCGGCATGACCCTCTATCTTGTTGCATTCATCGTGTTTCTGGTGATCGGCCTACCCATCGCGATAAGCCTTGGCCTCGCCTCACTGAGTTATCTGGTGATCACCGGAAACCTGCACCTGCTGCTGGCGTTTCCGCAGCGCATGATCGCAGGAATCGACAATTTTGTGCTGCTGACCATCCCGCTGTTCATCCTCGCTGGCAATATCATGAATGCGGCGAACCTGACCCATCAGATCGTGCGCTTCGCGCAGATGCTGGTGGGGCAGATCCGGGGCGGTCTGGCGGTTGTCAACGTGATCTCCGGGCTCATGTTTTCAGGCGTAAGTGGCGCCGCGACCGCCGAGGCGTCAGCGATCGGCAGCGTGATGATTCCGGCGATGGTGCGCGATGGATACCGCGCCGCTTATGCCGCGGCTCTGACTGCGGCAGGGTCGCTGACCGGTCCACTGGTGCCGCCTTCACTGGCGCTGATCCTGTATGGTGTGCTGACCAGCACATCGATCGGCGACCTGTTCCTGGCTGGTATCTTTCCGGCGATCACGCTTGCAGTGTTTCTGGTGATCTATGCCCTGTGGAAAGCGCGCAGAGAGGACCATCCGCTGCCGCCGGTGGTGCCGCAGGGTCAGCGCAGAACCGCAGCCATGTCCGCAATCCCGGCCCTGTTGCTACCTGTGATTATTGTGGGTGGTATCCGGGGCGGTGTTTTCACACCGACCGAGGCCGCTGCCATCGCCTGTGCCTATGCGCTTTTGGTGGGAGGCATTGTCTACCGGGCGCTGACACTGCGCAGGATCGGGCAGAGCCTTTATGAAACCGCCACGCTTTCTGCGGGTATTCTGCTGGTGGTGGCGATGGCGAGCATGACCTCTTTCGTTCTCGGCATCGAGAATATCCCGCGGCGCATTGCGGGCGGCTTCCTCGGGATCACTGACAACCCGCTTTTGCTGCTGCTGATGCTCAATCTGGTGCTACTGGTGCTGGGGCTGTTTCTTGAGCCGCTGGCGGCAATGATCCTGGCCATGCCGATTCTGTCGCTGCTGGCACCGGCAATAGGCATGGACCCGGTTCAGTTCGGCATCATGGTGGTGCTCAATCTTATGATCGGAATGATCACACCACCTGTGGGTCTGGTATTGTTCATAGTCAGCGCCATCGCGCGTGCACCGCTTGAAGAGGTGACGCGCAGCGTGCTTCCACTCATCGGGATCAGCCTTCTGGTATTGGCGCTGGTGGCGCTGGTTCCCTCATTGTCATTGTTTCTGCCAGGATTGTTTCACTGATGCCGCGCAAACCCCGCCCTGAAACCACTGAACCTGTCGCGCTGGACAAAAGCGCCAACCAGTCCACGCAGCTTGCCTTTCTATTGATCGAGGAGATGGCCGACATCGGCGCGCCTGTTGCTCTTAGCGATCTGGCGCGGCGGCTGGGAATACAGAAGGTGCGAGCCTTTCGCTATCTTCGCACCCTCTCGGCCATGGGCTATGTTCTGCAAGACCCGGATACCGAGCGCTATCAGCTGTCGTTCAAGCTCTATCATCTGGCGCAGGCGCTGGCAGACCGCAACGATCTGCTGCGCGATGCCCGGCCGATGATGCTGGCGCTGCGCGACCAGACCGGGTTTACCGTAACGCTCTCGCAGGTTGAACCGGAGGGGATGCGCATTCTCGACATGGTGCGCAATGTTCATCCCGTAGAGATCGTGACGCGCCCGGGGGGATTGTTGGATTTCCACGCTTCTGCACAGGGCAAGGTCGCGCTCGCCTTTGGTGACGGGGCGGCCTGGAACGTGGTGCGCAGTCGCCCGCTGCGCCGCTGGACAGATCACACCAATACCGACATCGCCGCGCTGGAAGCTGAGGTTGAACAGGTGCGCCGTCAGGGCTGGGCCGAAGCGCCGGAGCAGACGCTGAACGGCGTCAGCGCGTTGTCGGCCCCGGTGTTTGACGTGCACAAGCAGATGGTTGCCACGCTGACGCTGGCGGGGCCGCTTCATTCGCTGGGTCAGCCGCCGGAAGACAAGCTCGTCACGGCACTGCTGACAGCGGCACGGCGAATTTCGGGCAATCTCGGTTTTCTGGAGGACACATGACACGATACGCACTTGCGGTCGATATCGGCGGCACATTTACGGATTCCGTTTTGCTGGGAAGCGATGGCTCGGCTCTGGTGCAGAAGACGCTGACCACACATGGCGACCTGCGCGAAGGCTTCTTTCGTGGCGTTGACGATGTGCTGGCCCGCGCCGGGATCACGCCGACCGATGTCAATGATGTGGTGGTCCATGCGACAACCGTGGTCACCAACGCGCTGATCGAACGCAAGGGGCCTGCCGTCGGGCTGATTCTGACGGAAGGGTTCGCAGATATCCTGCGTATCCGCGACGAGCATCGCTATGACATGTATGACCCCCAGATCGAGTTCGCCGAACCGCTGATCCCGCCAGAGCGCACCTTCGTCCTGAATGAGCGCACCTGGGCAGACGGAACCGTGGCCAGGCCCGCAGAAGCCGAAGAGATCGCCCGCATCGCCCGGACCTGCCTTGAGCAGGGTATCGTTTCTATCGGCGTGTGCCTGCTCAACGCCTATCGCAACGGTGCCAACGAGCGGTTGGTCGCCGAAGTCTTCGCACGCGAAGCCCCTGAAATATTCGTCTCGATATCGTCCGAGATCGCACCGCAAATGCGGGAATACCTGCGCACATCGACGGTGGCGATCAACGCCTACACGCGCCCGATCACCCAGCCCTATCTGACCGCGCTCAGTGAAGAACTGGCACGGCGGGGCTTTACGCAAAAGCCGCTTATCATGCTGTCTTCGGGCGGGGTCATCGGTGCTGATCGAGCCGGGCGCATGCCGGTCAGGATGATCGAGTCCGGTCCCGCCGCGGGCGCGCTGGTGGCTTGCCACTTCTCGCGGGAGTTCGGTTTACCTGATCTGATCTCGTTCGACATGGGCGGTACGACAGCCAAGGCCTGCATGATCCAGAACGGCCAGCCCCTTGTCACCGGCAGCTTCGAGGTGGACCGGCGCTATCGCTTCAAGCCGGGTTCAGGAATGCCGGTTACGGTGCCGTCAATCGACCTGATCGAGATCGGTGCCGGTGGCGGCTCCATCGCCTGGGTGGATGCGCTGGGATTGCTGAAGACCGGGCCGGAAAGCGCTGGGTCAATCCCCGGGCCGGTCTGTTACGGGCGCGGGGGCACCCAGCCTTGTGTGACCGACGCGGATGTGGTGATCGGGATACTGGACCCTGCGCGCTTCCTTGGCGGCGACATGCCACTTGACGCTGACGCCGCGCGGGCGGCGATAGCGCGGCTTGGCGACAAGCTCGGCCTCGCGCCCGAGGCGACGGCATGGGCAGTGTTCGAGGTGGTCTGCGAACAGATGGCCGCCGCGGCACGGGCGCATGCCACAGATCGCGGCATCGACTATCGTGGGCTGCCGATGCTGGCCTTCGGCGGCGCGGGCCCGGTGCATGCCTGCCGGGTGGCCGATCTGATTGACAGCCGCATGGTGATCTTTCCCCCGCTTGCAAGCGTCTTGTCGGCCTTTGGAACGCTGGTGACGCCGGTCCAGATTGATCTGGTACGCAGCCAGGTCGGGCTTCTGGACGGGATCGACCGGCATGAAACCGCACGGATCATCGGTGCAATGGTCACCGATGGCATAGAGGCGCTGTCCGAGGCGGGCCTGGGCGAGGACGACATCGGCTTTGGTTTCGGGGCCGATCTGCGGTATCTGGGGCAACAATCGGAACTGCGCATCACGCTGCCTTTCGACCCGCGCGTAACCCGCGATGCAAGTGCGATGCGCGACATATTCGAGGCGGAGTACGTGGCGCAATATGGCCTCAAGCTCGCGGATATGCCGATCGAACTGGTGAACTGGCACGTTACTGCCCGCGGTGCGCCACCCGAGCGTGCGGCCGCGGCCAGTCCTGCCTCAGGCACGCTTCCTGTGCCGCGCAATCGGACAGTCTGGATCGGTGGCAAACCCGAGACCGTGCCGATCTATGACCGGAATGCTCTGGTCGTAGATCAGAGCATTCCGGGGCCGGTGATCATTGAGGAGCGCGAGACGACGACATTCATCCTGCCAGGCTGGACACTGAGCTTGCATCAGAACGGCAGTCTCGTGGCGGAAAGAACATGACGGAGGACAGGCCCATGGACGGCGCGCAACTGCAAATACTCTGGAGCAACCTGATCGGAATTGTCAGCGAACAGGCCCGCGCGTTGCAGCGTATTGCCTTCAGCCCGATCGTGCGCGAGGCAGGCGATCTGGCCAACGGGCTGTTCGACGCTCGTGCGCGGATGGTGGCACAGGCGGTGACTGGCACGCCGGGGCATATCAACTCGCTCGCAGCCGCCGCCGCGAACCTGCTGGACAAGACCGACGTTTCGGCGTTGCGGCCCGGCGATGTGCTGATCACCAACGACCCCTGGATGTCGGCGGGGCATTTCTTTGACATCACCGTTCTGTCGCCGATCTTTCGCGGCGACAGGATCATCGGTTATGCTGGGTCTACCATTCATCACACCGATATCGGCGGCTACGGCATTGGTGCGGGGGCGCGGGACATTCATGAAGAAGGGCTCTGGATTCCGGTTCTGAAGCTGTATGAGGCGGGCGTGCCCAATGCGACGCTCTTCGATATCATCACCCGCAACGTGCGGACGCCCGATGCACTTCTGGGCGATCTGGGTGCCCAGGTCTCCAGCGGTATGATCGCTGCGAAGCGGCTCAATGCGCTTTGTGACCGCTATGGATTTGACGATATCGAAACGCTCTCGGATGAGATTATCTCACGCTCCGAGGCGGCAACGCGCGCATGCATCGGTGCCTTGCCTGCGGGCACGGCGCATGGCGTTTCGCGTTTCGATGTGCCGGGCGGAGAAACGATTGAACTGCGCTGCGCCGTCACCGTGGAGCCCGAAAAGGGCGAGATCGTGATTGACTTTACCGGGTCTTCTGCGCGCTCTCCGATGGGGATAAACGTGGTTCCGGCCTATACCCACGCCTATGCCACGTTCGCCGTGCGATCGACGCTTGACCCTGATCTTCCGAACAACGCAGGCAGCCTTGCGCCGATCCGGCTGGTGTTGCCGGACAACTGTATCCTGAATGCGAAGTACCCCTCGCCGGTAGCTGCCCGCCATGTCGTCGGCATGTATGTGCCGTTTCCGATCCTCAAGGGACTTGCGCAGATCGTGCCTGATCGCGTGGTTGCTGAAGGCTCCGGCGCGGTCTGGACCATGCAGATTCATGGCCGGGATGCGCAAGGTCAGGCGTTCACCAGTTCGATGTTCAACTATTCCGGGGGTATGGGCGCGCGGGCAACCAAACCCGGATTACCGGCAATCTGCTATCCGACCGGCGTGTCAGCAGTACCGGTCGAGGTGCTTGAGGCCGCATATCCGATAGAGTTTCGATGCAAGCAACTTGAACCCGGAACCGGTGGCCGGGGCGCGCAGCCCGGTGGTGATGGTCAACGTATTGTCTTTCGCATGCGAACTGGCACGCCCTGGCTTTTGAACGCGGTGCCAAGCCGGCTTGAGGTGGCGCCCGAGGGTCTCGCGGGTGGCGGCGACGGGGCGGTAGGTCGGTTTGAGGTGAATGGAATGCCGATACGTCCGGCGGGCAAGCTGGAGATGCAACCGGACGATGAGGTGACCATGATCACCCCGGGCGGGGGCGGTTTCGGTGCCCTCTGAACAAACAAACACTCGCCAGAAGGAGAACGGCCATGACCACAGACAGCCCGATCGAACCCGGCGCAGGCCCTCATGCGATCCGCTTGCCGATCCGATGGGAGGATTTGCCGAACTTTCCGGTCCGCGACGGCGTGGCGCGCGCGGGGTTTCGCGGCGAGAACGTGCTTTTGGTGATGAACTGGCTTTCAAAGGGCATGACGCTTGGCCTGCACAGTCATCCCTTTGAGCAGATCGCCTATGTGATCACCGGACGGATGCGCTGGCAAGTCGGCGACGAGACTTTTGAGATGGGTCCGGGCGAGGTGCTGCGCATTCCGCCTGACGTGATGCATGGTGGTATCCCGATCAGCGAAGAGACGGTGATGAACCTCGACATCTTCTGCCCGATCCGCGAAGATTACCTGCCCATCGTTGAACATCAGAGGGCTGATTTTGACTGACCGGTCTGCACAGCGCCCAGAGCCAATGCCCGTCTTTATCGCCGGTGCCGAACCGGCGGTGCCGCATCTGACCTGTTTCGTCTCGATTCCGGACCCCAGCCTGATCGAGGTGATGGCGAGTTCTGCGCTCGATTCTCTTGTCCTCGACATGCAACACGGGATGTTTGATGAAGCTTCGGTCCTTGCGGGGATCGGTGCAGCCGCGCTGCATGGCAAGCCGGTGCTGGTGCGTCTGCCGGTGCAGGCGGGGGGACTGGCAAGCAGGATGGCTGACTTTGGCGCCGCTGGCTTTATCTGCCCGATGGTCAACAGCGCCGCTGACGCGCAGGCCCTTGTCGATCTTGTCAAATACCCGCCGCTCGGACGGCGCAGTTGGGGGCCGCGTCGCGCGCTTGCGCTGTCCGGGCTGACGGCGCCAGAATACCTTTCCCGGGCAAATGCCCGCATCGTCCTGTTGGCGATGATCGAGACCAAAGAGGCGCTGGATGAACTGGATTCGATACTGGCGACACCTGGTGTCGATGGCGTGTTTGTCGGGCCGAGCGATCTTGCGGTTTCGCTGAGCGCGGGTGCGCAACTGACGCATCCAGACGTCGATGCCGCGCTTCCCAGAACCGTTGCGGCCGCGCATCGGCACGGCAAGCGCGCCGGAATTTTCGCAGCCTCGACATCTGCCGCCAGAGAGGCCTTGCGGCAAGGGTTCGACATCGTCTCGGTGACGCAAGATGGAATGCTTCTGTCCGGTGCGATTGCCAATGCGCTGGAAGCCGTTGGGCACACAGAGCGAACGTGACCGGCACACGCTCGCTTGCAGGTTGGCGACCCTTCGTATAGCGCCGCGCCTTGTAACGCTTATGATTGAACACTTGTTCAACAGCCGAAAAGTTTACGGCCGTTGAACAACAGGCTTGAGGTAGACATCCAGCTCGCGCAAGTGGTTGTCTGCTTGCCCCAGCATATCCATTGTCCGTTCCCCGTTTCGGCCAGCAAGAACACTGGCGAGGATCTCACCAATGGCGAAGGCGGGTGTCATCGTATGGAAGAAAGTCAGACTTTCGGCACTCGCAAGAATACTGACATCCGAGAGGGCTTTTACAGGTGAGACCTCGCTGTCGGTAATCGAAATAATGGTGAGGCCCATCCGCTTGCAGTGTTCCGCAATCTCGAAACTGCGTTTGGCGTAGGGATCAAAGGAGCAGATCAACAAAACATCGTCCGCGTTCGCCCCGATCAGGGGATCGGTGCCGACAGCGCCGTATCCGTCCAACAAAACTGCGCGGCTTTCCACCAGGGACGTGATGTAGTGGAAATACCAGCTCGCCGGGTGACAGGAGCGTGCACCAAGGCAATAGATCTTTCTGGCTGTCGCAAGGCGGTCGACAGCCGCAACAATACATGCCACCGATTGCGGCTGCGACAGGCTCGATATCTGATCGGCCAACTTGCCGAGAATCCGTGTGACCAGAGCGCTGTCGCCTTCGAGCGACTGGCTTTCGATCTGGTGACGCGCCTTCCCGGCAAAGCCATGATCGGGGGTTCTTATCGCTTCCTGATAAAGCTGGCGAAGGTCGGAATAACCTTCAAGGCCCATGAACTTTGCAAAGCGTGTCATCGTTGCTGGCTTGAGCCCGGCCTTTCGCGCAACCTCACGCATCGAAAGGAGCGCCACTTCTTCCGGGTTTTGAAGAATATACCGGGCCGCAGCCTGTAGCAGGGGCGACATCGTATCAAACCGAGACACGATCTGCTGGCGCAACGGGAGAGAATGAAGGTTGTCTATCACCTGTTTACCCTGCACGTTTGAAGCCAAAGGTCGCCGCATCGACGCGTGCAATTGCACCGACATGTGCCTTCATGACCTTCTTCATCGGATTGTGCAGGCCGGGAAGGGCAGGGCATTTCAGCATCGGCAAGGCTCCTCGTAAACTTGCCTCAGCCTATCAGATCAGGCCGGAAGTGGGAGGTCTTTCAGCGGACCCCTGTTCATAAACTGCGCACACCTGCCGTTCGCATGGTGTCTGTCAATCGATGTCGTGCACATAGCTCTCCCATCGGCGCGAAACCTGATCAAGATCGCGGCCCGGTGCGGCTTCAATCAGGTCTCTGGTATAGGTGTGAGCAGGCTGGGTGAGCACCGCTCTGCAGGTATTGCTTTCCACGACAACGCCGCGCTGCATCACGATAATATCGTCACAAATCTGCGCAGCAACTCTCAGATCATGCGTTATGAAGAGCAAAGCGACACCGAGGCGCTCGCGGATGTCTTTCAGCAGGCGGATGACCTGCGCCTGTACTGACACGTCCAGCGCAGACACCGCCTCATCGGCAACGATAACTTCAGGATCCAGCATAAGTGCCCGCGCGATCGCTATACGTTGCCGCTGACCGCCCGAGAACTGATGCGGGTAGCGTGAGAGCGCCTCAGCCGGCAAACCGACAAGCTCTAGAAGCTCAGCGGCTTTGCGCAAACTTTCGGCTTTCGGGGCCCCATAGTTCAGCGGGCCTTCGATCATGGTCTGCGCGATCTTGCGGCGTGGGTTCAAAGACCGGTTGGGATCCTGAAAAACCATTTGTATGCGCCGCCTGTGCATGCGCAGTGCTTCACGGGACAAGCCTGCGACGTCACTGCCAGCGACCACCAGACTGCCAGCAGTCGGGCGTTCCAGCAGCATCACACAACGCGCGACGGTGGACTTGCCGGAACCTGACTCGCCGACAATTCCGAGAATGCGTCCGGTGCCCAGTTTGAAACTTACATCCTGCACCGCGCGCACCGGGTTCCCCCCGGGGAAAAAGGTTTTCTCAAGACCGGCAACCTCAAGGGCCAGTCGTTCTGACACGATTTCGCGCGGCATTGGCGGCACCAGGCTGGGAATGGAACCCAGAAGCTTGCGTGTGTAGCGCTCGGTCGGCGCTTGAATCACGTTCGCCACGGGCCCGTGTTCAACAACGCGGCCCTTGCGCATAACCACCACATTGTCGGCAATGTCGGTGACCACCCCCATGTCATGCGTGATGAACAGCACAGCAGTTTCGTGCTTGCGCTGTAGTTCCTTGATCAGTGACAGGATCTGCCGCTGAGTGCTGACATCAAGCGCCGTCGTGGGCTCGTCCGCGATGAGAAGGCGGGGGTTCAACGCCAGGGCCATCGCGATCATGACCCGCTGGCGCTGGCCACCGGAAAGCTGATGGGGATAGCGCAGCGCCATGTCCTCGGGGTTGGGCAGATGCACCTCTGAAAGCGCCGCTATCACGCGCGCGCGCCGTTCCCCTGCTTGCAGATCGGTATGATAGCAAAGCACCTCTTCCACTTGTCGTCCGACTGTCATCAACGGGTTCAGGGCTGTCATCGGCTCCTGAAAGATCATTGACATCCTCGACGCGCGCAGCCGTCGCAGCCGCGCGGGGGATGCGTCCAGGACGTTCTCATCGTCAAGAAATATCGCACCACCGGTGACCGAAAGCTCAGCTTTCGGAAGCAGGCCCATTGTCGCCAGAGATGTGACAGACTTGCCCGAACCTGACTCACCGACGATGCACAGGGTCTGCCCGGCGCGGATATCAAAGCTCACGCCCTGAAGGATCGGAACTGCAGCCCCGGAGGCTGTTGTGACCGAAAGATCCCGCACGGACAGAACGGTACTGGCGGCAGCGCTGACAATATCGGCTGACATCACGCACCTCTTTTCTTGTGTTGAGGATCAAGCAGATCGC
This sequence comes from Pararhodobacter sp., assembly GCA_020832545.1. Taxonomy (GTDB): domain Bacteria; phylum Pseudomonadota; class Alphaproteobacteria; order Rhodobacterales; family Rhodobacteraceae; genus Pararhodobacter. The sequence goes on along the minus strand of JAFIEK010000004.1, from coordinate 111,335 downwards.
GCAGGGCATCGCCGATTATGTTGATCGACAGAAGGCAAAGGGTCAGAACCAGTGCAGGCCACAGGATCATCCACGGATTGATGGCAAAATAGAGCCTGCCGCTCGCCATGATGTTTCCCCATGTCGGGGTTTCAGCGCCTATACCAATTCCAAGAAATGACAGCGCAGATTCAATCAGGATCGCGGCGGCGAACACGTAGGTCAACTGGATCGTCAGCGGCGCAACGGTTGCTGGCAGAAGGTGGCGCACCAGAATGGAAAACGGAGTGCCGCCCATCGTGACAGCCGCTTCGACGAACGGCTCTTCGCGGGCGGAAAGCAATCGCGCCCGGACCAGCCTGACTACAAGCGGGATCTCGGGGATCGTGATTGCGATGATCACAGTCGGCACACTGGGTTCGACAAGTGCGATCAGGGCCACCGCGAACAAGATGCCGGGTATCGCCATCATGCCGTCCATGACGCGCATGATGAACGGATCGAGCATGCGAAAATAGCCAGAGATCAGACCAATAGGCAGGCCGAAGATCAATGCACCCAATGCAGCGCCCGCACCCACCATCAAAGACACGCGCGCGCCGTAGACAATCCGCGAGAACAGGTCACGTCCAAGTGCGTCAGTTCCCAGCAAATGTTCGGCTGACATCGGTTGCAGTCGTTGGCCCGGGTTCATCAAAATGGGGGAATGGGGCGCGATCAGCGGTGCAGCGAGTGCCATCAGGACAATGATCAACATGGTCGCGCATGCCGCCAGCGTCAGCCAATGAAACCGGTGCAGGCCCAGAGATGACATGAAGCCGGAAGGTCGCTTGGGGGGAAAGGAAAGGTCGGCCATTAGCTGTATCGTATCCTTGGGTCGGTGATCGCATAGGCTATGTCGATGAGCAGGTTGATCGCGACATAGAGGACACCGGTGAGCACTATGAGCGCCTGGATGAGCGGATAATCACGGCCAAGAACCGCATCGACAACGAGCCGGCCAATGCCCGGTATGTTGAACACGCTTTCAGTGATAACCACGCCTGAGATCATCATGGCGAAACCGCTGCCAATCACCGTGATGATGGGCACGGCAGCATTGCGCAAAGCGTGACCGAATAGAACCTGGCGCTCCTGCAGTCCTTTTGCCCGCGCGGTCCGGATGAAATCCTCGCCCAGAATCTCGATCATGCTGGCGCGCGTCATGCGCGCGATGAGCGCGATGTAGGTGGTCGAAAGCGTGATTGCGGGCAACGTCATGGTGTAGAGGAAGGGGATCAGGCCATCCCCCGGGCTTTTGTAACCCTGGACGGCAAACCAGCGTAGATTGGTCCCGAACGCGCCGATCAGCAGATAGCCGATCACAAACACTGGCATCGAAAAGCCAATGACGGACATGGCAAGAACAAGCCGGTCAACCCACTCGCCACTTTTCCAGGCGGCAAGCACGCCGACTGGCACGGCAACCAGCAAAGTGATTGTCATGGCGTAGAGGGCCAACACGACAGTCGGTTCAGTTCGTTGCAGGATCAGTTGGCTGACGGGAATGCGCGAGATCATCGAGGTGCCGAAATCACCCTGAACGAGGCTGGTGAGCCAGGTCACAAACTGCACAGGCAGCGGTTGATCGAGGCCAAGAGAACGCCGGATGGCAGCGATTTGATCGTCACTCGCGCCATCGCCCGCAATCGCCACCGCGGGATCGCCCGGAGCAAGATGCACCAGCAAAAACGCGATAACCGCAATGATGAAAACGACCGGGAGCGCTGACAACAGCCGGCGGAAGATGAAGCCATACATGGCATGCCTCTGGTTCATCGGGGGGAGGGCGGACCCTTAGGCCCGTTTTGGAAAACGCAGACAGGCGTGACCCGCCCGGCAACCCATGCTGCCGGGCGGGCCGCTTCAATCAGTCGCTCATCGAGACGGACCAGAAAAGTGTCAAAGGCCCTGCTGGCATGTTCTGCACACTATCGCGCCACGCCGATACGATGTCGTATTCGCCCATCGGCAGATAGATCACCTGCTCAAGCACACGTTCCTGAACAGCCCGGGCGATTGATTGTTGAGCGTCGGGGTCGGTGGTGCTGGCGAACTCGCGGCGCAGCGCCTCAAGCTCCTCATCAACCGGCCAACCGGCCCAGGCTCTGCCGGTTCCGCTGGCATTGATCACGGTGCTGATAAGGGGGTCCCAGATGCCGGTGATACCCCAGGCGCTGAAGATCATGTTCCAACCGCCTTCGGAAACGGGCACCCGGCTGTTCTGACGGTTGAGCTGAGTTTGCCAGTCAACCGATTGCACCTCCACGTTGAACCCCACTTCCCGAAGGCGCTGGGCCGCGAGCAGGGGTTGCGGGCTGAAGGCTGGAAGTTCAGTCTGCTGCAAAAGGATCAGCGGGGTGCCATCATAGCTTGATGCAGCCAGAAGTTCGCGTGCTCTGTCCCTGCGGCCATCGCCAAACAGCCATTCCGAGCCCGCGTCCGAGGCCAGCGGCGTCCCACATCCGTAGATCGACGCGCAGACGCTGTAGTAGTCCGGATTGCCGATGGATGCCTGGATCATTTCCTCGGGGTCAAGCGCCAGCAATGCCGCCTGGCGAACTTCGACATCGTCGAACGGCGCAAGCGTATGGTTCATCCGCCCGGTGATCTGCATGCCGACTGGCCGGACAATTCCAACTTCGACATTCGGAAGGGCGGCAGTCACTTGCGCAAGGTCATGCGGCAGTTGCTCGATAAAATCGATGTCGCCGCTGCCCAGAGCATTGATCGCTGTCTGCAAGTCAGGCATTGATTGCCATACCACGCGGTCGACATGCACAACCTTTCCGCCCGCCGTCCAGCTCGATGGCTCGTCGCGTGGCAGGTAGTCGTCGTTCCTGACATATACCACCCGGTCACCCGGTCGGAACTCTTCCGCGACAAAACGGAATGGGCCTGAGCCGATCTGCTCCGGAATCTGCTCGCCGTCCGGCGTTTCCGCAAGGTGCCGGGGCATCATGAACGGTGGAATTGGCGACGGCTTGGCGATCAGTTGCAGCACATGGCCAAACGGCTCTGAAAGCGTAAGAACGAACTGCGTGTCAGAGATTGCCTCGATCGAATCCACGACCCCCATCATCATTCCGCCCGTGGAATCATAGCGGCCCCAGCGCTCCAGAGACGCGACACAATCATCCGCTGTCACGGGGGTGCCGTCATGCCACAAAAGCCCGTCACGAAGCGTGAATGTATACACCAGACCGTCTTCAGAAACGTCGTATTCAGCCATCTGCGGCTGCGGCTGATAGTGCTCATCCATACCCAGGAGGGTGTCGTAGACCATAAAGCCATGGGTCCGGACAATCTGTGCGGTTGAGACCGTCGGGTCAAGCGAGCGCAGATTGCCGTTCATCACGGCAGTCAATGTGGTGGTGTCAGCCTGCGCGGATGCGGGCATCAGCCCGGCGAGCGCAACACTCACCCCCATCGCGATTGCGGAGGCCCCGGTCAGCCATCGTCTACTGAAATTGGTCGGCATTCTGTTCCCTTTCTACGCTTGATTCCGGTCGCCCGGCCAGTTTCACTCCACTTGAGCGAGTGATGTCTCGATGGCTCGTCCAAGCCTTTCGGCTATGAGATCTGCTTCTGCGTGATTGATTGTGAAAGGCGGCGCGAGCAGCACATGATCGCCGGAAACGCCATCAACCGTGCCACCGCCCGGATAGACAAGCAGCCCCTCAGTCATCGCTGCCCGCTTGATGCGCGCATGCAGGGTCAGAGCAGGATCGAAAGGTTCCTTTGTGACGCGGTCCCGAACCAGTTCGAGCCCGATCAACAATCCACGTCCGCGGATATCACCGATCTCCGGCATGTTGCCGAAGCGCGCCTTCAGCGCCAACATGAGATAGGCTCCGGTTCTCCTGACGTTTTCGAGCAGATCTTCTTCAGCGATAATTCGCTGTACCTCCAGCGCTACCCGGGCACCGACGGGATGCCCCATGTAGGTATGGCCATGCTGGAACGCACCGGACCCGGCTGAAAACGCCTGAAAAACAGTGTCCGACACGAGAACCGCGCTGACGGGCTGGTACCCTCCGGCCAGACCCTTGGCGACGATCTCGATATCTGCCGAGATGCCCTCTTGCTCACAGGCGTGCAGGGTTCCGGTGCGCCCCATTCCGCACATGACCTCGTCCAGAATCAACAAGACGCCATATCGGTCGCAGATTTCACGAATGTGACCAAAGTAACCCCGCGCCGGGGGCACCGCCCCTGACGTCGCCCCAACGACGGTCTCGGCGACGAAGGCAATCACCGTGTCTGGCCCAAGCTCAAGGATCTTGTCCTCAAGCTGTTGCGCCGCGCGCAGGCCATAGTCTTCCTCGGTTTCGTCCGGGCGCTGATGACGATACGCATAGCATGGGTCAATGTGATGCGTTTCGATGAGCAGCGGCATGAACTGCTCTCGCCGCCGCTTGTTTCCGCCAGTTGCCAGCGCACCCAGCGTGTTTCCATGATAGCTCTGGTGTCGCGCAATGATGTGGCGGCGCGCGGGCTGGCCCTGCTCGATGAAGTATTGCCGCGCCATCTTCAGCGCCGCCTCCACCGCCTCAGAGCCGCCGTTAAGGACATAGGCATGGCTGATGCCTGCTGGTGCACCGCGCACCAGCAGCTCTGCAAGGTCTTCTGCGGCCTGAGTGGTGAAGAAAGAAGTGTGGGCGTAAGCGATCTTGTCCATCTGCTCGATCACAGCGGCACGCACGCGCGGGTGGCCGTGACCGATGCACGAGACCGCAGCGCCGCCGCTCGCATCAAGATAGCTACGCCCCTCTGAGTCGGTCAGATATGACCCGTGACCCGAGGCCACCACCGGCAAGTCTGTGTGGATTGTTCTGTGAAGAAGATGGGTCATTGGGTCCTGCAAGGCTTGAGAGAGATTCAAATGAATGAAAAACATCTCATATAATCCATTTGGATCATTTACCCCTCGCTCCGGCGTGTGTCAACACGTCTCAACCCTGGCGGTTCAAGTGCGATGGCTCCGGCCAGACCCAACGCATCCTCTGCACAAATGCGCAGCAAATGCCTGGAATCAGATCAACGAGGAGGGTTTGAGTGATGTGAGGTGAGGCCTACCAACAGCTTCATGCGGCGCACCCGTCCGCTCGCGCGCGGATTGCCCTAGGCTTGGCGGGTGGTGCATGCGCGCAGAAGCGGCACGATCCCGTTACCGCATCCGTTGCGCGCCCTGCGACTGGCTTGTTGCCGCGCTATGAACCTGCTCTACCTGCCAGGAGGAGAACAACAGAACGATACTGTGCCCGGATTACCGGCCAGAGCGACCAGATCGCGAACACAGCCGCAAGCGAGAGGATCGTTCCGCTGATTGGCCGGGTAAAGAACACGGTCCAGTCCTGATTGTAGTTGGCCAGGGAGGTCATGAAATAGCGTTCCGCCAATGGCCCCAGAATTACGCCAAGGACAAGGGGTGCAGTCGGAAAGCCAGTCCGTTTCATTACCCAGCCGACCAGCCCGAAAAAGAGGCACACATAGACATCAAAAATGTTGTTCCGGACCCCGTAGGCTCCGACGATGCTTAGCAAGATTATGAAGGCCCCAAGAACTGCGGGCGGTGTCTTCATCAGTGTCGAAAAGAACTGCGCAACGCCAATTCCGGCAAAGATCATCAGGATATTGGCCAGGATCATCGCCGCGAAGATGGTGTAAACCATTGTCGGATCATTCAGGAACAGCAGCGGTCCGGGGTTCACGCCGTGCAGCATCATGGCGGCCAGCATGATGGCCGTCGCCGCACTTCCGGGGATGCCGAGGGTCAGAAGTGGCACCATGGCGGAACCCGTGGTCGCATTCTTGGCTGCCTCAGGCGCGGCCAGACCGGCCATGATCCCGGTGCCGAACTTGTCGCCATCGCGCGATACCTGTTTTTCGATACCATAGGCGATGACGGCACCCGGTGTCGCACCGGCCCCCGGAATCACGCCCAGTATGCTGCCGATCCCCGAACCCCGTGCAATCGCGCCGCGCACCTCCCAGAAATCACGCAAGCTGACCTGTCCACGTGCACTCGCGGCCTTGGATGGGCGCAGATCGCGGTTGGTTGCAATCAGGTCAATAACTTCACTGATCGCAAAAAGCCCGATCATCACAACGACAAAGTTGATTCCACTTTGCATCGCCGGCGCACCAAAGGTGAAACGCGCGACACCATACTGCGGGTCAACCCCCACAGTGCCGATGAGTATGCCGAGAAACAGTGACAAAAGGCTGACGATCGGTCGGTCCTTTGAGATGGCAATGACACTGATCAGCCCAAGGACCGTGGCCGCAAAGAACTCTGGCTGCGAAAAGCGCAGGGCAAATACTGCAAATGGCGCCGCGGCAAAGGACAGAACCAATGCGCTTGTCAGCCCCCCGATTGCGGACGCGAGAATGGCGACAGCAAGTGCGCGCCGCACTTCGCCGCGCTGGGTCATGGGATAGCCGTCCCAGCAAGCCGGCAATGACGCCGGAGTACCGGGCACGTTGATGATGATCGCCGAGATGGAACCGCCAAAGACACCGCCGACATAGATGGCGCCGAGAAACAGCATGGCCTGCGTCGGAGCCATGGAATAGGTGAACGGCAACGCCATTGCCATCGCATTCACGAAGGAAACGCCCGGCAATGCCCCGGCAATCACACCCAGCATCAGCCCGATGACGATGGTCAGCAAGGCCGACAACGCGAACGCGTTCTGAAACCCCATGCCCAGCAGCTCGAATGTGCTCACATCAGATCCTTCTCGTCATTCTCTGTTGCGCAGATCGCATCCAGAAGGGCCGGGTCAGTAAATTCGGACAAGTCTGAGGAACCAGACGGTAAAGTCGTCGAACACCCCGGTGCCACGGCTGAGTGGCATGAGCGCAAGCCCCATGAAGACCCAAAGCAGCGTGATCATTCCAACGAAGCTGACAAGAATGAGGGCGACAGGATTGCGAATGCCACCCAGGAAACACCAGCAGAAGATGAAAAGGGTGGCAGAGATGGGAAATCCGACATTTGGCAAAAGCCAGCCGAAAGCAAGCAGCAGACAAATCCCGGCAGCAGCCTTGGAATAGTTGTAGGCTTCAATCTCCTGCTGGATTGGTGATGTACGCTTTCTCTTGTGCGAGGCATAAAGCGCCCAGAGTTCGGCAATGATCCAGAACAGGGAAATTGCAACGATTGCATTCAGAAAAACACTCGGCCAGGCATCAGGACCAAGACCCCGGGCGCGGATGCGCAGAGGGCGATCAAACATGTAGGATGGCAGTATCAGCGCCGCCGCAAGAAAACCGCCGGGCAAGGCAACCCGTGATATGATGCTCAGCATCAGTTGCGACAGTGTAGGGGCGCGCTCATTGGCGGCCCCTGTTTCTATCCTACCTTGTGACATTCAGTCAGTCGTCCAACTGCGCCGCAATCGCATGATAGAACGTGTTGACTTCCTCCTGTGCCGCATCTCCGGTCAGCGGCTCCAGACAGGTGTAGGTCTGCGCACAAAACGCCTGCCATTGGTCGGTTTCGGTTGCAGCAATCACAGCCGCCTCAAGGCGTGCGAATACGTCATCCGGCGTTGCCGCAGGAACGGCCAGTGTGCGGAATGTGTTCAGATAGACCATATCGAGGCCCAGTTCGCCCGCTGTCGGCACATCCGGAAACTCAGGGTGGCGTTCTGCTGCGAAGATCATCAAGGAACGATATTCGCCGGATTCCAGAAACTGTCCGACATCTCCGGGCTCTTCATAGATCACGTCGGTATGTCCGCCCAGAGGGGCAGCATAACGTTCACCCGGTGCTGAAAACGGGACGTTCACCATGTCAACGCCCTGATCGGCCATTGTAATCAACGCAACATCATCCTGTGTGCCGTATCCGGAGGTTGCGACCGTGAGTTCCCCGGGGTTCGCCCGGGCGTGTTCCAGCAATTGCTCGGCGGTTTCAAACGGACTGTCGGATGCGACAAACAGGAATGACGGCGTACTTTGCACGATGCCAATAACCCGGAAATCGTCAAGCGTATTGTCCCCGATTCCCGAAGCCCAGGATGCTACGGTGAGCGAAATCAGTGTCCCCATCGTATAGCCATCGGCCGGACTTGTCCGCAGCCGCGTCAGCCCCGCGTTACCGGACGCGCCGCCGACATTCGTGACCGGGATGGACACGCCAAGATCAGCTTCAAGAATTTGCGCTATCTGACGTCCCATCACATCCGCCCCGCCGCCGGGCCCGAATGTCACGATCAGTTCAATGGGTCGGTTCGGGTAATCCTGCGCCGTCGCGGCCCCGGTCATGGCCAGAGCCCCTGCAATCAGAACCGAGCCAAAAAGCGTTCTCCGAAACTTGGTCATCCACGTCTCCTCCCTTTGTGTTTTCAGGTCCAGGGGGTGGTGTCTCACCCCGTCTGCGTGTCGAGTTCGGCGCGTCCCTCCTCCAAGGCGCGCTACGCCTTCACTTGGGTCTCCTCTGCCAGTTTGAGTCGTTGTATTTTGCCTGATGGCCCCTTGGGCAGTTCATCAAGGATATGGATTACCGACGGGCATTTGAATTCGCCCAGCTTGCGCTGACACAGCAGCATGAGATCCTCGCTGCGCACGGTTGCGTGGTCGCGCAGCTTGACAGCCGCCTCGACCCGCTCACCGTATCGCACGCAGGGGCGGGCGAAGGCCGCCGCCTCTACCACGTCCGGATGCCCGTAGAGAACTTCATCGACTTCGCGCGGGGCAATGTTCTCGCCACCTTTGATGATCAACTCTTTCAGCCGACCGGTCACAAAGACATAGCCGTCCTCGTCCATCCGTCCCAGATCACCGGTCCTCAGCCAGCCGTCGTCTGTAAAGGTCGCAGCAGTTGCCTCAGGATTGCGGAAATAGCAGGCCATGACATTGGGGCCGCGTACAGCGATCTCGCCCTCGGTATCGGGTGGGGCGGGTTTCAGATCATTCGACAGAATGACAACCTCATTGCCGAACGCCTTGCCCGGAGAGCCTATCTTGCGTACCCCCGGCGGCAACGGGTTTGACAGGATCTGTGCAGCCGTCTCGGTCAGGCCCATTGTCTCGATAATGGGGATGCCGAAACGTGTCTGAAAGGCCATCTGGGTCTCTATCGCCAGAGCCGATGAAGCGGAGCGTCCGAACCGTATCCGCGATCTGGTGTCTGCATCAGGGTCAGCCACACCGTGCAGCAAATGCGATATGACCGTCGGGACAACAGAAAACCACGTCACCTGATATTGCTTGCAGATCGACCAGAAGCGGCTGGATGAAAACTTTTCGCAAACCACCGCAGACCCGCCGGAAACCAATGGGCCAATCACTGTCACGCACAGACCGTTGATGTGATAGATCGGCAAAACACAAAGCGCACGATCCTCAGCCGACAAGCGATGCGCCAGGGCAGTTGTCCAACCGCCGGCAAGCAGGCTGGCATGGGTGTGCAGAACGCCCTTGGGCCGTCCTGTCGTCCCCGAAGTATACATCAGAATCGACGGGTCCTGCGGGCCAAGTTCGTCCAGTGATCCGGGCATGGCAGCGTCCGGCCAGTCAATCTGCTCGCCGACAGTCAGGGTCCGGGCGGTAACTTGGTGCGCCTGCGTCGCCATTTCGAACAGACTGGCCTGCGCCGTGCCGACCAGAACGATCTTCGCTTCTGAATGGGTCAGGGCATAGCCTATCGCCTCTGCGCCAGCGACAAGATTTATCAGCGCCGTTCGAAACCCACCGTAAAGCGCGCCGAACAGACACAGGATTCCCTGTCTGCTGTTGGGCAACATCACCGCCACACAATCCCCTTTTTGCAACCCCAGCCCGGCCAGCCTCGCAGCGATTTCGACGGCTTCGGCGCGCAGTTCCGCCCAGTGCAGCGTTGGCGCGTCGGGGAAGATGTGGCTTGGGTCGGTGCCCTGTTCCTTGGCGCGCAGGTCAAGCCAGTCGCGCACAGTGCCGTCAGGAGGCGACGTGGCGAGGGTGGTCATTTCCCCACCTCTGACCAGTAATCCGAGAAGATTACATCAAGCGTTGGTTCCCGCGATGCGATGGGGCGGACCACTCTGGTGCGCTGCATGAAATGTCGCCAGTGCAGATTGTCATCGATGGAGTTTCCGCCCCAGCTGCCACAGCCCATGGACAATGAAAACGGCAAGCCATTGTCGAACGCCCCCCCGGTTGCAAAACAATGCGCCTGATTGACAATGACCCGGCAGGTCGGCATCTGCGCGCCCAACGACAGGGGGCGCCGGGTATCGGTGGTATGCAGCCCAAGCGAATGACCGGCCCCCTGAAACGTCAGCACCTGCCGCGTGATATCAACAGCATGGTCATAGTCGCGGGCGCGGTAGAGCGCGGCAACCCGGCTGAGTTTTTCGCCGGACAAGGGATGATCGGGGCCTATCCCATCCGTTTCGACCGCGATAAAGCGCGTGCTGGACGGCACCTTGCCCGTCAGCCCCAGCTTCTCCAGTAAAACATCGGCATCCTTGGCGATGACTTCGCGGTTCAGATGCCCGTCAGGCCAGAGCTTTGCAACAATGCCTGCGGCCTCGGCCTGCGGCACACGCGCGCCGCCTTCTGCCGTCAGCGCGGCCAAAAAGTCCTCATAGACAGCATCCACGACCACCAGAGCATTCTCGGAAGAACACGAGGTTGCATTGTCGAAGGTCTTTGAAGCGGCGATTTTTCTGGCCGCCGCGGCAATGTCTGCCGTTTCATCCACGATCACGGTGACGTTCCCGGCACCAACCCCGATAGCGGGCGTTCCGCTTGAATAGGCACGGCGCACGTTGTCCTGACTGCCGGTCACGACGGCAAGGTCCACCAGTTCCAGCAGTCTCTGGGTTGCCACCTTGCTGCCCGGAGGGGGGACCATCTGCACAAGCGCCGTGTTTTCACCAGTCTTTGCGAATTCGGCATGGATGAAATCGATCAGCAACTCGCAGCAGGCCACCCCTTTTGGCGATGGGGACAGGATGATGGCATTGCCGCATTTCAAGGCGTTGATAATATTGTTGGCCGGCGTCGCAGCCGGGTTGGTCGATGGAACGACCGCCCCGACAACACCCAGCGGTCGGGCAATTTCGGTGATGCCTGTTGCCAGATCGTCCGACAGCACGCCAAATGTTGGCACACCCGCAATGTCGCGCATCAGGCCAAGTGTCTTTCGATGGTTCTTGGTGATCTTATCCGCGACGTTCCCCAGCCCGGTTGACTGAACCGCCAGTTCCGCAAGTCTGGCATTTCGCTCCGGCTCCATAATCGCCCAGGCGGCGGCGGCGGCTGCCCGGTCATAGCGCACCTGACTCCCACCTGACTCAAACTCGGCCTGGGCCTGCCGGGCGCGGACAACAAGGGCGTCAACCTGATCGCACAATCCCTGCAATGCCACGTTCCCCTCCCCAAGGATCGATTTACAAACTCAACCGTATGTGATGAAAATAGTATTGCAAATGTTTTCATAAATCAGACCCAAAAGTCGGCAATAATGGTTATAAAACAAACATATAAAGCTGATATTGTTACCGTTGCGAAGGTTGCAGGCGTATCCCCGGCGACAGTGTCGCGGGCAATGAATCATCCTGACCTTGTCAGCCCGACCACGCGCAAGAAGATCGAAAAGGCCGTTCGCAAGACGGGCTATATCCGCAACCGTGCTGCCCAGACGATGCATGGCAGGCGCAGTGCCACCTTGGGGCTGGTGGTTCCGACGGTGAATTATTCGATCTTTGCCGAACTGGTGCAATCCTTCAACGATACGGTGTCAGATCTGGGGTTCACGCTGCTCTTGGCGACCCATAACTATGATCTGCGCACCGAATACAGGGTCATCCGCAAGCTGCTGGAACATCGTGTTGACGGCATTGCTCTGATTGGTCTGGATCACAGCGAAGATACCTACCAGTTGTTCAAGTCTCAGAATGTCCCGGTCGTCGCCGCCTGGAGCTATTCTGACCAATCGCGGATTTCGTGCATCGGGTCGGACAACAGAGAGGCGGGGCAAGTCGCTGCCCGGCATATCCTGTCCCTCGGCCATCGCCGGATTGGTTTTATCTTTCCGCCGACCGCTGAAAATGACCGGGCCCGTGGCAGACTCGACGCCGCCAGAGAGGTGCTGCGCGAAGCCGGTATCGATTGTCCGGATGCCTGGGCGGTGCAATCGCTATACAGTATCGCGCATGCGAAAGCGGCCTGTCAGGAGTTACTTCAGCGGGATCAGTCGCTGACGGCGCTGATTTGCGGCAATGACGTCATAGCGCAAGGCGCCATCGCAGCTGCAATGGAACAGGGTCTTTGCATCCCGCAGGATATTTCCATCATCGGAATCGGTGATTTTGTAGGATCTGCCGACAGTTTTCCCGCGTTGACAACCGTCCGCATCCCCGCGCAAGAGATTGGCGTGCGCGCTGGTCAGGATCTGGTCCGCAGTGTCGCTGACCTTGAAAGTGACCAGATCGTCCACTTTCGGTTTCCCGTCAGCCTCAAGGCTCGCAGCACCACAGCGTTTGCATGTTCAGGAACTGACTAGGGCCGCAGGAAAATCGACGATACCTGCGACCGGATCAGGGCAATCTCAGAAGCTGTGCTCCGGGAACAGGCGGCTGGCAACCAGCACGCAGGTTTCCAAAGCCTCAATCCGGTTGAAGCTGTCAGGGTTGAGGTGGAAGTCCGCCCACATCCCCTCCAGCAACGCGGTAAGCGCATAGGCCCGCTGGTCTGCCAGCGCCTCGTTTCCTGGCCCGGAAAGCGTGCGGCAGGTCTCGGTCAATGCCTGCCGGAAATTGCTTTCGCGCGAATCGACAAACGGTCGGTACTGCGGGTTCGCGGGGGTTTCGGCGCGAAAAGCGAACCAGATCACCATGTTACGTCGGTTCAGCACGGCTGGCGCGAAATCCGCGCGCATCAGGGCCAGAAGCCGCCCGGCGGGGTCTTCGCCACCATGATCGACAGCCGCGCGCCAGTTTTCGGTATATTCTTCTGCCAGTTGCTCGATCAGGGCCAGAAGCAGGTTTTCCTTGGATCCGAAATGCAGGCTGATCATCCCGCGCGACAGGCCCGAGATCTGCTGGATACGGTCGATCGTGGTGCCGCGGACGCCGTGGTTCATAACCGCCTCGCCGGTGGCCTGAATCAGCAGGTTGCGGTGATGCGCTTTCTTGCGGTCACGAAGGCCCTCTGACGGGGTCGCGGGCGGTGTGCTGGCGTTGTTTGTCGTGGTCATCGCCTGACATCTCAATGGGGTCCGGTCAAAACACTTGACATCATCGCGACTGACGTGCAATCAAAATCTGTATGAACGTATGTTCATTTTGATTAACGTTAGGAGCGCCGTTGCATGCTGTCCCACATGATCTCTGATCTGGATGCTCGACATTTTGTTCACCCGTGGGAGTCCATGGAAGATCTGGGTGCCAGCGGGCGCATGGTGACGCAGCGAGCCAACGGAATTTATGTAATCGAAGGCGACGGGCGCCCGCGCATCGACGGTCCCGGCGGTATGTGGTGTGTGCAGCTTGGTTACGGGCGGCAGGAGATCGGCGAGGCCATGGCCTATCAGGCGCAGGAAATGGCCTATTTCTCGCCATTCTCCAGCACCAGCCCGGTCAGCGCGCAGTTGGCAGCAGCGATCGCACAGCGCACGCCCGGCGACCTGAACCGAGTGTTCTTCACCACAGGCGGGTCCACAGCCGTCGATACCGCTTTGCGGTTCGTGCAGTTTCGCAACAACTTGCTGGGCAAGCCTGAAAAGAAGATATTCATCACCCGGCAGAAGGCCTATCACGGGTCAACCTATCTGTCGGCCAGCGTCAGCGGCAAGGAGCGTGATCGCAACTGGTTCGACCATGCTGATGCGCTGGTGCATTTCCTGCCGGATGTGAACCCCTATCGCCGCCCCGCCGGAACAAGCATCGAGGCGTTTCTGGAGGCAAAGATCGCCGATCTGGAAAAGGCGATCCTGTCGCTTGGTGCCGATCACGTGGCGGCCTTTATCGCCGAACCGATCTTGGCTTCCGGCGGGGTGATTGTGCCGCCTGAAGGCTATCACCGGCGTTGCCTTGAAATCTGCCGCCGTCATGATGTGCTCTATATCGCCGATGAGGTGGTGACGGGTTTTGGGCGGCTGGGCCACTGGTTCGCATCAGAGTCGGTGTTCGGGATGGTGCCTGACATCATCACCAGCGCCAAGGGCCTGACATCGGGATATGCACCGCTGGGTGCCTGCATCCTGTCGGAGCGGTTGTTTGAGGATATATCGGGCGACGCATCGCAAGGGGCGGTGTTCTCCAACGGTTTCACCTATTCCGGCCATCCGGTCAGCGCGGCAGCGGCGCTGAAGAACATCGAGATTATCGAGCGTGAGGGCGTTCTGGAGCATGTGCGCGCCCTGACCCCTCATTTTCAGAAGCGGCTGGCGGCGTTGCGCGCCCTTCCGCTGGTCGGCGATACGCGTGGCATGGGGCTGATGGGCTGTGTCGAATGCGTGGCCGACCAGAGTGCGCGCGACCCTCTGGCGCTGGACAAGGTCGTCGGTGGATTGATTGATGCACATTGCCGGGATCTGGGGCTGATTGTGCGCCCGCTTCTGAACATGTGCGTCTTCTCGCCGCCACTGATCATCTCTCACGATGAGGTCGATCAGATGTTCGATATTCTTGAAAAGGGAATTCGGCTGACCACGGATGACCTTGTGCGCAAGGGGGCCCTGGTTGCCTGACCCGGCAACCTCACCGAACGAATGAACCGCCCACAACGGGCAACCGCGGCAGCAACAATGCCGCCCCGCGCCCGGGCAACCGGACCCGCGCCGCAACGGGTATGGGGCATGACAGGGAGTACGCGCATGAAACTGAAGACCTGGATTGCCGCAACAGCTATTGCCATTCTGGCCGGACCGGCTTGGGCAGAGGGCGAGCTGCATATCTACACATGGGGCAATTACACCAACCCCGAGCTGATCGAGCGCTTTGAACGCGCTCATGGCATCAACGTCACCATCACCGATTATGATTCCAGCGATACGGCGATTGCCCGTATTCGTCAGGGCGGGCACGGGTTTGACATTGTGGTTCCGGCAGCTGTTGTCACCCCGGTCTGGATCGAAGAGGGGTTGCTGCTGGAAACCAACCCCGCCGGTATGGAGAATTTCGCCAATGTCGATGAACGGTTTCGCAGCCCGTCCTTTGACCCTGAGCGCCGCTATACCGTGCCCTGGCTCTGGGGCAGTACCGGCGTTTCGGTGAACACCTCGGTCTATGACGGCGATATCAATACCTCGGCCATCTTCCTTGACCCGCCGCCAGAGTTGCGGGGCCATATCAATGTGGTGCCGGAACTAGCCGACATCCTGTATCTCGCTATCCGCTATGTCGGTGGTGACTGGTGCACGGACGACATGGAGGTTCTGCGCGCCGCGCATGAGGCGCTGCTTACGGCAAAAGAGCACTGGATCGCCATTGACTATGCCAGCGTCGATGCGATGACGGCCGAAGATCTGCTGGCGACGGTCACCTGGAACGGAGCCGCCCTGCGGATACGCTCGGCAAATCCTGATGTGCATTATGGCTACCCGCGCGAGGGTTATCCGCTATGGATGGACAGCGTTGCAGTGCTGTCGGATGCAAGGAATGTGGACAATGCGCGGCTGTTCCTGAACTTCATCATGGACCCCGAAAACGCTGCGCTGACCACCGCCTTCACCGGCTATGCCAACTCGATCACCGGCTCAGAAGCCTATCTGTCCGAAGAACTGCTGAACGCGCCTGAAATCATAATCCCGGAAGATCTGGTGGACGCGGGGGAACTGATGCTGATCTGCGCGCCTGAAGTGATGGATATCTACGCCCGGATGTGGACCGAAGTAATGCAGTAACCCCGTGTTGCGGCGCGCATCAATGCGCCGCAACTCACTGCCCGGAGGGCAACATGGCGGAAGATGATCTATGTTACATGTCAGCGACCGAGGCGCTTGCGCGGTTCACCGACAAGAGCCTGTCACCGGTTGAACTGATGCAAGCGATCATAGACCGGGCCGGGGTGGTTGAAGGTCAGGTGAACGCGCTGACCTATACCCATTTCGAAGAGGCGCTGGTTCTGGCCCGCGAGGCTGAGGCGCGCTATATGCGCGCCGCCCCCGCCGGGCCGCTTGACGGGCTGGCGCTGGCCGTCAAGGATGAGGGCGCTATCAAAGACAAGCCCCTGTCGAATGGTTCGCTGCTTTTGGCTGGCACAATCCCTGACTATAACTCACCCGTCAATCAGCGGCTGTTGGATTCCGGGGCCATCGTTCACGCCCGCACCGCCACGCCGGAATTCTCCTGCGCCGGTTACACATGGTCGCGCTTGTGGGGCGTCACCCGCAACCCGTGGAATCTGGAATTCACGCCGGGCGGGTCATCGGGCGGGGCGGGCGCGGCGCTGGCGGCGGGCAGTTGCACACTGGCTTCAGGCTCAGACATCGGCGGCTCCATCCGCATCCCTGCTTCGGCCAGTGGTGTGGTGGGGTTGAAACCCGCTTATGGCCGCGTGCCCGAAGAGCCGCCTTTCAATCTGGACATCTTCTGCCATCAGGGGCCGATGGCGCGCAGTGTCGGCGATGCCGCGCTGATGTTCAGTGTCATGGCCGGGCCACACCCGCTTGATATCGCGACGCAGCGCGATACCCCCGTCCTGCCCCGCGTGCCGGGTTCGATCCGGGGCATGAAGATCGCCTGGTCGCCCGATCTAGGCATTTTCCGCATCGAACCCGAAGTCCGGCGCAATACCGAAGCTGCGCTGGATGTGTTGCGTGATCTGGGTGCGGTGGTTGAGGAGGTGGATCTGGGGTGGCAGGTCGAATGGCTGGAAGACGGGCTGGACTATCTGAAACTGCTGATGGGGAACGTGCTGCGCGATATGGCATCCGGTCGGGAAGAGGAGCTGACCTCCTACGCGCGCGCGCTGATCGAGGGGGCGGGCAAGGTGCCGGCTTCCGCCCTGATGCGCTGCTATCAGTCCGCCGGGAAGATGTATGCCACCCTCGGCCCGGTGCTGGAACGCTTCGATGCGTTGATCTGTCCCACCAACGGCCTTCCCGCCGTTCCCGCCGAATATGACCAGTCGCGCGATGTGCCCATGGTTGACGGCGCGCCGGTGCATCCCCTCTATGGCTGGAAACTGACGCTACCCTTCAACATGCTCAGCCGTTGCCCGGTGCTGGCCGTTCCGACCGGGCACGCCACGAACCGGGTGCCGACCGGCATGCAGATCGTCGGACGTCCCTGGGCCGAGGCTGATGTGTTTCGAATTGGTCTGGCCTATGAGAAGGCTGTCGGCGGATGGTATGACCGCGCGGAAAAAAGGCCTGTGATGGCTCAGATATAGAGCTGTCTCTTGCCCCCGATGACGGGTCTGCAATGGGCACCAATCAGACCATCCGCCATTGTGCGGGCGTGATGTATGTGAGGATGCGCTGTCGGTTGCCTGTGTATTCCGGCGTCTCGTCAGCTGAAGCCATGGCGCTGCTCAGCATCGCGGATTGACGTCAGCTTGCCCAGTGCCTCATCCCACAGATGCAGTCTGACTGTGCGCAGGCTGTCGCGGATGGTCAGGCGCTGGGCCTCTGCCAGTTCACGTTGATCGCGGATCACTTCAGGCAAGCGGTAGAAGGGAATGCGGCTGTAGAGGTGATGCACATGATGGATGCCGATATTGCCCGAAAGCCAGCGCAGCGGCTGAGGCAGGATATAGTGCGAGCTGCCTTCCAGTGCAGCGTGGTGCAACTGCCAGTCTTCTCCCTTTGACCAATGGGTTTCTTCGAACTGATGCTGCACATAGAACAACCACATGCCGATGGTCGCGGCAATGACCGAGGTGGGCAGAAAGATCACCAGAACCGGCCAGAGCCCCCCGAACCAGACGATCAGACCCAACATGATGCCGATCATCGCATTCGTCCCCATGGCTGAGGTCCAGTAGCGCCAACCCTCGTCCATCAGCCCCAGCGGCAAGCGATTTTGCAAGATGAACAGATAGCTTGGCCCCAGCACGAACAGCACCAGAGGGTGCCGGTAAAGCCGGTACATCAACCGGCCGAATCGGCTGCGGGCGCGATATTCCTCCACCGTCAGGGTCGTGACATCGCCGATGCCGCGGTTGTCAAGATCGCCGTGATGGCCGTGGTGAACGGCATGGGTGCGCCGCCAGACCGCATAGGGTGTCAGGGTCAGAACCCCAAGCACGCGCCCCACCCAATCCTGCGCACGGCGGTTGGGCAGAAATGCCCCATGTCCGCAATCATGCTGAATGATGAAGATGCGCACCAGAAAGGCCCCGTTCAGCACCGCCACGGCCAGCGCCAGCCATGGGCTGACCGACAGTGCCGCCCAGGCCAGCGCCCAAAGTGCCACGAAAGGCACCAGTGTCGCAGCCAGTTCAAACAGACTGCGCCGGATCGAGGGTTCGCGGTAACGGGCAAGGATGGAAAGCCACTCGCGTGCCGAGCGCGGTGCAGAAGTATCGGAAAGGTCAGTCATGCCGGCCTGCAGGTTCGGGCCGGTCAACCGGCGTGTCAGCGGTCGGCGCGATGCAGGCGCTTCCCTCAAGTCGAATTACGGCCTGCCGAATGGTTTTTCAACTGTCCTGCGGGCGGATGGCTGCGACAAAGTTGTGATTGCTGCATGGTACCGGTTGCAACACCCCTCAAATGCGTCGCACATTGTGACAACCCCGGCGCCTGGCCGGGTAATCCGCTGCAATGCTCGCCGCGCTTTCAGCCATCCGAATCCGCTTGCCGCCCATGACAGCTTTGCAGCGTCTGACGGGCTATTGCTGGGTTTCCACCTCTCCGATTTTGCTCGTTTCCTGAACTGCTGATGACCTGACAGGTTTTGGCGGCAGGGCCTGCCAGGTGCGAAGGTGCTGGCCAACCAGACCGTAGAATTCCGTCGCAGAGGCCTCGAGCAACTCGATGAATGTCCGGCGCCCGGGCCAAGGCGCTCTGATCCTCAGCCTTGGGTCATAGACTTTCAGCATCCGAAGCAACCAGTTCAGACGCGCTTTGGTTGTTTTCTTATCCTGCGGTGCCTTGAGCTTCTCCTGATTGGTGACGGACAGCACCACGTCTTTCCAGTTCGCCGCCATCTGCGTGAAGCGCTCGATGCCAGTGCCGGTATGGCTATGCAGCCAAGAGAATTCATGCAGTAGGAAAACCGGCCTTGGCCAAGGCCCCCTTGTCAGGCCGATCGGTTTGAATTACGTCTCAATCAACAACCGTTGGGGTGCCCCTGTGAAGGGCTGAGAGGCTTCGGCCAACCCATCGAACCTGATCCGGATCATACCGGCGTAGGGAACGGTGCAACACGTGCGCAGGCCGCACACAGTCCGTTTCCTTGCGTTGGTTTTACTGCAAGGAGGGGCATTTGGCTCCCATAGCATTGACCATCGCAGGGCCTGATTCTGGCAGAAGCACAGGTATTCAGCCGGGTTCAATGGCCTGCCCGGCGCTAGCCGTGGCCGTAACCTTCGCGCTCTCTTTCCGTGCAGGTCGTAGCAATGGCTGATATCACCATCATCGGGGCAGGGGTGGCAGGGCTATGCGCGGCCTATGCGCTGAGCAAGGCCGGTCTGACACCGCGCCTGATTGACCGCAACGGCGCGCCCGGTGCGCATGGCTGTTCCTGGTGGGCGGGCGGTATGCTCGCGCCCTTCTGCGAGGGCGCACTTGCAGAACCGGTGATCGTTGAGCATGGCCAAACCGCTGCCGCATTCTGGGGCGAGGTCACCAAGGTCATGCATCGCGGGTCGCTGGTGCTGGCCTTGCAGCGTGACAAGGGCGAACTGGCGTGTTTTGCCCGCCGCACAACCGGGCATGCCCCGGTCAGCGACGTATCGGCGCTGGAGCCGGACCTCGCCGCGCATCACTCTGCGCTGTTTTTCGCGCAAGAGGCCCATCTGGACCCGCGTCAGGCGATTGCGGATCTTACCCGCGCGCTGGCTGCACGGGGCGTCATGATCGAACAGGGCGAGGCCACACCAGATGCCATTGACGGCCCGGTGATTGACGCGCGCGGAATGGCTGCAAACCTGCCCGGACTGAGGGGGGTGCGCGGCGAGATGGTGGTGCTTCGTGCGCGCGATATCCGGCTGTCGCGCCCGGTGCGCCTGCTGCATCCGCGCCATCCGCTCTACATCGTGCCGCGTGCTGGCGGTGTTTTCATGCTTGGTGCGACGCAGGTTGAAAGCGCGGATCGGCGCGGCGTGACTGCGCGCGCGGTCTTGGAACTGTTGAGCGTCGCCTATGCACTGGACCCGCGCTTTGCCGAGGCCGAGCTACTGGAAACCGGGGCCGACCTGCGCGCCGCCTATCCTGACAATGTGCCGCGGGTGAGCGTCAGGGGCCGTGTGCTGCATCTGAACGGCTTGTTTCGCCACGGCTATCTGATGGCCCCGGCGCTGGCGGCGCAGGCAACTGACTATCTGACCACCGGAGCAAAGGGGGATCTGGTTCATGAAGATTCATGTGAATGGCGAGACCCGCGAGGTCTCGGGCACGACCGTGGCCACCGCGCTGGATGAACTGGGCTGGGCCCAGGCCCGCGTAGCCACCGCGCTGAATGGGGCCTTCGTGCCCAAGACTGCGCGCGACACCACACAGTTGAGTACAGGTGACCGGCTGGAAGTGCTGGCGCCCATGCAGGGGGGCTGAGCCGATGCGCGCTTTCTATGGCATCACATTGGACAGCCCGCTGATGCTGGGCACGGCGCAATACCCCTCGCCAGCTGTGTTGGAGGGTGCGTTTCGCGCCTCACGCGCCGCTGTCGCCACGGTATCTTTGCGGCGCGAGGGTGGTGCGGGGCAGGCGTTCTGGGATATCATTCGCGACCTTGGCGTGCATGTCCTGCCCAATACCGCGGGCTGCCACAGCGCGCGCGAGGCCATCACTACCGCTCAGATGGCGCGTGAGGTGTTTGAGACAAACTGGATCAAGCTGGAGGTGATCGGTCATGCCGACACGCTGCAACCTGACCCGTTTGGCCTGTTGGAAGCGACGCAGGCGCTGGCCGCCGATGGGTTCGAGGTGTTCCCCTACACGACAGAGGATCAGGTTCTTGCCGCGCGTTTGCTGGATGCAGGTGCAAAGGTGCTGATGCCCTGGGGCGCGCCCATTGGCTCTGGTCTTGGTCTGAACAACCGCTACGGGCTGAAAACCCTGCGCGCCGCCTTCCCCGATGTGCCTATGGTCATCGATGCGGGCCTTGGCCTGCCCAGCCATGCCGCCGACGCGATGGAGATGGGGTTTGACGCGGTGCTTCTGAACACTGCCGTCGCGCAGGCCGGCGACCCCGTCGCCATGGCGCGCGCCTTTGCCATGGCGGTCGGGGCTGGCGCGCTGGCACATGCCGCCGACCCGATGGAGCCACGCGACATGGCCGCGCCATCCACCCCCGTTCTTGGAAAGGCATGGTTATGACATTGCCCCGCTTCTACCCGATCTTCGATTCCGTCGCGTGGCTGGAACGCGCGCTGCCGCTTGGTGTGAAGCTGGTGCAACTGCGCATCAAGGACCGTTCGCCTGATGCTCTGCGTAGCGACGTTCGCGCAGCGGTGGCCCTTGCGCGCGCGCATGGCGCGGCGCTTGTGATCAATGACCACTGGCAACTGGCCATTGATGAAGGTGCAGACTGGCTGCATCTGGGGCAGGAGGATCTGGACGAGGCCGATATCCCGGCGATCCGTCGCGCGGGGCTGAAGCTGGGCCTGTCTACACATGACCACGCAGAGCTTGACCGTGCATTGGCATTGGCGCCTGATTATGTGGCGCTCGGGCCGGTTTACCCCACGATCCTGAAGCAGATGAAATGGCACCAGCAAGGGCTGGAGCGCGTGACCGAGTGGAAGGGTTTGTTAGGGGATACCCCGCTGGTGGCCATCGGTGGCATGTCGGTTGAGCGCGCAGTGGGGGCCTTTGACGCCGGCGCGGATGTCGTTTCGGCTGTGACGGACATCACCCTCAACCCCGACCCCGAGGGCCGCATCAATGACTGGCTGAGGGTCTGCGCATGACCCGCTATGCCCGTCAGATGGTGCTGCCGGAGATCGGGGCGGAAGGGCAGGCGCGGCTGTCGGATGCGCATGTGCTGGTGGTGGGTGCGGGCGGACTGGGTGTGCCGGTGCTTCAATATCTGGCGGGGGCCGGGATTGGCCATATCACGCTGGTGGATGGTGACGTGGTGGCGGAACACAACCTGCACCGCCAGCCACTTTTCCGTATGGACCAGATCGGCCAGCCAAAGGCACCCGCTGCAGCACGGGCCCTCTCCGCGCTGAATCCGGATGTGCAGGTCACACCGCACGCGCACTGGCTGGACCCGGCGAATGCGCCTGCGCTGGTGGACACCGCAGATGTGGTGCTGGATTGCGCTGACACCTTTGCCGCCAGCCTCACCTTGTCCGACATCTGCCACGCGCGGACGACGCCGCTGATCACGGCCTCGGCGCTTGCGCTGTCAGGCTATGTGGCGGGGTGCTGCGGCACCGCCCCCAGCCTGCGTGCGATCTTCCCCGACCTGCCAGAGAAGGGTGCCACCTGCGCCACCGCTGGCGTGATGGGGCCGGTCGTCGGCGCTGTCGGTGCGTTACAGGCGCAAATGGCGCTGTCGATCTTGCTGGGGCTGACGCCCACGCCCCTTGGTCAGCTTGTCAGCCTGAATGCCGCACGCTGGCACATGGGCGGCTTTCGCTTCGATAACGCGCCTGAACCGGCACAGCCCCTGCCCTTCATCGCGCGCGGCCAGACCTGCGCGAGGGATCTGCTGATCGACCTGCGCACTGAAAGCGCACCTTTCTGCGCGCAGGCACAGCACATCCCGCCCGAGGCCATCGCCACCCTGAACCCGCCTGACAACACCCGTGTCGTGCTGGCCTGTGCCACCGGCCTGCGCGCGCACAACGCAGGCCAGACCCTGCAAACACGCTGGCCGGGCGACATCGCCCTGCTGGCCCTCCATGACTGAAAGGATCTTCATGAAACGCGTCATTACCACACTCGCTGTCACAGCCACGCTTGCCCTGCCTGCAAGCGCACAGGACCGGTTGTCCGTCATGCTCGACTGGTTCGTGAACCCTGATCACGCGCCGATCATTCTTGCTCAGGAACTCGGCTATTTTGACGCGGCCGGGCTGGAGGTGGAAATCGTCACCCCCTCTGATCCCAACGACCCGCCGCGCATGGCCGCCGCGGGCCGGGTTGATCTGGCGATCAGCTATCAGCCGCAACTGCACCTCAGCCGTCACAATGACCTGCCGCTGCGCCGTGTCGGCACGCTGATTTCCACGCCGCTCACCTGCCTTGTGGTGCTGGCGGACGGGCCGGTGCAGACGATGGCCGACCTGAACGGGGGCCGGGTGGGCTTTGCCGTGGCAGGCGTGCAGGAGGTGATGCTGGATGCGATGCTCGCCCATCACGGGATGGCGCCGGGGGATGTGGAGCAGATCAATATCGGCTGGTCCATCTCACCGGCGCTGATGTCGGGGCAGGTCGATGGCGTGATCGGCGCGTTTCGCAATTTTGAGCTGAATCAGCTACAGATCGAAGGCAGCGAGGGGCGGTGCTTCTACCCGGAAGCTGAAGGCGTGCCCAGCTATGATGAGCTGATCTATGTCGCCAATCCAGAGCATATGGACACGGATGCCATCGCCCGTTTTCTGGATGCGACCGAGCGTACGACCGGCTTTATTCTGAACAACCCCGATGAGGCATGGGAGATGTTTGCCGCCACCGCATCCGAATTGCAGACCGAACTGAACACCCGCGCCTGGGCTGACACATGGCCACGCTTCGCCACCCGCCCCGCCGCGCTGGATGCCGGGCGCTATGCACGATTCGAGGCGTTTCTGGCCGAACGCGGCGCCACTTCTGGCGGGCTGTCGGTTGATGCGCTGGCCATTGATGTGACGGCACAGGCCACACCATGAGTGCGCCGGAGTATGGCCGCGCCTTCACCCTCTGGCGCGCATCCGCGCCAGAGTGGCAGGCCTACACGCGGCATGAATTTGTAGAGGCCTTGCGCCGGGGCGATCTGCCGCGCGAGAATTTTCTGCACTATTTGCGGCAGGATTATGTGTTCCTGATCCATTTCGCGCGGGCATGGGCACTGGCGGCGGCCAAGGCAGGCACTTTGGCGGAAATGCAGGCGGCCTCGGCCACCGTTCAGGCGCTGGTGCATGAAGAAATGCCGCTGCATGTGCAGATCTGCGCGGGCGAGGGCATCAATGAAGCGGCACTTGAAGCTACCGAGGAAGCCCCCGCAAATCTTGCCTATACCCGCTATGTGCTTGATGCAGGCTATTCCGGCGACTTTCTGGACCTGATGGCTGCGCTCGCCCCCTGTGTGCTGGGCTATGGCGAAATCGGCGCGCGGCTGGCGGGCAGCGGCGGGCCGTATGCGGCATGGATCGATACCTATGCAGGGCCGGAGTATCAGGCGCTATGCCATGATGTGGGCGCCCTGATCGATGGCGCGTTGGTGCACAGGTTGGGGCCGGACTGGGCCAGCCTGCCGCGCGCAGGTCAGCTGTCAAAGCGTTTCGCCACGGCCACGCGGCTGGAAGTGGGCTTCTGGCAGATGGGGCTGGATGGCCCATGACCGCGCTGAGACTGCATGGCGCGTTGTGGATGGGGCCCGCGCGCCTGATCCGCAATTTGTCGCTGGACATGCCTGCGGGCCGCTGGTCATGCCTGCTGGGCGTATCCGGCGTGGGCAAATCCACGATCGCGCGGATGATCGCGGGTTTGCCCGGCCCGCATCGGCTTGACGGCACGCTGCTGGCGGATGACGGCCAGCCGTTGCCCGGTCGCGTGGCCATGATGGCGCAGGGCGGGCAGCTTTTGCCATGGGCTGATCTTGTTCACAACGTCACCATCGGCGCGCGGCTGCGGGGCGCGCGGCCTGACACCGGCCGCGCCCGCACCCTGTTGGCGCAGGTCGGACTGGCAGGGCTTGAAGCCCGCCGCCCCGATGCCCTGTCAGGCGGACAGCGCCAGCGCGTGGCGCTTGCCCGTGTCCTGATCGAGGATTGCCCGGTGGTGGTGCTGGATGAGCCGTTCTCGGCGCTGGACACTGTCACACGGCTGGCCATGCAGGATCTGGCCGCAAAGCTGTTGCACGGGCGCAACGTGATCCTGATCACGCATGACCCGCTGGAAGCGATCCGCCTGTCAGATCGCGCATGGCTGCTCGGTCCGAATGGAACGACCGCGCTGGAATTGCCCGACGGGCCAACACCGCGCGACTACCGCGCGGCTGATACGCTGGCAGCGCAGGCGGCCTTGTTGTCGCGGTTGCACATGAGCGAGACTGCCGCATGCGCTGGCTGAATACCCCCCTTGTACGCGGGTTTCTGGCGCTGAGCTTCGCGCTGGCGCTTTGGCAAGGCGTAGTCTGGGCCACCGGTGTGCCGCGCTTCATTCTGCCTGGGCCGGGGCGCGTCGGGGCCAGCCTTTGGGACAATGCGCCGATGCTGTGGGAGCATGCACGCTTCACTGCAGCCAACCTGCTGACCGGGCTGGCCGCAGGCGTGGCGCTGGGCGTGGTGACGGCGCTGAACCTTGCGCTATCGCCCGGCGCGCGGCTCTTGTTACGCCCGATGCTGATCTTTGCCCAGGCCGTTCCGATCTTCGCGCTGGCACCTGTCCTGACGCTCTGGCTGGGGTACGGTGCCGCATCCAAGATCGTTATCGTCATGCTGGTGATTTATTTTCCGGTTACCTCGGCGTTCTTCGACGGGCTGATGCGCCTGCCCGCACCACTGGCTGATCTGGCACAGATGATGCGCGCCAGACCCCTGCGCCGATTGTTCCTGTTGCAGGTGCCTCATGCGTTGCCCGCGCTGGCATCCGGGCTACGGCTGGCGGTTGTCTACGCACCATTCGCCGTTATCATCGGCGAATGGGTGGGCTCATCGCGCGGGCTGGGTTACCTGATGCTGATGGCCAACGGGCGCGGGCAAACCGACCTGATGTTCGCCGCATTGGTCGTACTGGCAGCGCAAAGCCTTGCGTTGTTTGCAGTCTTCGAAGCGCTCGCACGCGGTGGGACAAAGGCGCGGTGACGACCTGCTCGCGCTTGTCGTAATGGGTGAGGCGGCACATATCGCCGGGTAAGGAAAGGACGGCGATCATGGCAGGCACCGACATGCCGCTGGCCAGGCTGCTTGAGCATCTTGACCGGCTTGCGCACAAGGCGCTGGCGCTTTGGGATATTCCCGCGAATGCCCGCGCAACACGCATCAACGTGTCGGAAAACACCACGTATCTGGTCGAGGCCGATGGCGGGTTCCGGGCGGTTTTGCGGGTGCACCGCGATAGCTATCACACTCGGCATGCCATCCAGTGCGAACTGGCATGGATTGATGCGCTGGACCGCGACAAGGTTGTCGTCACTCCGGGCCATTACCGCGGTCGTGACGGGCAGGCGATCCAGTCCTGCACCATTGACGGGCTTGATGCGCCGCGTTTTCTGGTGCTGTTCGAATTTGTCGAGGGCGTGCAGCCAGAGGAAAGCGGCGATCTCAAGGCCCCGTTTGAAAAACTTGGCGCGATGGCCGCGAGGATGCATCGGCACACCATGAGCTGGACCCGCCCCCATGATTTCGAGCGTCTGATCTGGGATGACGCGACCGTGTTCGGCCCGCAGGCGACCTGGGGGAACTGGCGCGACGCGCCCAATGTAGATGCCACGCTGCGCCCGGTCCTTGAGGCTGCGGAACGGACAATCCGTACCCGGCTCGCCGCGTATGGCAAAGGCCATGATCGCTTCGGCCTGATCCACGCCGACATGCGGCTGGCCAATTTGTTGATCAAGGGCACCGACACCCGGCTGATCGACTTTGATGACTGCGGCTTTGGCTGGTTCATGTATGATTTCGCCGCCGCAATCAGTTTCATCGAGACAGATCCGGCAATCCCTGATCTGAAGGCCTCCTGGCTTCGCGGCTATCGCCGGGTGCGTGACCTGCCCGCCAGCGACGAGGCCGAGATCGAGACCTTCATCATGATGCGCCGCATGGCGCTTCTCGCATGGATAGGCAGTCATATCGAAGCGCCCGAACCGCAGGCGCTGGCCCCACATTTTGCCACTGACACCGCGCGTCTGGCGCAGGCCTGGCTGGAGCGCCTTCAGGCGCAGGCGGACAAGGTGTGAACGCATGACCACGACAGAAATTGTGGCGGCGCTGATTTCGGCACGTTGGGGCCTTTATGGAAAGGCCGCAGGGGCGCAATTTCCACAGCATTGACGTGCTGTCATGCCACCTGACGGAGTGCCGGGCCCGGGCCATGAAATTCAGATCCAACCTATGGACTTCAGTTTCTGCCGGTATGTCTTGCCGACAGGGACCTGAAGGCCGTTGCTCAAATGAAGCACAAGTTTCTGGCCATCGCGCTCAATGGTTTGTTTTGCCGCGTCTGCCACCCACCAGGACCGGTGCACGCGTTGGCCCTGGCCCTCCAGTTCACGCGCCGCGTCTTCCATTCGGCAGAGGATCATCTCGCTGCCCCCGGTGGTATGCGCTTTCAGGTAGTGGTCTTGCATCTCAAGGCACAAAAGTGCGCCATTCGCCGGCTGTGACAGGCGGGCCTGAAAGTGCGCGGTGCCGGGCTGTTCCGGGCCCGCGCCGGGCTGCGCCGGGTGTTGCGCCGTCTCATGCAGGTCGGCAAACGCATAGACCGGAACCGCGATCGCCCCCAGTAGCAGCAACACCTGACCGTAAAGCGTAAAGATCGCATCAGGCCAGCCAATCCCTGACAGACCGTTCGCCAGCGTCACCACCCCTGTTGCCGGAACTGACACCGCTGCCGCCCCCGCAAGCGGAACAGCGAGGCGGCGCATCGCCCCCATGCCGGGCAAAAGCCCATCCGCCCATCGCACCGCGATATCGCACAACATCCAGTTCAGCGCGACGACGGCCAGCCAGTAGGCAAGTCGCGGGAAAAGCGGCAACAACGCGTAAGTGCCAAAGGGTCCGATCAGCCCCAATACCAGTGCCACACCCAGCGGACCGGCCAACCTCTTGCCTATGTTGTTTATCCGTTCACGCATCGCGAACGGAAGATAGCATGACCTTCACGTATTCCCAGAGCCGTTTGCGAAGTCCCGGTTGCCCGGTGCGCCGTGCGTCTGGCATCGGCCCTCGCAGGACACGCAAGCAGGGGATGGGACATGGCAGACGCCTTTTTGATCATACACATTATGGCCGGGTTCACCGCGCTCATTGCTGCGGGTGCGGCACTGGGCACGGCCAAGGGCAGGGCATGGCACCGCCGGGCAGGGCTGAGCTATGTTCTTGCCATGCTGGTGGTGACGCTGACCACACTCGCCCTTGTCGTGGTGCGGCCGAACCTGTTTCTTTTCTTGATCGGCATATTCAGTTTTTACCTCGTCTTCACTGGCTGGCGGGCCGGACTGTTGCGCGATGGCAGACCGCGATTGCCCGACCATCTGGCGGGCACCGCCATGGCGCTGACCGGGGGCGCGATGCTGGTCATGGGGGCCATTCGGCTGTTCGCAGCGGGCGGGGCGCAGCCGGTCATCTTGCTGGTCTTCGGGTCCATCGGCCTGACGCTGGCCTTGTCGGACTGGCGCGACTGGCGGCAGGGGGCGATTATCGGCAAAGCGCGCATCGCCCGGCATCTGACGCGGATGCTGGCCGGGACCATCGCCACCATCACGGCGGCGGTGGTGGTCAACCTGTCCTTTCTGCCGCCACTGGTTGTCTGGCTGGGCCCGACCGTACTGATCACCCCGCTGATCATGTGGTGGAACACCCGCATCCTGCGCCCAGCCCCTTCTGTTTGAGAAAAGGAGAAATCCCATGTTGGCAAAACGCATTCTTCGTATCGCAGGCTGGAGCGTGGGCATTCTCGCCCTTCTGGCCCTTGCCGGTTTCCTGTGGCTGCGACAAAGTCCCTACTGGGCCGGGATCACGCTGTTTGCTGAATCGCAGCGGGTTGAGAATTTCCGCGCCATGGACCGGGTGTTTCCGTTCCGCGTGGTGCCGCGTTCAGGCCCGGTCTGGGCGTTTGACCATGATCTGCGCGCGCTTCCGGCAAGCTATGCTTTCAATGGCACTGACCACGATCTGGCTGATTTTCTGGACCGCAGTGTCACGACCGGCCTGCTGGTCGTCCATCGGGGCACCATTGTCCACGAGGCGTATCACCTTGGCGCCGATGAGGCCTCGCCCTTCACCTCGTGGTCGATGGCAAAGTCTGTCCTGTCAGCGCTGATCGGAATTGCGCTTGATGAGGGCCATATCGACAGCCTTCGCGACCCCATCGGCATGTATGTGCCCGCTCTGGCGGGATCCGGCTATGGCGAAGTGCCGATCGAGGACGCGCTGACCATGTCCTCGGGCGTGGCGTTTGATGAGGATTATGCGAACCAGTTCTCTGACATCAACATGCTGTTCATTCGTGCCATGGCCATGGGCACACCGATCGAAGACATCCTCGCCGGTTTGCAAAGCGCCCGCGCCCCGGGCGCGTTCAACGACTATGTCAGTTCTGACAGTATGGCGTTGGGGCTGGTGCTGGAGGCTGCAACGGGTATGCCTGTGTCTGACTATCTGGCGTCCCGCCTCTGGGGTCCGATGGGGGCCGAGGCTGATGCCTACTGGAGCACCGACCGCACAGGCCGCGAATTTGCACTGTGCTGCCTGAACGCGACCCTGCGCGACTATGCCCGGTTTGGACGGCTTTACCTTGAGGGCGGCGCGCGTGACGGCCGTCAGATCATCCCCGCCGACTGGGTCACGGCCTCGGTCAACCCCACCGCGCCGCATTTGCAACCGGGCGAGAACCCCGCATCAAGCTGGACCTTCGGCTATGGCTACCAATGGTGGATCCCCGAAGATCCGCAGGGCGACTTCACCGCGATCGGGGTCTGGGGGCAATACATCTACATCGACACGGTGCGAGAGGTCATTATCGTCAAGACCAGCGCCGATCCGGACTTCGACGACAACGACCATGAGACCATCGCCGCCTTTCGCGCCATCGCGGCGGCCGTTGCAACAGACTGAACGGGCAGCAGCCGTCACGCCCGGCCCTCACGCGGCAAATGCCCCTCGACCCGCGTTCACCGGGCGCGGCGGCGAGGGGCGGCACGGCTTTGATGTGGGGGCGCAGACCGGTCGGGCATTTGAAAACGCCTGATTATTCGCGACAGCAGGAGTTAAAAGTTGACAGCACCGCGAAGGGTGGCGCTAATGAAAGTCAACCTGAGGACGAAACCTGCATACAGCTTCATTAAGCAATACAGGGCGAGGATTATCGCTTTTCACTGACTGATCGGGGCATATCAAAGTCCGAATGTCGCGATGATGCCCTTTTAAGATGGCCGTGCGCTTATTCTGGCGCATCGCAAACGTGCTGCCTTTGGACCTGACCTGTTCTAATTTCCGTCTGACCCTGAACTGACCCCGAGACTGACCGTGCGCAGGCTTGCGCCAGCATTGCCGGTGCTGGGCCGCAACCTGCTGCTGCCGCTCTCTTTTGTCGGGGGTTCGGGCCGATACCTGTAACGCATGTGACCGCACTCGCAGCCAGATGCCGCGCGTGCAACTGTAGCAAGGAGACGCGACGTGAGACCATTTTTTCAAGGTGTTGTAGCGGTGGCTGCGGCGGCAGGTATGCTGTCGGCACAGCCCGTTGTGGCGCAGGAGCGGGTCGCGATCATGGTGTTCGATGCCTCCGGTTCAATGTGGAACCGGATGGAGGGCGACATTACACGCATCGAGATTGCCCGCGATGTCATGAGCCAGTTCTTCGACAGCCGCGACGCCACGATTCCGCTGTCGGTAATCGCCTACGGCCACCGCAGGCGGGGCGATTGCGCCGATATCGAGGTTGTCGCACCCTTGGGCTTGCAGGACGCCAGCAGCCTGTCGGCGCGGATACGCGGCCTGAACCCGCAGGGAATGACACCGCTGACCGATAGCCTTGCTCTGGCCCGCCAGCAGATACCCGCGACGGCAGAAGCCGCCGATATCATTCTGGTAACCGACGGGTTGGAGAATTGCGGCGGTGACCCCTGCGCGCTGGCGGCCCAGCTTGCCGCTGAAGGGATCGATATCCGCGCCCATGTCGTTGGATTTGGCCTGACGCAGGATGAAGTCAGCAGCCTGTCCTGTCTGCCTGATCTGACCGGCGGCATGCTGTTTCAGACCAACTCGGGCGCGGAACTGGCAGAAGCGATGATGGCGGTTTCAGAGGTTGTGCCGCTTCCCGCCGAGCTGCAATTCCGCGCGGTTGACAGCCGCAACGGGCAGCCGCTTGGCAGTGCGGACTGGACCTGGACCGATACGGCAACCGGCGCTGAAATACTGGACGCCACCAGTGAGGCAACCCCGGTCGCGGTATTCGAGCCGGGGATTTATCGCGTCGCCGCCAGCCTGCCGGGGTTTGCCGGGCATATTGAGCTGGCGATTGAGAACGGCATGACTGGCCTGATCGACGTTCCGCTGGACAAGATACTTGCCACCCTGACCCTTGAAGGTGTCGATGCCGTGACTGGCGCCATCATACCTGATGTCGAATGGACCCTGTTGAACCTTGCCGACGAAACCGCCACTACCGGCACGGCGCAGGGAGAGCGCCTGTCCGTGCTCGTTCCTGCGGGCGATTACCGCATTGAAGGTGTGGCTGGCGTGCGAAGCGGTGCGGCCAGTATAACGGCTGACGTGTCCGAAGATCAGACCCTGCGCGTGCCTATGGACGAGCATTTGGCCCAGATCGTTCTGGATGCCCCCGATACGGCTGAAGGCGGTGCCCCCATCGAGGTGGTCTGGCAGGCTGATGTGATTGAGGATGGCAGCTACCTGACCATTGTCGAGGTCGGGGCACCCCCCGGCAGCTACAATGATTACACCGGCGTCGCTGGCGGCTCTCCCGCACGGTTCCGCTCCCCTGACGGGCTGGGTGCCCATGAGGTCAGATTTGTTGCACGCACCGGCGAAACGCTCGCGACGCGCCCGATCACCCTGACCGCCGCGCAGGTCACCCTCATGGCACCGGATCAGGCTGTGGCCTCAACCATGATCGAGGTTGAATGGACCGGGCCGGCCAATCCGGGCGACTACATCACCGTCGTCGAGGCCGGAGCGCCCGAGGGGGCCTATAACGACTACTTCAATACGGCGAACGGCGGCACTGCAAGGTTCCGGTTGCCGGATGCACTGGGCGCGCATGAGGTGCGCTATGTGATGTCAGGGTCATCGCGGACCGTGGCGATGCGCCCCATCACCCTGACCCCGGCAGTTGCCACGATCTCAAATGTCACGCCGATTGTGCCCGGAGGTTACTTCAGCTTCGAATGGACCGGGCCGGGGACCTCGGGGGATTATCTGACCATCGTTGAAAGAGGTGCCGATGAGGGGCGCTACAACGATTATGCAGGTGCTGACAGGGGTTCGCCCGTGCGTCTGCGCGCCCCGGACGTGCCGGGCGAATATGAACTGCGCTATGTCATCTCAAGGTCGCAGCGAACGCTGATCAGTCTTCCCGTCATTGTGGAATCGGGCGAGGTCACGCTGTCCTTGACCGGCGATCTCCGCAGCGGCGGCACCCTCACGGTAGAATGGACGGGGCCGGGCCGGTATGAAGACTTTATCGAGGTCGTTCCCGCGGGCAGCGAGGATGATGCCCCCGCCTTGCGCAGTGCGCGCGCATCGCAGGGCAGCCCGCTGGAGTTGTTCGCACCTGCTGCGAAAGGCCAGTTCGAACTGCGTTACCGCGCCTCTGATACCGGCGAGGTTCTGGCACGCATGACGTTTGTGTTGCCAGAATAAAGACCCGCGACTGACCGCCGATCAGAATGCCTTTGCAAAAGCGTGCACGGCGCACGGCTGCCGGGCCGTCACCGTGCACGTTCGCGCACCGGTCACATCGGATCAAGGAAGCGGCCGTTGACCCAGCCAACCCCGCCCGGCAGGGCGCTGGAGCGGACCTCCACCCAGACGGCACCGCTGTCCAGTGTCCGGATACGGCCACTGATCCAGATATCGCGAGCATTCGGTGGGAAAATACCGACGATCGCGTGGGATGTGCCGGGGCCGGAGCGGATGTTGAGCACGTCATTTGCCGCCACCCCGGTCACACGGTAGGGGCGCTCATGCGCGGTGTGATCAAGAAAGATGCTGTCCGTGGGTTCTTGTTCCGCGTCGAATGTAACGGCTTCCTCGGCCAGAAAGCGGGCGTTCACCCAGCCGCCTGAGAGGATGCGCGGGTGGATGACCCTGTACCAGCGCGCGCCGTCGCCCGCGCGACCCTGCTCTCCGGTCCAGACAATGCCGCGCGTGCCGGGCGGAAGAATGCCGACAATACGGCTGCCCGGCACGCCAACACGGTCGCGCACATTCAGCACGTCATTCGAGGCCACATTGACCACGCGATAGGTCACTTCGCTGGGCTGCGCGGGCTGGGCCATGATCGCCAACAGGCAAAGCGTCAGCAGGCCTGCGATCAGGCGGGCAAGGGCAGGGCGTGCATTGCGGGGTGTGACTGTGCCTGGCATTGTCATGATGTGTGTCTCCCTGATTGTGCAAACCTTGCCCCCGGCGCGCGCCCTGACGCAACGATGCGCGACCGGAACACAGCGCTCACTCGGACCCGGTCAGATCGACGAAGCGCAGCATCTCTTCCTCGAACAGAGCGAATTCAAAAGCGAAATCGAGCGCACTGCCGTCAGAAACCTCGCCTGACAGCGCCAGTGTTCCGGTGACAACGTCGCCCATGTCTTCCGAGAAACTGATCTGCCCTTCACCGATTGTCAGATCACCCAGCTGGATCTCGGCACCATCCTCGCGGC
Organism: Pararhodobacter sp.; assembly: GCA_020832545.1. GTDB lineage: Bacteria > Pseudomonadota > Alphaproteobacteria > Rhodobacterales > Rhodobacteraceae > Pararhodobacter. Next base: position 77,501 of record JAFIEK010000004.1, on the reverse strand, counting down.
TGAGCAGTCGGGCAAAGGCCATGTAGTAATCACCCTCGTCCGGGGCGCTGTCGGGGCCATAGAGCGGTGCATCGCCGTCTGTCGTGTTCATCCCGTTCACGGGCACAAAGGCCAGACAGAGCGCCGAAAGCGTGCCTGCTTTGGGGACGATCATGGCATGCATGGTGGCGGCCACAGCATTGCGACCGCTGCCGCGTGCGAAGAAACCGTTGCCATGCAAACCGGCCTCAACCGGTGCAGTGATGTCACCCGTCAGGGGAATTTCGTCTGCCTGCTCTGACAGAATGGTGCGCAGATCGGCATCCGACATCTCAGCCGGGGGCATGATGCAAAAGCCGGGATCGATCAGTTCGAAAGCGAAATCGGCTGACAGGGATTCGTCCGTCATGTCTGCCATGCCCGGCGCGGGTGTCAGAAGCAGGGCCATCGCCAGACAGCACGATGCCGCATGGGTTCTGGTGGCAGGCAGGTGGTTTGATCGTGTCACAATATACTCCTTCGCAACTTGTTTGGTGTGTTTCGTGATTGGGGCGGTGCCGCGTCTACTGGTGCGCGTGCCGGTATTCGGCGGCAAAGCCGGGCAGGATCTCGGCGTCGTCGCCCCCTGAAAGGGCGCGCAGGCGAAACCAGACAGTGTCCACCGATGTGTCCATCACATGGCTGTCGCGCATCGCCACATCGACCACCGTTTCGTGGCCAATGCCGGTTTCGATGATCACCTCGACAAACGGGTCGCCGGGTGTGACGCCTTCGCGCCATTCGAAGCTTCGCCAGCGCGCATCGCCATCGCTGGCCTCTGCCAGTCCATGATACAGCGCCAGCAAGTCCAGCGCAGCGGCGCTGGAGGGGCCGCCGCGCCAGAGCTCATCATAGGACGGTCGGAAGGATGGCGATGTCTGGGTGCCGTGCATGTCCCAGTCGGTCAGATGCGGAATGATCGCCTGCCCCATCTGGCAGTGAAAGCCCAGGCAATCCGCCTCGGGTGTTTCAATCTCACGGTGGGAGGCCGCGACGATCATAGCGTCCGTGCCGCGCAGCCCGCGCGTGACCAGCCGCCAGCTAACATTCGGGCGATCTTCGCCAAAATGCTGGGCGTCGAGGACGTTCTCGGCGCCGTCGCTTTCCACAAGCTGCCGGTGCAGCGCCGGGCCCAGATTGAACCGGCGGATTTCGATCACGCTCAGCGGCTCAGGGGCATGGTCAGGGTTGGCGGGAACCTCTTTCTCACCGTAGCGTAAGTGATAACGCGCAACCGGCAGCCGCCCATTCTGCGACTGAAGCGCCACCACCGCCTTGACCAGCGGGGACAGATCAGCGCCGGGGGTCATTGCCGACGCAGGGGCGTAGTGCAGGATCTGTTCGATCGTATAATCAAGGTCTTCCGGGTCGATTTCGGTGTAGCCCGGGGCGCGGGTGAAGCCTTCGGCCAGGTCTGCGATGGTGGGGCCAGGCGGCGTTTGTTCGTCGGCGGTCAGGTAGGTGTTCTTTGCCCAGCCCAGCCCGCCGGGGGCGTCAGGGTGGCGCAGCTCAACCCAGCGGGTGCCGTTGTCGCGTGCCGTGTGGCCGGTGCTTGCGATGCCGCTGGCGTCTGGTTGCAGAATGCCGACGATTGCCGCATCGGGCGATGGTTCGCCGCGCAGATACAAGACGGCATTCGGCTCAACCCCGGTCACGCGAAGCCGTTCCTCTGTCGTGTCTGGCGCGGGTTGCAGGAACTGCGCATTGACCCAACCGGCCCCGCCGGGAAGCGTGGGGTCTGTGATCTGCCACCAGGTTCCGCCATCTGCGGCGCGTTCGGTCTGGCCGGTGATCGCAATGTTGGTTGCTCCGGGGGCAAGCATGCCGACAATCATGTGGTCCGCACCGGGTGCGTTGCGCACATTCAGCACATCCTGCGCATCGACACCGGTAACCTGATAAGGCCCGGAGCCCGGAGCCGCGCTGCCAGTTGAAGCAGGCACAGGCGCACCTGTGGCAACCGGGGCCAGCGTGGCGGGTGACGGGGCGTTCATGAAGGCAAAGGCCATCTGCGGGCTGAGCAACTCGCGTTCAAGCAGGTTCACCAGCAGGCCCAGCGCGGGCAGACCCAGCGCCGCGATCTCGTTGCGCAGATCATGGGCTTCGGCCAGTGTCACGTCGTCCAGCCGAGTGGTCAGCTCTTTGATACGCGCCTCAAGTTCGGCCAGCCTATCATCATCAGTGGCGGCCGGCGCTTCGCCTTCCACCACCCGGATCGGCGCGCGCGCCATCAGCCGCCCATCGGCACCCATGTTGAAGTGGAAGCGCAGTTCATAAAGGCCCGGCTGATCGGGGGCAGTCCGGCTGAACATCCCCGGCCCCTCACCATCCCTTACCCCGTAGCGCATGCGGTTGTAGCGATCGGCGACATCCTCGGGATCATGGTCCGGATCGGTGATGATGAGATGGCCACTCATGACCGGGTTCAGGAAGACATCGAAGGATTCCCCCGCACTGACGTCCGCCGGGGCCAGCATGTCGATATCGATGTCGAACAGCTCAACGCTCTGACGTGCGATGATCCCCTCGCCCGAGCGGAGCAGACGCAATTCCTGCATACCGGGAAACCCGGAGGCCCGGCGAAAGCGCACCGTTTCGTCCCCGACCGAGTTGCTACGGCGGTTGTAGTTGTCCGTCATTGTGTCGTCGGGGGCATCGGGATCGACAAGGATCAACCAGTCAGATGTTTCGGTGCCCTCTAGCGCGACCCGCACCCGCGATCCGACGGGCGCGCGCGCCGGGGCGCGCAGATATCCGGCTGAGTCAGATTGTTCGGGGATGTCCTCAACCACAGGGGTTGTGGTGGGAAACAGGGGTTGCAATTGTGGATGGTCAACAATGGGTAAATCGATCAACCAGTCCTCAAGCAAGATATCGGTTTCTGCCGCAGCTGTTTGGGCAAGCGTGGCGCTGGCCAGCGTGGTTGCCAAGGCGCAGGAAGCCAAGAGACGCCACCATGGCTGGCTATAGGTGGGGAACTTGAACCGAGCGGTGAAAGAATGGCGTTGCAGCATGACCCTCCTTCATGGGTGCGCGCGGATTGTTTTGTCTTGGCAGGGGTAGCTGTCGGTGCCGCTGCACCACCCTGCCTGCTTGATCGGCCACGGCCACCGGGCGAGGTTCCGGCACATGGTTACATGTGCAGCATGCCCAAGGCATCGCACAGCGTCAGGCTGACGCCGATGGCCCGCCGAACGGGAATAACCCTTGTGAAATGAAAGGCTTATTCAGTTTTCTGAAAATCGAGGCTAGATGGCGTGATTGATTCGGTCAAGGCATGCGCGAACGGGCCCGGCGCAAACAAGGATACATCCGTTGTTGCCAACGCGGCATGAGGATAGACTTGGCAAGACCAGAGCACGAAAGGTGCTGACCATGAGGGCAGTGCAGATGAAGGTTTTCGCTGCGATTGCCTATGCAGGCGTGATTGCATTTTTTGCCTACGCACTTCCGGGCACTTCAGGCCCTCTGGTGCTGGCCTTGTTCTTTCTGATCCTTGCGGCCCCGTCGGGGGTTTTCGGCACGTATCTGGCAACGCTTCGACGCATTCATAGCCTGAGCCTGTGGTCGCCTGACTCTGTCGCGGTTCGATGGTTTTCGGGGCCATGGCTGCGGTTGATCTTTGGTATTCTTGTTGCATTCATGACGGCGGCGCTGCTGGTGATCCGGCTGGCGGTTCCCAACCTGATCGACATCTTCCTGCTGAGTGCCTGCCTCGCGCTTCTGGGGCTGGTCTGGTATTTCTACGGCAACCGATTGCGCAAACAGGTCCAGCCGCTTTATCGCGAGGGTTGGCCCCTGCTTTGGGCCGCGGCTGCAACCGCCGCGCTGATGATCGTGATCGATCCGGCTTTGCGCATCGCCCTTGTGACCTATGATGCATACGAAAACCTGCGCGAAGCCATCGACGCGATGCGCCAGCAACCCTCATGGCTGGGTGAGAGTGCCGTGGCTGCCCTTGCAAGCGGATGGGGCAGAGACTGGGCAGGGCTGGAACACTGGTTCATGGCCCGGTTGATCGCAGAGCCGGGCATTGTGGCCTTGCCGGGTGTTTTTCTGTCCGGTCTCAGCCGGTTTCCACTCTATTTCGCCGCCTGCATCACGTTGTGTGCGTTTCTTGTTCCGATGGGTGAGTACAGGCGGATACTTTTGCACAGCAGCCCCGATCTGAAGACTGAAACCGTCTCACCCTGGCGTATCGCCAATGCGGGCGGGTTGCTGGCGATACTGGTCTTGTTCATCTACCTGCCGCTGGTTGGCGTGATGGAATCAGCCATTGAAAAGCATCCGGCGACAAGAAGCCCCGAGGCAACCCTGACGCGTGCAGTCGAACTGATCGGTGATAGCTATTACCCGGCGGGAACGCATCAGGAGATCGTGGCGATTGGCAACACCATGGCGGAAGACACCGCTGCGGCGGTCGTCGCCATCGACGCCGCCCTCGACTCCGGTTTCGCGCAGGTGCGCGACAATGTCGATCTTTACCTTGACTGGTACTACAGCCTGCCCGGCGAATGGGGGCGTCTTGCGAGCCTGTTGATGGGCAATATTGAAGAGCACCTGACCGAGAAACTAGCAGAAACCTTCGCGATTGACGCCGCGCTGCAGGAGTTCGAACAGGTGCTGGCGGCGGCGCTTGCCGATGACGCGCGCAGACAGCAGGCGTTCCGGCAACGCGCAACCGAGACCCTTGAGGCGCGGCGCATCGACATCGGCGCGGAGGACGAAGCAGAGGTGGTGTTGCGTGCAGATCTGGAGGATCTGTTGTCGCTGCCACATCACGCCGGGATCACGTCACTAGAGCAGCGCTTGGGCGTAACCGCCGCAACCACCGGTCTGTCCGGTGTGTTGGCCGCTGCCGTCACGCGGCAGGTTCTCACGCGGGTGGCCGCGCGCGGAACATTTCGGGCGGCGGCCACAGCAATCACCCGGCTTGCCAGTGCCCGTGCCGCATCCAGCGGTGGTGGTGCGGCGGCGGGGGCCGTGGCCGGTGGTGTTGTTGGCTCTTTCGTGCCGGTGATTGGCACCGCGATCGGTGCAGCCGTCGGCGGTGTGGTCGGTGGAATTTCGGTCGGAGCAGGCGCGGAGTTTCTGATCCTCAAGCTGGAGGAGCTTTGGTCACGGGAAGGTCACCGCGCAGAGCTGCTTGCAGCGATCGACGAAGCAGAGCGCGACTTTCGTCAGCGGTACAATCTGGACTCGTCGACAGGCCATGCACGCTGATGGCGTCCTACACGGTTTTGGTGATGTGTTTGGCGCTGTCAAAGATGCAGGTACCGTGCGATATTGTTGTGCAGGCTCTGGTCGCAAAAGCGCGCTTTGTGTGCCGGCTCGCAGGAACCTGATGCGCTGCTGTCTTCGTTGACATGGGTCGGTCCTGCAAGGATCATGCCGCAGGAAACGACGGTTTTACGGGGTCTGCTGTTGATCTGAATTGTTTCACGCATAAGCGCAAGGAGCCAAGATGGCACTCGAAAGTCTGTTCGTAATTCTACTCGTCGGCGCGGTTGCCGGTTGGCTCGCAGGGCTGATCGTCAAGGGCTATGGCTACGGCCTGCTTGGCAACATCGTGGTCGGGATCGTGGGTGCCTTTGTGGCGGGCCTCATACTTCCGAGGTTGGGACTGAGCATCGGCACCGGAATAGCCGGCGCCATCATCCACGCAACCATCGGGGCGGTGATCCTGCTGTTCCTGATCCGCCTGATCAAACGCGCCTGACACCAGCCTCAGGGCAACGCGCAAGGGCCGAATGGCAAAACTCACCGGCATTCGTGCCGGTGAGTTGACAGCTGTCAACTTTCTGTCGGACGGTATCCAGTGGACTGGGCCATGGGGCCGCGTTTTGAGTGATATGAACAAAATGGACGCCATGCCCGAAACTGCTTTGGCCCCTGAAAGCCTTCATCAGTTCGCCGCGCGCGCGGATGCACCGGAATTCTGGCCAGTGGGGCTGCAAAGGTGGCTGGCCATGCCCGGGTTGGCGGGGGGCGTGGTGGCTTTGTTGTTTTTCGGGGCGGTCTGGCTGGCGGCTGGCGTTGGCCTGCGAGTCTGGACACTGCCTACCAACGTGGTCGGAGAGGCGCTTTTTTTCGCCCTGTCGCTTGGGTTGTTGATGGAACTTGCCGCGCTGATCCCACGGTCCGCGCAAGGCGATCTCGATGCGCTGGCAAGCGAGCTGACGCTCGACGATGCTCTGCACGCGCGGCTCCGTGCGGCCCTGTTGCGCTACCCCGCAGGCGACATGGCGATCAATGCCGGGGTGGGCGCTTTGTTCGGGGTTGCCCATGTCGCGCTGACGGCACCGGGGTGGTGGGCCTTGCCCGGTGATCCGGTAGCGGCGGTCCTGGCAATGGGCACGATAGCGCTTTGGGCCATGATGGCGCAGACCGGCAGCCTGTTGGTGGCTAACGCCCAGTTGTTCGCAAGACTTGGACGCCATGCGGTGCGGGTAGAGGTTTTTGCGCCCGACCGGCTGCGCCCCTTCGCCACCGCCGCGCTGCGACCGATGCTGCTGATCATGCTGCTGCTCGCGGCCTATCCCCTGATGTTGCTGGGCTCCGAGGGGCTGGAGGTCACCTCGGCGATCGGACCGGTGGCAACGGCACTACTTGCTCTGGCAGCGGTGTGGGTGCCTTTGCGCGGTGTGTCTGCCCGTATCCGTGAGGCGCGGGCGCTGCGGCTTGCACAGATTGACGCGGCGATCGCTGCGGCTGTGCAGACAGCAGACAGGCACGGCGCACCTGCCGATCCGCCCCGGTTGGAGGCCCTTCTTGCGTTGCGCGCCCGGGCAAAGGCCGCCCCGTCGCTTCCCATCGGCCTGGGCGGGTTGGGGCGCGGTCTGGTTTACCTTGCGCTGCCGGTTGCGACCTGGGGAGGGAAAGGCTTTGCCGAGGCACTTTTAAACCGGCTCTTTTAACAGTCTGCCTGCACTGCGGTCCACGGCGCAGTGTTACGGTCTTCATCGTTCAATTTCCTTTGCCTGCCGTATGCATGTCACGACTGCCCCGCCGATCAGTTGGTCCTTACTTTGCACCGGGCTACCACCCGTGACTGTGCGCAAACGTACGAATGACGGTTGTGAAGCGTTCGGGTTCGCTCAGAAAGGGGGCGTGGCCGGACAGATCGAAGACCAGATGCGCAGAGCCCTCAGGTGCTGAGACCCGCTCAAACCACTCAGCGGACACCTCCGCCGGGGTGTTGAGGTCTTGCGCGCCTGAGATCAGCAACGTCGGCACCGGCATCATCGGCACCTCGGCCATCAGATCGCGGCTGCGATAGTCAGGCCACATCGGCCCGCTGCCGCGCCGCGCGCCGTCCAGCCAGCGCCGCAGGTCGCCAAGGCTGTATTCCGGCGCACGCGCGAGCATGAGGGCCAGCCGCCAGACCGGCACATTCATCCCGCCACCAAAATCGTCCAGCATTTCCATCATGTCGACATAGGCGGCATGCGCCATCAGCCCATCGGGCGTGGCACCGTCCAGCCAGCGCAAATGCGCGGTCTGGCCACCGGCGCGGATCAGCGGCGCGAGCCGTTCAAGCGTCACCGCAATGCCGCGCGCCGTGTTCACCTGCTGTCCGACACCGATATAGGCGGTGTAATCGTCTGGCCAGCGGGCCACCAGCCGCGCGCCCAGCATCGTGCCCCATGAATGCCCCAGCACAATGATCCGGTCAGCGCCCAGCCGGGTTTGCAGGTGCCGCGTGACTGCGTGCGCGTCCTGCAAAAACTGCTCCATCGTCAATGTGGCCGCGTTGAAATCGCCCGTGTTTGACTTGCCCGCGCCGCGCTGGTCCCAGTGGACGACGACAAAATCATCCTCCAGCGCCCGGGTGGTGGCATGCGCCAGCGGCATCTGCGCCGCGCCCGGGCCGCCGTGCAGCCACAAAAGCACCGGCGCGGACCGGTCCTGCCCGCGGATCAGCAGCCATTGATTCATACCACCGATCTGCACGGGTTCCATCACGGCAATAGGGTCCGGCCCGCTGCGGATCGCGGGTGTGCGCCCGGGCAGTGCCTTCCAGCCCAGGGTAAGGGTGAGCGCGGCGAGAAGCAGGAACAGACCGAAGCGCAGCATCGGCCCGCTCAGAACTCAGCCCGGGTGATCGTGGCCAGAAAGAACGGCGCATAATCTGGCGTGCCGTACATATTGCCCAGCTCTACCTGCACCGGGATGAGGAAACCGCTGTGGCGCCCCATTTCCAGCATCCGCCCGCCGAAAGGTTGCAGGCGGTAGGCCTTTTCGGGGTTGGCATCGGTCCAGCGCAGGGCTTGCACCTCGGTCAGGTTGCCCGCCGCATCGAGCGTGATCTGCATCGGCTCGATGCCCTGCACATCTGCAAAGCGCACCAAGGCGCTGTCGGGGCCGGTCTGCACCCATTCGGCGCCGTATTGCGGCAGCAGGCTTGCCGGTGCCCAGACGGCTTCCAGCAGCACCCGCGTGGCGGCGGCACGGGCATGGTCTGTGGTGCCGCCGATCCGTGCCAGCGGGATCACGCCGCGCAGCCAGAACTTGGTCCAGCTGTCGATGCCGCCGCCGCCCGCAGCATGATAGCCGTCTGAACCGGCGAAGCGCATAAAGCCCTGCCCCACCTCGGCCTGCCAGACAAAGCCACGCGACGGTGGCGCAAGGATCTGGCGGGCGCTCATCGGCATTTCGGTGCCGTTCATGATAAAGCTGCCCGCCATCTCCAGCTGCACAATGCGGTGTAGCGGCGTGCCGGGCTCAATGGCGCGGGCAAAGTAGCGCTGCGCGACTTCTGGCAGATCTGCCACCATAGACGGGTCATAGCGGGGCGGGTCAGCCTCGCGCGCGTGCTCAAGCGCCGCCCAGACCGCGCGCATCTGCGCCTGATCGCGGGAATGGACCCAGAGGCCAAGGGCAACAGCGGCGAGCACGAGCGCGGCAAGGGCGAGGATGATGATTTTCAGCATGGTCATCAGCGGGTATCCGGCAGGGTTGGCAGGTAGGTCAGTTTGCGGGTGGGCGGGCATGGCTGGCAAGGAAGTCAATGATCCGCTGCCGTATGGCAGCGTGATGGCCGAGAAGCAGGTGGCCTCCGGTGTCAAAGTAAAGCGTTTCTGCGCCCGCGATGCCTGCGGCAGTAAACTGAGCGGTTGCGAAAGGTGTGATCCGGTCGTCGCGGGCGTGGATGATCAGCACCGGCGCGCCGATCTTCGACAAGTCGATGGCGGCGCTTGGGTCGATGGCCGCGCCCTCGTTCGTCAACCCTGCGCGGCGCAGGGTTACGGGCAGGAAGGCCGCGATCATGGCGTCAAGGAACGTGGCCTCATCCGGGGTCATCTGTGCCAGAAGTTCGGTGCGCGCATCGAACATCGGTGCCAGCGCACGCGGCGAGAAGCGCAGCAGTGCCCAAAGTGGAAAATCAGTTGCGAAGAGTGCGTTATACAGCCAGAGCGGCACGGGCAGTTCCTGTTCCTCAGCGCTCAGCGGCGCGTAGGGGGCCAGCGACAGCAGGATGATCGCCTGCGTGCGTGCGGGGTGGCGCTGCGCGAATTGTAACGCTGCGGGCACTCCGCCCGACATCGCCAGCAGTATTGCGCGCTCAATTCCTAGCGTATCCAACAACGCCGCAAAGGCGTCAGCCTGCGCTGCTGTCGAGGGGATGGCTGGCAGCGGCGATCCAGGGTAGCCAAAGCGCGACGGCGCAATCCAGCGGTGGCCATCGGGCAGAAAGGCCTCGGCCATCAGCCGCCCCTGATCATGTCCGCCGCCTGCGCCATGAATGGCCAGCACCGGCGCGCCACGCCCCCCGACCTCGATGGACACCGGGCCGAGGGCTGTAATGGTCACCTCTGCCGCCGCTGACAGGCGGCTTTGCAGAGCCCGGATGTCGCGCAGAAACACCAACGCGACCACGCAAGCCGCGAGGACAGCAACCAGACGAATCCACCAAAAGAGGCGGCGCACTACAGGATCATCCCGGGCGGCGCATCGCGCGGCCCCCATAAGGTGCCGGTGGCGGAGGTATGATCTGGTCTGCGGGTCAGCAAAATGGCAATCCTGAGGGCAAGGGGGCGTGTGTAAGCTGCATATCACGTGTCTGCGCCGCAGCGATTTGACTTTAATCATCCTCCCACAGCGCATATCCCGGCGCGCTGACGATAGACGCGTCAGGCCTTCAGCGCCCTAGGCAGATGCGCGCTCAGATACTCAGTGACCAGCCGCACACGTGCATTGTTGCGCAGGTCCGCGTGCATGACCAGCCAGCATTCCAGCCCGAATGACAGCCGATCAGCCAGAACCGGGCGCAGGTCTGGCGCTGCCCGCGCGATCCCGGCTTGCAGGGCGCCGATGCCCATGCCAGCGCGGATGGCGTTGATCTGGGCGCTTTCGCGGTCGCACCGAAACTGCACCATCCGGCGGGCAATCCCCGCTTCTGCCAGTGCGGCCAGCGCGACGCTGTCCCGGTCCGGGCCGATCAGCACATGGCCTGCAAGTTCAGCAACGCTTCGGGGTGTGCCGCGCGCCGCAAGGTAGCGTGTATGCGCGAACAGCCCGATCCGCACATCGGCGATCTTGCGGGCGACCAGCCCGGTTTGCGCCGGGCGCGTCATCCGCACGGCAAGGTCGGCCTCACGGTGCAGCAGGTCGTCGTTGCGGTTGGACAGCACCAGCTCCACCTCAAGCGCCGGGTGGATGGCCAGCAGATTGCCAAGCACACTGGGCAGGATCTCGGCCCCCACCACCTCGCTTGCGCTCAGGCGCACGATCCCGCGCGCCGCATCCACCGGGGCGGATGCGGCGCGTTCCAGCGCGGCGGCCGAGGCCGCCATCGCCCGCGCTTCTGGCAACATCTGCTGCCCGATATCGCTCAGCGACAGCCCTTGCGGTGACCGCAGGAACAAGGTGGTGCCGGTCGATTGCTCCAACAGGTCGATATGGCGGCTTACGGTGGGTTGGCGCAGGCCCAGCACGCGGGCGGCGGCAGAAAGGCTGCCCTGTTCGGCGACGGCGATGAAGCTGCGCCAGTGGTCCCATTGGATCGGTGCGATGCTCATTGTTTTTTCTATACCAGATACAAATAATTGGGCAATTCATTGATATCAAATGCCGCGCTATCTCCGGTCTTGCAAACCAGACAGGAGAATTAGCAATGCCCCCATTCTTTGGCATCATTCTCGCCGTTGCCGTCGGCTTTGGCACCGCCCTTGCCCTTGCCCCGCAGGACGGGTTCGAGACCGAGATTTCCATCGACGCGTCGCCTGATCAGGTGTGGGCGCTGCTGACCGACCCTGAGGAGCATGTCGCCTGGAACCCGGTGATGCACGCTGTCGAAGGGCATTTTGAGGCGGGTGCCCGCGTGCGGCTGACGATGCCAACCCCCTCAGGTGGCCGGATGACGTTTCGCCCGCGGGTGCTGGTGGCCGATCCGGGGCGTGAACTGCGCTGGCTTGGCCGCCTGGGGTTGCCACGGCTGTTCGATGGTGAGCATTATTTTCACCTTGTCCCCGAGGGCGAAGGCACCCGCCTGATCCATGGCGAGCGCTTTCGCGGGCTGCTGTTGTGGGTCATGGATGTGCATCAGTTCCGCCCGGGCTTTGACGCTGCAAATGCGGGGCTGAAAGCCCGCGCCGAGCAGTAGAAGGCGGGTCATCCCGCCGCTGCCATGGCCCTCATTCGCTCGCGGCCGCCCATATTGCGGTGTCACCCGCCAAAGACCGCCAGCGCGGCCACGATGGGATACCCCAGTGCGCTTGGCACCATCGTCAGCGACATGCCCAGTGCGCGGCCCTGCGCGCCGCGCGGGTAGCCCCTGAAAAACAGCACGCGCCCCACGGCGAACAGGAAAACCGCGACTGGCAGCAGCGCCAACCATGGACCGCCCGCCACGGCGGCCAGCGCGAAACAGAAGCCCCCGGCCAGAACAGTCTGCTCAAGCGTGTTCTGCAAGAACGCCGCCTTGATGGCCAGTTTGTCGCTGGGCGGCCCCGCTGCCTGACCGCCGATATCCTCAGGTGAGAAGCGCCGTGTGGTTGACACCATCATGATCGCGACCAGCAGGATGAACCCGGTCACCGCCCAGCACACAGCCGCAAATGCCAGCCGCTCGGGCAGGGCCGTCGGCAGGTTGGCATGTGTCAGCGCAATCCAGTAGGCAGCGACAAAGCCGGCCAGCGTCACCAGCACCGCCAGCGTGGTGGCGATGCGAATGCCGCGTTCTTCGGCGGCCATGTCCACCTGATCAGGCGGACGGCGAAAGGCATTGCCAGTCATGCACCCTCCTTTTGTTGATGGGCGGGCATCAGGGTGCCCCCTGTGGGGCACGGGTGCAAGGAAATGCGTGAGCGGGCGCGCCACGCAAACCGGCCCCGAGGCGCGGTGCTGGCAGACGTGCGTTCCCGCGCAAAGCAAGGCTTGCGGGGGCTGTGGTTTGCCCGTATATCGTAAATCGACGATATACAAAGGCCCCAAGATGCCTGCAACCTGCCCACCCCAGACTGATCTGTCAGATGAAGAGGTTGCTGCACTGGCCAAGGCGCTTGCGCATCCCGCGCGTCTGCGCATCCTTCGGCTACTTGCGCGCACCCCGGGCTGCATCGGCGGCGACATCGTGCAGGCGGTGGGGCTGGCGCAATCCACGGTGTCTGAACATCTGCGCATCCTAAAGGCGGCTGGCGTGATCGAAGGACAGATCGACCCGCCGCGTGTCTGCTACGCGTTGGCGCCCGGGGCGCTTGTGTCGCTGTCAGCGCTACTTGAAGAACTTGACGTTGCAGCCACCGACCCGGCCCGCTGCATGACACCGGATCAGTCCTGAAAGGCCGCAAATGTCCGTCTTTGAACGCTATCTCTCGCTCTGGGTGTTTTTGTGCATCATTGTCGGGGTCATTCTTGCCAACCTGATGCCCGGCATGTTCGGGCTGTTGGCGGGGCTGGAATATGCCTCCGTCAATCTGGTCGTCGCCGTGCTGATCTGGGCGATGGTCTATCCGATGATGGTGGCCGTGGATTTCTCCAGCCTGAAACGCGTGGGCGAGCGGCCCAAGGGGCTGGTGATCACGCTGGTGGTGAACTGGCTGATCAAACCTTTCACCATGGCTGCCCTTGGGGTGCTGTTTTTCAATTTTGTCTTCGCCGATCTGATCGATCCGGCAGACGCGGGTCAATACATCGCCGGGCTGATCCTGCTGGGCGCGGCCCCCTGCACGGCCATGGTGTTCGTATGGTCGCAACTGACCAAGGGCGATCCGAACTACACGCTGGTTCAGGTCTCGCTGAATGATGTGATCATGGTGTTCGCCTTCGCGCCGATTGTCGCGCTGCTTCTGGGTGTGACTGATATCGCTGTGCCGTGGGAAACGCTGGTGTTGTCGGTGGTCCTCTATGTCGTGCTGCCGCTGGTGGCAGGCGCAATTACCCGTGCGCGGCTGGTCCAGCGGGGGGCGCGGCGGCAGTGGCCGCGTTCACGGCGCGCATCAAGCCCGCCTCGGTGCTGGGTTTGCTGCTGACGGTGGTGCTGCTGTTCGGGTTTCAGGGGAATGTCATTCTGGACAATCCGTTCCTGATCCTGCTGCTGGCGACACCGATCCTGATCCAGTCTTACGGTATGTTTGCCCTGGCTTATTTCTGGGCGTGGAAGTGGAAAGTGCCGCACAATGTCGCGGCACCTTGCGCGCTGATCGGTACATCGAACTTCTTTGAGCTGGCGGTTGCTGTGGCGATCGGCCTGTTTGGTCTGAACTCTGGTGCGGCACTGGTGACGGTGGTGGGCGTGCTGGTCGAGGTGCCAGTAATGCTTTCGCTGGTCTGGTTTGCCAACCGCACCCGGCAGAGATTTCCGGCATGATATCTGTGAGTGATCACGACCGACGGATCATGAAGCCGCCAGAGGCCAATTCACATCATGTGCCTTGGTCCCAAGGTGATGGCATCGTCTTTGGCAACGGCAACTTGCATGGAGACCGGATCTCTGCCTAAATCCCGCGACGAACTGCCGTGTTGTGGCGAGGAATTTGCAATATAATAGCGGGCTGTACTGGCCCCAAAAGGCGCCGAAATGTCCACAATCCAATGGTCGCTTTACGAAGAGATTGAATGCCACCCCGGCCATATGCGCAAGCAAGTCTCCTACGAGACATGCCATGTCGCACTTCATCGCTACCAGCCCGGCGGCGAGGGCTATGAAGAGCACCAGCACCCTGAGTTGCAGGCAGGCATTATCCTGTATGGCCAAATGGCGATGGTTTTCCCTGACGGACCAAGGCACCTCGGCCCGGGGGAGTTGTATGTCATACCTGGCGGTGTTCTTCACGGCGGAAAGGGTGGCGGGCAGTCAGAGGCCCTGGTCTTGAACCTGTATCTGCGCCCACACCTGATGGTTGCTGAGGAACCTCGAATTTCAGTCAGCGATCTTGAAGGTTTGCGCAATGAAATACTGAAAACGGCCAATGCCGTCATCCGTCGTGTTGATCTGAAGGCGGGTGACTCTTTGCCCCCTTCGCAGGACGAAACGGCTGATGAGTTCGACATCCTGCTGGACGGCACCGCGCGGTATGGTCTGGATCAGGGCGCCCGCCCTTTAACGCGCTTTGATGTCGTGCGGCGCGTTGGCGGAGAACACGACGTGATTTCAGCAGGACCGAATGAAGGCGCTGCACTGGTTCGAATATCGATTCCGTCGCATCGCACCGGGCTCGACACTGCAATTGATCAGCACTAGCACGGCATATCCCAAAATTGTTCTGGCTTCTCTGGAGGTCGCCCGATGACATCCCCGAAACGCATTATCCCGCCTGCGCTACAGGGCGTTTACGACAACTGGCACTTCGCGCCAGCCGTTGTTGCAAATGGCCTGATATTCTGTTCGGGGATCATCGGCACCAGCCCGGACGGCGAACCGCCAGCCCAAGATGGTCTGGCCGGAGCAAAAGCAACAACCTCTGAAGCATCGAATGCTTTGACGGCGCTGATGGCCGTACGCGACCCGGAAGCACAGTTCAGCACGGCTTTTGAAGCACTGCGTGCGGTTCTTCGCGCGGCCGGTGCCGACATGTCGGATCTGCTGGAAATCACGACATACCATGTCGAGATATCCCGCCATATGGAAACCTTCATGCGCGTCAGGGATCGCTTCATTCTCGCTCCGTATCCTGCCTGGACCGCGATAGGTGTCAGCGAGCTTATCGTACCCGGCGGATTGTTGGAGATACGCGCCGTGGCGAAGGATCCGAACGCCGGCTGAACAGGCCGGAGTTTGAAAGGGCCGCCTGCTGCCTGACGCGTGTGGAAAACGGCTTCCTGCAAAAGGATAGCATATCAAACTGGCGGAACAGTCAGCTAACCTGTCCCATGAGTGCTGACGTCAGGCCCGGCATAGCCCAACTCTATCATCCTGTCGCGCATCACGAATTTCTGCGGCTTGCCGGTAACGGTGACGGGCAGTTCCGGCACGACAAGAATGTGCTTGGGGATTTTGAAATGCGCGATCTGGCCTGAACAGTAGGCCCGTATCTCTTCTTCAGTGGGGACAGCGCCGGGCGCAGCAACGACCCAGGCGCAGACCACCTCGCCCAGTTTGTTGTCGGGGATGCCAAAGACCTGCGCCTGCGCAACCTTTGGGTGCCGATAGAGGAACTCTTCGATCTCGCGCGGATAGATGTTCTCGCCGCCCCGGATGATCATATCCTTGACGCGCCCGACGATGCGGCAAAAACCGGCTTCATCCAGCGTGGCAAGATCGCCGGTATGCATCCAGCCGTCCCGGATTGCCTCGGCGGTGAGCTTCGGCTCGCCCCAATAGCCTTTCATGACCGAATAGCCTCGCGTGCAAAGCTCACCGGATTCGCCGACAGGCAGGATGGCGCCGTCCGGGCCGATGATCCTGACCTCTAGATGCGGGTGGATGCGCCCCACCGTGGCGCAGCGATCTTCTACCGTATCATCGACAAAGCTCTGAAACGACACTGGTGAGGTTTCGGTCATTCCGTAGCAGATCGTGACCTCGGACATGTTCATGCGGTTGTTGACGTCTTCCATCACCTGTATCGGACAAGGGGCACCGGCCATGATGCCGGTACGCAGCATGCCAAGATCGCGCGGCTGGGCCGCCTGCGCTTCCAGCATTGCCGTGAACATGGTCGGAACCCCATACAGGCCCGTGCAACGCTCTGCCGCAACGGTGTCAAGTGTGGCCTGCGCCTCAAATCCTTCGCCCGGAAAGACCATGGCCGCGCCCTTGGAAACACAGCCAAGAACCCCCATGACCATGCCGAAACAGTGATAGAGCGGCACGGGTACGCATAACCGGTCTGCCTCTGTCAGGCGGATGCGATCAGCCACGAAACGCGCATTGTTAACGATATTGTAGTGAGTGAGCGTAGCCCCCTTCGGCGCGCCGGTGGTGCCAGAGGTAAACTGGATATTGATTGCATCGTCGGGGCTGAGGGTTGCGTCTACTGCTTCAAGCCGCAACTGCTGCGCGGGACCGCCAAGCCGCGCAAGTTCATCGAACGAATACGCCCCTGGGCCAGGGTCTTTGGACATGACCACCACCGCGCGCAAGGACGGCAGACGCGCCGATGTCAGCCGCCCGGGTGTGGCTTGCTCTAACTCGGGCGCAAGCTCGCGCAGCATCTGCAGATACTCGGATGACTTGAATCGCTCGGCCATCACCAGCGCGGCACAACCGACCTTGCGCAAAGCAAATTCAAGCTCGGCGCGCTGATAGGCGGGGTTGATGTTGACCAGGATCGCACCGATCCGCGCAGTCGCGAATTGCGTCAGCAGCCATTCCACGCGGTTTGGTGACCAGATGCCGACGCGATCTCCCTTGCCCAGACCAAGCGCAAGAAAGCCAGCCGCAAGCGCATCCACCCGCCGGTCAAGGTCATACCAGCTCAGCCGTTCGCCCTGCGCAGAAAAGACGGCGGCATCGCGCGGGCCGTATCGGGCGACGGTTTCGCGCAGAAGCTGGGGGATCGTCATGTAGCGCAAAGGCTCGGTGCGGTCGCCCGCGACATACGAGCGCCCGTCTTGCGGGCGCAATGCGTCGCGCCCCGGTGCGCTGCGATCGCGCGTGAACGGGGCCGACAATCGCCCTGCAAGGCTTTCATTCAGGATCGACATTTCTTCTCCTCCCCGCTTCGCGCCGCCTACATGTTACGCCAGTCTCCGCTTTGCTCAAAGGCATGGGCCGCCTGATACAACACAAGTTCGTTGTAGAATTTTGACACGAGCTGCACACCAATCGGCAACCCCTCGCTGATCCCGCAGGGCAGCGACATCGCCGGCAGCCCTGTCGCGTTGTAGGGTGCGGTATTGCCGACCATTTCGAATGCGCACCGGACATACTCAGCGATCGAGCAATCAGCCGCCGGGATCGGCTGCGGCTTCATTGGCATGGTGGGCATCAGCAGCATATCGACGCCGTGCAGCACCTCCAGATACTTGCGCGTCACGGCGCGCATCATGTTTTGTGCCTTGCCATAGAACCGACCGCGATACTGGGTCTGGAAATATTCGCCAAGAAACATGCAGACCTTCAGTGAATGGGTCAGTTCATCGGCACGGTTGCGCCACGTGCCGACATGATCGGTCAATGACGGCAGGAACAGCCCACGATAATTTGTGCCCGTCGCGTTACCGTTCATCAACATGTCCTGCAAACCCTCCACCGTGATCGGCAACCACAGATCGGCGGCGATGTTGTGCTCCTCCAGTGAAATATCGACCAGTTCCGCGCCAAGGCTGGCAAAGCGTTCCGCAGCCGCGCGCACCTTGGCATCGACATCGGGTTCGCTTTCGGGCCTGTCGAAACCTTGCTTGAGGATGCCGATACGCAGGCCCCGGCAACCGCGCCCAAGTGCCTCGGTATAGCGGTAGGTGCGGGGTTTGTATTGGCGCGGGTCCAGCCCATCCTCGCCCGCGATCACCTCCAGCAAAAGCGCGTTGTCGGCCACGGTCTGGGTCATCGGCCCGGCATGATCAATGGTCTGTTCGATTGGCACGATGCCGCTGTATGGCACCAGCCCGTGGGTGGGCTTCATGCCGTAGATGCCGCATTTCGAGGCTGGCATGCGGATCGAGCCGCCCTGATCGCCGCCGATGCCCATATCTGCTTCGCCGGTCGCCACCAGCACTGCCGTGCCCCCTGACGACCCACCGGCCGAATACCCATGCTTCCAAGGATTGTGGATCGGCCCAGTCGCGTTGGTATGTGAGCCGCCCGAGAGGCAGAAGTTCTCGCAATGTGCCTTGCCGACAATGACCGCGCCGGCATCGAGCATCCGCGTCACCACGGTGGCGTCGATCTCGGGCGTGTAACCTTCGAGGATTGCCGAACCATTCATCATCGGCACCCCGGCCAACGCCACATTGTCCTTCAGCACGATCCGCTTGCCGCGCAACGGGCCGTCCACCGCGCCATGAACCTCGGACTTGTAATACCAGGCGTTGAGAGGGTTTTCCGACACGCTGGGCCGGTAGCCTGGACTGCGCGGATAGCGCGACACCGGCAGGTTGTCGGGGGCTGTGTTCACGCGGTCATAAGTCTGGATATATCCCTCCATGACGGCAGAAAACTGTCCAAGCTCGTCATCGCTCAACGACATTGCGAACCGATCGGCCATCGCGCGCATCTGGGTGTGGCTGGGGCGTTTCACGGACATTCTGTTCACCTGCGGTGTGGTTGGGTCGAGTAGGGCCGGGGGCGGCGGGGTTGAGCGGGCAAGGCTTTGGACGGGCGTGTGGCGTGGCGGGGCAGGGCTGGGCGGTACTGCGACACTGCCCGGCGTGAGCCCGGGCGCCTTGCCCGTTGCGGCCGGGCGTGCGCGCGTGCTCCGTGCCGCACCAAACCCAAGAAACGCATCCACCTTCGCGGCGTCGGACAGCTCTGCGCGCGACAGCTTGCCGGTAATCCGCCCACGCTCCAGCACCAGCACACGGTCAGACAGATCGGCGATGAAATCGAAATTCTGTTCGACCAGAAGGATGGACAGGCCTTGCGCATGGCGCAGGCGAGACAGTGTCTCGGCGATTTCGTCGATGATCGAGGGCTGAATCCCCTCGGTCGGCTCATCGAGCAACAAGAGGTCCGGCGCGCCCATCAGGCACCGCGCTAGCGCCAGCAACTGCTGCTCACCCCCTGACAGCGCGCCGCCCTCACGGTCGATCAACGTGCGCAGGCGGGGGAAATCATTGAGCGCCTGCTCCAGCGCCGCCGTTTCATCTGCCCCGCCATGATCCTGCCATGCAAAGCGCAGATTGTCGCGCACCGACAGTTGCGGAAAGATGCCGCGCCCCTGCGGGACATAGCCCAGCCCCAGCGCGGCGCGGCGGTGAGGCGGGTCGCCTGTCACATCCGCCCCCCGAAACCGCACCCGGCCGGATGTCGCAGGCAACATTCCCATGATCAGCTTCAACAGTGTCGATTTACCCATGCCGTTGTGGCCAAGAATGCCCACCACCTCACCGGCGGCGACTGTCAGGTCAACACCATGCACCACCGGCACGCGCCCATAGCCGCCCACAATCGATGATACCTCAAGCCAGATTTCCGCGTCCGTCGCCGCCATCACGCCTGCTTCCCAAGATAGACATCGCGCACCACCGGGTCGGCCATGACCCGGTCAACATGGTCTTCCATCAGCACCCTACCGCGATGAAATACGGTGACCGTTGACGCCAGTGAGCGAATGAACTGCATATCATGTTCAACGATGACCACGGCGGCGGTGCTTGTCATTTCGCGGATGACGTCACCCATGCGCTCCACCTCTTCGCCGGTCATCCCCGCCGCCGGTTCATCCAGCAGCACCAGCCACGGATCGGCGGCCAGCACGATGCCAAGCTCAACCCTCTGACGTTCGCCATGCGCCAACCGGCCAAGCTCTGCGCGCGTGATCGCTCCGAGGGCGAGGCGCTCGATCACCTCGTCCGCCTTGCGCCGGGCTGCATCGGTATCGTTGAAACGGCGCGCGGCCATCCAGATGTTTTCATGCACGCTCAGCCCGTCCATGACTGATGACACCTGCATCTTGATACCGACACCAAGCGACGCAATCTGGTGCGGCTCCCACCCCGTGGTTTCCTCGCCGCGCAGGAACACCCGGCCCTCGGTTGGGGTCAGCAACCCGCACAGGCACTTGAAACAGGTGCTCTTGCCCGCGCCGTTCGGGCCGATCAGGCAGCGCAACTCGCGCGCTTTCAGCTTCAGCGAAACGTTATCCACCGCGACGACGCCGCCAAAGCGCATCGTCAGCCCTTCGGTTTCCAGCACGGTTTCAGCCATTGGACACCTCGGCCCGCGGCGCGTGGTTGCGGCGGGTCGGCTTGCGCCGCGCCCCGGTGATCCAGTGCCAGCCGCGCGCAAGCTCTGGCGCCAGCCCGCGCGGCAGGAACAGCACAAACAGCACCAGCACAAGGCCAAGGACGAACATGTTGTCGATCATGTTCTGCTGGCCCAGCGCGAACTTCAGATAGGCCAGAACGCCTGCCCCAAGGATCGGCCCGAACCGCGTACCAAGCCCGCCGACGATGCACCAGATGATGATTTCGGCTGACTGCTGAAGACTGAAAAGCGTGGGCGTGACCACCTCGGCCCAGGTGGCGTAGAACGCGCCTGCAAGGCCCGCGATTGCCGCGCCGATGGCGAAAAGGACTGTCTTGCGCGCACGGATGTCGAACCCCAACAGCGAAACCCGCTCTTCATTCTCGCGGATGCCCACAGCGATGCGCCCGAAGCTGGACCGCAGCAGCCATGTCACCAATAGGAACACGATCAGCAGGCTGACGGCGGCGACAAAATACAGTGTCTCGCCCCAGATCATCAGGTCAGGCCGGCCCGGCACATTGAGAATCGGAAAGCCGGGAATGCCGTTAAACCCGCCCAGCCGCGCCGCGCCGATGGTATAGTCCGGCCCCGCGGTCGAGTTTATCCAGCGAAACAGGATCAGCGAAACGACCAGCGTGATCACCGCCAGATAGACATCACCCAGCCGCCCGTAAAACATCAGCGCGCCCAGCACCAGCGCGAAGCCCGCGGGCACCAGCACGGCCAGAATTAGCGGCAGGGTGCTTTCGTTGAAATTGATCCCGGCCACGGCGAAGGTATAGGCCCCCAGCCCGAAAAAGGCTGCCTGCCCGAAGCAAAGCACCCCGCCAAAACCCCAGATAAGGCCAAGGCTCAGCGCCAGCATCCCATAGGCGATAAGCAGGGTCAGTACATGTGTATCCACCATCAGCGGCAGGCCCAGGATAAGGACCACCCCCAAAATCACGATCAGCGCGAAGTCCTTGTGTGCCGCCCCAACCATCACAGCCGCCCCCTGAAAAAGCGCGTGGTGATCCCGCGCGGCAACAGCCGCAGCAGGGCGACTGCCGCGACCAGTAGCGCCACCTCGCCCACCACTGGTGAGACAAGGAACGAGAAGAACTGGTTCACCAGCCCAAAGACCCCTGACGCCGATGCCAGACCCGCAACCAGCGACGGCCCGCCTGCGATCACCGTGATGAATGCCTTGGCGATGAAGCCAGCGCCAGCAGTCGGCACCAGCCCGATCAACGGGGCCAGCACCGCGCCCGCGAGGCCTGACAACGCCGAGCCGATGGCGAAGGTCAGCATGTAGATCCGGTCAGGGCTGTGGCCCATTGCCGAGGCCATGTCAGGCCGCTGCATTGCACCGCGAGCAACCAACCCCGCGCGGGTGCCGCGCAGCACCGCGAGCATCGCCACCAGTAGCAGCAGCGCCACGACAATGATGAAGAAATTGTAACCGTTGATCTGGTAGTTGCCGACTGTGAAACCGGGGATCGGGCCGGAAACGCCCGTGGTGGTATTGCCAAAGATCATCTTGAAGGCGCCGATCATCATCAGGCTGAGGCCCCACGAGGCCAGCATCGTGTCAATCATCCGCCCATAGAGATGCCGGAATACCAGCCGCTCGACGATCAGGCCGAACAGGCCGACAACCAGCGGCGCAACGATCAGCATGGCGACAAAGATGTTCACGCCGAGGCCGACTGCGGTGATTGTCGCATAGCCGCCCAGCACCATGAACT
The DNA here is from genome assembly GCA_020832545.1 of Pararhodobacter sp. Classification (GTDB taxonomy): domain Bacteria; phylum Pseudomonadota; class Alphaproteobacteria; order Rhodobacterales; family Rhodobacteraceae; genus Pararhodobacter. Next base: position 55,463 of record JAFIEK010000004.1, on the reverse strand, counting down.
CGCCATGCGCCAGGTTGATGACCTTCATCATACCGAACACCACCGCCAGCCCGGCGCTGACCAGCACCAGCCATGCGATGGCATACAGCACTTCGACAAGGATAACGACGGCAAGATCCATGCGTTTGGCTTCTTTCAGGCAACAGCGCACCATGCCCCGGCAGCACCGGGGCATGGGCAGACGGACTGGGCGGTGCTCAGAATTCGATTTCGTACTGCGTGTTGTCGTCAGGGTTCTCGGTCAGGTTGCACACCGCCTGCGTATCAACCGGCGGGCGCTGCGAGAGCGACTCGGCAACTTCCATCTTCTGGTCACGCACTTCCATCAGATGCACATCAAGCGTTGTGTGATGGGTTTGCGGGTCGATGGTCATCATCCCGCTTGGCCCTTCGACCGACAACCCGTCTTCCATCGCCTCAATTACCGCGTCGCGGTCGACACTTCCGGCGCGGCGCACACCTTCAGCCCAGAGGTGGAAGCCCATGTAATGCGACACAGCGATCTCATGGATGGCATCGGTGTTGCCATAAGCGGCGATCCAGCGCTCCTTGAAGGCATTGTTCAGCGGCGTGTCCAGTTCCTGCGAGTAGTTATAGGCAACCATCATGCCGTTGCCTTCATCTGGCGTCAGCACCTTGTGCTCGTTGCCCACGCCCATGGTTGTCGAGGCCAGCGGGATGCGCGCATTCATTCCCGCCGCGGCCCATTGCCGGAAGAACGACAGATGCGCCCCACCCACCAAGGGCGCGATCACCAGATCGGGCGCGACGGTCTGGATGCGCGCGATGGTCGAGCCAAAGTCCGACACGTCGAGCGGAAAGAAATCCATTCCGACGGTCTCGCCACCGTTGTCGGCTACATACTTTTGCAACCAGCGAGCGGTGATCTGGCCATAATTGTAGTCAGCCGCCAGAATATAGACGCGCGGGCCTGACCGGCTCATCGCCCAGGGCACCAGCACCTCGGCCTGCTGCGCAGGGGTTACGCCATTGAAAAAGGCGTTGCGGTCGCAAACCCCGCCCTCATACTGCACATTGTAGAAGTAAAGCGTGTTGGCGCGGCGCAGGGTCTGGCGGATCGCCTCACGCGAGGCAGACAGGATCCCACCATGGACGACATCGACATTGTCTTGCCGCACCAGCCGCTGCGCATACTGGGTATACAGCGCGATGTCGGATTGCGTGTCATAGGAAATCAGCTCAACCGGGCGGTCAAGCAGACCCCCGGCATCGTTGATCTCTGACACCGCGAGCCGTTGGGCCATATCCATTGGCGTGCCATAGGCATCGAAGATGCCCGACACATCGAGCACGGTGCCGACGCGAATGGCGTCTTGTGCCCGGGCGATGCCGGGCATCATCAATGCGCCGGTTGCTGCGGCAGTCGAAGCGAGAAAACTGCGTCTGTTCAGTGTCACGATCATCTCTCCCTGTTTTGTTTTTTTGGTCGTCCATGCTCAGGCACGGGGTGTCACTTGTCGTCGTCGGTCAGGTCACGCTCGACCGGGTCCTGGTCGCGCGGTTGCGGCGGTGTGTCGGCCTTGCCCTTGATACGGTTGGCGTAATCGGCGGTTCGACCGGCAAGGTTGGCATCGAAATCGATGCCGATATCGGCGCCCATCTGCTTCATCGCGGGCAGGCGGACCGCCATGCCAAGGATCTGCTCCATGGCCGAGCCGAAGGCGCCATCGGCACCGCCGCTTGAATTGCCGCCATTTCCGAACCCGCCCATATGGTTGATGCGGATCGAATCGATCTTTTCGACCGGCTTCATCATCTGGGTCATGATCTCGGGCAGCCGGTCCAGCCGCCGCTCCTCCAGCCGCATGGCGATCACCGCCGGGTCCAGACCGTTTTCTGCCGCGATCAGGGCCGAACGCCCCTCGGCCTCGGCCAACATGCGCAGCTTGTCCGTGAGGGAGCGCGCCTCGGAAATCTCGGCATCGGCCTTGGCGCGGGCGCGCTGGTCAGCGGTCTCGGATTCTGTGCGCGCGGCCTGTAGTTCCTGCTCGCGCTTCTGGCGCATCAGCGCGATCTCGCGCTCGCGCTCTGCCACCGCCCGCTCTTTCTGGGTCTGCACGGACTCTGCTGCCAGCAGCACCTGCGCGCGCGCAGTTTCCTCGGTCGCCCGGGCCTCCGCGGTTTCCGCGCGGTGACGGGCAAGCGCCGCCTCTTGTCTGAGCTTGGCTTCCTCCAGCGTCTGAATCGCTGCCATCTCGCGCTGGCGCAGAGCCTCATCGCTGGCGATGCGTGCAGATTTCAGCTCTTGCTCGTTGCTGATCTTGGCCTCTTCGGCAGCGCGGTCGGCGGTGGCTGCCTGAATGCGTGAGGTGCTCTCGGCCTCTGCTTCCAGCCTGCGCAGATGTTCGCGCTGCGCGATCTCGGCTTCGCGCTCGGCGCGGGCGATGTCCAGTCGGCGTTGGGTCTGCGCAAGCTGCGTCTCGCGCACTGCAAGATCGGCCTCGACCTCAATGCGCACCCTCTCCTTGCGCTGTTCAGCCACCAGCGCGGCGAGTTTGCGCATGCCTTCGGCGTTGAAGGCGTTATTTTCATTCAGCTTGCTGAAATCACCCTGATCGACGCTGACCAGCGCGGTTGAAATGAGCGTCAGGCCAAGCTTTTCGGCATATGCTGCAACTTCGTCGGCCACTTCCGCCGAAAACGCGGCGCGGTCGAGGTGGATCTGGTCCAGCGTGCGGGCGGCGGCGGCATTTTGCATCGCACCGACCAGTGTGCCGGAGAACAGCTCTTCCACGGCCCCACCCCCGCGCGCGATGCGTGCCCCCAGCGCCTGCGCTGCAGTCGCCACACCCTCGCGGTTGGACAGCACACGCAGCTCGAACTCCATCTCAAGATCGGCACGCAGGCGATCGCCGGTCAACAGCGCCCCGGCCCCCGCGCAGCGCGCCCGAAACGACAGCGCCGACATGTTGACCCGCTGGATCTGATGAAGGATCGGCAGGGCCATACAGCCGCCATCAAGAACCACCCGCTGGCCGCCAAGACCGGTACGCACCAGCGCCGTTTCCCGGGTGGCTTTCGCGTAGAAGCGCTGAAGAAGCCACAGGCAAAACAGCACCAACGGAATTGCGATGACAATGACGAGAAACCAGACCAAGACGCCCTCCTGCAGTCGCGGGGCCCGCCCCGATCTTCGACGCAGTCTAAACGGGAATCATTTTCCGTTTCAAGTAATTTATTTTCCGTTTCAACAAAACCCCGCAGCCGGGATCATCCGAGCTTCTCGCTGATGTTGAACAGCATCCCGTCAGCGCGGGCGAGGTAGATGGGGCGCACCGCAGTTTCATCATCGCCGCCCAGCCAGCGCGCCGACCGGTGCCGCAAGCGCCGGGCCATCGGCCCTGTCGCGTCGCGCCAGCCCTCGGGAACACGCTCAAGCAGCGTGTGCAGGAAATGCAGCCCCTCATATGTTGATTGCCCCAGCGCGTTGAGCATGGGCGCGCGGTCTCCGTGGAACCCGTGATAGGCTTCACGGAAGCAGGCATTCACATCGGTCCTGAGGGCCCCGAAGTAGGACGCCGCCGAGAACAGCCGCTTGAGATTGTCAGGGCCGATGGCAAGGAGGCCGTTTTCTTCAACCGCGCAGCACAGGCGGAACATCTGCCGGTCCAGTCCAGCTTGCCCGAAAGCGCGGTTGAAATCGACCGCGTCCTGCCCGACCATGGACAACAGCAGCGCATCAGCGCGGCTTGCTGCCAGCGACTCGACCTCGCAGGTCATATCGCCTAGGCCGAAAGGCAGGTAGCGTTCGTAAACCAGCGTCACGCCGAGCTTTTGCAGATGCTGTTTGGCATAGCCGTGCGAGGTTCGTGGCCAGACATAGTCATTTCCGATCATCGCCCAGCGGCGTGGCCGATAAATGGCTTGCAGGCGCTCCATCGCCGGGCCAACCTGCTCAGACGGTGTCTCGCCAATGGCAAAGATGCCGGGTGCGCGCTCTCCGCCCTCATAGAGCGGCGTGTAGATATAGGGAATGCGGGACTGGATGATCTTGCTCAACCGCTGACGGATCGCGCTGATATGCATGCCGACTATGGCATCGACCGCGCCAAGATCGATCAGTGAATCGATCAGCGCATCAACCGGAACCGTTGCCTCGACCGCACTGTCGATCATAACAAGTTCAACCGGAAGCCCGCATATACCACGACCGCGGTTCAGTTCCGCCACCGCAAGCTGGGCCGCCGCGATGCAGGACGGTGCCCACAGCCCGGCTGATCCGCACAATGGGATTGCCAGGGCAACGCGAAAGGCCGACTTCGGCGAGAGCACCAGATCATCATGGGGACTCGCCACCGTCTCAGGCAGCAGTCGATATCCGCGGTCACGCGCAGGATAAAGTGCAGACATCAGCCATTTCCCCATTCGTCTGCGTCAGTGCAATTGAAATTGCTTTCCTCGTCAACTAAATTCAGAATATCGAAGCGGCCAAGCGCCGCGATCAAAGGAATTGCAAGATGAGTGGCGAGCGTGCTGCAGTAACCGGCTATCTTTCCTACGCGCTGGCGGCGGCGCATCGCAACGTGCATCAGGAACTCAGCCGCAAACTGAAGGACGAGGGCGTTCAGGTTGAAGCATGGCGCATTCTGGAAGCAATCGGCGAAGAAAGTTCGATGACCATGGGACGGCTGGCAGAAACAGTGCTGCTGGCCCCGCCGACGCTAACCAAGCTGGTGGACCGTATGGTTGCGGACGGCCTTGTACAGCGACAGGTATCGCAGGAAGATCACCGACTCGTGCACTTGGTTCTTTCGGCGTTGGGTGAACGCAAACGAGATCGCGTGCGGCAGTTCGTGCAGGAGCAGGAGGCCGAGCTGCTTGAGCGCCTTGGGGCGGACAAAGCAAACCTTCTGCACAACGCTCTGAAATCGATTGCATTTTGACGGTTGAATCGCCTGCACCAGCACCAGAAATCCGTGCTGGTGCAACCTGACGGATCACTGAAAATGCAGTGCGGGAAGTGAAACGAAATCGCCCGATTGGGTTTTCGATGGCCGTGCCGCAGACTTCACCCTCGCCCTGAGCCGTCTGGGTATCACCGACACTGAACAGCACGCCCGGCACCTTTGCCGGAAGATAGAGCGTCGTGCCGGCCCCGCTCGGCCAGCGCGTTGATCAGGGCTCCTGCGAAGGGCCGAAGGGTTGCGCGTGCATCCGATCCAAACATCGTCGGCGCCATGGTCTTTTATCGCGTTTTTCAGCGCATCGTCTGCTTCTGCACCGCTGGATGAAACTTCTTTGACAGGGCATCCCGCGCAAAAGTATCTTGTATGAGACAACAAACTATTGCACGACTAAAAGTATTGCTCAAAAGGGCGCAAGCAGGAAGGAACTGGGATGGAGCGCACTCAGGTCATCATCGTCGGGGCGGGGCCTGTCGGGCTGTCGGCAGCCGTCTGTCTTGCCGGTTTTGGCATCGACTGCATCGTATTGGAAAAGCGTGAGGCTCTTAGCACGGCGTCGAAGGCCTCAACCTTTCAGCCACCGACCCTGGAAATTCTGAGCGAGTTCGGCGTTCTTGGGCCAATGATGCAGATGGGGCGCGTGGCGGACCGCATCCAGTATCGCACAGCCGCTGGCGCGGTGCTGGCGCAGTTCGACCATGACCTGCTGGTAAGCGACACCCCGTTCCCGCACAGATTGCATCTGGAACAATCGGCGCTGACGCAGCTGCTGCTGGACAAACTGAAACGCGGCCCGCGCGGAGAAGTGCGTTTTGGCTGCACGTTTCTGAATGTAGCCCAACAGACCAATGATGTCATGGTTCGCTATGTTGAAGCATCGGGCGCGAAACGTGAGATCGCAGCCGACTATGTTCTGGCCGCAGATGGTGCGCATAGCACGGTGCGCGATGCGCTTGGCCTTGCGCTGGAGGGCAGCGCCTACCCCGGGCAGGTTCTCAGGTTGGTGGTAACCGATCCGCTCTCGGATATCATACCGGGATTGGGGCAGGTCAGTTACATTTTTTCGCCCGACAACAGTTCAATCAGCTTGTTGCAGATGCCTGATTGCTGGCGCGTCATCATTCGCCTGCCCGATGGCTTCGATCCTGAAGAGGTTGTACTGCCTGAATGGTATATGCCGGTTGTGCGCCAGTACATTCCCCAGTTTCCCGGCGAGTTGACCTTGCGCGAGCACGATATCTATGGCGCGCGGAAGATGCTTGCCTCCGGCCATGGGACGGGCCGGGTTTTTCTGATGGGCGATGCGCTGCACCTGACGAATACCCGCGGTGGCATGAACATGAATTGCGGCATCCACGATGCCTATGAACTGGGGGGGGCGATCGCAAAGGCAATCACGCTCAACGCGCCGGAACTGGTGGAACGGGCTGCCCGTCGCCGTCGGCAGGTCGCGCAAGAGCAGCTCTTGCCGCGCACAGACCGCAACATAACGGGTGGGGCTAACTTGTTGGCGCAGATGCGCACGATGTCCGCAGACCCGGTGCAGGCGCGTGAAATGCTGGTACGTGCAGCCATGCTGGATATGGCGCCACCGCGTCGGCTTGTTCAGACTTCAAGGGTACAAGCGCAATGATCGCCAGTGAACATCTCTTCACCCCGCAGGCCCGGATTGCCGTTCTGGTGCCGTCGGCGAACCCGACGATAGAACCAGAGCTGCGCTTTCTGCTGCCTGATCAGATTGGATTGCATGTCGCCCGTCTGCCAGTCATGCCCGGCACCACACTGGACGAACGCAACCTCGCCTACACGGGTCAATACGCCGAGGGGTTCGCGGGATTTGGCGCACTTGCACTTTCAGCAGGAATTGTCGGGCTTACCGGGCCTTCGTACCGCCTGTTGCCTGAGGGTGACATGGCGTTATGCGAATCCCTCACGGACGCAGCAGGCTATCCGGTGGTCACGGCGAGCCTTGCAATCCTGCACGCACTTGAGGCGCTGGGGGCGGGGCGCATAGCGCTGGTTTCACCTTATCCTGAGTGGCTGACGGAGAAGGCGGCGGCGTTCTGGCGGAAAGCGGGGGCTGAGGTGGTGCAAGTTGTCACGATTTCGGAAGAGTTCCGCGCCTATGCCCTAACGACCGATGAGGTGGCGGGTGCGCTCAGCCGGGTCAAGCGTGAAGGTTGCGATGCTGTGGTGATGAGCGGGACAGGGATGCTGACCGTGCCTGCATGTCTGCGCATGTCCGGTGACAAAAATCTTCCGTTTCTGTCGTCGAACCTGTGTGCGGCGTGGTGGCTGCTGCATCGACTGGATATCGCGCCGGATGAAAATCTTGCCCGTTGCACACCGCAACTTGCCGCGTTGCTTTCTGCCCGCTGATCAGCAGGCCCGTTCAGGTAGATTGCATGGACGCGTTCACACCAGTCACTTATAGTCTGTGTTGCAAGACACAATCGGAAGATGAAAATGGCGGGCGAATTTTCGGCAGTGCGGCAAGGCAAGGGCATTCGCGATGCACTGCCACTTTACTACCGCATCTTTCTTGTTCTGGAACAGAAAATTCGCGCCGGCCACTGGCGCGAGGGCGTCGTGTTGCCAAGCGAGCAGGACCTGGCCGCCGAATTTGAAGTCTCTCGCGTTACCATTCGCAACACCATGGCTCTTCTTGAAGAGGCAAATCTGATCACCCGTCATCGGGGCCGCGGCACCTTTGTTAACCCCACGATTTTGCCGCCAGAGGTGAGCGACGGCATGGCAGGGTTCAAGATGAATATCCGGGAGTTCGAGGAAACGACCGAGGTCGAGTTGCACGAATTCGCCGAAGTTGATGTGCCCCCCGATATAATGGGCGCTGTTGATACGCCATCAGGGCAGCGGGGGCTGCGTATCCGTCGCACCCGGCGACAGCCCGGGGGGCGGGCGTTTTCCTATTCGGTGGTGCATGTCCTGCCGCCAGAAGCCTATCTTCTGTCGCAGGAAACTCTTGGCAACCGCACCGTGATCGCCGCGCTGGAGGAAAAGGGGTTTGTTTTTGCCAAGGCCGAGCAACGCCTGACTGCCGTTGCCGCCGATGCCGAGCTTGCCCAATACCTGGATGTGGTGCAAGGCGCACCACTCATCTGCCTGAAACGCGCCGTCTTCGACGATCAGGAGCGTATCGTTGAGTTCATCGAGATTTACTACAACCCCGAGTTCTTTGAATACCGGGTGGGGCTGTCGCGCGAGAAAGGCGACAGCAGCCCGCAATGGGTGCCCCGGCTCTAACGCCGGATGAAGGGGTTGGGAATTTCCACATTTGTCGACAGCCAGACGCTTTTCAGCTCCATGTAATCAAGTATCGCTGTCATGCCGCCCTCACGCCCGATACCGCTTTGGCCAAAACCACCGAAGGGCGACGTGACGGAAGTGGAGCGGTAATTGTTCACCCACACGGTTCCGGCGCGAAGCCGTTCCGCCATGCGGACCCCGCGGTCAAGGCTGCGTGTCCAAACACCCGCCGCAAGGCCGTAGATGGTGTCATTGGCGATTGCGACTGCGTCATCTTCATCTTCAAACGGGATGATGGAAAGTACCGGGCCGAACACCTCTTCCTGGGCAATCCGCATCCGGTTCGACACTCCGGTGAAAATCGTCGGGTCGTAGAACAGGCCATCCGGGTAGCCTGAGACCTCGACGCGCCTGCCGCCGCGAATAAGTTGTGCGCCCTCGGCCTGGGCGATGGCGACGTAGTCCTCGATCTTGCGCATCTGTGGCGCGGTCGAGATTGGGGCGATCTGCGTGTCCGGATCACCGGGGTGCCCAAAGCGAATGTCTGAAAGAAACGCCAGCAATCGCTGCACCACCTCGTCATGGATCGACCTTTGCAGCAGCAACCGCGAGCCTGCGACGCAGGTCTGCCCGGAGGCGGCAAAAATCCCCGCGACCGCGCCTTTCACCGCCTGATCCAGATCAGCATCTTCGAAGATGATATTGGGCGATTTGCCGCCGAGTTCCAGCGACACGCGCTTCATCGACCGCGCAGCCTGTTCAGCGATGATCCTGCCGGCATCAGGCCCGCCGGTAAAGGCGATACGCTCGACCATCGGATGTGTGACGAGCGCCTCGCCCATCTCATGGCCAAACCCGGTAACAACATTGACGACCCCTTTGGGAAATCCTGCAAGCTCCACCAGCTTCATGAATTCCAGCGTCGAGGCCGAGGTGAATTCAGAGGGCTTCAGAACCACGGTGTTACCTGCCGCAAGCGCGGGCGCCAGCTTGAAGGCCATCAACGGCAACGGTGAGTTCCATGGCATGATGCAGGCGACAACGCCCATCGGCTCGTATCGGGTATAGTTCAGAACTCCGGGTTTGTCGGTCGGGATCGTGGCACCCTGCACCTTGTCGGCCAGCCCACCGTAGTAATAGTAGTAGTTAGGCAGGTAACGCATCTGCACGGACAGTTCGGCGATCAGCTTGCCATTGTCCTTCATCTCGATCTGCGCCAGCCAGTCGGCATTCTGGGCGATAAGGTCGCCCAGTTTGCGCAGCAGCGCGCCCCTGGCCGATGCCGAAAGCCCGCGCCATTCAGGGTTGTGGAAGGCGCGGTGCGCAGCTTGCACCGCACGGTCAACGTCCGAAGGGTCAGCACGAGCCACCTTTGCCCATACTGCGCATGTCACCGGATCCGTGGAGTCTAAGGTGGCCCCGGCCTGTGCGGGTACGAAGGCACCGTCGATGTAGAGCTGGTAGTCGCACAGATTACCTGCAAGCGGCGTCGAACAGATCGCGGGGTTTGCCGCCGCAGGCAGGGGGGATGAGGGCATCTGAGAGTCCTAGTTGTGTTAAGGTAGCTACATTATGTCTATTCATCCGAACCGATCAAGGTCAAGGCCGATGGAGGGTGATTCTCGCTGACAGCCTTTTTGTTTGTGGCACACTGCCCCGGCGGTGTGACCTGGGTCATAAACGGAAGTGCCCAAAATTCAGGCGATTCTTCAAACACTCCGTACCGAACCTTGTGCCACGAAGGCAGGCAGCGCAAAAAACTTGTAAATTTGACTAAAGTATTAATATTGCTACTATGAGAGCTTTAGGGCCGAACGCTACACCTGAGAACGAAAAGAAAAGCAAGCATCCAGCAAGGAAGGACACCAGCCCATGTCGACCAAAAGCTACAGGACTTCAGTTTTTGTTGCCGTCCCTCTCGTCGCCGCCATGGCCACGGGCGTCTCGGCGCGCGACCTTACCATCGTCGGCTTCGGCGGAGGGTATCAAGATAGCGCCCGGGAGCATCTTTTCATGGGCTATGAACGCGCCACTGGCGTGTCTGTATCCGATGACGTCTACAACGGCGAAATGGCGCGGATCTACGCCATGGTGGAAGCCGACGATGTGACTTGGGATATCGTCATGGTCGAGGCACCGGAAATGGTGCGCGGCTGCGAAGATGGCGTCTTTGCCCCCATCGACTGGAGCGTGGTGAACGCTGACAAATTCATCCCCACCGGCGTTCACGAATGTGGCGTGGGCGCGACTGGCTTCGGGGTTGCGTTGTTTTATGACACGTCACGCGTTTCAGAAGGCCCCCAGAATATGGTCGACTTCTGGGACACCGAGCGCTTCCCCGGCAGGCGTTCGATGCGGACAGGGCCGAAGATGACGCTTGAAGCCGCGCTCCTGGCCGATGGCGTGCCGCTCGCCGAGGTATATGATGTGCTGTCCACGCCGGAAGGGGTGGACCGCGCCTTTGCCATGCTGGACGAAATCAAGGACGATATCGTCTGGTGGTCTGCTGGTGCACAGCCACTGCAGTTCGTGGGTTCGGGCGAAGTTGAATATGCGTTGGCCTACACCGGACGCATTCTGCGTGCGATCGATGAAGAGAATCAGCCTTATGAGATGCTCTGGAATACGTTGATCTATTCCATTGACTACTGGACGGTGGTTCAGGGATCGGAACACACTGAAGAAGCGATGCGCATGATCGAATGGATCACCAACGCCGAACCGCTGCTGGCTCAAGCAGCCGTCTGGCCGATCTCGCCCGCCAACGCTGAGGTGAACTCTGACCCGGCGGTACAGGCTGCAAACCCCGGCATGGTCTTGAATCACGCTGATCAGGGGCTGTTCATCGACACGGATTTCTGGATCGAATACGGCGACGACCTTGAAGCACGTTTTGCTGCCTGGGCAGCGAACTGATAGCGAAACCACGACATGAAACGGAGGGCGGTACGGCCGTGTGTCGGCACCGCCCTTCCCCGAATAAACATCGGCTCGAATAGGCAGAGAATGGATCGCAACTCAAGACTCGGCATCCTGCTGATCGCGCCGCTTCTGCTTTTAATGCTTGTGGGTTTTGTGCTGCCGATCGGCGCAACGGCATTCAAGGCTTTCGCCAATCCAGAAGTATCTGCGGCTCTGCCGCGAACAACGGTCGCGCTGGATCGCTGGACAGGCGAGGGTATGCCCGACGAAGCTGTGTTCGCGGCTTTTGTTGAGGATCTGCAAAGTCCGCAGGACAACCGGACATTTGGCGCGTTGATCCGGCGCATGAACTTTGAACAATCCGGAATGCGTTCGCGCCTGTCAGGCGCGCGCCGCGCCGCGCCTGACCTGGAAGCGCCCTATTCCGTTTCATTGATCGAACTGGACCCAGCCTGGGGCACACCGGATATCTGGCAACTCCTGCGGACCCATTCGAACCCATATACTGCGACCTACATGCTGCGATCGATGGATTTGCGGATCGAGCCTGCGGGCAATATCGTTGCCGTGGACCCAAACATGGCTGTCTTCCGCGAACTGTTCGTCCGCACCTTCGTCATTTCGATCTGGGTGACTGTATTCGCTGTGCTTTTGGGCTACCCAACAGCTTGGTACCTTTCAACGCTGTCAGGCCGGGCTGAAAGTTTCGCGTTATTATGCGTGCTGGTTCCGTTCTGGATTTCAATTCTCGTGCGCAGCACGGCCTGGTTCATCATCTTGCAACGAGAGGGCCCGATTAACGCGGCGCTTCTGTTCGCCGGCCTGATCGATACACCGCAAGCAATAATCTTCACCCGCAGTGCCGTCTACATCGCGATGGTGCATGTTCTGTTGCCGTTCCTGATCCTGCCGCTGCTGAGCGTGATGAAGCGCATCCGCCCTGAGTATGTGCGCGCAGCGGCGTCGCTGGGCGCGCGCCCGTGGCAACAATTTCTGCTCGTCTACTTGCCCATGACGATGCCCGGCGTGGCAGCGGGTGCGCTGATGGTCCTGATGCTGTCAGTGGGATTCTATATCACGCCGGTGCTGGTAGGGGGGCTTCAGGACCAGATGGTCAGCTACTACATCGCCTACTTCACCAACACCTCGATCAACCTTGGCATGGCCGCGGCGCTGTCATTGTTACTGCTGCTGCTCACCGGCTTGCTCGTAGCAGTGGCGAGCCGCTTCATGCCCGGACTTAGTACGGGGCCACGGGGATGACTATGCGCGCGATCCGTATATTTGCAGTTCTGGTTCTGGTGTTCCTGGTGTCGCCGATCGTGGTGATCTTTCCCTTGTCGTTTTCGTCGGGCGAGGTTCTGACCCTGCCCACGCCGGGCTGGTCGCTGCGATGGTATGAGGATTTCTTTTACAGTAGCCGTTGGCTGGAGGCGACGAAGAACAGTTTCATCGTCGGCACGATCACCATGGTTCTGGCCACAGCGCTGGGCACATTCGCGGCGCTCGGGCTGAACATGGCGCAGTTCCGCGGCAAGAAGCTGGTGCTGGCTATCCTGTCGCTGCCAATGGTGGTGCCGGTGATCGTCGCCGCGTCGTCGATGTATGTGGCGTTTTCGGCCATGGGCCTCACGAACTCGTTGACCGGGCTAATCATTGCTCACACGATCGTCGCGGCGCCGTATGTGGTGATCACGGTACTTGCCTCGGTCCAGACCCTTGACATGACACTGGTGCGCGCGGCGCTGTCGCTAGGTGCCACGCCAGCGCAAGCTTTCCGCGAGGTGGTTCTGCCGCTGATCCTGCCCGGGGTGATTGCCGGGGCGGTTTTTGCCTTTGCCACCTCATTTGATGAGCTGGTGATCGCGATCTTCCTGACCGGCCCCGACCAGTTCACCCTGCCTCGCCAGATGTTCGCAGGCCTTCGCGAGATGCTCAGTCCGACCATCGCTGCGGCGGCGGTGATCATGATCACGCTATCGCTTGTGCTGCTGGTGATCACCGAAAGCGCTCGCGTATACGCCACCCGACTGAACAAGCCCAATAGACAACAGGATGCCCGATGACCGCTGACACCGCCCCGCTGGTCGTTTTTGACGGCGTTCACAAGAGCTATGATGGCAAGGTGCAGGTTGTCAAAGATCTGCATCTGCGCATTGACGAGGGCGAGTTTCTTACCCTGCTCGGACCCTCCGGGTCGGGCAAGACCACAACTTTGATGATGCTGGCCGGTTTTGAAGAGCCTTCTGCAGGCGACATCATTTTCGATGGGCGGCGGATCAACAACATGCCGACCTATAAACGCAATTTCGGCATGGTGTTTCAAAATTACGCGTTGTTTCCACATATGACCGTGGCCGAGAACCTCGCCTTCCCGCTACGGATGCATCGCTTTGCAAAGCCGGAGATTGCGGGCCGTGTGAAGCGCGCGCTGGACATGATCCGGCTTGATTCAGTGGCCGATCGCCGGCCCATTCAGCTGTCAGGCGGGCAACAGCAGCGCGTGGCTCTCGCCCGCGCGCTGGTGTTCGAACCGCGCATGGTCTTGATGGATGAGCCGCTTGGAGCGCTCGACAAGCAATTGCGCGATCATATGCAGCTTGAAATTAGAGAGCTTCACGAAAGGCTGGGTCTTACGGTTCTTTACGTCACGCACGACCAGTCAGAAGCAATGACGATGTCTGACCGTGTCGCGATTTTCAATGACGGCCTGGTCCAGCAGATCGGACCACCTGACATGGTATATGACAAGCCGCAGAACGCCTTCGTTGCGCGGTTCATGGGCGAGAACAACGTGCTTTCCGCCGTGGCCGGGCAGGTCGACGGGGTTTCGCTGCGCTTGCGCACCCCTGCCGGCGCAGAGCTTCTGGCGCAGGCGCCTGACAAGCTTGCCGCCGGGGTGGCGTCACAGGTTCTGGTGCGTCCGGAACAGGTTGCCCTGGGTACAGGCAAGGACAACTGCTTTTCCGGTGTCGTTGCCGATGTGATCTATCACGGCAATCATCTGCGGGTGGTCGTCGATGTGCCGCAAGTTGGCCGGATCACCGCGCACCTTGCAAAATCCGAATGCCATCTCTGCCCTTCGGAAGGGGACGGAGTTCAGGTGAACTGGCCAGCGACAGCGGCCGTCGCCTTTCCGGCAGATAGTGAGACAGGCGCATGAAGATAGATACCGACGACTTCGTTTCGAAAAGCCTGGACTGGCGCACGCGGGCGCTGAAATCTGTGGCCTATGGCACGTCGTCTACCCCGCGCGGTAACCAGAAGCCCGCACCACTTGTGGCTGCGCGCGCAAGCGGCGCGCATGTCTGGGATATCTCGGGTCAGCGGTTCATTGACTATGCTCTGGGTTTTGGTCCGCTGATCCTTGGCCATAGTCCCGAGGGTGTCATTCAGGCGGTGATTGCAGAGCTTGGGCGAGGCCTGCGCACTGCAACGATCCATCGCGGAGAGGCCCAGTTGGGCGAGTTGATCGCGCAAACGCTCCCCTCGGCCGAGCTTTCGGCATTTGTCAGTTCAGGATCAGAGGCGGTTCAGCTTGCGTTGCGCATCGCGCGCGCGACGACCGGGCGCACACGCATCATCCGCTTTCGCGGCAATTACCATGGCTGGTTCGACTCGGTCCATTCTGGTGGCCGGCCGGGAAATGACGGCCCCGATACGCTGGGACAAGACCCGGCGGCGACGGCATCCAGCGTGCTGCTGGATTGGGGTGACCTGGACATGCTGCGCGCCACACTGACACGCGATTTCGCAGCCGTATTGCTGGAACCAGTGGCGGTGAACGGGGGCTGTTTCATGCCCCCTGACGGGTTTCTTGAGGGGCTGCGGGCGATTACCCGCGAAATGGGCGTCATGCTGATCTTTGATGAGGTGATCAGCGGTTACCGCTTGTCGCTGGGTGGCGCCCAGGCGCGGTTGAGCGTCACGCCTGATCTGAGCGTGATCGGCAAGGCTATGGGTGCAGGGTTTCCGATCAGCGCGGTTGCCGGTAGCGCAGCCGCGATGGAGCCGGTGGCCTCGGGCCGCCTTTTGCATCGCGGCACATTCAACGGCAATCCCGTGTCAGTTGCTGCGGCAGTCGCCTGCATCACATATCTGCGCGACAACGCAGCCTGGCTTTACCCACGGATGGAGGCCCAGGCCTCTGAACTTGCTGGCTTCATTGATACCGAGGCGCGTGCTCAAGGCCTGGCAATGTCGGTGCGGCAGGCCGGGTCGGCGCTTCAGCTGTTTCCGTCTGTTGCCGGCGTTACGCAGTTGTCCGATGCCGGGCGCATGAACCGACCGGCCACAGACGCCTTCGCCGCCGATCTCATGGCCGCCGGTGTGCAGATCATCGGGCGCGGTCTGATGTATCTGTCTTCCGAACACACCGACACAGATATTGCAGAAACCAAGGCGGCTTTCGCCCATGCGATAGCCGCCGCTGTGCGCCGCGACCTCTAGCCGGGTGAGCGTTCGCTTAGACCCAGCAGATAGGTTTCGACCTCGTTCGTCGGAATCACGTCTGCGTATTTGCAGTTCAGATCGAACAGATTCATCGCATGGCTTGACTCGAACCGATCAAAGGCGGTTTCTTCGGGGATGACCACTTTGAAATTGTAGGAGTAGGCGTCAACAGCCGTTGCCCGCAGACAGCCTGACGTCGTGCAACCTGTCAGTATCAGCGTATCGACATCAAGAAAGTTCAGGTGGCTCATGAAGATCGTGCCGAAAAACGCCGAAGGCTTGCGCTTGCCGATCAGGATGTCTTCCGGGCGCGGAGCCAGCGGCGCCACGGTTTGCGTTGCGTGCGTGCCTTCTATGCCAGTGCGCTCATGGCCGCGGTGGCTCTTGCCGGTCTGGATGCCGCTGTCGATCATGTCGGGCCGGCGTTCGCTCTGGGTGTAGAATACCGGCAGGTTTTTTTCCCGTGCGATTTTCAGCAACCGCTCGATATACGGAACCGCCTTCCAGCCGACTTCGCCACAATGGGTGCGATAGGTTTTAAGGCCGTCCTCGTGGCTCTGGCCGGGCTCATCGCCACAGAAATTGTACTGCACATCGATGATGAACAGGGCAGGGCGCGTGCCGAACCCTCCGCGCTTGCCATAGCCCGCAAGCTGATAGATGCGTTTGTCTTTTTCGGTTAGGAAATCATCCCAGATCCGTTTCGTCATGGCCTGTCCTTTCAGCCTCGGAAAATATAGCGCCCACCTGCCTGCAGCCCGGCAGCAACTGCCCCGCCTTCAGCGATGATACGCCCACGCAGGATGGTATGCGTGACAGCACCGCGCAGGGTCATGCCCTCGAACGGCGTATAGTCGGAATGTGATTCAAGCCCGGAAGGGTCGATGTGCGTCTCGCCTTGCGGGTCCACAATCGCAAAATCGGCCTGATAACCCGGGGCGATACTGCCGCGTCCCGGCAGAGAGTATAGCGCCGCAACATTCCGGCTGGTCGCTGCTGAAATGGTCTCGATGGGGATTTCGCGCTTGTGAAACCCTTCGTGCAGCAAGACCGGCAGCATCGTCGCAAGCCCCGGAAAACCAGCGGTGGCTGTCCAGATGTCGGGCCCCTTTGTGGCACGCTTGCGTGGGACATGATCAGACCCAATGGTCGAAATTTCGCCCGTCCGCACTCCTTCCCACAGGCCATCGACATCCGAGAGCTGGCGCAGGGGCGGGTTTACCTTGCCCAACAAGCCACAGGCGCTGTCGCGGTGAAGTGACAGGTAGTGCGCGCATGTTTCCACATGTATGGGAGCACGCCCTGGACGGCGCAGGCGCCGCACGATGTCAAGGCTTTCAGCTGCCGACATATGCACGATGTTGACCGGGCATTCCGCCTTTTCGCCGAAATAGCACACGCGAAAGACATTCTCGGTCTCCAGAAAGCCGGGGCTTTGCTCATCCCATGCGGCCAGGTCGTTCCGGCCCTGGGCCTGCAGCGGTTCGCGGAAAATCGGGATAAGCTCAACATTCTCGCAATGCACGCCGACCACGCCGCCACGGATGCGTGCCCCCGCAAGCAGGGCACGATAGAGCAAGGCGTCATCAACCTCGGTAAAACCCTTGGCCGCGCCTGCGGTCCCCTTGTACATCAGATAGACCTTGATAGAGGTCACTCCAAATTTCGCCGCTGTCTCTGCCAGGGTATCGACGTGCAAACGGTTGGTGACACCGAAGTGAAACCCGAAATCAATGACCGACGCAGACTCGCCCGCTTCTTTCCACGGCCCTGTTGAGCTGCGCAGATCGTCCGAGCGATGAAAGCTGAGCAGGCCGGTCACGCCCCCCAGCGCGGCCGACCGGCTTTCCGTGACAAAATCGGCTTCTTTCGCGCCGAAACCGATATGGGTGTGCGGGTCGATCAGGCCGGGCATGATGAAGCGATCGGTGCAGTCGATTATCCGTGCGGCCTGTGCAGTTTCTGACGGATCATAGAGCGCGGTTATCCGCCCGCCGTTGACACCGACAGAGCCACGGCGCACCCCCTCGCCGGGATACACGATGTCACCGTTGCGAAGCAGCAGGTCATGGAGCATTGGTGGCCTCTGATAAGGTTTTGATCGGTTTTTCGGGCTGCATCAGCCGGTCGAACAGGCGGGGAAAGATGCCGCCGCCCGCCAGCAGGCGCCGCTCATCAGGCCCGTGCAGATCGGGAAACGCGGCAAAGGTGATCGGTGCGCCGCTACCCTCGGCCGTTACCTGTATCGCCACGCCCTCGGCCACCGCGTCTTGCAGCCCTTCAAGGCGAAACAGTTCTTGCCCTGTCAGGCCAAGCGTTTCGGCATTGGTGCCGTCTGGAAACAGCGCTGGCAAGATGCCCATGCCGATCAGGTTGGCGCGATGAATGCGTTCGAAGTTACACGCGATAATCACCGACACGCCTAGCAGTGCGGGCCCCTTCGCAGCCCAGTCACGGCTTGACCCCATGCCGTAGTCCCGTCCGGCCAGCACGATGATTGGCACTCCCTCGGCACGGTATCGTTCGGCGGCGGTGTGGATAGGCATTTCGGCACCATCGGGGAAATGGCGTGTATACCCGCCCCGGCGACTGGCCAGTGCGTTGCGTATTCGCGGGTTGGCAAATGTGGCACGGGCCAGAACCTCATGATTGCCGCGCCGCTGGGTGTAGGCGTTGAATGCCTCTGGTGGAACACCGGCCTGGGCAAGGTATTGCCCGGCCAGGGTATCGGGCGTGATTTCGCCGCTTGGTGTGATGTGATCGGTCGTCAGCGAGTCACCAAAATCCGCAAGTGCCCGCGCGCCCGTCAATACGTCAGGCCGTTCACGCCGGGCAGCCAGGAATTCCGCATCAAAGAACGGCGGGCGCCGGACGTAGTTTGAGTGCATATCCCACGCGAGCCTTGGCCCTTCGGGTGCTGCGAGGTTGCGCCAGTCCGCGGTCCCCCTGTGGATATCGCCATAGTTCTCAGTGTAATCGGACGCATCGGCAGTCTGTGCGAGGGTGGCTTGCAGTTCCACAGGGTCAGGCCAGATGTCGCACAGATGCACTGGCTTGCCGTCGCCGTCCAGGCCCAGCGGTTCAGTTGTCAGATCGCGGTCGATCTTTCCCGCCAGAGCATAGGCCACAACCAGCGGGGGCGATGCAAGATAGGCGGCTTGCACCGACTTGTGGATGCGCCCCTCAAAATTCCGGTTGCCCGAGAGGACGGCAGCGGCAACCAATCCCTCATTGGTCACCGCGCGGGCAAGTTCCGCATCAATCGGCCCCGATTTTCCGCTGCAAGTCGTGCAGCCAAAACCTACTGTATGAAAGCCCAGTTCTTCCAGCGCCGGCTTCAAGCCCGCCCGTTCCAGATAGCGCAAAGCCACGCGCGACCCCGGCGCAAGCGAGGTCTTCACCCAGGGCGCGGTCCGCAGGCCCCGGGCGACGGCATTTCGTGCCAGCATTCCCGCCGCAAGCATCAGTTCGGGGTTTGAGGTGTTGGTGCAGGATGTGATCGCCGCAATCGCGATCCGACCATGATCTGGGTGCGGGTCTGCGCCAAACCCGCCGCTTGCTGTGGGCGTCTCCAGGGCCGTTCGAAACTGCGCTGCAACTTTTGGCAACGCCAGCCTGTCCTGCGGGCGTCGCGGACCGGCCAGCGACGGCTCGACTTCGGCCAGATCAAGTTCCAGCAATGCCGAAAACACGGGCTCTGGGTCTGCCTCATCTCTGAACAGGCCAAGGCTGCGCATCACGGCCTCTATTTCCGCGATATGGGCAGATGTGCGGCCGGTGTGTTCCAGATATCGCAGCGTCTGCGCATCGACCGGAAAGAACCCGCAAGTTGCACCATACTCGGGGGCCATGTTTGCAAGCGTCGCCCTCTCGGGCACGCTCAGCGCGGCCAATCCCGGCCCTGTGAATTCAAGAAATGCTCCCAACACTCCCAACTGGCGCAACCGCTCGGTCAATGTCAGCACCAGATCGGTGGTTGTTACACCGGCACACAATGTACCCGAGAGCCGCACCCCCACCACTTGCGAAATCACCACGCGATAGCGTTCGCCGACCAGTGCGGCCTCGGCATCGATCCCGCCGACGCCCCACCCCAGAACACCCAGCGCATTGATCATCGGCGTATGTGAATCGCAACCCAGCACAAACTCCGGATGCGCCGTGCCATCTTCGCCAGCAATCACCTGCGCCAGATGCTCCAGATGCACCTGATGGATGATGCCCATTCCAGGGGGCACAACCGAAAACCGCGAAAAGGCCTGTTGCGCCCATTTGAAAACCGAATAGCGTTCGCTGTTGCGGCGGAACTCCATCGCCAGGTTGTGCGCGATCGCGCCGGGATGCCCGAACTGATCGACAATCAGCGAATGATCAACGACAAGCTGGCAGGGTATCTGCGGTTCGGCGCGCGCCGGGTCACCACCCGCCTCAGCCAGCGCGTCACGAAGGGCCGCAAAATCCAGTAACACCGGCAGACCGCTTGAGTCCGGCAGCATCACCCGGTCCACCTGCAGGGGGACAATCAGCGGCGCATCACCAGGCATCCAGCCCGCCACGCAGTCCGAAAGCGCCTCATCAGCGGCATTCTCTGCACCACGCATAAGGTTTTCAAGAATCACCCGCAGAGAATATGGCAGCGGTCGCGTACGAGCGCGCAGCGCCTGCGCCATCCGGTGTGCAATCTCTGGATCGGGGCGGCGCTGGCAGCCTCCGGTGGTCTTGGCGGGCATGATTTCTGTCCTGTCTACGCGCAGATCATGCGATCAGTGAGGAAAGCGCGTCAAGTAAATTGTATCTTAGACACTACAATGATACGTAGGCATCGCAAAACCCTGATATCGCTCAACGGAGAAGCAGGATGTCAAAGGCCCGGAACTTCCGCAACCTTCTGGCAACAGAGGAAATTCTCGTCTCACCCGGGGTCTATGACGGCTACTCAGCCCGGCTGGTCGAGCAGATGGGCTACAAGACGGCCTGCAGTACAGGCGCCGGTCTGGCTAACTCGCGGCTTGGCGTGCCGGATACCGGCGTCATGGGGCTGACCGATAATCTTGATGCGGTCCGAATGATGGCCCGTATCACCTCGATACCGCTCATGGCAGATGCCGACACCGGTTATGGGAACCCTGTTACAGTCTACCACACAGCGAGATTGTTTGAAGAAGCGGGCGTCGTTGGCATCAATATCGAAGATCAGGTCAGCCCCAAACGCTGTGGTCACATGGCAGGCAAGGATGTGATCGACGCGCGCGAAATGGCCCGCAAGATCGAAGCGGCCTGCGACGCGCGCAGGGACGATGATTTTGTCATTCTGGCGCGCACGGACGCGATCGCCGTTGAAGGTTTCGATGCCGCGATCCGGCGCGCACAGCTTTATGTCCGCGCCGGGGCCGATATGATTTTTGCCGATGCTATCCGCACAGAAGAAGAGATCCAGCGGCTGGTCGATGCGGTTAGCGTGCCCATTTCGGTGAACATGGGTTTTGGTTTGCGTGCCCGGCCCACGACACCCTTTATCCCCATCGCGCGTCTCGCCCGGCTTGGCGTGAAGCGCGTGACGCTGCCGAGAATGCTTCCGGCAGCCGCGATTCTGGGGATGCGGCGCGCACTCGCAGCGATGCAGGAAGACCGCCTCAACCCTGACGCCCCCCAGCGCCCTGATCTGCTGACCGACATTGACGATATCTGGTCACTTATGGGTGAAGCCCATGTCGGGGAGATGGAGGCTCGCTATCTTAATCTGGACGGAGTAGACTATTAGGAAGCCAAACCGGCAGCGTTAGAAGCAGATTTCTACCGCGATGCCGGATTGTAAGGAACGCGAATATGTCGGCCGATATCTACAAACTTGAGATCCTGAAGACCGAAATCAAGATGGAAGAGGACGGCCCGCACGTGCTCGTCGTGCGTTACCATGGCAAGAGAGACCCGCAAGAGGTGCACCAGCCGCTCGAATCCGCCGATCTGGATGGTATCCTCAAAGGTTGCGAAGCGGTCGCGCGCAAGATTTTCCATGATGAGTTCCGCCTTAATCAGGCGGTGGACCTGAGCTTCACGCTTGAAACCGAAAACGGGATAAAAATCTGGCATACGCAGCCAAACCTGTTCGTCAAATGCCCGCTCAAGATGTCGATGAACTGGTCCTGCCACCACTTGAGCAATATGTACAAGACGATGACGACGCTCGGTATGATCGAGCTTCCGGACGAAATGCCTTTAGAGGGCAACGCACTCGGAGCGCAGGAAAGCGCAAAAGTGATCATGGAATCGATGGCCTCTGGTGTGGAATTCATGGGCCATGTCGTCATGATGCGCGATACCGTCGATCACAATGCAATGGCATCAATGCACTGATGAACGGTTCGAAACCGGCAGCTTGGCCACGTAAAGAACGACGTTCGGCGAGTCGCACCAGTTGCAAGGCTGATGGCCTGAGTGTCAACGCACTCCTCGGCATGAAGCGTTTGCGTTCCATCTGATTGATATCAGTCGCTCAGCTCGCCGCGCCTGAACCCGTAACTCCTGCGCCGCCTCGATCAGCGGCTTTCCGGGGATACAAGCCAGAACAGCGACGCTGTGCTGCACCGGGTTGCGCGCGATAAGCAGATATTTGATCTCACCTGCCGCCAGCGAGGTTTTGCCTCATTTGGTAAGAACGCCTGTGCGCGGTGATTAAAGCGCTGTGGCGCAGGCAGGAATTGACATCTTGCCGCTCTGTCACACAGGCCTGATAGGCGAACTTCCGCCGTCGGGTTGCGCTTCGGTGCCGCATCTGCGAGAAACCGGGCATGGTCAAAAGAAGCCATAGGCCCGTTTCCGAACCCCGGGGGCCCTCAATTGGCAGCGCCGCAATGTCGTGGTGCTTTTTGCCCCGGAACCGTCGAAACGTCAGGCAATCGCGCTCGATTGGGTGGCGATCGTTACAGCGGATGCGGCCGATCCGACCAAAACTGAAAGGACTGACGATGCGCAAGTTCGCTTCATACGCGGCCATTGGGGCCGCAGGATGTTTCATGGCCACCTCAGCCGCTGCCCAAGAGGCCGGTGAATGCGGTGACGTTTCCATCGCCCAGATGGGCTGGGCCTCAGCCGAGGTCATCACCGAAGTCGCCCAGTTTCTGCTGGAGCAGGGCTATGGCTGCAATGTCACACTGGTCAATTCCGATACGATCCCGGCAATCACCTCGGTGGCCGAAACCGGTGAACCTGATGTTGTCACCGACCTTTGGCTGAACTCGGCCGGTGATGCCTATCGCCGTCTGGAAGATGCCGGGACGATGGTGCGTCTGGCCGAAGTGCTTGAGCCCGGTGGGGTTGAGGGCTGGTGGATTCCCACAGCGCTGGCCGAAGAGCACCCGGAACTGACCACTATCGAAGGCATTCTCGCCAATCCCGAACTG
Source organism: Pararhodobacter sp. (assembly GCA_020832545.1). Lineage (GTDB taxonomy): Bacteria > Pseudomonadota > Alphaproteobacteria > Rhodobacterales > Rhodobacteraceae > Pararhodobacter. Next base: position 32,497 of record JAFIEK010000004.1, on the reverse strand, counting down.
GTCGGAAACCAGTTCAACAACTGCCCTGATGGCTGGGGCTGCCGCGTGGTGTCGGACAATCTGTCGCGCGCGCTGGATCTGGAAGGCCATGGGATCGAAGTGTTCAACCACGGTTCTGGCGAAACGCTGGCATCGTCGATGGGCGCTGCCGCCACAGATGGTGAACCCTGGTTCGGTTACTACTGGGCGCCGACCGTGCCGCTGGGCAAGTATGACATGACCCGCGTCGATCTGGGCGGCTATAACGAAGAGGCCTTTGCGGCGCTGCAGAACCCCGATGCGCCGGACCCGCAGGTGTCTGAATTCCCTGACGCGCCGATCCTGACATCGGTCACCGGCAATTTTGTCGACAGCCACCCCGAGATCGCGGAATTCTTCCGCAACATGACCTTCCAGACCGAAGTAATGAGCGAACTGCTGGCATGGCAGGACGAAAACACCGCCTCGGCTGAGGAAGTTGCGGTGCATTACCTGACCAACAATCAGGACGAATGGTCAGGCTGGCTGAATGACGCCGCGCGCGAGAATCTCGCGGCGCTGCTGGCTGACTGATCTTGCGCCACAGGCGATAAACATCAGGCGCGGCACCGGGCCCCGGTGCCGCGCTTCCTTCTATCGGGAAAGGCAGGCGCAGACAGGTGCCTGAAAGGGCAATGGCAACCTACGACGGATTCTTCAACGCGCTGGGACTGCGCGACTGGTGTGACCGGGACGCACAGAGCGGGCCGGTGTCGATGGCGGATCTCATGGCGAGGGCGCAGGGCGGTGGGGCAGGGGCCCCGGACAGCGCGCGCTCACTCTGGGATCTGCCTTTCCCCTCACTTGATGCGCTGGCCGCATCCTGCTCGGCCATCCCACGCTCGCGCGATCTGACGGTGGGGCTGGAGCGTGGGTTTCTCAATATCCGCGATGCGCTGCGCGTGGTGGTTGACCCGCTGACCCAGCCGCTCAGCTGGATGCTGCGCGACGCCCTGTGGCTGATGACCAACACCCCCTGGTGGATCATGATCCCGCTGTTGCTGGCGGTTTCCTGGCTTGTGGCGCGATCCATGCGCGTGGTCGGGCTGGTGGCGCTGTTCATCGCGATTCTGGCCTTTATCGACCACTACGACGCCGCGATGCAGACGCTGGCGATCATCTTTGTCTGCGCCTTTATATGTGTGCTGCTGGGCGTGCCCATCGGCATCGCCATGTCGCGTAATGACCGGCTGCAACGCAGTGTCACGCCGGTTCTGGACATGTTGCAGACGTTGCCGCCCTTCGTCTATCTGATCCCGCTGATCTTTCTGTTCTCGGTCACCGAGCCGAAGCTTTATGGCATTGCGATCATTCTTTATGCCATCGTGCCGGTGATCCGGCTGACCGATCTGGGCATCCGGCTGGTCGACAAGGATGTGATCGAGGCCGCCGATGCCTTCGGCATGACCAGGCGGCAAAAGCTGTTTCGCGTGCAGATCCCGCTGGCGTTGCCCAACATCATGGCCGGGGTCAACCAGACCATCATGATGAGCCTTGCAATGGTTGTCATCGCCTCGCTGGTGGCGGCACCGGGCCTCGGTGTGCTTGTGCTGCGCGGTATCCGCAATCTTGAGCTGGGCACCGGGCTGGTCGCCGGTCTGGGCATCGTGCTTCTGGCGATCATGCTCGACCGGGTGACGAAAGCGGCGCTCGCGCGCATAGACACCAGCCGAAAGCAACAGTGAGGAGCGCGCGATGACCGATAGTATTGAACCCCCCGTCAAGGTTTCGATCCGCAACCTTTACAAAATCTTCGGCCCTGACCCGAAAGCCGCGCTTGAAAAGCACCGTGCCGGGATGGGCAAGCCGGAACTGCTGAAGACCACGCGCCATGTGCTGGGCCTGAGCGATATCAATGTCGATATCCATGAGGGCCGGATCACCGTGATCATGGGGCTGTCGGGGTCAGGAAAATCCACTCTGATCCGGCATCTCAACAGGCTGATCGAGCCGACGGCAGGCGAGATTATGGTCGATGGCGAAGATATTCTGGCCTGGAACGATGCCCGCCTGCGCCGGTTGCGACGTGAAACCATGTCGATGGTGTTTCAGAAGTTCGCGTTGCTTCCGCATCGCACCGTGCTGGAGAACGCCGGGATGGCGCTGGCGACGCGCGGGATACGCCGCAGTGAATGGGAACCCGAGGCAAACCGCTGGCTGCGCCGGGTGGACCTGGGCGGCAATGGCCACCAGTATCCGCACGAATTGTCGGGCGGGATGCAACAGCGGGTGGGGCTGGCCCGGGCGCTGACTTCGAATTCCGACATCATGCTGATGGACGAGGCCTTTTCGGCGCTGGACCCGCTGATCCGTACCGATATGCAGGATCTGTTGATCGAATTGCAGGCCGAGCTGAAAAAGACCATCGTCTTCATCACCCATGATCTGGATGAGGCGCTGAAGCTGGCCGACCATCTGGTGATCCTCAAGGACGGCGCCATCGTCCAGCAGGGCGAGCCGCAGCATATCCTGCTCAATCCGGCGGCAAGCTACATCGAAGACTTCGTCGCCGATATCAACCGCGCCCGGGTGCTGCGCGTGCGCTCGATCATGATGCCGGGCGAGGCAGACGGCGAGATCAGCGGCGAGGTCGAGGCGGACGATAATCTGGAAAGTGTCATTGCCCTGTCGGGCGGTACGCTGGAGCCGCGCTACCGGGTAACGAAGGACGGCAAGACCGTCGGCATAGTGGAGATGCCGATGATCATGCGCGCACTGGTGCCACGCCGCAGTCAGACCGGGCACGCCCGCGCCGTGTAAGCCCCGGTTCGTCCTGCGGGGGGGTATTCAAGCCATTATCCACGGGAAGCCGCGCCGAACGATGATCCATTACAAGAAGCTGTCATGCCCGCTGGTCTCGGTGGCTGGTGTGCTGATTGCGGTCAACTACCGCCTTGTGCTTGATCTGTGATTCCTGAGGCTGAAGCCGCCTCGCGCAGTAATCCTGGAAGGCATGGCGGCGCATTTCACTGAAAAAATACGCGCAAAAGAAGCCCGGACATGGCGGAACAGAACAGGTCCAGAGCAGGAATGGTAAAAGGGTGTTGAAACATCGAGAGGATTCGGAGGGCCTGACGGATGTAACTATTTGAAATTACTTGGAGGCGGGTACCGGAATCGAACCGGTCTTCACGGATTTGCAATCCGGTGCGTAACCTCTCCGCCAACCCGCCTCGCGCCCAACCGTCTAGGTTTTTACTCAGCACTCGTCAAGAGAGGATCAAGCCCGTGCGGCGAGTGCAGGGCCTGGCCCCGCACGGCGGCCGCGCAGTACAATCAGCAGGATAATCGCGATGTTCAGTCCGTTCCAGATGATCCCGTTGATGAACGCCAGTTGGTAAGAGCCCGTCAGATCATAGATCCAGCCTGATACCCATCCACCCAGTGCCATGCCCAGAATTGTGGCCATAATGACAAACCCCACCCGCGCACCGGCCTCGCGCGCGGGCATGTACTCGCGCACGATGATCGCGTAGGCGGGCACAATGCCGCCCTGCGACAGGCCGAAGACCAGAGAGACAACATAAAGCGACGCCAGACCATCGAACGGCAGATACAGAAACAGCGCGATCGCCTGTAGCACTGATCCGATAATCAGCGTTACCACCCCGCCCAGCCGGTCCGCGATCAGCCCCGACACCACGCGCGACACCACGCCGCCCAGAAGCATCAGCGACAGCATCTCGGCCCCCACCGCCGGGCCGAACCCCAGATCGACACAAAGCGCGACGATATGCACCTGCGGCATGGCCATGGCCATGCAGCACGACAGTCCCGCCAGCGCGAGCAGCCACATCAGCATGCGGGGCGAAAACGGGGTCGATTTTGGCGTGAAGGCGGATTTCTGTGATTCGGCGCTCATCCCCACCGCATCAAGTTTACGCCGCAACAGGAACGCCAGCGGCACAATCACCAGCGCGATTACCAGCCCCAGGATCACCATGACCGGTCGCCAGCCCTGATCGATCAGGGGGCGGGCAAGGATCAAGGGCCAGAGCGCGCCCGACAGGTAATTCCCGCTCGCCACCACCGCCACCGCCAGCCCGCGAAAGCGGCGGAACCAGAGCGAGGTATCGGCGATCAGCGGCCCGAACCCCGCTGCCGTTCCCAGACCGATGACAAAATGCGCCACCGCCAGTACGAAAAGCGAGGGGCTGGCGGCGGCGGCCATGTAGCCCGCGCCCGAGGTCAGGGCCGCGCCGACCAGCGCCCAGTGGATGCCGAACCGGTCCACCACACGGCCGAAAACCAGATTGCCCAGCGCAAACCCCATCATGGTCAGCGTGTAAGGCAGCGAGGCACCGCCACGGCCAATTCCGAACTCTGCCTGGACCTGCGGCAAGATCACCACGATCGACCAGATGCCGACATTGCCGACAGTCGCGATCAACAGCGCAAGCGCCAGACGGAACCATGAATATCGGCTGTCGAGTGAATCGGTCATGGCCAGAGGTTAGGGCGCGTTGCAGTGCTTGCCCAGCCAGAAAGTGAACAGGTTAAGCGCCCGCAGATAGCTGCACCTTCCGGTCGCCCGGTGCTTTCTGATCCGCCTTGAACCCGCTCTATCTCCGGGCGCGAACCATGCCGACAATATCGAAGCAACGCTCCATGATCGGTGTGGCGATCTCGTCCGCGCGCTCGGCCCCACGGCCCAGAATACGGTCGATCTCGGCCACGTCCTGCATCAGTTCCTGCATCCGCTTTGAGATCGGAGAGAGGGACGCTACCGCCAGATCGGCCAGTTTCGGCTTGAAGGCGCCAAAGCCCTGGCCTGCAAATTCGGTCAGCACCTCTTGTGGGCTGCGGTTGTCGAGGGCGGCGTAGATGTTCACCAGATTGCGCGCCTCGGCCCGGTCCTTGAGGCCGTCCAGCAGTTCCGGCAGCGGCTCGGCATCGGTTTTCGCTTTGCGGATCTTCTGGGCGATGGTGTCGGCGCTGTCGGTCATGTTGATACGCGACTGGTCGGAGGGGTCCGATTTCGACATCTTCTTCGTGCCGTCGCGCAAGCTCATCACCCGCGCGGCTGCCCCTTCGATCACCGGCTCGGTGATAGGAAAGAAATCTGTCTCATAGTCATGGTTGAACTTGGTGGCGATGTCGCGCGTCAGCTCAAGATGCTGGCGCTGGTCCTCGCCCACCGGAACATGGGTGGCGTGATAGACCAGAATATCGGCAGCCATCAGCGCGGGATAGGCGTAAAGGCCCAGCGACGCGGCCTCCTTGTCCTTGCCGGCCTTGTCTTTGAACTGGGTCATGCGGTTCATCCAGCCCATCCGCGCGACGCAGTTGAAGATCCACGCAAGCTCGGCATGCGCGGAAACCTGGCTCTGGTTGAACAGGATCGAGCGCTCCGGGTTGATCCCGGCGGCGATGAAGCCTGCCGCCATCTCGCGCGTGGCGTGGCGCAGCCTCAAAGGGTCTTGCCAGACGGTGATGGCGTGCATGTCGACGAGGCAATAGATCGTTTCGATCCCCTCATCCTGCTTTTCGACGAAACGCTTGAGAGCGCCCAGATAATTGCCAAGCGTCAGCCCGCCCGAGGGCTGGATGCCCGAAAAGATGCGGGGCTGATGCTGAGAGGCGGGGGCTGCTCCGGTCATGCCGTCACTCCGTAGTGGAAAACTGGTGTCGCTTCGCTTATCGCTCGCATGGCGGGGCGTCAACCAAGGCAGCACCGCCAGAGGAAAGCCATGAGTAAGGATGACCACGAAGACACGCTGCGCGATCTCAATGCAGCACCCTTCAACCCGCTGCCGGGCGCGGTCTGGCTGCTGATTGTGCTGATCGCCGGGATCGAACTTGTTTTGTGGGCCGGGGGGGCCGGGCTGATCGGCGGGCCACAGGCGGTGGGTTGGCGGCTGGGTGCGATCGAGCGGTTCGGGTTTTCCAGTGCGGTGCAGGACTGGATGTGGGAGACCGGGCGCTACCCGCTGTCGCATCTGTGGCGATATCCGGCGTTCGGGCTGATCCATGCCGGGCCGATGCACGCGTTTTTCGTGGTGGTGTTGTTGGCGGCGCTGGGCAAATACGTGGCAGAGGCGTTTGGTGTGCGGGCCTTTCTGGTCGTGCTGGTGGTGCCGCCAATGGCAGGCGCCGTGGTGTTCGGGTTGACGATGGGCACGGATGAGCAGGGCTGGCTCTTGGGCGGCATGGCCATGGTCTTCGGGCTGGTGGGCGCGCTGACCTGGTGGCGCTGGCAGGTGGCCGGAGATGCCGCAGGGCGGCGGCGGGCATTCGCGCTGATCGGCGTGTTGCTGGTGGCGCGTCTGGGTTTTGGCCTGATGGCCGAGGCCGGGCAGGGCTGGATTGCCGAGATCGCGGCGTTCGGCTTTGGTTTTGCACTGTCGGCTTTGGTCGGGCCGGGGGCATGGGCGCGGCTGCGTGCAAGGTTGCGGCACCGGTGAGGGTGGTGGCCGGGTAAGGGGGCTTTGCGCCCCCTCGGCGCTGCGCGCCTCACCCCCGCAGGATATTTTTGAACACATGAAGCATCAGGCGAGGGCGGCGCGACCGGCGTTGCGGCCAGAGAACAGGCAGCCGCCGAGAAAGGTGCCTTCGAGCGCGTTATGGCCGTGATAGCCGCCACCGCCGAAGCCTGCGCATTCACCGGCGGCGAAGAGGCCGTCGATGGGCTGGCCCTGCGCGTCGAGCACCGCGCCGTCAAGGTTGGTGTGGATGCCACCAAGGGTCTTGCGGGTGAGGATGTGCAGCTTGACCGCGATCAGCGGGCCTTTGGACGGGTCGAGCAGGCGATGGGGTCTGGCGGTGCGGATCAGCCGGTCGCCGAGATAGGTGCGGGTCTGGCGCAGGGCGATGATTTGCGCATCTTTGGCGAAGGGGTTGTTCAGTTGCGCATCACGGGCCTCGATCTGCGCGCGGATATGGGCTGGGTCAAGCGGGTGTTCCGCTATGCGGTTCATGCCCGCCACCAATGTTTCCAGATCATCAGCCACAATGAAATCGGCGCCATGTTCCTTGAAGGCCTCAACCGGGGCAGGGGCTTTGCCGCCCCCGCTGAGGCGGGAGGCAAGCACCTCGCGCCAGCCGCCGTTCGTCAGGTCAGGGTTCTGTTCTGAGCCGGAGAGCGCGAATTCCTTGCGGATGATGGCCTGGGTCAGGATGAACCAACTGTAGTCCTGCCCGGTGGCGAGGATACGTTTGAGCGTGGCGAGCGTATCGAAACCGGGCAGGCAGGGTGCCTCCATCCGGTGGCCTGCGGCGTCAAACCACATCGAGGAGGGGCCGGGCAGAATGCGGATGCCGTGGTTGGGCCAGATGGGGTTCCAGTTCTGCAGTCCCTCGGTGTAATGCCACATCCGGTCGGTGTTGGTCAGCGCGGCGCCGACAGCCGCCGTGGTGTCAATCATCGCGCCGTCGACATGGGCGGGCACGCCTGCGACCATTCGTTTGGGGGCGGGGCCGAGGCGGGCGGTGGGCCATTGGCGGCGAACGCGCGCAAGGTCGCCGCCGATGCCACCGGAGGTGACGATTACCGCATCGGCATGGTGCTCGAACCGGCCGGTAACAATGCGGCTGGAGGATTGGCCGCGCAGGGCATCCGTGGGTTCCAGAACCTCTCCGGCCACGCCCGTCACGCGCCCGTTCTCTTTCAGGATCTCTGTGGCGCGGTGGCGGAAGTCGAAGGTCAGGAGGCCTTGAACTTTGAGCGCTCGGGCGCGGGCGATGAAGGGCGCCAGCACCCCCGGCCCGGTGCCCCATGTGATATGAAAGCGCGGCACTGAATTGCCGTGACCATCGGCCAGCGCGCCGCCGCGCTCGGCCCAGCCGACCACCGGGAACCAGCGCATGCCCATCGCGTGCAGCCATGACCGCATCTCGCCCGCGGCGAAATCCAGATAGGCCTTGGCGGTGCGGCGGGGCCAGTGATCTTGCGGACCATTGAACTGCGCAGAGCCCATCCAGTCCGCCAGGGCCAGCGCGTGGCTGTCGCGGATGCGCAAGCGGCGCTGCTCAGGCGTATCGACCATAAACAGACCGCCGAGCGACCAGAATGCCTGCCCGCCGAGGTTCTGTGCGCCCTCCTGATCCAGCACGATCACGCTCTTGCCGCGCCCGGCCAGTTCGCAGGCCGCGACCAGCCCTGCCAGCCCCGCACCGACCACTATGGCGTCAGTGCGGGCCATGTCAGACTGTGCGGACCTTGGCGGCATCGCGCGCCAAAGCCTCACGCGTGGCGCTGCGGCGGTACCAGAGCGTGATGAAGGTGGAGGTGATGACGATGAACAGGCTATAGAGCACCGGTATCAACAGCACCTCCTGCTGCATCTCACCTGCAAAGCTGAGTGTGATCACCAGCACCGCCAGCGGCCCGTTCTGGATGCCGGTCTCCAGGCTGATGGTGCGGGAGCGGTTGGTATCCTGTGCCAGCCCGCGCGCGACCCAATAGCCAAACAGCATGCCGATCAGCCCGATGCCGATGGTCACGAAATAGACGCTTGGCCCGGTATCGAGCAGAAGCTGGTAGTTGCGCGGCACCCATGAGGCGATCAGGAACACGATCACCACTACCCCCATGAACGAGCCGATCAGCTCGATCGTGGCGCCGATATTGGCGTTGAGCTTGCGTAGCACCATGCCCAGCGCGGTGGGTACCAGTAGCACTACCAGCACCTGCGCCACATTCGCCGCGGGGATCGCGTAATCGCCTGTCACCCCCGCCATGCCGCTGTAGAAGGTCAGCAAAATCGGCACCATCACCACGGCGACCATGGTGGATACCGTGGTCATCATGATCGACAGGGCCAGAACGCCCTTGGAGAAATAGGCGAAAATGTTTGAGGTAGTGCCGCCCGGCATACAGGCGATCAACAACAGCCCCACGATCAGCGGCGCGGGCAGGCCAAGCGACACAGCCAGCAGAAAGCCCAGAAACGGCATCACGGCGAACTGACTGAGCAGGCCCACCAGAATACCTTTGGGCTTGCGGAAGGCGATGAGAAAGTCGCGCGGGGTCATCGAGGCGCCCATGCCCAGCATGATCACCATCATCATGATGCCCAGAAGTGTGGTTTCCAGCTCGGTCAGCATGATTTACCCTTTCGCGGCGAATTCGGCCCTGACCTCGGCCTTGAGGTCCTTGCGCAGGATCTTTCCGATGGGCGATTTTGGCAGCTCGTCCCGGATGATCACCGATCTTGGCACTTTATAGCCGGTGAGCAGCGTCTTGCAGTGGGCGATCACGGCGTCCGGTGTCAGTTCGCCCACGCTGTCAGGGTTCCTGACGACATAGGCGCGCACGGCTTCGCCGGTATGCATGTCAGGGACGCCGACAACCGCAGCCTCCAGCACGGTATCCAGCTTGGCCAGCGCATCCTCAACCTCGTTGGGATAAACGTTGAACCCTGAAACGATCACCAGATCCTTCTTGCGATCGACGATCTTCAGGTAGCCGTCTTCATCCATCACCGCAACATCACCGGTGTACAGCCAGCCGTTCTTCAGTGTCTGCGCCGTGTCGTCGGGGCGCTGCCAGTAGCCTTGCATGACCTGCGGACCTTTGACGATCAACTCGCCCGGCTGTCCCAACGGCACCGGCGCGTCGTCATCATCGACCAGCGCGATCTCGGTGCCGGGGACCGGAATGCCGATGCTGTCTGGCCGCACTTTCCCGGTCAGCGGGTTGAAACTGACCAGCGGAGAGGATTCGGTCAGGCCATAGCCTTCGGCGATGCGGGTGCCGGTTATATCCTCCCAGCGCCGGGCGACGGCCCCATGCAGCGCGGTGCCGCCGGCGATGGCCGCGCGCAGTTTGCGCGGCGGGAAGGCGGAAAACCACTCCTCGTTCATCAGGCCGTTGAAAAGCGTGTTGACGCCGGTGATCCAGGTGATCGGATAATTTTCAATCGCGCGCTGTATATTCTGCACCGGGCGCGGCGAGGGCACCAGAATGTTGCGCGCGCCGATCTCGAAGAATGTCATCAGATTGGCCGTGAAGGCGAAGATATGGTAGAGCGGCAACGCGGTCAGCACGCAATCCTCGCCCGCCATATGCGAGCGGCCCATCGCCTGAACCTGCGCCAGGTTGGCCAGAATATTGCCATGCGTCAGCATCGCGCCCTTGGCCACACCGGTGGTGCCGCCAGTGTACTGCAACATCGCCAGATCATCTGACTTCAGCCAGTCCCACCATTGCTGCGGATCAATCTTGTCCGAGCGTCCCTTGGCCAACGCCTGCGTAATGCGCAGGACCGGCACCTCAAGCTTTGGCACCGGGGGCAAGCTGCGCGACCAGACCTTCTGCACGCCGCGCACCACCGTTTGCGGGATGCGCGGGAAGAATTCAGGCACGCCCGCAAGAACTACGGTGCGGATGCCGGTCTGCGGGATCACCTGCGCCAGCTTGTCGGCAAACATGTCCACGATTACCAGCACTTCGGCGCCCGAGTCGTTGAACTGATGCACCATCTCGGACGGGGTATAAAGCGGGTTGGTGTTGACCAGTACGCACCCGGCTTTCAACACCCCAAAGGCCACGACCGGATAGGGCAGGCCATTGGGCAGTTGCACTGCCACACGCGCGCCCGGCTTTAACCCGCAATCATGGCGCAGGAAGGCGGCGAAGGCATCCGACATTGCATCGACCTGCGCGAAGGTCAGCGAGCCGTTCATGCCGTTGGGCACGACACAGGTGAAGGCGAGGCGATCCGCGAAGCGGGTGCAGGCGTCCTTGACCAGAGCTGCGAGATTGTCGAAACGCGGTGCGGGCAGTTCGGATTCGATCTCGGCACCATAGGCCGCCAGCCATGGCCGGTCCCCCAGTCTGGTAGATGTCACATTGCCCTCCCAAGCGTCTTTCCGGCACGGGGCCGGGCTAAAAGCTTAGCGCCCTCAAGGGCGCGCGCCTAGTCGGTTTCTTGTCAGACCCGCCGCGACTGACAAGCCCCGACGTCGCGTTAACCGGCTCCCGGCACCGATCAGGCTGAGGGGTGCAGGAAAGGCACATTGTCTCGGCCAAGTTGCGCCGCAGTGGCCACAAAGGCCTTGTTCCCGCTTGCCGCAAAGCCTGATCGCGGATAACGTCTGCCGCCAGACAGGGCCGAAGTCCGGCCCGTTTTTTTGGCCCCCGCGGCCCTTCGTTGAAACGGACACAGGCGAAACCGAACATGCATCTCGCCCGCGACCTGTCGCTCCCTGCCGCGACCGTCCAGAACCATACTGGCAACGACGCGCGGTGGCGCGGTGTGGCACGGCTTATGACGGTTTTGCTGTTGATCCCGATGCTTGCGGCTTGTGCCTTGCCTCGCGGCGCAGCCATGCAGTCCGAAGTTTTGCGCGGCACTCAGGGCGAGGATTCCGATTATCAGGTGGTGGAGGTGTCGCGCGCCGCGCTGAGCGAGATCAACAGTTGGCCGCGCCCGGCCGGTGCGGTGCGGTATTCATGGGTTGGCACCGGCGCCAGCGCCACCACACGGCTGATCCGCGCGGGCGACCAGATCTCGCTGGCGATATGGGACAGTCAGGACACGTCGCTTCTGACGACGTTTGAGCAGCGCTTCGCAGATATGCGGGATATCAGTGTCTCGACCAGCGGGCGCATCTTTGTGCCCTATGTGGGCGAAATCACCGTGTCTGGCATGACCGCCGAAACCGCGCGGCGTGACATCCAGGAGCGGATGGAAGCCATTGTGCCCGATGCGCAGGTGCAACTGACGGTTACCCCCGGTTCAGGCAACACAATCGATGTGGTCACCGGCGTAGCGTCGCCCGGGCGCGTCCCGCTGACCGAGATCAGCCCCACGATCCTCACCGTGCTGGCCGAGGCGGGTGGGATCAGCCCGGGCCTTCGCAACCCGCTGGTCCGCCTGCAGCGGGCGGGGGTGTCCTATGAGATTCCCGCGCACCGCCTGTTTTCCGAACCTGCGCAGGATATCCAGTTGCGGGGCGGCGACCGTATCCTCGTAGAACAGGACAGCCGCAATTTTGTCGCGTTGGGTGCCTCTGGCCGACAGGAGGTGGTTTACTTCGAGCGTGAGGAAATCAACGCACTTGACGCCTTGTCCACCATTGGCGGACTGTCGTCAGCACGCGCCGATCTGCGCGGGGTGATGGTGCTGCGTGAATATGCTCAGTCAGATGTGCGCGCCGAGGGCGCGTATCCGAGAAAGCCCTGGGTGATCTTTACCTTTGACCTGACCAATGCAGACGGACTGTTTGCAGCGCAGCGCTTCCTGATCCAGCCCAATGACGTGGTTCTGGCCACCGAATCGCCGGTTCCGGCCATGCAGCAGGTGTTGAGCCTGTTCCGGATCGTGCGCAACACGTTCTGATTGTTACGGTTCGGATTGGCCCGGCGCTGACGCCGGGGCCTTTCTGTCAGTTGTCGAATTCCGGGGAATACTGCTCGAACGTAATGTTCTGGGCGATCTGGCGGGCGGTGGCCTCTTCTTCCGGGCTGCGGATTGTCCAGCACAGAATCGCTGCGCCCTGTGCCTTCAGCTCAGCCACCCGGGGGCTGGCCAGATCGCGCCAATGGTGCGAAACGAACACCGCGCCCACCCGCTCGTAATCAGCGATTGCAGCCAGCGCGGCGCGCCGTGCTTCCAGCGCCGGGTTGTCCTCGGCTTGCGGAAAGTCGCTGGCAGGGAAGGCATAGGTGGTCAGCCCGCGCGGCAAATGTGGCGCGGCTTCGGCCAGTGCCGCCACCGAATGCGGGTTGAAAGACATCAGCGCCACCGGCCCGTCGTAGCCTTCCAGCGCGGCGGCAGCAGCATGTTCCAGCACGCGATCCACCGGGCCGAGGCTGCCGCTCTGGTCCTTCACCTCGATCAGCAGCGGCACGCGCCCGCCAACCGCATGCAGCACCTCGGTCAGGGTGGGAATTCCTGCGCCCCCGCCTTGGTTGAGTGCGATCTGCCCCAGTTCCGCAGCGGTCCTGGCGGCAACCGGGCCCGCCTCAGCGGTCATGCGGTCCAGCGTTTCGTCATGAAACACCATTGCCACCCCATCGGCTGAGGGTTGCAGATCAATCTCAATGCCATATCCAGCGTCAACCGCGGCCTTGACCGCGGCGAGGCTGTTCTCGGGCCGCTCGCCGGTCAAGGCATGCAGGGCACGATGGGCGAGTGGACGGGTCAGAAAATCCGGGTGAAGATCAGGGGGCATCAGGCAATCTCGAATATGGCTTCGATTTCGACAGCGACACCCAGCGGCAGTGCGGCGACACCGACTGCAGAACGCGCGTGCCAACCGGTCTCACCGAGCACCTCAACCAGAAGCTCGGACGCGCCGTTGATCACCTTCGGTTGTTCGGCGAAATCGGGGGTGCAGTTGACAAACCCGGTCAGCTTTACCACCCGGCTCAGTCGACCGAAATCTCCGCCGCATGCGGCGCGCAACTGGGCCAGCAGAGCCAGGGCGCAGGACCGCGCGGCATCGGCCCCCTGTTCAGTGCTCATGTCTTCTCCCAGCTTGCCCGTGATCAGCCCGTTCGGACCTTGGCTGATCTGGCCCGAGACATAGACCAGCCGCCCGCTGACAACATAGGGCACATAGGCGGCGGCGGGGGCCGGGGCGGCGGGCAGGGACAGGCCGAGATCGGTCAGACGCTGGTCGATGGCATGGGGCATGGCGCGGCTCCTTCGCAGAGGGTTCGGGGGCGAGAGTAAGCACAGCGCGTGGCAAACGAAAAGGGCCAACACATCAGCTTTCGCGGAAGGCGCGGAACAGATGCTCGGTCAGAGGGCGGGTCAGGTAGTCCAGCGGCGTGCGCTCGCCGGTGCGGATATAGGCCTCGACCGGCATGCCGGGCATCAGCGCATGCGCGCCCAGACGGGATTCTGCCTCAGGGGAAAGAACGATCTCGGCGCGGAAGTATCGCAGGCCGATTCGCTCATCCATAAAGGCGTCGGCCGAGACCATCGTGACGGTGCCACGCAGATCAGGCATGTTGCGCAGGCTGAACGCCGGAAACAGGACCGAGGCCTCCTGGCCGACGAAAACCTGGTCGATGTCATCTGGCCTGATGCGCACCGAAAGCACCAACGGCCGGTCATGAGGAACGATCTGCAGGAGCGGCTCGGCCGGGCGCAGAACCGCGCGGGGCGTGGTGATCTGCAGGCCGTGCACCCGGCCTGAAACCGGTGCCCGCAGTTCCAGCCGGGCGATGTAGTCGCTGAGCGTGCGTCGCCGTTCGGCCAGTTCAATCACGCGGATGCCCAGCTCCCGCAGCGCGCCCTCGGCCTCTTCACGGCGCGACGCCTCCAGCGTGACGGTCTGCAGCGCAATTTCGGTGATGCGGCCATGAACCTGCGCGATCTCGGCGGTGATTGCACCCAGAGCCCCCTCCAACCGGGCGGCATCGCGTTGCAGGGTGCTGACCCGGGTGCCCTGTATCAAGCCCTGGGATAGAAGCCTTTCCTGCCCCGCCAGCTCGGTATGCAGCAGCTCAGCCTCACGCCGGGTGGCCTGGCGCTGGGCGGACAGACCGTCAAGCTGCGCAAGGTTCTGTTCGCGGCGCCGTTCCAACTGCGCGATCTGTTGGTGCAGTGTCAGGCGGCGGGCTTCGAACAGGCGGCGCTGACCATCGGCGATGTCGCGCGCATCGGACCGGTCAGTGATAGCTGCCGTAAGTGGGGCGGCAAAGGACAACTGCGCATGACCTTCGCGCTCAGCGTTGAGGCGGGCTTGCCGGGCGAGTGCTTCGAAATACTGGCTTTCGACGATGGCCATTTCAGATTGCAGCATCGACCCGTCCAGCCGCAGCAGCACCTGCCCGGCCGCCACCTGCTGCCCCTCAACAGCCAGAACGGCCTCGATCACGCCGCCATCCGGGTGCTGCACAACTTGCAGATTGCGCTCAACCTCGATCTGGCCGCTGACCACGACCGCGCCGGACAGCGTGGCAGTCACGGCCCAGCCGCCAAACCCCGCGACCAGCACCAGAGCGGCCAGAGCCCCGATAACAAGCGCCCGCCAGGCCTGCCAGCCCGCAGCGCCGCTCATTTGCCCGCCTTGGCCCGGGGGGGCGCGACTGGTGGCTCCTCGCTAGCCGGGCGCACCAGATCGGTGTGGTTGCGCACGACCTTGCGCAACACCTCGTCGCGCGGACCAAATGCGGTCTGCGTGCCGTGGTCGATCATCAGCAGATCGTCGCATTCCTGAATCGCGGCAGGGCGGTGCGCCATGATCATCACCGAGGCACCGCCCGCCTTGGCGGCGCGGATCGCCATGTTGAGGGCGTGCGAGCCATCGGAGTCGAGGTTCGAGTTCGGCTCGTCCAGCACCAGAAGCACGGGGTTACCATAAAGCGCGCGGGCCAGGCCGATCCGCTGTATCTGCCCGCCAGAGAGCCGCCCGCCATGTTCGCTGATCCGTGTGTCATATCCATCAGGCAGAGAGACGATCATGGCATGCGCCCCGGCCAGTTGTGCGGCGCGCACCACCTCGGCCGGGTCGGCGTTGGGGTCGAGGCGGGCGATGTTTTCGGCCACGGTGCCATCAAAGAGGGCAACACGCTGCGGCAGATACCCCAGCAGGCGGCCCAGAGAGTCTGGTTCGTACTGATCAAGCGCCACGCCGTCCAGCCGCACCTTGCCTGCGGCGGGCTGCCAGGCACCGATCACCGTGCGTGCGAGGGTGGATTTCCCTGCGCCGCTGGGTCCAATCACCCCCATGGCGCGGCCCGGTGCCAGATCGAAATCGATCATCCGCAGCGCTGCTCTGACCTCACCCGGCGGGACGACGGTGACGCCGCGCACGGTCAGATACGCGCGCGGACGCGGAAGAGCCATGTGCGGCGATGGCAGCGGTGTGCCGGCCAGAACCGCGCACAGACGTCGCCAGCTTTCCCAGCCGCCCTGCACCGCGCCCCATTGGCCCACAACTTGCTCAACCGGCGCAAGGGCGCGACCGAGGATGATGGACGCGGCGATCATCAGCCCCGGCGTGATCTGGTCACGCAGCACCAGCCAGGCCCCCAGCGCCAGCATTGCGGATTGCAGGAACAAACGGAAACTGCGGGTTGTGGTGGTGAAAAAACCGGCCCGGTCGCTGGCAGCAAGGGTGGCGCACAGCGCCGCATGCCGGTTGCGCTGCCAGAACTCGAAGGCCGAACCGCGCATTCCCAACGCCCCCACCAGCTCAGATTCGACGCCGATCTGGTTGCGAAAGCGTTCACCTTCATGGGCGGTGAAAGACGCTTTCAGCAAGGGCGCGCGCAGAAGCCGCTGATTGATCAGAGCCAGCGCCACCAGAACTGCCCCCCCACCCAGTGCCAACCATCCCAGTTCCGGATGGAAAGCGAAGATCAGGGCAATGAACAGCGGGGTCCAGGGGGCATCGAACAGCGCCAGAAAGACCGGCGCGCCCAGAAGTTTCTGCACAGTTTCAAGATCACGCTGGACCATTCGTGCAGCCGGGTCGGCAGGCCGGAGCGCTTGTCGGCACAGCGCCGTTTCATAAACCCGGCGATCCAGCCGGGCCTGAAAGGCCGCGCCGATCCGGGCGGTGATTCGCCCCCGCGCGTGATCCAGGGTCGCCATCATCGCATAGAGAAAGGCGACAAGTGCGAAAAGCGCCAGCAACGTTGCCACGGAACGCGAAGCCAGCACCCGGTCATAGAGTTGAAGCATGAAGACCGGCCCGGTGAGCATCAGCAGATTGACCAGCACGCTAAACACTACGACCCCGGCGATAAACGCCCCGTTCCCCCGGCACAGCGCGGCACCGGGCCCATCGACATTGCCATGTTTTGCCGGGGGTTTGAGAGCTGTCATCATCCGTTTGCGGCGCCCCTGCACAGCCACGGCCCGCCCGGTGGTTGTTGTCATCCACCAACTGCGACCTATACAGTGAAGGTAAGCGCCAGATCCTAGCAACTGGTAAACGTGTCAGGAGGGCCAAGGTGCCAAACACGAAACTGCGGGTCCCGTTTCAGGCCGCCCTGCTTCTGGCATTGGTGGCCGCACTCGCCGCCTGTAACCCGCGCCCGCCGGGGGTGGACGTTCATGACCCCTTTGAGGCCACCAACCGCGCCTGGTTCGAGACCAATCTGGCGCTGGACCGTGCGGTTTTGGGCGAGTCGGGCGAGGCCTCGCGGGGGGGCGGGCAGCGGCTTGTGCTCAATTTCGGCAACAATCTGGCGATCCCCAGCAGCGTGATTAACAATTTGCTGCAGGCCCGCCCTGGCCACGCGATCGAGAATACCCTGCGCTTTGCAATCAACTCCACCATCGGGATAGGCGGCCTGTTTGACCCTGCGGGCCAGATCGGCCTGCATGGGCGTCGCAGCGACTTTGGCGAAACACTCTATGTCTGGGGCGCGAACGAGGGCGCATATGTGATGCTGCCGTTCTATGGCCCCTCAACCGAGCGCGATGCCGCCGGGCTGGTCGTGGACGCTGTCCTTGACCCGTTCCGCTTTCTGTTGCCGGGGCGCGAACATGCCGCCACGGTGGCGGCCCGGCTGGCTGCCCGGGCGGCGGAGCGGGCAGAGTATGATGATCTGATCGACGCAAATGTGATGCAAAGCGCTGACCCCTATGCCCAAGGGAGGCTTCTGTTTTTGCAAGGTCGGCGTTATTATCTTGGTGACGAAACCGACGAAGAGTTCATTGATCCTTATGCCGATTTTCTCGATTGATCGACGCACATTCCTGTCCGGGCTGGCCGCCGCCGGTGCCTTGGCGCTGTTCGGGGTTCCGGCCAGCGCGATGTCTCAGGCCGAGGCCCGGACGTTAATCGGCAGCGTCATGAACGATGTTCATGAAATCATCAATTCGGGCCGTGCCGAGGCGCAGATGCTGCGCGATTTCGAGGTGCTGTTTTCGCGGTATGGCGACATTCCGGTGATCGCCCGCTCGGTCCTTGGCCCCCCTGCCCGATCGGCAAGTCCGGCACAGTTGAACGCCTTTACCGAGGCGTTTCGCGGCTATATGGCGCGCAAATACGGCCGCCAGTTCCGCCGCTTTATTGGTGCGCGCGCCGAAGTTACCGGGGCGCGGCAGGTGCAGAGCCATTGGGAAGTGATGTCGACCATGACGATGCGCGGCGAGGCCCCGTTCGATGTCCGCTGGCATGTGTCCGACCGCAGTGGGCGGCACCAGTTCTTCAACCTGATCATTGAGGGTGTGAACCTTCTGGCAGCCGAGCGTCAGGAAATCGGCACCATGCTGGAACGTCGCGGCGGTAGTATCGACCGTCTGATTCAGGACCTGCAGAGCGCGGGTTAAGGGCGATCATCTCGCTCTAACAAATTCGCTCTGTCGGCGGTGTGTAACCCGGCGCGCAGCGGGGAGCGTTGCTGCATCTTGGCCTGTGGCCGATTCACACCCCAGTTTCACGCCAGGCGTGTTTCAGGAAAATTGATGGACGGGCAGGCACCCGGGGATCACTCAGTTCCCAAGGATTCCACCGAGGATATCGCGGATCGAATCGCCCAGTGATGTGCCGGGTTGCGAGGGGGGCATCGGCTGGCTGCTGCTGGGCGGCTCCAGTGTCGGGCGCTCGGGCTCGATCATCGGCAGCGGACGCAGCGGCGTGCCCGCGTGAATCCGCTCCATCGTTTCGCGCCAGATCTCGGCAGGCAAGCCGCCGCCGGTGACCCCGGTCAGAGGCGAGTTGTCGTCATTACCCATCCAGACACCCACAACATAATCGGCAGTGAAGCCGACAAACCAGGCATCGCGCGCCGCCTGTGTGGTGCCGGTCTTTCCCGCCGCCTGCCGCCCGTCGGACAGTCTTGCACGCCGTCCGGTCCCGTAAGGCGCTTCCAGTACCTGGCTCATCATCCATGTCAGCCGCATCGCAGCCTCCTCGGAGATGACGCGGGTGATGATACCGCCGCCGATGCCCATCAACGGCTCGTTGTCCGCGGCTAGCCGCAGCGCGGTAAAGCCGTAGGGCCGGACCGCGCTGCCGCCGTTGAGGATGCCCGAGTAAGCGGCGGTCATTTCCAGAAGCGACGCCTCGGACGAGCCGAGCGCCAGCGCCGGACCCTCGGCCAGTTCCGAGTGCAGGCCAAAGCCATTGGCCGCGCGGCGCACCTCGTCACGCCCCATGGCCTCGGAGATGCGCACTGCGGGAATGTTTTGTGAGCGCGCCAATGCCTCGGTCAAGGTCATCATGCCCAGAAAATCATTTGTATAGTTGCGCGGCGACCATTCTC
The DNA here is from genome assembly GCA_020832545.1 of Pararhodobacter sp. Lineage (GTDB taxonomy): Bacteria > Pseudomonadota > Alphaproteobacteria > Rhodobacterales > Rhodobacteraceae > Pararhodobacter. The sequence goes on along the minus strand of JAFIEK010000004.1, from coordinate 13,359 downwards.
CCGAACCTCGGATATTCATCGTCAGCGGCGCGTCTTCCACTATGTCATAGGGCTCATAGCCGACTTCCATCGCCAGCGCGTAGACAAACGGCTTGAAGGCTGATCCGGTCTGGCGCTGCGCCTGTGTCGCGCGGTTGAACCCGCCAGGCACATAACTGCGGCCGCCAACCATGCCGCGCACTGCGCCATCTGGGGACATAACTACGATCGAGGCCTCGGCCACCGAATCGTCGCGCACGCGGTTTTCATAGACGCTCGCCAGCGCCTCTTCGGCGGCACGCTGGATGCGTTGGTCCAGCGTGGTCTGGATCACCACATCCTCGGTGGTGTCGCGCGTCAGATAGGCCGGGCCGGACTGCATTATCCAATCAGCAAAAAAGCCACCGGCGCGGGATTCGGCGGCCTGCGACAGGGTTGCCGGATAGGCGCGGGCCTCGGCCACCTCGACTTCGGTAAGATATCCTTCGCGCGCCATCAGGCCGATCACCACATTTGCCCGCTCCTGCGCCCGCCGAAGGTTGCGGGTTGGCGCGTAAAAAGAGGGAGCCACAAGCAACCCGGCCAACATCGCCGATTCCGAGGGGCCGACCTCGGCGGCGGAGCGACCGAAATAGCGTTGCGCCGCAGCTTCGAACCCGCGTGCCCCGGCCCCGAGGAAGGCGCGGTTCATATAGATCGTCAGGATCTCTTCCTTGGTGTAGCGCAGCTCCAGAGCAAAGGCGTAGGGCAGTTCCTGGATCTTGCGCCAGAGCGTGCCGCGGCGGCAGTCGGATTCGTATTCGGCCTCGGTCTCCCATTCGGACGGGTCGTATGGGCGTCCAAGGCAGAGCAGCTTGGCCACCTGTTGCGTGATGGTGGAACCCCCTGCGCCGCTGAACGCTGAACGCCCGGCGGCGACATTGCTTCGGATTGCGCCGGCAATGCCGCGCGGGCTGATACCGAAATGCCAGAAGAAGCGCCGGTCTTCGGTGGCGAGGATGGCATTGCGCAAATAGGGTGATGCTGTTTCGGCGTTGATCAGGCCGCCAAAGGTCTCGCCGCGCCAGGCAAAGACCTGACCGTCAGCATCAAGCATGGTGACCGAGCCGCGGGCGCGACCGTCCAGCAGATCAGAGAGTTGCGGCAGGGTGGAATAGAAATAGAGCGTCGATACTGTCAGCAAAAGCGCCACCACGGCGACAATCCGCCAGGTCACACCCCAGATCACCCGCCAGAAAAAGCCGAAGATCGCGCCGAAAAAACGGGTCACGAAATTACCACGACGCGGTGCGCGCGGCTTTGCCCCGGCCTTGCCGTTGCCTGCGTTCTTTCGTGTGCGTTCACCCGCCCCCCCGCGCCGTTCGGCTACAATTGGAGGTGGTCGCCGGTTGCCTGAATTCGCCATGCCCGTTTGCCGCGCTGCTCTGCCATTATTCGGGGACCATACTACCCCGGCCCGGCTTTGTGGAGATGCCGGATACACCGATTCGCCTTCGTGAACCGATTAATTTTTCATCAATCGCCCCAAATTGTGCAAATTATCGGCATTAATCGCCGTCTGGCCCCCCTTTGGGGCGCGCGGAATCGTTGCTCTTTGCACCTGCGGCATTCCCTGATGGCCACAGGACGCCCGCCGGGCGGACCGGGACATTTCCGAAGAGGGGGCCAGACGTGAAATTCATCATCGCTGCAATCAAGCCGTTCAAGCTGGAGGAGGTGCGCGAAGCGCTCACTGCCATCGGCGTGCGCGGTTTGATGGTTACCGAGATCAAGGGGTTCGGCGCGCAGTCCGGACATACCGAGATCTATCGTGGTGCCGAATACGCCGTGAACTTCGTGCCAAAGGTCAAGCTGGAGATCGCTGTCAGCGACGCGCTGGCTGATCAGGTTGTGGAGGCGCTTCAGAAGGCGGCCAGAACCGGCAAGATCGGGGACGGCAAGATCTTCGTGCTGGACCTTGAGCAGGCGTTACGCGTGCGCACGGGCGAAGCCGGCGAAGACGCGCTCTGATCGCAACTCAGTAAAGGTTGACGGATATGAAACTGAAAAACTCCCTTCTGCTGGCATCGGTGGCGATCCTTGCGCCCATGTTGGCTTATGCCCAGGACGCTGAGGAGGCGACCGAAGCGGTAGAGGCCGTGGATATGGCCACCGCGCTGGGCGCGCTCAATGTCGAGATGGTGTTCATCTTCAACTCGCTCCTGTTCCTTTTGGGCGGTATTCTGGTGTTCTGGATGGCGGCCGGTTTTGCCATGCTGGAAGCTGGTTTCGTGCGTTCAAAGAACGTGACCATGCAGCTGACCAAGAACGTGGGCCTGTTCGCGATTGCCGCGTTCCTTTACTATCTGATCGGCTTCAACCTGATGTATCCGGGCGATGGCTGGATGGTTGAAGGCTGGCTGGGTGCCTTTGGTCCGACCGTTCTCGAAGCGGTGGGCGTAACCGCAGATGCCGTTGACGACGTGGAATATGCCTCGGTCGGCTCGGACTTCTTCTTTCAGCTGATGTTCTGTGCCACCACCGCTTCGATCGTCTCGGGCGCGTTGGCCGAGCGCATCAAGCTCAACGCTTTCTTCGTCTTCGTCGTCGTACTGACAGCGCTGATCTACCCGGTTCAGGCAAGCTGGACATGGGGCGAAGGCTTCCTTGATGATGCGGGCTTCCTTGACTTCGCTGGCTCGACCATTGTGCACTCTGTCGGTGGCTGGGCCGCGCTGGTGGGCGCGCTGATCCTGGGGCCGCGGATTGGCAAATATGCCAAGGACGGCAAGGTCAACCCGATCCCGGGTTCGAACCTGGCGCTCGCCACCTTGGGCATGTTCATCCTGTGGATGGGCTGGTTCGGCTTCAACGGAGCGTCGCAACTGGCGATGGGCACCATCAGTGATGTGGCCGATGTCAGCCGGATCTTCGCCAACACCAACGCAGCTGCTGCGGCGGGTGCTATCGCGGCGCTGATCCTGACGCAAGTGATGTTCAAGAAAGCCGACCTGACGCTGATGCTGAACGGTGCCCTGGGTGGTCTGGTGGCCATCACCGCCGAGCCGCTGACCCCAGGTTTGGGCATGGCGTCACTCATCGGCGCGATTGGCGGCGTGATCGTGGTCTTTGCGGTGCCGCTTCTGGACAAGTTCAAGATCGATGATGTGGTGGGCGCGATCCCGGTACACCTGTTCGCCGGTATCTGGGGCACGCTGGCCGTGGTGCTGACCAACAGCGACGCTTCACTGGGGACGCAGATCTACGGTATCCTCGTGATCGGTGCCTTCGTGGTGGTGGCTTCAGCAATCGCTTGGCTGGTGATCAAAGCGATCATGGGTCTGCGGGTCGAGGCTGAGGCCGAAGTGACCGGGTTGGACAAGACCGAGCTGGGCATGGAAGCCTATCCGGACTTCACCCGCGGTTGAACCGGCTTACATTGACCTGAAGGTCACCCCGGGCATTCTGCCCGGGGTGACTGCATTTTATCCAACAGAAAGGGGGGCTGTCTGCCCCCCATGCCGCTGCGCGGCCGTCCCCCCTGAGGATGCTTCCAAAATGCGATCAGCGTTTGCGGATCGTGTCACCGGGGTCCAGGCGCGGGGTGAGTTCGATGCGCAATCCGCCGATCACGCCATCGACGCCCTTGCCTGCGATGATCTGTGCTGCCTTTTCACCAATCTCCCGGCGACAAGCGTCTATTGTGGCCAGTTGCATGGGCAACCCATCAAGGAAATCGGTTCCGTTGAACCCGGCAAGGCCCAGCTGTTCCGGAATGTCATAACCCTTCTCCAGGCAGTAGAGCAGCCCACCTGCGCCGATCATGTCATTGGAGTAATACAGGAAATCCAGATCCGGGCTTCGGTGCAGAATGGTCTGGGTCATCTCACGGCCCTTCTTCAAGGCTGAACCGCCCGAATAGAATTCGGTGTCGGCCACCTCCAGCCCGTGTTCTGCCAGGCGTTCGGTCAGCCCTTCCAGACGTTTGCGGGCGCGGTGGTCACCGCCCATCTTGGTGCCCAGAAAACCGATGCGCCGATAGCCGGCGGCGACGATGGCATCGGCCATCTGGCGACCGGCGGCGCGGTGTGAAATGCCAACAACCGAGTCGATTGCCGGGCCATCTATATCCATGATCTCAACGATAGGTATGCCCGCGTTCTCCAGCATTGCCCGTGCGGCTGCGGTATGTTCCAGACCAGCAAGGATAACCCCGGAAGGTCGCCATGACAGCATCTCATACAGCACATTCTCCTCGCGCTCAGGCGAGTAGTTGGTGACACCGAACACCGGTTGCAGGCCCGTGTCCTCAAGCGCTGCGGATATGCCCCCCAGCACTTCGGGGAAAACCATGTTCGACAGCGAGGGCACCATCACGGCGACCAAGTTGACCTGTTGTGAGGCCAGCGCACCGGCGATCTTGTTGGGCACATAACCCAGATCGCGCGCGGCGGTGAGCACCTTTTCGCGTGTGGCAGGCGAGACATCTTCGCGGTTGCGCAGCACGCGACTGACGGTCATCTCGCTGACGCCGCAGGCTTCAGAAACATCGCGCAGCGTCAACGAGCGTCGCGGATCGGAGGAGCGGGAGTGCGTCATGGCAGTTGGGTCGCTTCCTTGAGGTCGATGCAGGTGCCTGCCCGGCAGAGTCTTGAATGCGTGGCGGTGGCCGACCACAGGGCGCGGGATAGGAAAAAAGGCTTTGGTGCCATTTGTATCGCCAATCTGCGCCGTGTCAAAGGGGCTGTTATTGTATCGCAACGGACATGGTGAGTTCTATCAAATGGCGAAACGTATCTTGCATGCCTGCGGTTTGTGGCAAATACAGGGGACGGCTGGCCCCGTGGCTCAACTGGATAGAGCAGCCCCCTCCTAAGGGGCAGGTTACAGGTTCGAATCCTGTCGGGGTCACCAAAAAACCCAATAAAATATGGCGTTTTGTCAGGGGCTTGCGAAAGCGGCTGCAGAAACGCCCGTTTGATTTCCCGGGAAATCGGGCGCCGAAATCGGGATTTCTGTACAAAACCTGTACAAGTTGGGCGCCGATTCAGCCTCGCTGAGGCCCGCCCATGAGCTGGCGCGTCGCGAACGAATGTGCCGACCGCCGCTTCGGCAGTGCCGCCCGCAAGCAGATCATCATGTTCCTGGCTGATAAGGCGAGCGACGACGGCTCGGGCATCTGGTGCTCCAAGGGCACGATTCAGCGCCACACCGAGCTGGGCGAAAGCACCGTGAAGCGGACGATCAGCGATTTCCTGCGGGAGGGCATCCTGATCGAGACCGGACGCCGCCCCTGCAAGAACGGCTTTACCGTGATCTACCGGATCGTTCTGGCCCGCGTGATGGCGCTGGAATCGATGGCCGAACCCGATGACGGGACGGGGTCCACAGTGGACCCCGTCCAGCCTGAACCCGGTACGGGGTCCACCGTGGACGGGGTACGGGGTCCACGGTGGACCCCAAACCACCCTAAAACCATCCATAAACCACCTACGCGCAAGCGCGCGAAGGCGGCGGAGGTGGAGGATGAAAGATTTGAGAAGATCTGGGCGGCCTATCCGAAGGACCGGCAGCGCGGGAAGACAGCGTGCCTTGCCCTGATCGCGGAGGCCGTGAAGGAGGGCGTTGACCCCGACGACCTGCTGCGCGCCGTGCAGGCATACGCCACCGAGAGCGAGGGCTTCACAAGGTCCAAGGTCTGCTTCGCGGACAACTGGTTCCAGTCGCGACGCTGGCAGCCCTTCCTCGAAAAGTTCGAGGCAGAGCGCGAAACGGCGGAGGCCGTGCAAGCGGATCACCACGCCCGGCTGGTCGGCTGGATTCGCGACCGCAGCCCCATGTGCAAACACATCACGCCCCATCAAGTGACGGCACTCGTCGCGGCCAATCTGGTGACCAAGGTGCAGCTACATGCGGCGGGTTTGGCCGCATGAGTGCGCAGATTAATCGCGTTTTCCGTAGGATGTCGTCTGCGCAATGCGAAGTGCATCGCGCATCGCGTCCCGTGCATCGCGTCTTCCGCACCACGCATCCCGGCGATTGCATCGCGCCCAATGCGCCCCGCCTCGCGTCCCTTGCATCGCGTCAAACGCACCCCGCATCGCGCATCGCGACTTCTGCATCGCGTCGATTGGAGTCTGCTTCGGTCATCCCCAACAGGCGGCGACCTGCTCATTGGCAACCGCTCTGCCGTCCTGAAATGACACCAAGCCCCTGATCCGCCTCCGCTGAAGCTGGGAGGCGGCGGGCATGGAGGAAGTTGGCAAGAAATAGGAACGTAAACTTCACATGCGCCACCATCGCAAACTGACCGACGACGAACGCCGCCAGATCATCGCAGGCCGCGCCCTAGGCACCTCGGCCACGACGCTTGCCTACCGCTTCGGCGTCTCGCGCCGGACGATCTACAACACGCTGGAAAAGGCCAAAGGTGCGCGCCCGGCCCGCACCCGAACGATCAGCACACGCGTCAGCGCGCGCGAATTGGCGGGCTTCAGAGACGGGCTGGCCAAACGCGGCATCACCGACAACCCCGCTGCGCTGCGCCGCCTGATGGGGGCTGCGGACGTGCTGCTGCGCCCAGCCGATCAGAGCGTGATCGACCAGATGCAGGCGTGGGGCGCCGACATTGCGACCCACGGAGCCGCCATCAACCAGATCGCCCGCAAACTGAACGAGGCCAAACTGCGCGGCAGCCCGATCCCTTTCACCGCTGAGGACATGGCGACGATCCGCACCTTCGCGGCGTACTTTGTCGATTTCGCCGAAGACTTCCGCATCCTCTGGGAAGCGAAGCAGTCTGCAATGACGCGAGAGGTCGACAAGGCGCTAGCAGGATTGGCAACAGTGGGGCCGGTTGCCTAAAGCAGTTCTTTCATCTGAGCCGCCCGCTGCATAGCATCGGTAGCTATCGGTCCGCTGACCGCCTCCGGCACTTGATCGCCGACCGCCAGCAGCGCGCGATCCAGCGCGGCACCCAGCCGATCCGACATGTCCTGCAAGAGCTCCAATGCGCGTCCCTTGGGCAGACCTGCAGCGCGGCCCTCGGCCTCAAAATGGCGGGGCACGATCTCGTCGATGCCGTAATGGCCATCGACCGACATGGCGAGACGATAGCGTTTCCGTTGCAATCGACCGGCACGCACAACAGGCGCGATGCTCAGGATGTCATAGAGGGGCGCAAGCCTGAACCGTCCCCGACGCCCGAGACGCAGGCTGAAGTTCTTGGCATGCCCGTCTGACGCGCCGATCAGGAAGAAAAAGATCTGCGCCCGAAAGAAGGTCTCCCGATCCTCGATGGGTGTGTCGGATTCCCGCAAAAGTTCCATGATCTGCGCGATGCCGGGACCGCCGAGCTTCTGGTACTTCATCGCGGAGGGGTAGCCCAGCGACTGGCAGATGTCTTCCTGCGGCAGGCGCTTCAGCGTCTCGCCCTGCCAGACCCGGTCAAACCGTTCGACCGACAGCACGACCTGCCCCAGCAGAGTGATTTTCTCGACATGCGCGGCTGGCATCCCGATTTCGCGGGCCAATGTCATGCAGAACAATTCATTCTCGACGCTGTCGCTCAGGTCGATCTGGTCTGGGCCGGGCAGGATGCCCATAGGTGTCTTGAAGATATGGCTGGTCGGGGTGATGCCGCGCGGCTTAGCCCATTCGCCTTCCACGCGCAGATAGGCCGTTTTCTCCTGCGCACCTGCAATGGAAATCCTGAAATCCTCATCGTCGCCTTGTGCAAGAGGAGCCGCGGCGAGGTTCTTCAGATCGGCGACCAGCTCCTCTTCTGAGATGATGCGGTACTGCATGTCCTGCTCTGCGGGGGCTTCATCCACCGGCAGAAATTGCAGCGCGCCGACGCAATCGCGCCCCAACACCGAAAGCAGCGAGAACACATCCTTGCCCTGCGCCCCGACTCGCGCGGCGATCTTCTCTCGCAGTTCGCCCTCCGCATCAGGTAGCAGGTTGTCGAAGGCCGCAGCGACCGGATCGCCCTGCCATTTGGCCTTTGATAGCGGCAAGGCGCTGGACACGGGAAAGGCGATATCGGACGCGAGCCACCCGGTGTCATAAGTGAAGCCGATGGCACCATCGGTCGCCCGCGTCAGGGTGCCGACCCTCGACCGTTCGTACCATACGGCAGTCTTGTTTTGGCGTGTACGGCGACCAGCACGGGCGATGCGCACCATACTATGTAGGTTCCCGGTCGACCAAACGGTCTGTCACGGACAGCTCTGCGCCAAGGGCTTCGAGGAGGCGCAGATAGACATCGAGGCTGACGGATACGACGCCGTTCTCGATGTCCGATATGGTGGATTGCGCCGTGCCGGTCATCTCGCCCAGTTGCTTCTGGCTGATCTGGCGCTCAGACCGGCGGGCGCGCAAAACGGCCCCAGCTTGGCGCAGGCTTCGGATGGGGTGTGCGAGGGCGTTCATCATAACGCTCTGATAGTCTATAGGCGATACACTGTCAATATAGCCCATGGACTAATGCGCCCGTCTATAGGTCAAGGCCTATCACTCAGGCAGAAAGCACTTCCGATCCGTGGCGAAGCAGACCAAGATATGGGCGTATAAATGCCATCTTAGAAAGCCTCGCGATCTACCAGGAATTTCGCGAGGTTCTCACAAGAGACTGATAATACATGAAAAGGCGGCAATCGGAACTTAGCTGCGCAGGAGAACGTTGGGTCGCAACCCATTGTCTAAGCCTTGCCTTGAAATATTTAGATCAGCCGCCGGGATTGGCTTGAACAAGCAGCTTCTCCTTAAACGCTTGCAGGTTTTCGACGAGATCGTCGATAGATTTAGATAGTAAAACACGGGAGCGCTCTTCAGGCTCTAAGCCTTCCAGTTTCGCTTCTTCTTCAGCTTTCTTCTTTTCCTGCTCGTCGTCATTAAAGACAATATTGATGACGGGAGTCGTTGGTTTTTGCTGTTCCAGAAAACTCAGCCAACCATCCAACGCTATTATGAATTGTTGTTCCTCTTCAGCGAGATGTTCGAAGGTGTCAGCTGTATATTCAGGAATCTCTTTTTGACCAGCAACCAGTATCACCCCATGAGCCACTAACTTGCGTAAACTGTCGAACAACGAGGCTAGGTCGCGTTCAAGCATATCTTGACTGTGCCGATAGAATGGGGAGGAGCTAGGGCCGATGCGGTCAAGAACGCCAATCGCTCCGTTCAAAGCTGACATTGGGTCGGCCGTACCCGGCATCGAAGCTCGGTGCTCCCAGAGCCTGAATATCAAATCAACTGCTTCTTGTCTGGCTGCGGTTTGCGCGCCATCCGAGCCTTCGGCGTCTTCGATGAGAGACGCAAGATGATGTGCCATCCATTTCCCTAGGGTATCGACCCCATCAGTCAGTTCCAGCTCCCTTACAATCTTCTCGCCAAGAGCCAAAACTTTGTTCGGCTCCCTTAAGTTGCCCGGATCGCTCGAGGAGAAGTAATCTGTTGTAGGTTGCCGACCCCTTTTTTTCTTCAAAATCGATCTGTTTCCCTTGGCTTTTGTCACGTTTTGTTAATCCTATATCTGCAATGAGTTCAGACCCTTGATCGTCTAAGAATTTCTCCAAAGCGCTCTTCGACATGAGTAGCCGATGACCGGAGCTTACGACACTGTCTCCCAGGTAGCGATTTCGTTCATCAGCACCTTTGTCGCCCCACATTTCCAACCGAAAAATTGCATCACCGGAAGATGGATCAATCCATTTGAGGCCATCTTCAAGAACCTCTTGAAGACCAAAATATTCTACTGCGCTCGAGCCGGGTAGGTGGCTGGGTTGCCCAGCTCCAAGATGCAGGGGGTCCTTATCATCAAACCTGCGATCACCGTCATTTAGACGAATCCATCCTTCAAGTTTGAAGTTTTTGTCGTTAATTTCGAGATCATGGCCTTCAGGGCAAATATAGAAGTCGAAGTCATTTGGGCAGGTTTGCAGTGCTCGCACCAGTGATATCGCGGTGCCTGGTGAGACTAGTCCAGTACTGACTTTTGCATTCAGTTCCCAGCGCTCTGATCGAGTGTCAGTGTATTGATCAACGACAATCCAACCCTGTTCTGACTCTGGGAACAACTCGCGAAGAAACTCAGCTTCATCGATTTCTTCAACCCATTCGGCGGCATCAGCGAAGATTTTGGACCAATGGTGGATTTCCAGCGGACGGTTCGTCACGAAATCCGCCAACCAAAACGGGGGTTTGGTGAGTTTGCCGTGCGATATTTGATAGCGCAACTCACTGAATTCATCCGCGTCGCTGTACTCAGACTTCTTTAAAGGGCGCTGGGCAAGAAATTCGCCCGCCGCACACCACTTTGCATTCCACTCAAGATGGGATCGATATCGCTCTAGTATAGGAAGAGAACCATGGCTTGTGCTGCTAAGATGATAGTCTCGCTCACTGAACTTTTTTTCGCGGGGCTCTCGGAAACCGTAGGGTTTTTCATCAATCACGCCCCATTCGTCTACGATCCATTTTTCAGCTGAGCTCAGGAAGTTATCCGTAGTTGCTCCCTCGAATACTCTTAGCCAAGGAGCGTACCAGTACCGAAGAGTGTCCATTGCATCGAAATGAAACCTCTCGTTGTCTCGGTCTACCATGAAGAAATCGTACGAACCCGTTGGCACGGCATCTGCGCCGGTCGTTGCAATACCGGAATTGACAGATACCAAATCTGCCAGTTGACCATCGTCTAAATGGAGCACGTCGGCTTCATGCAGCTTGCGACACGCATCCGCCGCAAAATCTCTTATAAGGATGTGGGGAAACGATGAATCCAAGGCAATATGATAGAGACCTTCGCCAGCATGCTCCATGGTTGAAGGTGTCTCCAGACATATGCGATCAAACATAATCATCATCCATAAACGAGCGGCCAGCCAATAGTATGGCTTCTCGGGTGCCCGAAATACGTTGTCTGCCGTTCTTTCGTACAGTTCCAAAATTGTCTTGAATTCTTCATCGTGTCCAAGTCGGGCGAGGCGACGCCCTGCGTGGGCAGCTTTCCATCTGAGGCGAAGGTCGACGTCACTTAAGTAAGCAACGACGAAGTGTGCGACCGCATGAGTTGGGGTGTCGGGAACTCCGCGTAGATCGATATTCTCTTTGTCTTCAGGGTCAATTCGATCAACCAAACGATCTAAGTACCATGAGAGGAGGGACGAGCTTTCACGGTCGTCAAGGAATTTGGCCAACCGTTGCACCAGCCCGAATATCTGATGAGAATTCAACCAAAGACCGTTTCTTTCAAGCCCTCGTAGGATGATTTCCTCGGCTGCCTTTCCCTTTAGTTTGGCAATTACTAATACTTCTTCGAGTCTTCCAGCATCGCCTGCATAGCGGCTCACCAGATAGGGAAACGCATCCCCGATGAACTGCGGTAAGCTGTTTTCGCACCATGTCTTAACTGAGAGTTGCGAGTGCCAAGCCTTGATGGAACCAAACAGAGTGTCGACGAGCTGCTGTTCATCATACTCCACGATAATCTCTACCAAAGCACTCAAGAATCTTGTGCGATTCCCAACTTGAACCTGCAGTGACGCATGATGCAGCACTCCCGACAAAGATATGTACTCTTCATTGGCCCGAGCTTCTTTTAACAACTCCTCTGCGACGGGGTACAGAACCTTGGCTTGGGATAGTGTTTCTTGGTCCCACCTCTTCTTCGCTAGCACAGATTCTGGTCGTGATTGTTTTCGGCGCTTCACGCCTACTTCTTCCGGTGGGTGCTCAAGGCTGTTTTTGACGAGGTTTATGCGTCGTAGGCGCTCAAGCCAAACACTTCCCTCTTGAGACAGGAGCAGAAGCTCAGTTTCACTGGACTCGTCTATCGCTCCAGTGACTAAGTCACACGCAAACTCCTCGACAAGCTTTCGTCTAGTGGAAGCTTTTAGACTATTTGCTTTGATGAGAATCGCTGAGATTGTACGTGCATTAGGACGCCCGACCAGCTTCAACAGTGCAGCAGCTTGAACGGGATCCAAGTCGTCGCGATCTAATCCGAAATGCAAGACCGGATCGAGTGTTTCGTATGAACTCACATAACCGCAGTCGTCCCATCTTGCTGAACATGCCAGGGCGGTAGGAAAGTGCAGTGCCGCAATGCCATCCATAGCCTCATTCCATGGAAAGTGTTCAACGTTTTCTAGCCGGATTCCCGCATCAACGAAAAACTCTGCAGCCACCGAAGCGTAGTATTTTTTATCAAATGAAGGGTAGTTGTCTTGGTTGAGGATAAGAGTATGGAGGAACCTAATCTGGTCTATCGCCTCGGAGTCCAACTCGTGTGCGACAGCAATAGCCTTTTGAAATACGACATTGGCATCGTCAGAGCTTATCGGAGCAATCAACTCGGCGAAGCTGGCGAGCGATTCTGATTTTTCCCTTGCAGCCATTCGTTGCTTTGCAAGGCTGTTAACAGCATCTGTAGTGCGACTAAGTAGTTCGCCGTGCAGTGAACCAAAGGCTGTCAAAGAGGAAAACAAATTCCTGACGCTGGTTTCGCCTTGCGGCCAAAAACCTTTTAGTGTTTCGAAGCAAAACTTGGAAAGGGATTTGACCGGGATATTCGCCGCGACCAGAACAACAAGGCCTTCCGCCATCACCGCCCTTAGTTTCAACGTCCTATAGTTTTGATCAAACCTCCAAGTTTCCCGCGAAAACGATTTCAACAGCTCGGCCAAGCACTTTTCCGATGAAATCTCGCTCGTCCGGTGAATTAGATATTCAGATCTTCTTGAGTAGAAGGGTGCTACGTGCTCGACAACGCTTTTAATGCGTCTTTCGCTATCGGTTTCGGTTCGCTTAGTTTTAGCACCTTGATCTGTTGAGACTTCGGGCGGCTCAACTAGAATGTTTCTTTGCTCGATACTGCCTGAGCCCAATAGTTCTTGAAGGCAATACGATCGTAGTATGCCGTCGATTAACCTTGGTTGATGGTCATATAGCTTGTCAACTCGTCTGGCCGATGCAGTCGACAAAGGCATTATGATTGCCTTAACTAGATCGATGGCGGTGTTGTGAGCCGCGAGTATCTCAGCGCCGTCAAGCAGGACCTCTGAAACGGCTCTTTTTAGGAAGCCACCGTTGCCAAGATCATCTAGAGTCTTAGCAGAAATAGGATACCTCCGAGAAAGCAACCTAAGTCCTTGCGCCAGTTTTTTCAGATTAACCGGTTGTCCGGCCAGTCGAAGCGGAACCAATACGAATGGCGCCAACAGCGGGCTGAGATTATTACCGACGTCCTGCAAGATTTTGAAGCGTTGATCTGCCACCAGCCTTCTGATCGCGATGCGAGCAGTGCTAGTCGCAAACTCAATGGGCCAGTGGCGGAATAGTTGGATCGTAAGCGCGACGCCGATCCCCTCCTGCCATTTCTGACTTGATCCGGCCATTCTG